>NZ_BLTG01000001.1 GCF_017312405.1 Mycobacterium sp. PO1
CGGTTGCAGAGGCCACCCCGCCGGCCGCCGACACCCACCCCCCGGCCGCAGCGTTGGGGTCGGCGGCCGGGGGGTGGGTGTCGGCGGCCGGCGGGGTGGCCTCTGCAACCGGCTGGGCGGCGATCTCGGCGACGGGTCCCGGATCTCCCTTGCCGACCAAGAGGACGGCGGCCGGCGCGCACACCGAGGCCACATACACCGCCGGGTTGCGTCGCTTTTTGACTATCGAGTGACGACCCACGTCTAGCAAGATACGGAAAAAACCCGCAATGTACAGCACCGCGAGGCATTTCTGAATACGACGCGCGGATCGTTACCGGACCGGAATTGGCCGGTTAGCATCGCTCCATCCCAGGGTGGCACAGTGCGTCGTTCACGTCATTTCCCCAGGTCACGCACGCCGTTGGTCAGAGCGCCAGAAGCAGCGCGACAACTATGAGAACGGCCAGGACGGCTGCTGCGGCCGCCAACACCACACCGGTGCGCTGGACCCGCGCGACGGGCGGATCGAGGCTGGCGCGCATCTGCTGCGCGGTGGCGAAACGCCAGCGCGGATCCCGCGCCATCGCACGTTCGATGGTGCTCACCAGAGCCGGGTCGATGTCCGGTCGCAGGGCACTGAGCGGCGGCAGCCGTCCGGCGTTGATGGCGTCGGCCAACGCGGCGAGGTTCTCCTGCGGATAGGCACGCCGGGCGGTGAGCGCCTCGTAGCCGACCACACCGAGGGCGTAGAGGTCGTCACTGGCGGTGGCGGGCCGCCCGGCGATGCGGTCGGCAGGCAGATAGGCCATGGTTCCGAACACCCGGTTCGTCAGCGTCTGCGGGGTGTCGGCGCTCTTGGCCACGCCGAAGTCGGCGATCTTCACAGCCCCGAACGGGGTGAACAGGATGTTGGCCGGCTTGATGTCGCGGTGCAGCACGCCGCTGGCGTGCGCCGCCTGCAACGCCGAGAGGACGTCGCGCAGGATGGCGCGGACGTGGTCGGCAGGGAGCGGCCCGGACTGCGCCAGGACGTCGGCCAGGCTCTGGCCGGGCAGGCGCTCCAGCACGATGTAGTGGCGGCCCTGGTGGACTCCGGTGTCGTGCACTGCGACCACGTGCGGATGGTTCACCACCGCGGCGGCCCGCGCTTCGGTGGCGAACCGGCGCCGGGTGTCGGGCTGGGTGCTCACGCCCGGGTGGAGCAGTTTGACCGCGACCGGGCGGCCGAGCTGGCGGTCCCATGCGTCCCGGACCTCGGCCATGCCGCCGCGGCCGAGCACGCCGCGCAGCTCGTAGCGTCCGCCGAGGACCTCCTGCTGCGCGTGCATGCTTTCCAAGCTAGCCAAACCCCGCGCTCGACAAACCTCACCACACCGCGTCGAGACTGCAGTCAGTGCGGGAAACTGCGAGTACACGGCGCAGCCGGCGCAGCACCGACGCAGGAAGTTCAGGCCGTCGGCGGAGGGCCGGTCAAGCCCACCCCGATGGTGATCTCGGGTTGGGCGGCGGGGTCGAGCCATTCCAGCACCGAGCGCATGTCCTCGCGCCCGATGGCCACGCACCCCCAGGTCGGTTCACCGTCGGACACGTGCAGGAATATGCCCGCCGACCTACCCGGAATGCGCTCCGGGTTGTGGTCGATGAGCACGGCGTAGTCATAGATGCCGCCGGAGTCGTACAGGTTCTCGGCGTCGTCGGAGTCGATCTCGGCAGCGTGCACGTGGGTGTTGTAGGTCGGCGAGTCGACGTCCTCGTCCCACCAGTCCTCGTCGGTGGCCTGGAAATACGGCATCCGCGTGCCCGGGTTGGGTTCGCGACCGAAGGCCTGTCCGAGTGGGAACGTACCCACCGGGGTGCGGAACACATCGTCTTGCGGGGCACCGACACCGAGCTCACCCAGGTCGGCACGGACGGGCCCCAGCACCTCTCGCCAGTGCGCACCGTCGCGCTCATAAGCCGTCAATGTGGCAACCGGCGAGTCGGCGGCCGGAGCGCTGACCACGATCAGCTGACGTGGCGCGCGCGGCTCTGCGCCTGCGCCACCGGCCAGTGCTGTCGCGGCGACGAGAACCGCCATCGCAGAACCGAATCCCGCCCCCCGCGCCCAACGCATCGGCACACTGTAGCGGGGGGTCAGACCTCAGGGCTGTAGAAGTGTGGGTCGTCGCGGTACTCGACGGGCGGCAGGTTCCGGGCCGGCGTCTCCACCAACGGCGCATCCACCGGGAGTCGGCCGTGCGCGCGGTCCCAGGCCGAGCGTTTACGCGGGTGCATGAGCATGCGCTTGGGCAGCACCCGGGTCAGGCGGTAGATCGCGGTACCGAACGCGCGGTGCAGTTGCTCCTGCCGCGGCGACCAGGTGTAGCCCATCAGTTCGCGCACTGCGGGGTCGAACAGGCCGACGGTGGTGAAGTTGAAGAACTGTTGCATCGCGGCGACATTGAGCCGCCACATCCAGTCCGGCATCCATTCCAGCGACGGATGCTTGGGCATCGTCGACAGGTCGAGCACGGCCCGGGCCGCCCAGTTGTTCTCCAACACGTTGTGGCACATGTGGTCCCAGTACTGCTGGAAGTCTTCCCAGGACTTGGGCACGGGCCTCATGCTCATGCCGTACATCCGGTACCACTGCACGTGCTCGTCGAACAGTTGGCGCTTCTGTTCCTCGGTGAGGCCACCGCCCAGCCATTCCGCCGCCAGCAGCGTGGATTTGAAGAAGGTCGCGTGCGCCCAGTAGAAGACCTCGGGGTTTAGCGCGCTGTAGCGCCGGCCCTGATCGTCGACGCCCTTGATGCCGATGTGGTAATCGCGGACCTGCGCGCCCGTGGTGGGCGCCCGGTGACCGTCGAAGACGACGCCGCCGATGGGATACACGGACCGGAACAGGCGCGGCATCCGCTCCAGGAAGAAGATGGAGTGCTGCTGGACCGCGGCGCCCAGCTGGGGATGCATGTTCTGCATCGACCCCGCCCACGGCCCTTGCAGCATGCCGGTCCACTGGCCGAAGTACCGCCACGTCAGCGAGTCCGGACCCAACGGCTGCGGCGGAGCGTCGTAGCCGCCGCTGACCGGGCAGCCGGTCGCCAGGGGCTCGGGGTCATGGGCCGATCCCGTGGTCTCGGGGCCTGCCGCGGACGTATCTTGAGTCACTGGTCGAACTTCCCTCGAGAGGTCGGAGAGACGCGTACGCCTCACGAAATTTTGACTACATACGTTGTCATCGAGGAGCTTAGGAGAGCGGTGCCGTCCGGTCAACGACGCGGCAGGTGGTCGGGCGTCCCGCTGCGGGAGCGCCCCGCTCTTCGCCGCGACGAACTGCTCTCCGCCGGCATCACCCTGCTGGGCAGCCCCGACGGCCCCGGCCTGACCGTTCGCGCGGTGTGCCGCGCCGCCGGACTGACCGAACGCTACTTCTACGAGAGCTTCACCGATCGCGACGAATTCGTCGCCGCGGCCTACGACGAGGTGTGCGCGACAGCCATGTCGACGCTGATGGAGTCCGACAGCCCGCGTAGCGCGGTCGAACGCTTCGTCGCCCTCATGGTGGACGACCCGGTGCGCGGCCGCGTGTTGCTGCTGGCACCCGAAGCCGAGCCGGTCCTCGCGCGCTCCGGCGCGCGGTGGATGCCCAACTTCATCGACCTGCTGCAGCGCAAGCTGACCCGGATCACCGACCCCACCGCGCAGGTCATGGTTGCGACCGGGCTGATCGGGGCACTCACTGCATTGTTCACGGCGTACCTCGACGGCAGGTTGCCCGCGACCCGCGAGCAGTTCATCGACCACTGCGTTGAGCTGTTGCTCAGCGCAGCCGGCCGCTGAAACCCCGCCCGACCTGGGTGCGCGCCACCGCGTGGCGACTTGAATGTCACCGCCGTACACAGATATATTGACTGCAACCATCAGGTACAGATAACTGGGAGGTGTCGTGTCGAAAGACCTGACCGACCTACAGCTTTTGCGCGAACTCGAGCCCGTCGTCGAGCCCCTGGTCGACCGCCACATGCGGATGAAGAAGGACTGGAATCCGCACGACTTCATCCCCTGGTCGGACGGCAAGAACTACTACGCTCTCGGTGGCCAGGATTGGGACATCGAGCAGTCGAAGCTCTCCGAGGTGGCCCGGGTCGCGATGCTGACGAACCTGCTCACCGAGGACAACCTGCCGTCCTATCACCGCGAGATCGCGATGAACTTCAGCATGGACGGGCCGTGGGGTTTCTGGGTCAACCGATGGACCGCCGAGGAGAACCGGCACGGCATCGCGCTGCGTGACTACCTGGTCGTCACCCGCAACGTCGACCCCGTCGAGCTGGAGATGCTGCGCGTCGAGCAGATGACCCGCGGTTTCAGCCCGGGCCAGAACCAGCAGGGCGGACTCGAGTTGTTCGCCGAGAGCCTGTTCGACTCGGTGATCTATGTCACGTTCCAGGAGCTCGCCACCCGCGTGTCGCACCGCAACACCGGTAAGGCGTGCGAGGACCCCATCGCCGATCAGCTGCTGCAGCGCGTCTCGGCCGACGAGAACCTGCACATGATCTTCTACCGCGATGTCTCCGAAGCGGGCTTCGAGATCGCGCCGAACCAGGCGATGAAGTCGCTGCACAAGGTGCTGCGCAACTTCAAGATGCCCGGCTACACCATCCCGGATTTCCGCCGCCGCGCGGTGACGATCGCCTCGGGCGGGGTGTACGACCCGCGCATCCACCTCGACGACATCGTGATGCCGGTGCTCAAGAAGTGGCGCATCTTCGAGCGTGAGGACTTCAACGGCGAGAGCGCCCGGATGCGTGACGACCTCGGGGCGCTGGTCGAGGAACTGCAGGAAGCGGTCGACAAGTTCGAGATCGCCAAGCAGCGTCGCGAGGAGCGGCTCGCTCAGATGGCCGAGAAGAAGGCCGCCAAGGAGCAACTGGTCGGCTCCTCCTCGGGACAGTGACGTCGGCGGCCCCGCCCACCCACGCACCGCTGTCGGCCCGATCCCCCTTGGAGATCGGGCCGATCGCGCTGCGGTCTCCTGTCGTGCTGGCCCCGATGGCCGGCGTGACGAACGTCGCCTTCCGCACCCTGTGCCGCGAACTCGAGTTGAGCCGCGCCGGCACCGTCAGCGGCTTGTACGTCTGCGAGATGGTCACCGCACGCGCGCTCGTCGAGCGGCACCCGGTCACCATGCACATGACAACGTTCGCCCCTGACGAGTCACCGCGGTCGCTCCAGCTCTACAGCGTCGACCCGGCCAACACCTACGCCGCGGCGAAGATGATCGCCGACGAAGGCCTGGCCGATCACATCGACATGAACTTCGGCTGCCCGGTGCCCAAGGTGACCCGGCGCGGCGGGGGCGCCGCGCTGCCCTACAAGCGGCGTCTGTTCGGCGAGATCGTCCGCGCCGCGGTACGCGCCACCGAGGGCACCGACATTCCGGTGACCGTGAAGTTCCGCATCGGCATCGACGACGACCACCACACGCATCTGGATGCCGGCCGCATCGCGGCCGAAGAGGGCGCCGCCGCGGTGGCGCTGCACGCCCGCACCGCGGCTCAGCGCTATTCCGGTTCCGCCGACTGGGACCAGATCGCCGCGTTGAAGGCCCACGTCACGAATGTTCCGGTGCTGGGTAACGGTGATATCTTCGACGCTCGTGACGCGCTGGCCATGATGGCCGCGACAGGTTGCGACGGCGTGGTGATCGGCCGTGGCTGCCTGGGGCGGCCGTGGCTGTTCGCCGAGTTGTCCGCCGCGTTCACCGGGACTGCGCCCGCCGCCCCGCCGAACCTCGGCGAGGTTGCGCAGATCATTCGCAGACACGGCGAGTTGCTCGCTGCGCATTTCGGAGAGGACAAAGGCATGCGGGACATGCGCAAGCACGTCGCGTGGTACATGCACGGGTTCCCCGCAGGGGCGGACCTGCGGCGATCCCTGGCCCTGGTCAAGACCATCTCCGAGCTGGACGCGCTGCTCGACCAACTCGATCCGGAGGTGCCGTTCCCCGACGCGGCGAACGGGCCGCGCGGCCGCCAGGGGTCGCCGGCGTCGGTGTCGTTGCCCGAGGGCTGGCTCGACGATCCCGACGACTGCGCCGTGCCTGCCGGCGCCGAGGTGATGCACTCGGGGGGCTGACCCGTCGCAGCTCCGAGACGCTATCGAGACACTTCTGACGCCGGGCTTCGGCTGGCCCTCTCTCAGCATGTCTCAGTACGATGGACCTTTGATGTGCCTCGTCTCGGCGGCGGGGCTGTGACCAGTGCTTAACGACAGTAGGCAGGCAAGCGGCACCACGCGTGTCCGGTGCGCAACGGCGCGCACTCTTGCAGTCAGACGCCCACGGGAGCTGGAAGGCCGGTAGGAACATGAGTGACGGTGATCACGCCACTCCCGGCCGTCCGCCCTCCGGAGACGACCGGGCAGGCACCACGCCCGACGGTCACTGGACTACCGCACGCGGGTCGTCGACGCCAGACGACACGCCGCCGAACCGCCGAAACGATCCGTCCGCGAGCCCGGAGAAGTCCGCCCCACTGACCGTCGCCGAGCTGATCGCCAAGATCACCGGAGAGACAGCGTCCACCAATCCCCCGTTACAGCCCCGCACACGTCACCGCGCAGCCGCCGAGCCCGATCCAGAACCCGAGCCCGAGCCAGAACCCGAGCCCGAGCCGTACCCGCTGCAGGACGAGCTCGACACCATGGTGCTGCCGGTCGCGGCGGCACCGTATGTCGACCTGCCCGACCTCACGGAACTGCGGGACCCGACCGCACCGTCCGCCCCGTCCACCGCCGCGCCTGCACGGCGGCGTCACCCGCGCGCCGCGTTGGTGGGGCGGGCCGCCGCGGCACTGATCGCCGTACTCGCGCTGGCCCTCACCGGCGGGGCCTGGCAATGGCAGTCGTCCAAGAACAATTTGCTCAACCGCGTTTCGGCGCTGGACCCCGAATCCCGCGACATCGTCGACCCCAATGCCCAGTTCGGCGACGAGAACTTCCTGATCGTCGGCACCGACACCCGACTCGGGGAGAACGCCGACATGGGTGCGGGAACCATCGACGACGCCGCCGGCGCCCGGTCGGACACCGTCATGCTGGTGAACATCCCGGCCAACCGCGAGCGGGTGGTCGCCGTGTCGTTCCCCCGCGACCTCGAGATCGAACCGATGCTGTGCGAGCCGTGGGACCCGCAGACCCGGGAGTACGGCCCGATCATGGACGAAGAGTCGCCCATGTACGGCAAGGACGAGGTCTACACCGAGTACAAGCTCAATTCGGCGTTCGCCGTCGGCGGTCCGAAATGCTTGGTGAAGGTGATCCAGAAACTCTCCGGCCTGCACGTGAACCGCTTCATGGCTGTCGACTTCGCCGGCTTCTCCAAGATGGTGGACGCGCTGGGCGGCATCGAGGTGTGCACCACCCAGCCGCTCGAGGACG
Organism: Mycobacterium sp. PO1; assembly: GCF_017312405.1. Taxonomy (GTDB): domain Bacteria; phylum Actinomycetota; class Actinomycetes; order Mycobacteriales; family Mycobacteriaceae; genus Mycobacterium. Next base: position 7,405 of record NZ_BLTG01000001.1, read on the forward strand.
GCATTCTGGGAACCGTGCTGGCCAACCCGGGCCGCCAGGTCGTCGACGGCCACACTGCCCTCAACTATGTCCGGGCGCGGCACGTGACCACCGAGGTCAACGGCGACTACGGCCGCATCAAACGCCAGCAGCTGTTCCTGTCCTCGCTGCTGCGTTCGCTGATCTCCAGCGACACCTTCTTTTCGTTGTCGAAACTCAACAACGTGGTGAACATGTTCATCCACGACAGCTACGTCGACAACATGGACACCAAGGACCTCGTCGAACTCGGCCAGTCGATCCAGGGCGTCTCCGCGGGCCGTATCACGTTCGTGACGGTCCCCACGGTCGGCTATGCCGACGAGTGGGGCAACGAAGTTCCCCGTACCGACGACATGCGGGCGCTGTTCTCGGCGATCATCAACGACGACCCTCTCCCCGAAGAACGCAACGCGGACAACACCCCCGTCGAAGGCCCCGACTACCTGGCGAACTCGACCAACGGCGACCCCGCCACCGAGCACGGCGAGACGGTCGACGCCATCACCACCGACCCGTCCGCCGTCACCGTGCAGGTGTCGAACTCCACCTCCGAGAGCGGTCTGGCCAACAGCGCCGCCGACGAGCTCCAGAGCCACGGCTTCAACATCACCACACCCGACGACTACCCGGGCCCGCTGACGCGGACCACGGTGTTCTACTCCCCCGGCAACGAGAAAGCTGCTGCGACAGTGGCCTCGTCGTTTGCTGAACCCACCATCGAACGCGTGACCGGCATGGGAGACGTCGTGCAGGTGGTGTTGGGCAGTGACTTCAACGCGGTAGACGCACCCGCGCCGAGCGGCTCCTCCGTCCAGCTGCGGATCATCCACGGCGACGACGACACCCCCGTCTCGCTGCCCGAGGATCTGACGGTCACCAACGCCGCCGACACCAGCTGCGAGTAGAACCCACCGGGGTATTCGCGACTAACTCGTAGCGACATCTGGGCAGGTGGCATTCACCTTTCGTTCACCGACCTAATCGTGACGACCAGCACGATCAGCCCGTAGGCTTGGGTCATGCGTACCGCCTACCATGAGCAGTTGGATGCCCTGACCAACAGGCTGGCCGAGATGTGCGGACTTGCAGGGGTTGCCATGGAGCGCGCCACGCAGGCCCTCCTGCAGGCCGATCTGCCCCTGGCCGAACAGGTCATCACCGACCACGACCAGATCGCGACGCTGAGCGCACGCGCCGAGGAGGACGCCTTCGTGCTCCTGGCGCTTCAGGCTCCGGTCGCCGGCGATCTCCGCGCGGTGGTCAGCTCGATCCAGATCGTCGCCGATGTCGACCGGATGGGTGCGCTTGCGCTGCACGTTGCCAAGATCGCGCGGCGGCGTCACCCTCAGCCCGCGTTGCCTGAAGAGGTCAACGGCTATTTCGCCGAAATGGGGCGTGTTGCGGTGGACCTGGGCCACAGCGCCCAGGAGGTGCTGTTGACCAAGGACCCGGAGAAAGCAGCCCGGATCCGCGAGGACGACGACGCGATGGACGACCTGCATCGACACCTCTTCACCGTGCTGATGGACCGCGACTGGAAGCACGGCGTCGCCGCGGCGGTGGACGTGACTCTGCTGGGCCGGTTCTACGAGCGCTTCGCCGACCACGCCGTCGAGGTGGCCCGCCGGGTGATCTTCCAGGTCACCGGCCACAACCCCGACGAGGAGCAACTTCCGGCAGCCCGCTGAAACCAGCCTGGAAAACACAAACCCCCGGGGAGCACCCCGGGGGTTTGTCGTTGCTCTGTTCGGCTCCGCCGCTACATCTACTCTTCGGCTCAGCCGCTACATCTACTCTTCGGCTCAGCCGCTACATCTACTCTTCGGCTCAGCCGAAGCGGCCCGAGATGTAGTCCTCGGTGGCCTTCTGCGACGGATTGGAGAAGATCTTCTCGGTGTCGTCGATCTCGATGAGCTTGCCCGGCTTGCCGGTGGCCTCGAGGTTGAAAAACGCCGTCTGATCGCTGACCCGAGCAGCCTGCTGCATGTTGTGCGTGACGATGACGATCGTGAAGTCCTGCTTGAGTTCCGAGATCAGGTCTTCGATCGCCAGGGTCGAGATCGGGTCCAGCGCGGAGCACGGCTCGTCCATGAGCAGCACGTCGGGCTGCACCGCGATGGCACGGGCGATGCACAGGCGCTGCTGCTGACCGCCGGACAGACCGCCGCCGGGCTTGTCCAGACGGTCCTTGACCTCGTTCCAGAGGTTGGCGCCCTTGAGTGACCGCTCGGCCGTCTCGTCGAGGGTCTTCTTGTTCCGAACCCCCTGCAACTTCAGGCCCGCCACGACGTTGTCGCGAATCGACATGGTGGGGAACGGGTTCGGCCGCTGAAACACCATGCCGATGGTCTTGCGCACACCGACCGGGTCGACACCGGCGCCGTAGATGTCGTCACCGTCGAGCAGCACCGAACCGGTGACATACGCCCCGGGGATGACCTCGTGCATGCGGTTGAGGGTGCGCAGCACCGTCGACTTGCCGCAGCCCGACGGACCGATGAACGCGGTCACACTGCGCGGCGGTACCGACATCGACACGTCGGCCACGGCGTGGAACGCGCCGTAGTAGATGTTGACGTCCTTGAGGTCCAGACGTTTTGCCATGGTGTCAGACTTCGCTTTCTCTAGACCTTCTTGGGGGCAAAGAATTTGGCGATGAACCGGGCGCCGACGTTCAGCAGCGCGATCAGCAGGACCAGGGTGAGGGCAGCGCCCCACAGGCGGTCCGTGGGCACCGGGTTGGCACCCGCGCCGGCCGACACCTGGTCGAACATCATGCCGGGTAGCGAGCCCTGGAAGCCGCCGAACATGTCGAAGTTGATGGACGTTGAGTAGCCCACCAGGATCAGCAGCGGCGCCGTCTCACCCATGACCCGCGCCAGCGACAGCAGGATGCCGGTGACGATGCCCGACAACGCGGTGGGGATCACGATCGCCGAAATCGTCTTCCACTTCGGCACGCCCAGTGCGTAGCTGGCCTCGCGCAGATCCATCGGCACGATCCGCAGCATCTCCTCGGTGGAGCGGACGATCACCGGAATCATCAGCAGCACCAACGCCAGTGACACCGCGAAGCCGGAGCGCTCGAAGCCCAGGGTGGCCACCCACAACGCGTAGATGAACAGTGCCGCGACGATCGAGGGCACACCGGTGAGGATGTCGACCATGAAGGTCGTCACCTTGCCCAGTCGGGTACCGCCGCCGTACTCGACGAGGAAGATACCGACGAACACGCCGATCGGGATCGAGATGACCGCACACACTGCGGCCTGCAGCAGCGAACCGACGATGGCGTGATAGGCACCGCCGCCGGGGGCGAACGCCGTCATACCCGACTGCGAGTTCAGCCACCAGGTGCTCGACAACACGATGCCGATGCCCTTGGCCACCACCGTATACAGCACCCAGGCCAACGGGACGAGGGCGACCACGACCGACGTCGTCACCAGCACGGTGGCCAGATTGTTGGAGAACTTCCGCCGGGCGCTGACACCCTGGAATGTGGGCGCCTTGACGGGCTGATCCAGTGTCGACGTCATGACGCGGACCTGTCCTTTCCGGCGACCGCGGCGCGGGCCAGCGAGTTCACCACGAACGTCAGGATGAACAGCACCAGACCGGCTGCGATGTAGGCGCCCGCCTTGTACTGGTCGTTGAATTCCGATGCGGCAGAGGCGATCAGGCTGGCGAAGGTGTAGCCGGCATCGAACAGCGACCAGCCGAACGCCTCCTGGGTGCCGCGCAGGATGATCAGCAGCGCGATGGTCTCGCCGAGCGCGCGGCCGAGACCGAGCATCGCGCCGCTGATGTATCCCGACATGCCGAACGGCAGCACGGTAGTCCGCACCACCTCCCAGCGCGTCGCGCCGAGCGCCAGCGCTGCCTCGATCTGACCGCGCGGGGTCTGCACGAACACTTCCCGCGTCACGGCGGTGATGATCGGCAGGATCATCACCGCCAGCACGATGCCGGCGGTGAAGATGGTGCCGCCACCGGCCACCGAGGCGTTGCCGGTGGCGAACAGGAAGAACCAACCGCCGAGATTCTCGTTGAGCCACACCGCAACCGGCTTGAGCACCGGGGCGAGCACATACAGACCCCAGACGCCGTAGATGATCGAGGGCACCGCCGCCAGCAGGTCCACCATGTAGGCCAGCGGACCCTTGACCCGGTTGGGTGCGTAATTGGTGAGGTAGATCGCGATGCCCAGGGCCACCGGCATCGCGAGGACCAAGGCGAACACCGAGACGAACACGGTGACCTGGAGCAGGTCGAGGATGCCGAACTGCATCGCCGACGTGTCCGTGGTGACCCAGTTACCGCCGTAGAGGAAGAAGTTCTCCTCGTTGCGGGCCAGTGCCGGGACCGCGCGCCACACCAGGAAGAACCCGATCGCGGCGATGAGCGCCACGATGAGGATGCCGGATCCCTCCGCCAATCCGCGGAAGATCCGGTCGCCGGGGCGGACCTTGGCGTGGCCACTGGGGTTGGTGGAAATGGGGTCCGGTTCGCCGAACGGCTCAGCCATCGCCGCCCCGGACCCCGCCTCCATCGGATTCGGTGTTGTCACGGATGTCGTTCCATCAGAAACCTTGTCGGTCATTCATCAACCTTGTGGGTCATTGTGTCAACACCATCCTCGCCGTTGCTCGGCTTCCGCGCTACAGAACTATGCAGACGAGCCGATGCCGTCGATCGCTTCCTGCAGGCGCTCGGTGAACCGCTCCGGCAGCGGCACGTAACCGGCCTCGGGCAGACCGGCCTGACCCTGGTGCGAAGCGACCGTCAGGAACGACTTGACCGCCTCGGCGGTCTCGGCGGGATAACCGTTGGAGCAGACCAGCGAGTAGGTGGCCAGCACCAGCGGGTACGCACCCTCTTCGGTGGTGCCGTACAACGCCTGCAGGTCGAGCACCAGGTTGTTGCCCTCACCGGCGAAGGTTGCCGCATCGATGGCCTTGCCGGCCGACTCGTTGTTCAGCTCGACCGCGCCGCTGCCGTTGTCGATCTGGGCTGCGGGCAGACCGGCCTGGTCGGCGAAGCCCTTCTCGACGTACCCGATGGAGCCCGGGGTGGCCTGCACGGCCTGCACGACGCCGGACGACTTCTGCGCGCCCTCACCGGCGCCGCCCTGGAACTCGCTGCCCGATCCCTTGGTCCAGGCTTCCGGTGCCGCCGCCTCGAGGTAGAGCTGGAAGTTGTCGGTGGTGCCCGACGAATCCGAGCGGTAGATCGGCGTGATGCCCTGGTCGGGCAGCGTCTTGCCCTCGTTCAGTGCGGCGATGGCCGGGTCGTTCCAGTTGGTGATCCCGCCCTGGAAGATCTGGGCGATCACGTCGGCGTTGAGCACCAGGCCCTCGACGCCTTCGACGTTGTAGGCCATCGCGACGGGCCCGAAGACCAGCGGCAGGTTCCAGACCTCGTTGCCGTTGCAACGCTGCGTGGCCTGCTGGGCCTGCTCGTCCTTGATCGGGGAGTCCGAGCCACCGATGTCGACGTTGCCGGCGACGAACTGCTCGCGACCGGCACCCGAACCGGTCGGGTTGTACGAGATGTTCTTGCCCTGGCAGACCTGGCCCCAGGTCTGGGCGAACACCGCCATGGCGTTCTGCTGGGCCGACGAGCCTTCAGCGGTCAGGGTGTCCTTGCCGCCGCACTCCTCGGCCGAACCCGCAGCCGCGGTCCCGGTATCGCCGCCGGTGTTCCCGGATGTGCCGGTGTTGTTGTCGCTACCGCACCCCGCGAGGGCCAGCGCGGCGATCGCAGCCGCCGAGACCGTCGTGCCGAACGTCTTGCCGATGCTGTTGAGCTTCACTTATCCCACTTTCGGTTGGCTCCAAACTCACGGGCAACGTATGCGCCCGTGGTGGACGGTTCGGGGATGCCAAGTGAACGCAAGGTGAACAGGTTTACCGACCTCACAGGTGAGCGGTCGGACCCGCGGCGTACGCGGCATCGGTGTTGGACACCTCGAAACCCAGCCGTCGATACGTCTTCACCGCGGCGGTGTTGTCGGCCTCCACATACAACATGACCGACGCGTCGTGCGGTCCGCCTGCAAGTTGGTCAGCGAGGTGATGCAGGCCGATCAGCGTCAGCACGTTGCCCAGACCCCGGCCCTGCGCCGCGGGGTCGACACCGACCACATAGACCTCACCCAACGACTCGGAATGCACCTTCGTCCAGTGGAATCCGAGTAGGGCGCCGTCGGCGTCGTCGTAGGCCAGAAAGAGCCCGGCCGGGTCGAACCACGCTTCTCCCCGACGCTCGGCGAGGTCGCTCTCGCTCCAGCCACCCTGCTCCGGATGCCAGGCAAAGGCTGCGTTGTTGACCCGCAACAGCTCGGCGTCGTCATCGGGACCGGAATAGGTGCTCACCCGCACCCCGGGGACAGCTGGCACGGCCGGCAGATCGTTCAGCGGGCGGCGCATCTGCAGCAGCTCGCGCGCCACCTCGAGTCCGAGCGCCGCGGCGGTGGCCCGCGCCGGCTCGAGGTTGCCGTGGGCCCACACCCGCGTGCCGGGCCCACCGGCGGGCAGCGCGGTGCGCAGCATCGTCGTCCCGACGCCGCGCCGCCGCGCCGCCGGGTGCACGACCAGCTCCGCCATCGCCGGGCCGGCGTCGTCGGCGGGCGCGAGGTTGAGGTAAGCGGCCACCCGGTCACCGTCGGTGGCGAGCAGGTGCCGAGTTCGCTCGTGCGCGAGTTCGCGCAGGACCTGGTCACCGACCGGGGCCACTCCGTCCGCTGTCTCGGCCGCGGCGATCAGATCGCGAACGGACCGCTGGTCGGCGGCGGACAACCGTTCTCTCCAGCCGACCCGGGATGGCGCGGGATTCACTGACTACGCAACGCGTTGTCCAAGGCTTCGGGCACCCCGCCGTGGTCGAATCCGTCGATGCTGTCGGCACCGTCGTAGTCGTCGTCGGCCTCGGGATCGAGGTCGTCGTCGAGGTCCGATCCGGCGGCCGACGGGCGCCCCCGCGCGGGCCGGACCGCCTTGTAGCCGACGTTGCGGACGGTGCCGATCAGCGACTCGTATTCGGGGCCCAGCTTCGCGCGCAGCCGACGCACATGGACGTCGACGGTGCGGGTGCCGCCGAAGAAGTCGTAACCCCACACCTCCTGAAGCAGCTGTGCGCGCGTGAACACGCGGCCGGCGTGCTGAGCGAGGTATTTCAGGAGCTCGAACTCCTTGTAGGTCAGGTCCAGCGGACGACCGCGAAGCCTGGCGGTGTAGGTGCCCTCGTCGATGACCAGTTCACCCAGGCTGATCTTGCCGACGTTCTCCTGGCTGGCCATGCCGCCGCGGCGGCCCACCAGCAGCCGCAAGCGGGCGTCGATCTCGGCCGGGCCGGTCCCGGGAAGCAGGATCTCGTCGAGGCCCCATTCCACGTTGACGGCCACCAGGCCGCCTTCGTTGACCACCGCGACGACGGGCACCGACGTTCCGGTGGTGCCCAGCAGACGGCACAGACCGCGCGCAGCGGCCAGGTCGGTACGCGCGTCGACGATGGCCACGTCCGCGGTGCCGGCTTCCAGCAGCGACGACACCTCGGTCGGCGCGGTCCGCACGTTGTGGGCAAGCAGTGACAGTGAGGGCAGAACCGATTCGGGATGCGGGTCCACCGTCAGTAGGAGTAGGTCCAACTGGCCCTCCAACAGTCGTGGAGATCTCTCGCCGGGATCTCGCCGAGACGACCATGTCGCGGTGACTTCCCAGATTCATGCCTGACACACGGCCGTTACCCGGCCGATAGCTCTCTGAGGATAGCGCGCCACCTGCCGGTAAGCCGAGCCGAACCTGACTTGCGCATCCGGTGGGCGACAATGTCGGGGTGCGCAAGCTCGTGATCGGCATCTCCGCGGTCCTGGCCGCTGTCGTGGTCGGCGCCGTCGGCACGGACTTCGGAGCGGCGATCTATGCCGAATACCGCCTGGCCAGGAGCGTGCGCAGCGCGGCGGATCTGAACTCCGACCCGTCGGTGGCGATCCTGGGCTTTCCGTTCATCCCGCAGGCCATGGCCGAGCACTACGACGAGGTCGAGATCAAGGCCAGTGGTGTTGATCACCCCGTGGTGGGCAAAGCGTCACTGGAAGCCACGCTGCACTCGGTGGAGCTCGGCGATTCCTGGCTGGTGCCGCCCGACGCGACGCTGTCGGTCGAGAAACTGGAGAGCCGGATCATCATCGACTCGACACACCTGGGCCGGTTCATGGGTATCACCGACCTGCTGGTCGAAGCCCCGACCGACGAGGACGCCGCGAAAGTCACCGAATCCGGCATCTCCGCCCCGCGCGGGCTGGTGTTCACCGGAACCCCCGACGAGGCCGGCTTCGCCGACAGGGTGAGCGTCTCGGTGGACCTGTCGATGGCCGGGCCGGACCAGTCCACGCTGGTGTTCACGGCCACGGATGTGCTGACCGGCCCCGGCACCGCCGACCAGGACGTCCCGGAGGATCAGCTGCCCGCGGTGCTGGCCGCGTTCTCGGCCGGCCTGCCCGAGCAACAGCTGCCGTTCGGTGTCGCCCCGACCCACCAGGGCGCCCGGGGGTCCGACGTGATCATCGAGGGCATCACGGACGACAGGACCATCGACCTCGGCGAGTTCCGGTCGTCATGAGCTTCTCGTGGATCTTCGTCGTGGCGATTGTGATCGCCGTCGTCGGCATCGGGTTCGTCGTCAGTCAGCTGCTGCGTCTGCGCGCCGGGCTGAGCCGCGACGTTCCCGAAGCCACCGTCGTCGACCCGGCCGCTTTCGGGTTGTCACGCTCGGGGCCCACGATCGTGCATTTCACGGCTGAATGGTGTGGGCCCTGCGTCGCGTTGCGCCGCGTGGTCGAGGAGGTGTGCGCCGAGCTGCCGTCGGTCGCGCATGTCGAGATCGACATGGATGCCGATCCTGAGGCTGCGCGCCAACTTTCGGTGCTGTCGCTGCCGACGACGTTCGTCTTCGACAGCGAGGGCCGGCAACACTACCGCGCGTCCGGCGTGGCGACGGCAGCTGAGCTGCGGGGTGCAGTGGAGCCACTGTTGGCTTGATCACCCGGTCATTGGGTACGCTGACTGCCGTGTCAGCCCGCCTCGAGCTCGTGCTCACGAAGCGCCGCGCAGTGGATCTGTGCCGCGTTGCGGGTTGTTTCTGTTGTTGTCGCAGCTGCTGAGTAGCCGCGCGCCTTCTTCTGCGTAGCGCTCTGCGAGCGGCCACGGCGATCTGCCGCGCCCAGCGATCTGACAACCCAACAGGAGCACAACCATGTGGCATATGCCGAACCCGATCATCAGCGCCGCTGTTGCGGTGACTGCTGGGCGCTCCCCCTCCGCACCACCCGATAACACCTGACCGGCAACCGAAAGGATTTCCTTCATGGCACGCTCCGACGTCCTGGTCACAGCAGACTGGGCCGAGAGCAATCTCGATGCGCCGAAGACCGTCTTCGTCGAGGTCGACGAGGACACCAGCGCCTACGACACCGGGCACATCCCGGGCGCCGTCAAGCTCGACTGGAAGACCGACCTGCAGGATCCCGTTCGGCGTGACTTCGTCGACGCGGCTCAGTTCTCCAAGCTGCTGTCGGAGCGCGGTATCGGCAACGACGACACCGTGGTCCTCTACGGCGGGAACAACAACTGGTTCGCGGCCTACGCCTACTGGTACTTCAAGCTCTACGGCCACCAGGACGTGAAGCTGCTCGACGGCGGCCGCAAGAAGTGGGAGCTCGACGCCCGCCCGCTGTCCACCGATGCGGTGACCCGCCCGGAGACCAGCTACACCGCCAAGGACCCGGACAATTCGATCCGCGCGTTCCGCGACGAGGTGATCGCGGCGATCGGCACCAAGAACCTGGTCGACGTGCGCTCCCCCGATGAGTTCTCCGGCAAGATTCTCGCCCCGGCACACCTGCCGCAGGAGCAGAGCCAACGTCCCGGGCATGTTCCCAGCGCCATCAACGTTCCCTGGAGCAAGGCCGCCAACGAGGACGGCACCTTCAAGTCCGACGAGGACCTGGCCAAGTTGTACGCCGACGCCGGGCTGGACGGTGAGAAGGAGACCATCGCGTACTGCCGTATCGGTGAGCGCTCCTCACACACCTGGTTCGTGCTGCAGGAACTGCTGGGCCACAAGAACGTGAAGAACTACGACGGCAGTTGGACGGAATACGGCTCCCTGGTGGGCGCCCCGATCGAGTTGGGAAGTTGATCATGTGCTCTGCACCGAAACAAGGACAGGCGTTGCCCGCGGGCGTGGACCTGGAGAAGGAAACGGTGATCACCGGCCGCGTCGTCGACGGCTCGGGTCAGCCGGTGGGTGGGGCGTTCGTGCGTCTGCTCGACGGCTCTGACGAGTTCACCGCCGAGGTCGTCGCGTCGGCGACCGGCGACTTCCGCTTCTTCGCCGCGCCGGGCACCTGGACGCTGCGCGCGCTGTCGAAGGTCGGCAACGGCGATGCCACCGTGGCGCCGACGGGCGCGGGGATCCACGAGGTCGACGTCAAGGTCGCGTGACGGAGTCACGCAAACCAGGCGAAGCGTGACGGAGTCACGCAAACCAGGCGAAGCGTGACGGAGTCACGCAAACCAGGCGAAGCGTGACGGAGTCACGCAAACCAGGCGAAGCGTGACGGCGTCACGCAAACCCGCAGGGCCCGGTTTCACGTGCTGTCAATCGTGTGTTCCGTCGCTCTTGCTGGGAAAGTGCTGCGGATTCAGTGGTGGTCAGCGACGATATGGGGACTTCCCGCGCCGTTCGGCGCGGGTTGCCCCAGTCACCGCGCGGCCAGTCGCGCGTAGCGCAAGGACCCGAGAGATGAAGATCACGATCGCCTGGTTGTCCGCATCATTCGGGGCGGTTGCGCTGCTGGGCGCGCCGGCGGCGCTGGCCGCACCCGAGGACGATTTCCTCACCGTCATCTCCGGCGGTGGCATCACCTGGCCGGAGGACAAGACCCAGCAGGTCATCGAGACCGGATACGCCGTCTGCCAGGACTGGGCCAACGGGGCCACGTTCGAGCAGGAGGTCGCCGATCTGACCAGCGTCACCAGTTGGTCGGACTATCAGGCGGGTTACTTCATCGGCGCCGCGACCGGCTCGTTCTGCCCCGAGTACGAGTACAAGGTCAGCTGAGCAGCTGTGCTGACGGGTCGGCGCGGCCGGCGAGGCCGGCAAGGCTGTAGCCGCCGGGAACGGTCAGCTGCGGGCGGCTAGACTTTTCTGCCGTGGTGCTGTTCTTCGAGATTCTGCTGGTCGTGGCGGTCGTGGTGATCACCTGGTTCGCCCTGTACGCGGTGTACCGCCTCATCACCGACGAGTCGTGAGTTCCGGCGACGAGGCGGTCGCCGCAGCCGCGGCACGCGCCAAGGAGACGGCCGCACGCAACATCCCGGCATTCGGTGACCTGCCGCTGCCGCCCGACACCGCCAACCTTCGCGAAGGTGCCGACCTGGACGATGCGCTGCTCGCACTGCTTCCGCTGGTCGGTGTCTGGCGCGGCGAGGGCGAGGGCCGCGGCAAGGACGGCGATTACCGGTTCGGCCAGCAGATCGTCGTCTCGCACGACGGTGGTGACTACCTGAACTGGGAGGCCCGGTCCTGGCGGCTGGACGAGTACGGCGAGTACGACAAGCCCGATCTGCGTGAGACCGGCTTCTGGCGATTCGTCACCGACCCCGCTGATCCGAACGAATCGCAGGCCATCGAGCTGCTGCTGGCCCATTCGGCGGGGTACATCGAGCTGTTCTACGGCCATCCGCTCAATCAGTCCTCGTGGGAACTGGTCACCGATGCGTTGGCCCGCAGCAAGTCGGGGCTGCTCGTCGGTGGCGCCAAACGCCTCTACGGCATCGTCGAGGGCGGCGACCTGGCCTACGTCGAGGAGCGGGTGGACGCCGACGGTGGCCTCGTGCCGCACCTGTCGGCCCGCCTGTCGAGGTTCATCGGCTAGTGCGGCGCATCAGAGTGTTGGCGGTGTTGGCCGCCGCAGCCACCGTGGCCGCTTGTTCGGGTTCGGCCGAACCGGCAGGTGAGCCCGGTTCCGAATCCACGCCGACGTCGGCGGTGCCCAGCGTGGGCCACGGCTCCCTCGCGTATTGCCTGCGCGAGCACGGCGTCTCGGCTGGTCCCGGCCCGATGCCCGGGCCCCCGCCCGGGGTGGACGTCCAGGTGTGGCACGAGGCGATGTCGGAGTGTTCGTCCCTGGCACCGGGTCCCGCGGGCTAGCAGCCCTCTCAGCTCAGCACTTTCTCGGCTCTGTCGGCAGACATGCAGCGCTCGGCTCTGTCGGCAGACATGGAGCGGCCCCCGAGCCGTGGTTCCTCGCCGGACAAGGCTGAGGGGCTCGGGGGCCGGGTGACTGCGGGGAATTCGCCAGCGCGCACAGGTGCGTCGAGCGCTTCCCGGCGCTGCTAGCTCGCAGCCACCTCACATGTCCATAAGTCACTCAATTTGTCGGACCACCTCCTTCCCTGTGTACAGGCGACCGTACCCGCGCTTCGCCACCGCGACAACCGATTTAATCTCTCAGCGATCGTGCAGGATCGCGGCGTCGATCAACGCGGCCATCTCGTCGGCCAGCCGGGCCGGCCGGAGCGGTTTGCCGTCGAGGGTGTGCACCCGCGCCGCCAACGTGATGCTGGACACCAGCCAAACCCCCTCTGCGGCATGGAGATCCGCAGGGGTCAACGCCTGGTAGTCGCAGTCGTAGCCCTTGGTGCGGGCGACCTCGAACAGCGCCTGCTGAGTGGTGCCCCGCAGGATCGGGTACCAGGGCGGCGGCGTGAGCAGGCAGCTGCGGCCCTCCTCCGAGGTCGTGGCGATCACCACGGTGGAGCGGGGCCCCTCGAGGATCTGGCCCTCGGCGCTGACGAACACTACGTCCCCTGCGCCGTGGCGTTCGGCATGGCGCAGCGCGGCCATGTTGACCGCGTAGGACAGCGTCTTGGCGCCGGCGAGCAGCCACGGCATGCTGTCGACTCCGGCCGCGGGCAGTCCCCGCTCGAGCAGCACCGCTGCCAGCCCGTGGCGGCGCACCTGCGCCACCCGGTCGGGTACCGGGCCGATGGTCGCGTAGGAGGTGCCGGTCGGGTCGTGCTCACGACCGCGGCTGTAGACGAGTCTCAGCACGCCTTCACCGCCGCGGTCGGTGAGCCACCGCTCGGTCGCGATCTGCACCGCCGAGCGCCAGCTCGCCAGATCCGGGTCCGGGAGGTCGGCCATCCGGGCGGACTGCGCCAGCCGCGCCAGGTGAGCCTCGAGCAGGCAGGGAGCACCCTGGCGGATCAGCAGCGTCTCGAAGACCCCGTCGCCGCGGACCGCCGCCAGGTCGTCGGCGTGCAGCAGCGGCTGCTGTGGATCGTGCAGACGTCCGTCGAGGGTGACGACGACGCCCGGGGTATCGGCCATGAAGCAATCGTAGAGTTGAGGGATGTCTGCAGTTCCCGCTCCCGACCCCGGACCCGACGCCGGCGCGGTGTGGCATCACGGTGACCCGTTCGGCGAACAACGCGCCGCCGCCGACGGCGCGGTGGTCATCGACCGGTCGCATCGCACAGTGCTGTCGCTGACCGGCCCGGAACGTCAGTCATGGCTGCACAACATCTCCAGTCAGCACGTCAGTGCGCTGCCGGAGGGCTCGGTCACCCAGAACCTGAGCCTGGACGGGCAGGGCCGTGTCGAAGATCACTGGTGGCAGACCGAGCTGGCCGACCAAACCGTTCTCGACACCGAGGCATGGCGTGGTGAGGCCCTGCTCGGCTTCCTGCGCAAGATGATCTTCTGGTCCGACGTGACGGTCGAGCCGGCCGATCTGGCGGTGCTGACGCTGCTCGGTCCGGGGGTTGCCGAACCCGCCGTGCTCGCCGTGCTCGGTGCGACGACGTTGCCGGCAGAGGGCACCGCGGTCGCGCTGCCCGGCGGTGGCTTCGTGCGCCGTATCCCGGGCACCACCCCCGAGCTGGACGTCCTGGTCCCGGCTTCACAGGCCGCGGGCCTGCGCGAACGGCTGGTTGGCGCCGGGGTGCGCCCCGCCGGGGTGTGGGCCTATGAGGCGCATCGCGTCACCGAGCAGCGCCCGCGGCTGGGGGTCGACACCGACGAGCGGACGATTCCGCACGAAGCGGGCTGGATCGGCGGTCCCGGTGTCGGCGCGGTACATCTGGAGAAGGGCTGTTACCGCGGCCAGGAGACCGTGGCACGAGTCCACAACCTGGGCAAACCGCCGCGCATGCTGGTGCTGCTGCACCTCGACGGTGCCGCCGACCGTCCAGCACCCGGCGATCCGCTGCTGGCCGCCGGGCGCCCCGTGGGCCGGTTGGGCACCGTCGTCGACCACGTCGACCAGGGGCTGATCGCGTTGGCCCTGGTCAAGCGTGGCCTGCCGGCGGATACCGAGCTGACCACCGGGGGCGAGTCCGCCGTCGCCGCCGCGATCGACCCGGACTCGGTGCCTCCCGCCGACGCGGTCGGCGCGGGCAGGCTGGCCGTCGAGCGGCTCCGCGGAACACGGTGAGCAGGACCACAGCACTCTGAGCACCCGGGCCTGCCAGCACCACGGCCTCCGGCACGGTAAGGTGTGGACAGGAAAATAAACACACTCAGATCGGAGCCGCCTGTTCATTGGGCCGCTCCGTTATTGCGCGAGGGGGTTCCCCCATGGGCCGCGGCCGGGCAAAGGCAAAGCAGACCAAGGTTGCTCGTGAGCTCAAATACAGCTCACCGCAGACCGATTTCGAGCGGCTTCAGCGCGAGCTGTCAGGCGCTTCCGACGATGACCGTTTCCACGGCAGCGACGGTGCACCCGACGAAGGCTGGGCAGACGAGGACGACTGGCGGCGCTGATCGAGCGCCGGTCGGCGCTTCGTTGTTCAGAATCTGAGTCTGTTCAGAGTCTGGGTTGGTCAGAATCTGGGGTGTTGACCCACGAGCTCTGCGCGTGACCCGTCCTTGCTGCCCTTCATGACGGTTCCGAGGGGCCAACAGTTCAGGTGACGTGCGGTCAGCACGGCCAACGCGCGGTCGGTGTCCTCGGCGGCCACCACGGCGACCATCCCGACGCCCATGTTGAACGTCTTCTCCATCTCCGCACGTTCGATGCGCCCGCGCTGGGCGATCATGCCGAACACCGGTGCAGGCGTCCAGGTGCCCCGGTCCAGCTCGGCCACCAGGCCGTGCGGGATCACCCGCTCGAGGTTGCCGGCCAGCCCGCCTCCGGTGACGTGGCAGAAAGTCCGCACCTGCGTCTCGGCGGCCAGCGCCAGGCAGTCCTTGGTGTAGATGCGGGTGGGCTCGAGCAATTCCTCACCCAGGGTTCTACCGAACTCCTCGACGTGTCCGGCCAGATTCATGTGGTCGATCTCGAGCAGCACGTGGCGGGCCAGCGAGTATCCGTTGGAATGCAGCCCGGTCGAGGCCATCGCGATCAGTACGTCGCCGGGTTTGACCCGGTCAGGCCCCAGCACGTCGTCGGCCTCCACGACGCCGACCCCGGTCGCCGAGATGTCGTAGTGGTCCGGTGCCATCAGTCCGGGGTGTTCGGCGGTCTCCCCACCCAACAGCGCACACCCGGCGAGCACGCAGCCGTCGGCGATTCCGGAGACGATCTCGGCGACCCGTTCTGGCACGGTGCGCCCGACGGCGATGTAGTCCTGCAGGAACAGCGGCTCGGCTCCACACACCACGAGGTCGTCGACGACCATGGCGACCAGGTCGATGCCGACCGTATCGTGCTTGTCCATGGCCTGTGCGACCGCCAGCTTGGTGCCCACGCCGTCCGTTGACGAGGCCAGCAGCGGCTCCCGGTAGTCGCCGCGGAGCGCGAACATGCCCGCGAAGCCGCCCAGGCCGCCGCGCACCTCGGGCCTGGTGGCCTTCTGGGCTAGCGGCTTGAAGAGTTCGACGGCGCGGTCACCGGCTTCGATGTCCACTCCTGCCGACGCATAGGAAATGCCGTGTTGTTCGGCGCGCTCGGTCATCGAGACAAAGGTTACCGTTCGGCGACTGCGGCCGGTATGCGCCGGTCGTCAGCCGACGTGACGGGCCAGCCATTCGTTGAGCGGCGCGGCCGCGCGCAGCGCGGTGACCACGCGATCCTTGGCCTTCCGGGTGCCCAGCCACGCACCGACGGGCCACGATTTCATCATCGCGAGGCCTTTGTGGCGCAGCAGCTCGATGCGCGGATGATCCTTGGGAAAGCCGCGGGGCGCTGTCTTGAGGACCTCGTGCGCCATCGTCTGATAGCCGGCCCGGTGCAGATCGGCGACGATGGACGCCAGCTCGGTTCCGGTGTCGTCGGCGTCCACGGCGGCGCGGAAGCGCGCCAACGCCGCCGGCTCGGGCATGTACAGCCCGCTGCCCACCGACAGGCCGTCGGCGGAGAACGCCACGTACCCCTTGCCGAGGGTGGCCGCGCAGGTGGTCTTGTAGGGCGTCTTGTCGGCGCTGAACCGCACGTCGCGATAGGGCCGGAACAGTTTGCCCTCGCCGAACTCGTCGGCCAGCTCGGCCAGCAGCTCTTCCATCGGCGCCTTGACCTGCTGTTCGTAGACCGCCTTGTGCTCCTGCCAGTACACCTTCGAGTTGTCGGCCTCGAGGCCCTCGTAGAACTCGACGGCTTCGATCGGCCATCCCCGGAACGCCATACCGATCATTGTGAGGTTCCGGCGCGGTTAGTCGGGTGGGGTTGCGGGCAATCCAGGTCCGCATCGGCAACGAAAGCCTCTACAGAGCATCTCGGCGACATCGACGGACGGAGCGGTAGTGACGGCTCAACTTCAGTGCCTGGTGACGGGCGCGACCGGCTACATCGGGGGCCGCCTGGTGCCCGAACTGCTCCGCCGCGGCCACAAGGTCCGGGCGATGGCGCGCAAACCCGCCAAACTCGACCGTGCCGACTGGCGCGACCAGGTCGAGGTGGTGCGCGGGGATCTGACCGAACCCGAATCCTTGACCGCGGCGTTCCAGGGCATGGACGTCGTCTACTACCTGGTCCATTCGATGGGCACCTCGCGCGACTTCGTCGCCGAGGAGAGGCGTTCGGCGCAGAACGTGGCCGCCGCCGCCAAGGAGGCCGGAGTGCGCCGGGTGGTGTACCTCAGCGGGCTGCATCCGCCCGGCACATCTCTGTCGCGGCACCTCGCCTCGCGGGTCGAGGTCGGCGAGATCCTGATGGAATCGTCCGTGGAAACGGTCGTGCTGCAGGCCGGCATCGTCATCGGGTCGGGTTCGGCGTCGTTCGAGATGGTCCGTCACCTGACCGACCGGCTCCCGGTGATGACCACCCCGAAGTGGGTGCACAACATGATCCAGCCGATCGCCGTCGGCGACGTCCTGTACTACCTCGCCGAGGCGGCCACCGCGCAGGTGCCCGAGTCCCGCACCTGGGACATCGGCGGGCCGGACGCGATGGAGTACGGCGACGCGATGCAGGGATACGCCGACGTGGCCGGGCTCCGGCGGCGCGTGATGGTGGTGCTGCCCTTCCTGACGCCGACGATCGCGAGTTGGTGGGTGGGCCTGGTCACCCCGATCCCTTCGGGGCTGGCCCGTCCGCTGGTCGAATCGCTCGAATGCGACGCGGTGTGCCATGAGCACGACATCGACACCGTGATCCCGCGACCGCCGGGTGGTCTGACCGGCTATCTCGATTCGGTGCGCCAGGCGCTGAGCTCGGAGGGCTCCGGCGGCGACGGCGGTCGACGGCACCTGCTGCGGTTCAGTCCCACTGCACCTGAATGAGGGCCGGCTCTGGGTCGATGACGCCGCTAGGGCCGGCGCTGGGTCGATGACGCCGCTAGGGCCGGCGTAGTGCCGACGCGTTGTCGTTCTGGGCCTGGATCGGCACCCCGGTGCGTGCCGCGGTGGCCAGCATGTGCTCGATGACGTTCTTCCCCAGCGCGGTCTCGCCGGGCAGCTCGATCGGGTAGTTGCCGTCGAAGCAGGCCGAGCACAACCGGGATGCCGGCTGCTCGGTCGCGGCGATCATGCCCTGCTGGGAGATGTAGCTCAGTGAGTCGGCGCCGATGGCGTGCCGAACCGCTTCGAGCGTCTCGACCTCGTCGGAGTCCGCGTTGCCGGCGTTGGCGATGAGCTCCGCCGGGGTGGCGAAGTCGATGCCGTAGAAGCACGGCCACTTGACCGGCGGTGAGGCGATCCGCACATGCACCTCGACCGCACCGGCCTCGCGCAGCATGCGGATCAGCGCGCGCTGGGTGTTGCCGCGCACGATCGAATCGTCGACCACGATCAGTCGCTTGCCGCGGATCACCTCGCGCAGCGGGTTGAGCTTGAGCCGGATACCGAGCTGGCGGATCGTCTGTGACGGCTGGATGAAGGTCCGGCCGACGTAGGCGTTCTTCATCAGACCCTGGCCGTAGGGGATGCCGGATTCCTGCGCGTAACCCACTGCCGCCGGGGTCCCAGACTCGGGCACTCCGATCACCAGATCGGCGTCGACGGGCTTCTCCCGCGCCAGCCGCCTGCCGATGTCGACCCGGGTGCCGTGCACGGAGCGTCCGGCCAGCGTGCTGTCGGGGCGGGCGAGGTACACGTACTCGAACACACAGTTCTTGGGTGACGGGGGCGCGAAGCGGGTGGAGCGGACCCCGTCGGCGTCGATGGCCAGTAGCTCACCCGGTTCGATGTCCCGCACGAACGAGGCGCCGACGATGTCGAGTGCGGCGGTTTCGGAGGCCACCACCCAGCCGCGGTCCAGCCGGCCCAGCGCCAGCGGCCGCACCCCGTACGGGTCGCGGGCGGCATACAGGGTGTTTTCGTCCATGAACGTCAGGCAGAACGCGCCGCGCACCGTCGGCAGCAACTCCAGCGCGGCCTGCTCCAGCGACGAGTCCGCGGCGCCGTGGGCGAGCAACGCGCCCAGGATGTCCGAATCGGTGGTGGCGGTGGCGGCCCCGCGGCTGCCCATCAGCCCCTCTTCGCGGGCCCGGGCGGCCAACTCGGTGGTGTTGACCAGATTGCCGTTGTGGCCGAGCGCCACCCCGGTGCCCGCCGCGGTGTTGCGGAACACCGGCTGGGCGTTCTCCCACGTGGTGGATCCGGTGGTGGAGTACCGGCAGTGCCCGACGGCGACGTGCCCGTGCATGGCGGCCAAGGTCTGCTCGTCGAAGACCTGGCTGACCAGACCCAGATCCTTGAACACCAGGACCTGCGAACCGTCGGCGACCGCGATGCCCGCCGCTTCCTGCCCGCGGTGTTGCAGCGCATAGAGCCCGTAATAGGTGAGCTTCGCCACTTCCTCGCCGGGCGCCCAGACCCCGAAGACGCCGCATTCTTCTCTGGGCTCGTTGTCTACCTGCTCGGCGTGCTCAGCGGCCTCAGTCAACAGTGCTCCCTGGGGGCGGTGGGTGACGGGACCCAGTCTACGGTGAACAGCTGGAAAACGCGGAATCGACGGGTCGCGATTCCCGGAGTCGGATCCGGACTGCAGCCGGACTCCGTTGGCGGGATGTTGTTTTCGTCACTCACTCGGGCAGGCGGACCAGCGGCAGCGACGCCGCGATCTCGGTGGCTCGGGATCCCGACAGACTCAGCCGACCCGCGGCGCCGGCATCGGACACCGTCAGCAGGCCGGTGGCGAGCCGCAGCCAGGTGCGGGGATCGGTTTCGACCACGTTCGGCGGATTGCCCCGGGTGTGCCGAGGACCCTCGATGCACTGCACTGCCACGAACGGCGGGATACGGACTTCGACGGCGGCGCCCGGCGCCAGGGCCGCCAGGGTCCTGGCCGTGAGACGGACGGCGTCGGCGAGTTGCGCGCGGTCGGGGGCCGCGGCGGTGTCATCGCGCAGCCAGTCCGCCAGCGCAGCCACCGCGGCGCGAGTGGCGGCGGGGTCGACGTTACGAGGCACAGCCACAATCTAGGGAATTGGTCTCACGCGCGACCGCGACGGCGCTGAACTGCCAGCGCAGCAACCGCTCCGGCCTCGTTGACCGCCAGATGGGCCAGCATCGGCGCGGCGACGCTGGTGGACCTGCCGAACAGCCACCCGAAGATCCAGCCGGCCGTGCCGGTGGCCAGGACCGTGAGGATCACCGGCTGCCCGGTGGCCCGCGCGTCAGGTACGTGCGACAGCCCGAACGCGGCCGCAGCGAAGACACGGCCAGCGGGTTTGCCGAACACGTGGGCGGCCAGGATGCTCAGGCTCGCCCGGTACGCCACTTCTTCGGACCACACGGTGCCAACCGGGATGCGCACCAGCAGCCAGTGGCTGACCGGAGTCGGCAGCTTCTGCACCGCCATGCCCTCGCGCACGGCGGGGATCGCGGTGCCGACCGCGACCGCGAGCACCACCGGCGCCGCCGCCGAGGCGCCCCAGCGCAACCCCGACCACAACGCAGGCGGCCGCAGACCCAAGGGCGATGCACCGCTGAGCGCCCACACCGTGGTGCCGAACACCACGTGGGGCAGCGGATGCCAACGCGCCGGAATCCGCGCCGTCACGAACTTCCACCCGATCAGCGCAGCGGTCAGGGCACCCACACCCACCCATTGCCGCGTCATTCGCCGCCGATCATTCGCTGCTGCCGACGGGTTCGGTCGCGTCGAGTGCGGTGCGGATCCGCTCGGTGTCCGAGCGACTCCACCCGTCGGGCGCCGCGACGCCCGCCCATCCGTCGACGATGAAGTCGCCGTAGTTGTGGCCGTGTCCGCCGGGGACCGACACCGCGTTCGTCAGGTCGGCGGCGACCTGCCAGAACGTGACGATCGGGTACCACCGCATGGAGGCGGTGCGGTCCCGGCCCGCCGGCTCGGACAGCCAGTCGGGACGGGTGAACAGCAGGTCCTGCGACCACCAGACGATCGGATCGGAGGCGTGCTGCAGGAACAGCACGCGGGTGCCCTCCCAGGGTGGTGCGGTGTCCGCCGCGATCGCGCCCGCATCGTTGCCCTGCGAGAACCGCACGGTGCGACCGTCGTCGTAGCGGGGTTCGACCTCCGGCGTGCCCGGGTCGCGGCGCACCGTCAAGCCGTGCCACAGCGGGCTGGCGTTGGGCGGCCCCACCCACAGCACCGACGAGAAACCCATCCGGGAGATGTCGGGCAACCAGTCGAACGCGCCCTGCCCAGCCATCGATCCCAGGCTTTCGCCGTAGAGCAACAGCTTCGGGCGCTCGTCCTCGGGCAGCTGCACCCACCGGTCGTGGATGGCGTCGATCATCATCCGGCCCGCCTCCATCGACTTCTGTTGATGGGCGAGGAAAGAGATCCAGCTCGGTAGATACGAGTACTGCGAACCGACGATGGCGGTGTCGCCGTTGTACATCATCTCGATCGCAGCGGCGGCGGTCGGGTTGATCCAACCGGTACCGGTGGTCGGCACGATGACGAGGACCTCCCGCTCGAACGCGCCGGTCCGCTCGAGTTCGCTCAGCAACACCGCCATGCGCGCTTCGTCGGACTCGGCGGTCTGCAACCCGGCGTAGACGCGGATGGGCTCGGTGGCCGGGGCGCCGTTGAGCCGGGTCAGCTCGTCGGCGTGCGGCCCGGTGGCCACGAACGTGCGCCCCTGGTAGCCCAGTGTGTCCCATGGCGCGAAAGACTCTGGGCTGCCTGACCTTTCGGCCTCCTGCGGTTGGACCACCCCGGCCTCGGTGGTGGCGTTCTGCGGCTGGAAGATGCGGTTGGCCCCGGCCAGGAAGCCCCGCAGCAGCACACCGTTGACCAACGTGATGACCAGCACCACGACGATGGCCGTGCCGATGAACAGCGCCAACTCGTCGCTGAGACGCCAGCGCCGGATGAAGAACCGCGCCATCGTCTTGATCAGGTCCAGCAGCAGCCGGGCTCCGGCGACACAGAGGGCACCGACGGCCGCCGCGATCACCAGCGTGCGCAGATAGCTGAGCGTTCCCGGCCCCTGCATTCCCATCAGCGTCGACACCTGGCGCTGCCACGCGGCGGCGGGGATCACCATCAGCACGCAGGCTCCGACCGCCACGATCACCGTGGCCGCCTTGGCCGTTGCCGCGACGCGTGGCGGCGGTCGCCGCCAGCCGCGGCCGGCGATCAGGAATCGGCGGAACATCTTGACGACGAACACGCCGATGCCGTAGCCGATCGCGGCGTTGATGCCGCCGATGAGCCCGGCGAACAGCCAGTCGCGGGGCAGCAGGGACGGGGTGAGCGAAAGGCAGAAGAACAGCGCCGCGAACGCGATCCCGGTGAAATCCAGCCGCAGCAGCCGCCACGCCCACAGCAAGGCGGGGTGCTTGTCGGTCCGGTCGCGCTCCAGGACTGCCGTCACTCGACCAACCCGGTTACCCGAACAATCCGGGCAGCACGCCTTCCCACGTCCGCCGCAACTCAGCCAGGGTCACCGTGAACAGGTCCTGCACCTCGATCACCGGCTCGGCGGTTTCGGGGCCCTGGTCGACCACGCCCACACGGTTCGCGGGCAGCCCCCGCGCCTCGCACATCGCCGTGAACCGGCTCTCCTCGGTGCGCGGCACCGCGACCAGCACCCGTCCCGACGACTCGGAGAAAAGTGTGACGAACGGGTCCCACCCCTCGGGAAGCACCAGCCGGCAACCGGTTTCACCGGCCAGGGCCGCTTCGACCACGGCCTGCATCAGGCCGCCTTCGGACAGATCGTGCGCGGCCGAGACGAGCCCGTCGCGCGACGCGGCGGTCAGCACATCGGCCAGCAGCCGCTCGCGTTCGAGGTCGACCGCCGGCGGGCGGCCGCCCAGGTGATCCGCGGTGACCTGCGCCCAGATCGAGCCGTCGAACTCGTCGCGGGTGTCACCGAGCAGGATCAGCGTCTCCCCCGGCTCGTTGCCCAGCCCGGTGGGGATACGGCGGGTGACGTCGTCGATCACGCCGAGCACACCGACCACCGGGGTGGGCAGGATCGCGGTGGTCCCGGTCTGGTTGTAGAAACTGACGTTGCCCCCGGTGACCGGGATGCCCAGCGTCGCGGCGCCGTCGGCAAGCCCCCGCACCGCATGGGAGAACTGCCACATCACGCCCGGATCCTCCGGGGACCCGAAGTTCAGACAGTTGGTCACCGCGATCGGCGTGGCACCGGTGACCGCGACGTTGCGGTAGGCCTCGGCCAGCGCGAGCTGGGCGCCGGTGTAGGGGTCGAGCTTGGTGTAGCGGCCCGAGGCGTCGGTCGAGATCGCGATGCCGCGGCCGGTCTTCTCGTCGACGCGCAGCACGCCGCCGTCGGCGTGCTCGGCGAGCACCGTGTTGCCACGCACGTACCGGTCGTACTGCTCGGTGATGAAGGCCCGGCTGCACAGGTGCGGGCTGCCGATCATGGCCAGCAGCGTGGCCCGCAGCTCGTCGCCCGTGCCGGGCCGGGGCAGCGACGCCGACGTGTCGGCGTTGAGCGCGTCCTGGGAGTCCGGCCGTTCGACGGGCCGCTCGTAGACGGGTCCCTCATGCGCGACGGTGCGCGGCGGCACGTCCACGACCGTCTCACCGTGCCAGGTGATTTCGAGCCGGTCACCGTCGGTGACCTCACCGATCACCGTGGCCAGCACGTCCCATTTGCGGCAGACCGCGAGGAAGGCGTCGACGTTGTCCGGTGTCACCACCGCGCACATGCGCTCCTGCGATTCGCTGGACAGGACCTCCGCGGGGGTCATGTTGGCCGCGCGCAACGGCACCCGGTCCAGCTCGACCCTCATACCACCGTCTCCGGCGGAGGCGAGTTCCGATGTGGCACAAGATAATCCAGCGCCACCCAGGTCCTGGATGCCGACCACGAGGTCGTTGGCGTAGAGCTCGAGGCAGCACTCGATGAGAACCTTCTCGGTGAACGGATCACCGACCTGCACGCTCGGCAGCTTCTTGCGCCCCGGGGAACCGGACTCGTCGCCCCCGAACGTCTCCGACGCCAGCACCGACACCCCACCGATGCCGTCGAGGCCGGTGCGCGCACCGAACAGGATGATCTTGTTGCCCGCACCGGACGCGAACGCCAGCTTGAGGTCCTCGGTCCGCAACACCCCGACACACAGTGCGTTGACCAGCGGGTTGCCGGCGTAGCAGGCGTCGAAGACCGTCTCGCCGCCGATGTTGGGCAGCCCCAGCGAGTTGCCGTAACCACCGACGCCGCGCACGACCCCGTCGACGACGCGGCGGGTGTCGGGGGCATCGGCGGCGCCGAAGCGCAGCTGGTCCATCACCGCGACCGGGCGCGCGCCCATCGCCATGATGTCGCGGACGATCCCGCCGACCCCGGTGGCCGCACCCTGGTACGGCTCGATGTAGGAGGGGTGGTTGTGCGATTCCACCTTGAAGGTGGCCGCCCACCCGTCGCCGATGTCGACCACGCCAGCGTTCTCACCGATGCCGGCGAGCATCGCCGAGCGCATCGCCTCGGTGGTGGTCTCGCCGAAATAGCGCAGGTGCACCTTCGAGGACTTGTAGGAGCAGTGTTCGCTCCACATCACCGAATACATCGCGAGTTCGGCGTCGGTGGGGCGACGCCCGAGGATCTGGCGGATCCGTTCGTACTCGTCGTCCTTGAGCCCGAGCTCACGGAAGGGCTGAGGCTGGTCAGGTGTGGCGGCGGCCCGTTCGACGGTATCCACCTCTTGGGTCAACCCAGACGTCACCGAGACAGTCTAGCCAGCGGGGCCACTCAGCCTCCGGCGACGCAGAAGGCGTTGCCTTCGGGGTCGGCCAGCACCACCCAGTCGAAGTCCTCGCCGAAGCTGTGCCGGCCGGTTTCCCGGGCGCCGAGGCCGACCAGGCGTGCGACCTCGGCGTCCTTGTCGGCGGTGTGCAGGTCCAGGTGCACCTTGTTCTTCCCGGGCGTCGGATCGGGCACGCGCTGGAAGCCCAACGCCGGACCGCCCTGGCGCACCACCATCACGAATTCGCCTGGTGCGACGGCATTCACCTCCCCCTCCACGACCTCGGACCACCACACGGCCAGGCCGTCGGGGTCAGCACAGTCGATGGTGATCATCGCCACATCCAGAGCCATGGGCTGACTGTAGGTCAGCCCGGTGACAGAAATGCGTGAAGCGCCGCGGAATAGTCGGCGACATCGGCGGCGCCCATCACCTCGCGCGCCGAATGCATGGCCAGCTGCGGCGCGCCGACGTCGACGGTCGGGATGCCGGTGCGGGCGGCGGTCATGGGGCCGATGGTGGACCCGCAGGGCAGGTCGGCGCGGTGCTCGTAGCGCTGCAGCGGCACCCCGGCCTGCGCGCATGCCAGCGCGAACGCGGCCGCGGTCCGTCCGTCGGTGGCGTAGCGCAGGTTGGGCTGCACCTTGAGCACCGGCCCGCCGTTGACCTCGATGAGGTGTCCGGGTTCGTGCCGGTCCGGGTAGTTGGGGTGGGTCGCGTGCGCCATGTCGCCGGAGGCCACCATCGACTCGGGCAGCCGGCGCAGGAAGTCCTCCCGGCCCCCGCCCGCGGCGAGGGTGATCCGCTCCAGCACGGTCAGCAGCAGTTCCGACTGCGCTCCGTGATCGGACTGGGAGCCGACCTCCTCGTGGTCGAAGAGCACCAGCACCGGCGTCACCGCGCCGCCGGCGGCAGCGGCCAGGAACGCCTGCAGGCCCGCGTAGCAGGTGGCCTGGTTGTCCAGCCTGGGGGCACTGACCAGCGCACCGTCGGCGCCTACCCGCCGGGAGGGAGCCAGGTCGTGGGTCATCAGGTCGAAGCCGAGCACCTCGCCGGCGTGGACGCCGGCCCGTTCGGCGACATGGCCGAGAAACGATCGGGTGCCCCCTCCCACGCCCCATACCGCGTTGACGTGGCGTTGCGGGTTGAGCTCGACCGCCTTGCGGTCCTCGGCGAGGTGGATGGCCAGCTGCGGCACCCGCAGCAACGGTTCGTCGATCCGGACCAACCGGTGCTCGACGGCATTGCCTGCCCGCACCGACAGCCGGCCGCTGACACCCAGCTCGCGGTCGAGCCACGAGTTCAGCCACGCACCGCCGTAGGGCTGCAGCGCCACCACCTGCCAGCCCGCCACGTAACGGTCCGGGTGCTGTTTGACCCGCAGGTTGGGGCTGTCGGTGTGGGCACCGACGACCCGAAACGGCCGGAACGCGCCGGCGTCGGCGGGTCCACCGGAGCGCCAGGCGATCAGCGAGCCGGCCCGCACGACGAAGTGATCTCCGACCGCAGGCCAGGGGTCACTCTCGGAGAGTTCGGTGAACCCGGCGGCCAGCAGCCGGTCGGCCGCGGTGCGGCACACGTGGAACGGCGAGGGGGACGCGTCGACGAAATCACAGAGTCCGTCGGCGGTCGCCGTGAGCGGAGAGAGCGCAGATTCAGCCATAGCAAGCTCATCCTTACCCCAAGAACAAGATCAAGTGCAGCTAGGGTGATCACGTGGTCCGCCCGCAGCCGGTTCTCACCCCGCTCAGTCCCGCGGCGATCTTCCTGGTGGCGACGATCAACGACAGTCCGTCGGCGCCCGGGCGGGTCCGCGACGCCCTCGCAGAACTGTCCGGCCTGGTTCGCGCGGTCGGTTTCCGGGTGCCCGACGCGCAGTTGCGGCTGATCGCCGGCATCGGTTCGGCCGCCTGGGACCGGTTGTTCTGCGGCCCGCGACCGGCCCGGCTGCACGAGTTCGTGGAGCTCACCGGCGCCCGCCACCACGCCCCGTCCACCCCGGGTGATCTGCTGTTCCACATCAAGGGCGGCTCGCTGGACGTCTGCTTCGAGCTCGGCGGCCGGGTCCTCGCGGCGATGGGCGGCGCGGTGACCGTCGTCGACGAGGTGCACGGGTTCAAGTTCTTCGAGCAGCGCGACCTGCTGGGCTTCGTCGACGGCACCGAGAATCCGAACGGACCGGACGCGGTGGACGCGGTGCAGATCGGCGCCGAGGACCCCGAGTTCTCTGGGGCCAGCTACGTGCACGTCCAGCGCTACCGCCACGACATGGACGCATGGAACTCACTCAGCGTCACCGAGCAGGAACTGGTGATCGGCCGCACCAAACTCGAGGACATCGAACTCGACGACGCGGTCAAACCCACCAACTCGCACGTCGCACTGAATTCGATCGAGGACGAGGACGGCAACGAGCTGCAGGTCGTGCGCGCGAACATGCCGTTCGGCAGCCTCGGTGACGGCGAGTCGGGCACGTACTACATCGCCTACGCCGCGGATCCCGCCGTGACCGAGCGGATGCTGGTCAACATGTTCATCGGTGATCCGCCGGGCAACACCGACCGGATCCTCGACTTCTCCACCGCCGAGACCGGATCGCTGTTCTTCGTCCCCACCATCGACTTCCTCGACGATCCCCCGGAGCTCCCGGCAGAGAGCGCCGAGCTCGCGCCATCCCCCACGCCCCCGGCATATCCGGGCTCGCTGGCGATCGGCAGTCTGAAAGGGCAACCGCAATGAACAACCTGTACCGAGAACTGGCACCGGTCACCGACGCCGCCTGGGCCGAGATCGAGCAGGAGGCCACCCGCACGTTCAAGCGGCACATCGCCGGCCGTCGCGTCGTCGACGTCAGCGAGCCGGGCGGTCCGGTGACCGCCGCGGTGAGCACCGGCCACCTGCTCGACGTGACCGCTCCCGGTGACGGTGTGATCGCCCACCTGCGGGATGCGCGGCCGCTGGTGCGGCTGCGGGTGCCGTTCACCGTCCTGCGTGCCGACATCGACGACGTCGAGCGGGGCTCACAGGATTCGGACTGGGACCCGGTCAAGGAGGCGGCCAAGAAGCTGGCCTTCGTCGAGGACCGGGCCATCTTCGAGGGCTACGAGGCGGCCCACATCGGTGGCGTGCGCAAGTGCAGCTCCAATCCGGCGCTGGCGCTGCCCGACGATCCGCGCGAGATTCCCGACGTGATCGCCCAGGCGCTCAGCGAGCTGCGGCTTGCCGGGGTGGACGGTCCCTACAGCGTGTTGCTGTCGGCCGACGTCTACACCAAGGTGGCCGAGACCACCGCGCACGGCTATCCGATCCTCGAGCACATCAACCGGCTGGTCGACGGTGACATCATCTGGGCGCCCGCCATCGACGGCGCGTTCGTGATGTCCACCCGCGGAGGCGATTTCGACCTCCAGCTGGGTACCGACGTGTCCATCGGGTACCTGTCCCACGACGCCGAGACGGTGCAGCTGTACCTGCAGGAGACCATGACATTCCTGTGCTACACCGCCGAGGCGTCGGTCGCGCTGACGCCCTAAGCGGCCAGCACCGCGTCCAGCGCGGAGTAGAACAACCCCAGCCCGTCGTCGGACGGTCCGGTGAGCGCTTCGGTGGCGTGCTCGGGGTGCGGCATCAACCCGACGACGCGACCGTTGGCGGAGCTGATGCCGGCGATGTCGCGCATCGACCCGTTCAGGTTCTCGCGGTAGCGGAACACCACGCGTCCCTCGCCCTCGAGTTCGTCGAGCACGTTCTGGGCGGCGACGTAACGACCCTCGCCGGATTTCAGCGGCACCAGCAGGTCGGCGCCCTGCTCGTAGCGCGTCGTCCACGCCGTCGAGTTGGAGGCGACCTCCAGCCACACGTCGCGGCAGATGAAGTGCAGCCCGGCGTTGCGGGTCAGTGCACCGGGCAGCAGCCCCGCCTCGCAGAGCACCTGGAATCCGTTGCAGATACCCAGCACCGGCATGCCCCGCCCGGCGGCGGCGACCACTTCGCCCATCACCGGCGCGAACCGGGCGATGGCCCCGCACCGCAGGTAGTCACCGTAGGAGAAGCCGCCCGGAACGATGACCGCGTCGACACCCTTGAGGTCGGCGTCGGCGTGCCACAGGCTGACCGCCTCGCCGCCGGCGAGGCGCACCGCGCGGGCGGCGTCGATGTCGTCGAGGGTGCCGGGGAACGTGATGACGCCGACCCGGGTCATGCGCCGCTCTCCCTGCTGACCGTCCAGTCCTCGATCACGGTGTTGGCCAGCAGGGACTCGGCGATCTCGGCGAGCTTCTCGTCGTCGATGCCCTCGTCGACCTCCAGCTCGAATCGCTTCCCCTGCCGGACGTCGGAGACACCGTCGAAACCCAGCCTGCCCAGGGCGCCGACGATGGCCTGTCCCTGGGGGTCGAGGATCTCGGTCTTCGGCATGACGTGCACTACCACCTTTGCCACGGCGATCACTCTACCTGCGGCGACACCGCGTGCTCGCCCCACGCACGCCGAGGCGCCCGCAGCGGGTATGCATGAGGTCATGCAGCTCACACACTTCGGCCATTCCTGCCTGCTGGCGAGCTTCCCCGACGGGTCCGGCTCGCAGACCACGGTGCTGTTCGACCCCGGCACCTTCTCCCACGGCTTCGAGGGCATCACCGGTCTGTCGGCGATCCTGGTCACCCACCAGCATCCCGACCACGCCGACACCGAGCGGCTGCCGGCACTGATCGAGGCCAACCCGGACGCCGCGCTGTACGCCGATCCGCAGACCGCCGCCCAGCTCGGCGAG
Source organism: Mycobacterium sp. PO1 (assembly GCF_017312405.1). Lineage (GTDB taxonomy): Bacteria > Actinomycetota > Actinomycetes > Mycobacteriales > Mycobacteriaceae > Mycobacterium. The sequence goes on from NZ_BLTG01000001.1 coordinate 36,794, forward strand.
CCGTGGCAGGCCGTCAACGTCGGCGACCAGCTGTCGATCGGTCATCTCACCGTGCGCGGCACCGGCGGCACCCACGCCGTCATCCACCCCGAGCTACCCGTCATCGACAACATCTCCTACCTCGTCGGCGACGGCGAGCACGCTGCCAGGCTCATGCATCCCGGCGATGCGCTGTTCGTCCCCGACGAACCCGTCGACGTGCTGGCCACGCCGGCGGCGGCGCCATGGATGAAGATCTCCGAGGCGGTGGACTACCTGCGCGCGGTGGCGCCGACGCACGCCGTGCCCATTCATCAGGGCATCATCGACCCGGTCGCGCGACCGATCTTCTACGGCCGCCTCACCGAGATGACGGACACCGACTTCCGGGTTCTCGAACCCGAGAGCGGCACCGACTTCTGAGCGAATCGGGCGCGTTCGTGCACCGCCGATGTCGCGTTGCGCGCCGGATCCGCTAGGAAACCGCGCGGGCGGCGGCGCGCCCGGCGGCCCGCCCGGAGAACACGCACCCACCCAGGAACGTGCCCTCCAGCGACCGGTAGCCGTGCACGCCGCCCCCACCGAAACCGGCGGCCTCCCCCGCTGCGTACAGGCCCGGCAGCGCCTCGCCGTCGGCGCGCAGCACCTGCGAGTCCAGGTCGGTCTGCAGGCCGCCCAACGACTTGCGGGTCAGGATGTGCAGCTTCACCGCGATCAACGGACCGGCCTTCGGGTCGGTCAGCCGGTGCGGGGCGACGACGCGGCTCACCCGGTCGGCCAGGTAGCCGCGCGCCGCGCGGATCGCGGTGATCTGGCTGTCCTTGGTGAAGCGGTTGGCCACTTCCCGGTCGCGGGCGGTGACCTCGGCCTCCACCGTGGCGAGGTCGAGCGGCTCGACATCGGGCACGGTGTTCATCGCGGCCACCAGGTCACGCAGCGAGTCGGCGGTCACGAAGTCGACGCCCTTGTCGACGAACGCGTGCACCGGCGCGGGCCCGTTGCGGGCCCGGTCGAGCACCGCGCGCAGGCTGCGGCCGGTCAGGTCGGGGTTCTGTTCCTGCCCGGACAGGCCGAATTCCTTGTCGATGATGCGCTTGTTGAGCACGAACCAGGTGTAGTCGTGCCCGGTGCGCGCGATGTGCTCGAGCGTGCCGAGGGTGTCGAAGCCCGGGTACAGCGGCGCAGGCAGCCGCTTGCCCGTGGCGTCCAGCCACAGCGACGAGGGCCCGGGCAGGATCCGGATGCCGTGCAAGGGCCAGATCGGGTCGTAGTTGGTGATGCCCTCGGTGTAGTGCCACATGCGGTCGCTGTTGATGACGTTGGCGCCGGCCGCCTCGGAGATGCCCAGCATGCGGCCGTCGACATGCGCGGGCACCCCGCTGAGCAGCTGTTCGGGTACGCGGCCCATCCGCGCCGGCCAGTTCTTGCGCACCAGGTCGTGGTTACCGCCGATGCCGCCGCTGGCCACCACGACGGCCTGCGCGCGGAACTCGAAGTCGCCGACGACCTGCCGGGACGACGCGACGCCGCGGGCAGCTGTGCAGGGCTCCAGCACCGCGCCACGCACCCCGACGACGGCACCGTCGTCGACGATCAGCTCGTCGACGCGGTGCCGGTAGGCGAACCGCACCCGGTCCCCGGTGAGCCGCCGCGCGAAGATGTCGACCAGAGCGGGGCCGGTCCCCCAGGTGATGTGGAAGCGGGGCACCGAGTTGCCGTGCCCGCGGGCGTCGTAACCGCCGCGTTCGGCCCAGCCCACCATCGCGAAGGTCTGTAGGCCCCGGTCACGCAGCCAGGCGCGCTTCTCCCCCGCGGCGAAGTCGACATAGGCATGTGCCCACTGCCGGGGCCAGTGGTCTTCGGGACGGTCGAAGCCTGCGGTGCCCAACCAGTCCTGCAGAGCCAGTTCGTGGCTGTCGCGGATGCCGAGCCGACGCTGTTCGGGGCTGTCGACGAAGAACAGCCCGCCGAACGACCAGTAGGCCTGGCCGCCGAGGTTGGCCGCATTCTCCTGGTCGACGATCAGGACGCGACGGCCGCGCTCGAGGAGTTCGCACGCCGCGACCAGACCCGCCAGCCCGGCGCCCACCACGATGACATCAGCTTGATCAGCCATGGCGCCAATCTAGCCAGTGCGGCCCCTCAGGCGGCGTCGGTCAGCACAGGTCGCTGCTGCTGCCAGGCGTACACCGTCGGTGCGCTGGCGTGCAGCAGCGCCAAGTCGACCGCGTCCAGCATGGCCTGGCGAGGTCCCGGACGGCGCAGGTGGCGGGCGGCGACACCGACGCGGACGATGCCGTCCCGGCGTGCGGTGCGCTCGGCCGAGAGCACCAGCGTGCGGCACCACCACGGCTCGGCCAGAAAACCCTCCCCGATGCCGAGAACCCGGGCGCGCACGGTGTCGTCACGGACCAGGTCGATGATCCCGCTCAGCCCGGCAACCAGACGGAAACCGTTTCGTGGCAATGCCTTCAGCGCTCCCTGCGAGACATTCCAGCCGGGCGCGGCGAACAGGCGGGTGCGCAGACCGAGGTGCTCGAGGATCCGGTCGGCGGCCATCAACCGCAGGTTGGCCTCGTGGGCCTGCAGGGTGGCGAACTCGCCGCGGCGGGCCTTGGTGGCGGCCTCGTCGTAACCGTGCAACACGATCGCGTCCCCACCGGCACGCCGATCCGCCAGCCAGCCGACCGTGTCGTCGTCGCGGTCGAGGCGGTAGCCGCCCTTCATCCGCGGCGCGACCAGGAACGACACCGGGACGCCGCGGTTGTCGAGGTGACCGCAGAACGCGGCGACGTCGTCGACGGTGCGGTCACTGATACCGGAGATCGAGACGATCAGTTGTCCTGCCACACCCGCAGTGTGGCAACTCCAGGTGTCCAGGCAGTGGACAACACGGCGACGGCGGGTGTCATCTTGCCGGCTCGCCTTCGCTGCCGACCGCTAGCGGGGCACGACCTCTTCGATCGCCGCGATGACCTCCGGGGCGTCGGGAGCGGTGCGCGGCCGGAAGCGCCTGACCACGGTGCCGTCCGGGGCGACCAGGAACTTCTCGAAGTTCCACTGCACGTCACCGGCTTCGCCCGAGTCGTCGGCCACCTTGGTGAGCGCGGCATACAGCGGGTGCTGACCGGGACCGTTGACTTCGGACTTGGCGAGCAGCGGGAACGTCACGCCGTAGGTGGTCGAGCAGAACGTCAGGATCTCGTCGGGGCTGCCGGGTTCCTGCCCCATGAACTGGTTGCACGGCACGCCGATGACGGTCAGCCCGCGCGCGGCGTAGTCCTTGGCGAGCCTCTCCAGCGCCTCGTACTGCGGGGTGAGCCCGCACTTGGACGCGACGTTCACCACCAGCGCGGCGCCGTCGGTCAGCTCGGCCAGCGTGGTGGGCCGGCCAGCGAGAGTCGTCAGGGGGATGTCATTCAGCGCTGAATCGGTCATGCACCCCGACGGTACCGGTGGCTCATTTCGTGAACAGCATCTGGGCCATCCGTTGCATCGTTGCCACGGCGTCGGCGTCCGTGTCGATCGCTTCGTTGAGCCACAGCATCGCGAACCCGTGAACCAGCGACCACGCCGCCAGCCCCGCGGCCTCGGGGTCGCCCTTGGCGCGGGGGTCGTCAAGCGTGGCCACACCGGCGGCCAGCTCCGAACCGGCGGCGGCCTGTGCGGCCACCAGTTCGGCGTCGTCGGGGTGGACCAGCGATCGGTCGAACATCACCTCGTAGTGACCCGGATGCTGCACCGCGAAGCGCACATAGGCCAATGCGGCGTGGGTGAACTCGGGTCTGGCGTCGGCCAGCGCCACCGCGAGCATGCGCCAACCCTGGGCGGCGAGTGCGGTGAACAATCCGCGGCGATCGGCGAAATGGTGGGCCGGAGCGGCATGCGACACCCCGGCCGCGCGGGCCAGCTCGCGCAGCGACACCCCGTCGGCCCCGCGCTCGGCCACGAGGTCGGCGGCGTGCGCGAGGATCACGGCTTTCAAGTCGCCGTGGTGGTAGCTGTCCCGCTTCACCGCCCGATCATACCGAAATCTTGACAGTGCCTAGATTTCTTCTGCGCCGGCTTCACCCGTCTCGCCGGCTGCGCCGGCTTCACCCGTCTCGCCGGCTGCGCCGGCGGTCTCCAGGAGCCAGGCGAACTGGAACGCCGTCTCTTTCCACCGCTCGTAGCGACCGCTGATGCCGCCGTGGCCGGCGTTCATCTCAGTCTTGAGCAGCACCCTGGCGCCTTCGGCCTCGGGATCTTGTTGCGCGTGCCGAAGTGCGGCGACCCATTTCGCCGGCTCGGTGTAGTAGACCCGGGTGTCGTTGAGCGACGTCATCGCCAGGATCGCCGGGTACTGGCGGGTCTCGACATTCTCGTACGGCGCATAGGACTTCATGTAGTGGTAGACGTCGGGATCCTCCAGCGGATTGCCCCATTCGTCCCATTCGGTGACGGTCAGCGGCAGCGACGGATCCAGGATCGTGGTCAACGGGTCGACGAACGGCACGCTGGCGAGGATCCCGGCGAACAGATCGGGCGCCATGTTGGCCACCGCACCCATCAGCAGGCCACCGGCGCTGCCCCCGTAGGCGACCATGTTCTCCGCTCGGGTGACGTCCGTGCCGACGAGATGGCTTGCCACGGAGATGAAATCGGTGAACGTGTTGCGCTTCTCCAGCATCTTGCCGTGTTCGTACCAGGGCCGGCCGAGCTCACCCCCGCCGCGGACGTGCGCGACGGCGAACGCCATGCCGCGGTCGAGCAGCGACAACCGGGCGATGGAGAAGCGGGGATCCTCGCACGCCTCGTAGGCACCGTAGCCGTACAGCAGCACCGGCGCCGGATACTGCAGACCCACCCGGTGCACGATCGAGATGGGCACCCGCGCCCCGTCGGAGGCGACCGCCCAATCGCGGCGCTCGACGTAATCCTGTGGGCGGTAGTCACCCAGCACGGGCTGCTCGCGCAGCAGCGTGCGCTCGCCGGAGGCCAGGTCCAGGTCGTAGATCTGCACCGGCGTGACGAACGACGTTGCGCCGATGCGCATCTTGGGCGCGCTCCAGTTCGGGTTCGCCGACAACCCCACCGACATCAACTCCGAGTCGAACGTGATGTCACTGGCCTGGCCGTATCCCGATTCGCCGACCGGCCACAGCTGGATGCGCGGCAGCGCGTCGGCACGGTAGCTGACCACGAGGTGCCCGTCGAACGCATCGACCGCATCGAGTCGCACATCTCCGCGGTGCTCGATGAGGGTGCGCAGGTCGGTCGGATCGCTGACGGGTGCGTCGACGAGCGTGAAGTTCTCCGCCCCGTCGTTGTGCAGGATGAGGAAGCGGTCCTCCCCGCCGACGACGGCGTGGTCGAGTGAGTACTCGATGCCGTCGCGGCGCGGCCACACCGTCTGGAAGGTGGCGTCGGGGTCGGCAGCGTCGGCGTAGCGCATCTCCGAGGTCACCGCGCTGCCCGCGGCGATCAGGACGTATTTGTTGCTGCGGGTGCGCCCGACCGCTACCCAGAAGCGTTCGTCGGGTTCGTGATACACCTGCTCGTCTGGGGCGTCCGAACCGAGTCGGTGCCGCCACACGGTGTCCGGCCGCCAGGCCTCGTCGACGGTCACGTAGTAGACGGTGTTGCCGTCCGCACCCCACGTCGCTCCGGCACCCACACCGCTGATCTCGTCGGCATACCGCTCGCCGGTGCGTAAGTCCTTGAACCGCAGCGTGTACCGCTCGTCACCCTTGACATCCACCGAGTAGGCCAGGATGTTGCCGTCGATGCTGACAGTGGCCGCACCCAGGGAGAAGAAGTCGTGGCCTTCGGCTTCGACGTTCTCGTCCAGCAACACCTGCTCGCCGGGGATCTCGGTGGCCTCGTCGAACTGGGGCGGCGTCCAGTCATCGGGATCGGTGACGGGGCAACGGCATTGCACACCGTACTGCTTGCCCTGGAAGCTGCGCCCGTAGTACCACCATGGTCCCCGCCGAGTCGGCACAGACAGGTCGGTCTCCTTGGTGCGCGCCTTGATCTCGTCGAAGATCTTCTGTCGCAACGGCGCCAGATCGGCTGTGACGTGTTCGGTGAAGGCGTTCTCCGCATCGAGGTAGTCGATGACCTCCTGGTCGGACTTGTCGCGCAGCCACTCGTACGGGTCGATGAAGACATCGCCGTGATGTTCGCGGCGGGTGTCGACCCGTTTGGCGACGGGTGGCTTCACGCGTTTCCTCCGATCCAGTCGTCGAAGCGCAGACCCGAAATACGTTCGTACGCTTCGATGTAGCGCGCCCTGGTGGCCGCCACGATGTCGGGCGGCAGCGGCGGCGGGGGTTGGTCCCCGTGCCGGTCCCAGCCCGATTCGGCTCCGGTGAGCCAGTTACGCACGAACTGCTTGTCGAAGCTCTGCTGCACCTGACCCTCGGTGTAGTCGTCGGCGCGCCAGTAGCGCGATGAGTCCGGGGTGAACACCTCGTCGGCGAGCTTGAGCTCGCCGTGGGCGTCCACCCCGAACTCGAATTTGGTGTCGGCGACGATGATGCCCTTGGTCAGGGCGTGCTCGGCGCCCTGAGTGTAGGTGTGCAGGGTCCGGTCGCGGACTTCGGCGGCACGCTCGGCGCCGACGGCTGCCACCACGTCGTCGAAGGTGATGTTCTCGTCGTGCTGCCCGAACTCGGCCTTGCTGGCAGGGGTGAACAATGGTTCGGCGAAGCGGCTGGCCTCGGTCAATCCGGCCGGTAGCGCGATGCCGCACACTGCCCCGGTGTTCTGGTAGTCGATGAGCCCGGAACCGGTCAGGTATCCGCGGGCCACCGCTTCGACCGGAAGCATCTCCAGTTGCTCGACGACCAGAGCGCGGCCCAGCACGTCGGCCGGGATGCGTTCGTCGTCGGGCGGGCCGGCCAGGTGGTTCGGTGAGTCGACGAGGTCGAAGAAGAACACGCTCATGGCGGTCAGGATGCGGCCCTTGTCAGGAATCTCGGAGTCCAGGATGTGGTCGTAGGCCGAGATCCGGTCGCTGGCCACGAACAGCAGATGCCCGTCGTCGATGCGGTAGAGCTCTCGGACCTTGCCGCTGGCCAGATGCTGGTAGTCGGACAGAGCGGGACGCATCGGGCCAGCCTAACGGTCGGCCCGAGCGCTTCCGTGTGCTGTGATCGATCCATGAGATCGCGGTGGGTTCCCTATGCCACAACGCCGGCACGCTTGATCCGGCAGGTGATCAGCGATGTCGTGGTCCTCACCTGGACCGTCATCTGGGTGATGGTCGGCACGGCGGTGCACTCGGCGGTGTCGGTGATCGCCGATTTCGGCTACCAGGTCCAGAGCGGCGCCAACGGGGTGGCCGGCAATCTGGATTCGGCGGGTGACAGCGCGGACGGGATCCCGCTGATCGGAGATGCGCTGGCCAGCCCGCTGACCGGGGCGGGTGACGCAGCGCGGGAGATCGCCGGCGCCGGTCAGACCCTGGGTGTCACGGCGGCGTGGCTGGCCTGGGTGCTCGCGCTGGCGGTGGCGGCGCCGCCGATCCTGGCGTTGATGATGCCGTGGCTTTTCCTCCGGGTGCGGTTCTTCCGGCGCAAGTGGACGGCGGTGACACTGGCTTCGACGGCCGCCGGTGAACAGCTCCTGGCGTTGCGCGCGCTGGCCAACCGCCCGCTGGCGAAGTTGGCCGCGGTCAGCGCCGACCCGGTCGGGGCTTGGCGCTACCAGGATCCGGTGGCGATCAGGGGTTTGGCGGCCCTGGAGCTGCGCGCCGCGGGCATCCGCGTCAAGGCGATCCCGAGCCCGGACTGAACGGGTCGATCACCCGAACATCCGCTTGAACGCGGTGCCGAACGGATGCCGCGCGGTCACCGAACCGAATCGGACGCGTCCGGTGACGACGACGTGCAGGTGCCGCGACGGCGGGCTGGTGGCCACCTTCACCGTGGTCGAGCCGCCGACCGTGGTGATCCCGTTGAGGTCGGCGGTCGCACCGTCGGGCAGCACCAGGTCGGTGGAGCTGAAGTAGTCGTCGACGTCGATGTGCACGACGGGGCTCTGCAGCACCGCGGAGGTGAAGTCGAGCGTCGTCGAGCACATCCGGGTGACCAGCCTCAGCCGAGGTGCGACAGTCCACTGGCCCTTGCGGGACACGCTCGACATCCAGCTACTCAGCACCTCCGGCGCCGCCGCGGCCGGCTCGCGGCGCACGTGAGGCAGATCGGCGATGACGGTGTCGAGCTCCGGACGGGTGCGCGCGGTCAGCACGACATCCAGCCGCTCGCTGTACTCGTCGAGCGACAGCATCCCCTGACCTACCGCATGTTCGAGGATCTTCGTCACCGCGGAGCGGTCGGCATCCGAAGCCCGCATCTGTGGTGATCGGTCGAAGTCGCCGGGGCCTGAACTCATGGGGTGAACTCGACGACGAGGTGGCGGATCCCGGTGTGCCGATTGCTGCGGGCCCACTCCACCGGAGCGGCCAGCCGCACCTCGGAATAGCGTCCCAGGATCTCCTCGAACAACACCCGCAGCTCCAGGCGGGCGAGGTTCGCGCCGAGGCAGTAGTGCACGCCATGGCCGAAGCCCATGTGTGGGTTGGGCTTTCGCCGGATGTCGAAGAGTCCGGGGTCGGCGAACACAGCGCCGTCGCGGTTGGCCGAACCCTCCCAGACGAGCACCTTCTGCCCCGGCTCCAGGGACTGCCCGCCGAGGGTGGCGGGTCTGGTGACGGTGCGTCGTTTGGACGGCGACGGGGCGGTCCAGCGGACCATCTCCTCGATCGCCGTCGGGAGCAGGGCGGGGTCGGCGCGCAGCTCGCGATAGGCGTCAGGATGTTCGGCCAGTGCCAGCAGCCCGCCCGCGATCGCGTTGCGAGTGGTCTCGGCTCCAGCGCTGAACAGCAGGTTGAAGAACAGATAGCTCTCGATGTCCGACAGTTCGGGGTCGGCGGAGTTCACCACCACCGACAGCATGTCGTCGCTGGGCTGGGCCCGCTTGGCCGCGATCAGTTCCTGCCCGTAGGCATACATCCGGGAGCCGGCCTCTTCGACGGAGAGCCGGGTGATCGACGCCTTGCGCGATCCGCCGAAGTCGAAGCTCGGCTCGATCGCCTCGAACAGCCAATGGCGTTCGGACTCCGGCACTCCCAGCAGGATGCAGATCATCTGCATCGGCACTTCGGCGGCCACGTCGACCAGGAAGTCGAACGGTTCGCCGCGCGGTGCGTCGTCCAGCAGCCGGCACGCACGCTCACGCAGGTCGTCCTCCACGCGCCGAATCATGCGCGGGGTCAACCCCGAGCTGACCAGCCGGCGCACCGCGGCATGGCGCGGGTCGTCCATCATGTTCAACAGCTGCCCGGCGATCGGCAGGTCCTGCAGCAGGGTGCCGCCGAACGGGCGCTCGCCGCCGGTCACCGACGAGTAGGTGTCCGGGTCACGCAGCACCGCAAGGGTTTCGGCGTGCGTGGCCACCGACCAGAAACCTTCCCCGTCGGGGGTGTTCTCGGTGGGTGCGTGCCAATACACCGGGGCCTGCTCACGGTGCAGCGCGAACAGGGCGTGGGGAAATCCGTCGGCGAAGTTGTCCAGGTCGGTGAAGTCGATCTGGGCAAGCTGCTGCGTCAGCGTCACAAGATGGCTCCCGAGGTGTACTTCGCGGCTTCGGGGTAGCGGCTCACGAGGTCGTCGACGGCGGCGACGACGCGGTCCACCTGATCGCTCGCCGCGCCGGTGAACGCCTGCTTGTCGGCCAGCGCGCCCTCGAGCGCGGCTCGGTCCAGCGGCAGTCGCGGGTCGGCGGCCAGGCGGTCGAGCAGGTCGGGCTCGGCGCCGCGTTCCCGCATCGCGAGCGCCACCGCGACGGCGTGCTCCTTGATGACCTCGTGGGCGGTCTCGCGCCCGACGCCGGCCCGCACCGCGGCGATCAGGATGCGGGTGGTGGCCAGGAACGGCAGATAACGGTCGAGTTCGCGCTGGATCACCGCCGGGTAGGCACCGAACTCGTCGAGCACCGTCAGGAACGTCTCGGTCTGCCCGTCGATCGCGAAGAACGCATCCGGCAGTGCCACCCGGCGCACCACCGAGCAGAACACGTCGCCTTCGTTCCACTGCGCACCGGCGAGCTCGCCGGCCATTGACGCGTATCCGCGCAGCACCACCTGCAGCCCGTTGACCCGCTCGCAGCTGCGGGTGTTCATCTTGTGCGGCATCGCCGAGGAGCCGACCTGGCCGGGCGCGAAGCCTTCGGTGACCAGCTCGTGGCCGGCCATCAACCGGATGGTGTGCGCGAGCGAGGACGGACCGGCGCCGAGCTGCACGAGCGCCGACACGACGTCATGGTCGAGCGACCGGGGATAGACCTGACCGACGCTGGTGAGGATGTCGGTGAAGCCCAGAAAGGTCGCGACGCGGCTTTCCAGTTCGGCGAGGCGCTCGGTGTCGCCGTCGAACAGATCGAGCATGTCCTGCGCGGTGCCCATCGGGCCCTTTATGCCGCGCAGCGGGTAGCGGTCGATGAGTTCACGCAGCCGTTGCAACGCCACCAGCATCTCCTGGGCGGCCGAGGCGAACCGCTTACCCAGCGTGGTCGCCTGGGCGGCGACGTTGTGGCTGCGCCCGGCCATCACCAACTCGCGGTAGAGGGCAGCCCGCTCGGCCAAGCGCGCGACGACCGCGACGCCGTGGGAGAACACCAACTCCAGTGAACGGCGGATCTGCATCTGCTCGACGTTCTCGGTGAGATCCCGGCTGGTCATGCCCTTGTGCACGTGCTCGTGGCCGGCCAGCGCGTTGAACTCCTCGATGCGCGCCTTGACGTCGTGGCGCAACACCCGCTCACGCGCGGCGATGGAGTCGAGGTCGACCGTCTCCAGCACTCGCTCGTAGTCGGCGAGCACGCCGTCGGGGACTCCCACACCCAGTTCAGCCTGCGCGCGCAGCACCGCCAACCACAGCCGGCGTTCGGCGACGATCTTGGCCTCCGGCGACCAGATCGCCACCATGTCCTCGCTGGCGTAACGGCTGGCCAACACGTTCGGGATACTCACGGACAAACAGCCTATCGGCCGTGCGGCACAGTAGAGCCGTGCACTTCGTCGGTCTGGACCTCGCCTGGGGTCAACGCAAACCCACCGGGGTGGCTGTCGTCGACGGCAGCGGCCGGCTCGTGTCTGCTTCTGCGGCCACCGATGACGCCAGCATCCGCGCCGCCGTAGGGACCTATACCGAGGGTGACTGTGTCGTCGGCATCGACGCGCCGATCGTCGTCACCAACCCGAGTGGGCAACGCCCTGCCGAACGCGCCCTGAACGCCGACTTCGCCCGCTTCCAGGCCGGCGCGCATCCGTCCAACACCGGGAAGCCCGAATTCGCGCACGGCACCCGGGCGGGGCGCCTGGCCGACGACCTGGAACTCGACATCGATCCGCACGGCGGCCGGCCGCGCCGTGCCATCGAGGTCTATCCCCACGCCGCCACGGTCGCGTTGTTCCGGCTGGGCCGCACCCTGAAGTACAAGGCCAAGCAGGGCCGCAGCGTGGCGCAGCTGCGCGCCGAACTGCTCCGGCTGATGGAGCACATCGAGGGGCTCGCCAGCGCCGACCCGCCGCTGCGCGTCGTCGACTGCGAGGACTGGGTCCAGTTGCGCGCCGCCGCCGAGAAGGCCGAACGCAAGAGCGAGCTGCGGCGCGTCGAGGACCCCGTCGATGCGGTGCTGTGCGCCTACGTCGCCTACTACTCCGAGCGCCGGCCCTCGGAGGTGACCGTGTACGGCGACGCGGCGACCGGCTTCATCGTGACGCCGACGCTGCCGTCGGATCTGGAACCGGCCCCGCCGGAACCCACGCCCGGGACCGTGCACGATGCCATCGCGACGTTCGCCGATCGTCGACCACAGCTGGCGCGGTCGACCGAGCACTACCTCTCGGTGGTCACCAGCCTGCTCGACGACGCCGGGATCAACTATCTGAGCGTCACGGCACGCACCAAGACGGTGGCGTCGTTCGCGGCGAAAGCCGACCGGCACCTCGACGGACGACGGCTCTACACCGATCCGCTCTCCGAGATCACCGACCAGATCGGGTTGCGGGTGATCACCTACCTGCGCGACGACGTCGCCGCCGTCGCCAATCTGCTCGGAGAGGAGATGCGACTGCTCGACGACCGCGACATGGGCGTCGAGACCGCCAGCGAGGGCAGGTGGGGGTACGCCAGCAGGCATCTGCTGGTGGCTGTCGAGGGCGAACAACAGCCGGCGTCGGTGCAGGTCCGCACGATCTTGCAGCACGCCTGGGCGGAATTCGAGCACGACATTCGCTACAAGGGCTCGATTCCGGAGGAGGACGCACCCGATTTGGACCGCCGCTTCACGCTGGCGGCCGGTCTGCTGGAGTTGGCCGACCGTGAGTTCTCGGCCATCCGTGAGCGGCTGCGCTCCACCGGGCCCACGGAGCGCGCGCCGCTGGAGACGTCTGATCCGAGGATTCCGACGCCGGTGCTGGCGACCTACCTCGGCAACCGGTTCCCGGAGGCGGGTTGGTCGCGGACCGACCATTACGCCTGGATCGCCGGACTGTTGCTGGACCTCGGAATCGACTCGGTCGACGAGGTGGACGCCGTGCTGAACGGTGTGGACACCGACCGGGTGAACGCCTCGATGGGCTACCACTATCCGGCCGGCGCGGTGCGTCGTCTCGACGACGTGTTGCTGGCGGTGTTCGGTACCCGCTACATCGACCTGCCCGGCAATGCGCATCGTACGAAGCTGCTGCACAACAGGTTTGCCCGGATTTCCAGCATCGAATCCGGCAAGGCCGACTAGGTCCGGCTGGCTGGTGCGGGTGAAGGCCCAGTCAGAACGGGGGCGGCCTGTTGTGCTCGGCGGCTCTCTCCTCGTTGAGCTTGCGCTCCGCAGCGATGGCCCGGATCCTGTTCTGCGCGCGAGTTTGTCGACGCCGCGGCATCAGCGCGCCGCGCGCGTCACTGGAGTCGAGCTCCGGCGGGTCACCCGGCCACAGCTCCCCGGTGGGCCGGCACAACGAGGGAAACAGCAAGGCACTGCCCGGCTTTGTCGTGTAGACGTGCCCCGTTGGACTGGTCCAGATGACGGTGCCGTCGGGCAGCTGACGGTCGCGCCAGCCGGTCGGCCCGCTCCAGAAGGTTTTCAGCAAATGATGAAAACGGCACAGGCACTTGAGGTTCGACGGGTGAGTCGGTCCGATCGGATAAGGCACCGTGTGGTCGATGTCGGCCAGCGAGGCGGGCCGATCGCAGCCAGGGAACCGGCAGGTCAGGTCACGGCAGCGGACGAACGCGGCGGTGGCGGCAGATGGAGTGTAGCGGGGTTCGGGATCGGTGATCCCCGGGTGAAGCACCTCACGGAACCGGGCGCCGTCCATCACCTGAGCCAGGAGCCAGTTCGGAGTGACACCGGCACCAAATATGAAGGCCGGCGGAGCCTTCGGCACCTTGCATTCAGCCGCGTCCGTCACGTCCGGCTCAGCCGACCCAGCCACATTCGGTCCAGCCGCCCTGTCGCGCGCCACTTCCTCGCAATCGCGCTGGGCATCGTCGTCGAGCCTGTGAGTGGAATCGGGATTTGAGGCATCTGCTGCTTCGGCTATGGCGGCCCGCTCGGCGATGACGTAGACGGTGGTGTCGCGGGCGGGCCGCCTGCCGGCCGCCTCGCAGCCCTCCGTCCCGCACTGACAGGGCAGGCTGTCCATCTCGAGACCGAGGGCCGCGAAGGCGTCGTTGCGTCGCTCGTCGAGGCTGCGCGGGTCAGCCTCGCAGACGCTGTGAGCCAGGTCCTCCACCCGCGCTCTCATGGCTGCGGCGTCGGCGGCATTCATTCGCGCGTACAGGCTGGTGATGCCCGGAACGTCCTTCGGGCCGCCGAATTCCACCGTGCGTGACGAGCCCGATTCGCGGCTGCGTCGCAGCGCCCCCGGGTCGTGGCGGTCGACGATCGCGTCGATGGCACGTTCGACTTTGGGCGCCGACAGAGGTCCCCAGCCGGTGATCACCTCGGCGAGTTCTGCGTCCACGGCCGCCATCGCGGTCTCGTCGTCGATCAGGTAGGTGCGCCACACGATGGCGCGCACCAGGATGTCGTTGATCAGGCCGGCCTCGAACAGCGCCGCCACTCTGGGCAGCCGGTCACGCAATGCCACCCCACGGTGGGTCTGAGCCAACGCCAGCCCTTGCGTCAGATCGAGAGCGGCGGCCAGCTCGGCGGCCACCGCGGCATCCGGATCGACCCACCAGTCTTCTCGCTCCTCAGCAGCCAGACCGGTGCGGCGGGCGAAGAGTTCGGCCATCACCGCCAGCTTGCGCGCGCCCGCCGCGTTCTCCGTCCGCGCCCAGCCCCGCGCCGCGTCGACGAGCTCGCGCGCACTCAGTTTCCCCAGGGAGGGAATCTCCGGCAGCGATTCGTCGAACATGTGTTCGATTCTATGTCGGCCCGCCGACATGCGGCCAACACAAGTTGGGCGCCCTGTGGATAAGTGTGATCACCTCTGATGGTCGGCGAGCCCTACTGAGGCACGCCGCCCCCGACGCGAGCCCCCCGAGCGCAAGACGGGACCCAGCGTCCGGCGCGAACTGTCGACACTCGGAGTGACGGCGAGCGCCCGACTGCCGCTCAGTCCGGCCCGGACCCCAGGTGCGTCGGGTCGGTGATGTGGCCGTCGCGAATGCCGAGCTGCCGGTTGATCAACTGGGTGACGAAGAACAACACGATGCCGATGATCACCAACGCCCCGGCGACGAGGTACTGCTGCGCGGGCCGGCCCGACAGCGGCGTCACGAGATACAGCGAGACGAGGAAGCCGATGACCGGCAGCACCGTCGGGGTCTTGAAGTAGCCGCCGGCCTGCCGGACGTCGCGCCGGAGCACCAGCACGGCGACGTTGACAACCGCGAACACCGCCAGCAGCAGCAGGCTCGTGGTGCCGCCGAGCACCGAGATCGCGTTGTCGCTGGCGGCGGTCGAGACGTAGATGATCAGGCCGAACGCGATCACGGTGGTGAAGATGATGGCCGCCCAGGGCGAGCGACGGGTCGGATGCACCACCCCGAGTCCCGGTGGCAACACATGCTGGCGGGCCATCCCGTAGATCAAGCGGCTGGCCATCAACATGTTGATCAGCGCGGTGTTCGACACGGCGAACATGGTGATGAACGGGAAGATCTCGTCGATGGGCAGCCCGGGTGCGCCCGCTTTCACCACCTCGACAAGCGGGGTGTCGCTGGCCTGCAGTTCACCGACGGGCACGAGCGCCACGGCCACGATAGACACCAGGATGTAGACGATCCCGGCGATCGACAGACCTGACAGCAGGATCTTCGGGAACGTCTTGACGGGGTCTTTGGTCTCCTCGGCCATGTTGACCGAGTCCTCGAAGCCGACCATGGCGAAGAACGCCAGTGACGTCGCTGCGGTGACGGCCATGAAGGTGTTCTTCTGGTCGGCGGTGTCGAACGCGACGACCCGCGAGAAGTCGACGTCACCGCCGCTGAACGCCCACATACCGACCATGATCACGGCGACCAGACCGGTGATCTCGACGATGGTCAGCACCACGTTGAGCTTGATGCTCTCACCGACACCACGAAAGTTGATGGCCGCCAGCGCCGCCATGAAACCCAGTGCCAGCAGCGCCACCCCGAGCTTCGACGGCTCGGCCATGCCGATGCCCTCGAAGAAGTTCGCCGAGAAAGCACGCGATGCCGTTGAGGCCGAGGTGATTCCGGAGCACATGACCACGAACGCGACGAGGAACGTGACGAAATGGATGCCGAATGCCTTGTGCGCGTACAACGCTGCGCCCGCAGCCTGTGGGTACTTGGTCACCAGCTCCAGGTAGCTGAACGCGGTGACGGTGGCGACGGCGAAGGCGACCAGGAACGGGAGCCACGCCGCCCCACCGACTTCGCCCGCCACGTCGCCCACGAGCGCGTAGACGCCGGTACCGAGGATGTCACCGACGACGAACAACAGCAGCAGCCCCGGGCCCATCACACGCTTGAGCTCGGGGGTGTTCTCCTCGGTCTGCTGACCTGCGACCGACTCCGACATCGCGCCTCCCCCAGATGATCAGTTGTGCTCGGACACTACGTTGCGCTCGGTGCCGGTCAGCGCCGACACCTGGTTCAGAAAGGCAGCGGCGGCTCGCGGGTCCTGGTGCCGTTGCCAACCGAACGTCGTCGGCCGCTGCGCGCGGTCGTGCCAGAAGTGACCCGGTTTCGACTCCGGACACGTCGCCACCAGCCACACCGCGGTGTCGGCTCCGTCCTCGGCGCCCCGCAGCAGCGGCTTGGTGACGCTACGAAACACCGGCAGGGCTTCGGCCACCCCCGGCGTCTCGACCCATCCCGGATGGGCACTGTAGACATGAACGCCGCTGCCCGTCATGGCCTTCGCCCATTCATCGGCGAGCACAACCTGCATCCGCTTCGTCCGGGCATAGGTCCGGACGCCGTTGTAGGGGCCGTCGCGGGATTCGAGTTCGTCAACCGACCAGCGTTGCAACGGTGCGGTGTACATCCCGCCAGAGGACATGAACACCACGGCAGCCCGGTCCGGTACCTGCAGCAGATCCAGCAGCTGCACAGTCATCACGTGCGGCCCCAGGACATGGCAGGCGAGCTGGATCTCATGCCCCTGCGGAGTTTCGTCGCGACGCTTGGGCATCAGGCCCGCGTTGTGCACCACGCCGTGCAGCGCGTCGACGCGGCCGGACAGATCAGTCGTCCAGGCCCGTACCGCGTCGAGGTCGGACACGTCGCAGACTTCTTCCACGACCTCCGCCTCGGGGACCGAGGCGCGGACCGCGCCTGCGCTACGGCTCACCCTGGCGGCGTCGCGGCCGAGCAGGTGCACGGTGGCACCGAGTCGCGCGAAGCTACCGGCCATCGCCTCCCCGATACCCGACGTCGCACCGGTGACCACCACCCGCTTGCCCGCCATGGCGTTCGTCGCCGGGTCAGCCGGCCACCACAGGCGGCGCACGCCAGAGCCGAGCTTGGTGTAACCCAGCACGACGGACCGGTCCAGCGCCGCGTCGACGACACCGCCCAGGGATTTACCGATCGCCACGGACAGGGAAGTAACCAAGCTGGTCACTTCGCAAACGAGACGATCGGTGCCAGCACGTCGATCACGCCGATCAACGTGGCTCTGGCCGTCTCGCGCGGACTCACTCCGTCACCGACGAGCGCGGCGACCACTGCTCCGTCGACCGCGCAGACGAGCGCGCTCACCAACTCGGGGCGCACACATCTGCCGGACCGTTCGATGATCTCGACGACGGCCTCGGTGCGCTGCTTGAGGATATGACGCTGCACATTGCGCAAACCCGGCTGCCGGGCACAGGCGATCAACCGCTCGTAGCGCGAGATGAGATATTCGCTGACCCGTTCGGGGCTGTCGCCGACGAGCAGGTCGACGAGGATGTCGGCGATGGACTCCGCACTGCGCCGGCGCCGGGACAGCATGGCGACCTTGTCGTGAAGCTGTTGCGTCTCCTGCGTTCCGACGTATTCGACCGCCTTGGCGATGAGATCGTCCAACGACGAGAAGTAGTACGTCGTCGACGCCAGCGGGAGCCCGGCCCGGCGCGCGACGGCTCGGTGGCGTACCGCGTCGAAGCCACCCTCGCAGAGAAGATCGGCAGCGGCGCTGACCAGCGCGCACCGCCGTCGTTCTCCCTTGGGAGTGACCGCAGCCGTCACTCTTTGCATGCTGCCAGTCACAGGGTTTGCGCATCGGCCTTTTGACCAATCACCAGCTAATCCTCAGCTCGGAGCGGTGGCATGATGGCGCGCATGTCTGCCATCAACCGCCGCGCGGCACTGCGCCTGGGGTTACGCACCGGCCTCGCGGCGCTGGGCGCCTGCACCGCGGGCTCCGCACTGGCGAGCACCCCCGCCGCAGCCGTACCGCCGGCACCTCTGGCACCACCGCGTCCGACGTACGAGTCGGGGTCGTTCAGGTCGGCGGCCCGCGGCGGCGTGGCGACCAACTGGATCATCGCGCGCCCTCCGGGGCAGACCGAGCCGCTGCGTCCAGTGATCCTTCTGCACGGCAAGGACTCCAATGCGCAGACGGTGATGTCGATGGGCGCCGAACGGTTTCTGGCCGACGCGGTGGCCGCCGGGGTGGCTCCGTTCGCGCTGGCTGCCGTCGACGGGGGGAACGGCTACTGGCATCGGCGGGCCTCCGGAGACGACTCGGGGGCGATGGTGCTCGACGAGTTCGTCCCGCTGCTCGCCGACCACGGTGTGGACACGTCGCGGGTGGCCTTCCTCGGTTGGTCCATGGGCGGATACGGCGCGATGCTGCTGGGTTCCCGGCTCGGCGCGGCACGCACCGCAGCGATCTGCGCGGTCAGCCCGGCGCTGTGGACGAGTGCCGGTGCGGCCGCGCCGGGGGCGTTCGACGGGCCCGACGACTATGCCGCCAACAGCGTGTGGGGGCTGGCGTCGCTCGACGGCATTCCGTTGCGCATCGACTGCGGTGACGACGACCCGTTTTCCGCGGCGACCCGGCAGCTCATCGCCCAGCTGCCGAATCCGCCTGCGGGCGGCTTCACACCCGGTGGCCACAACGCCGCGTACTGGTCGTCGCAACTCAGCTCGGAATTGGTCTGGGCGGCGCCGTTGCTGACGGCCTAGACCGAGATGCGGCCCTCCTGAGCGGCGAGGCCGATGTCGCTGCGGAAGTGACTGCCGGGCAGGCGGATCGAGCCGATCCGGGCGTATGCGGCGTCACGCGCCGCGGCCAGGTCGTCACCGACGCCGACCACCGAAAGCACTCGGCCGCCGGAGGACACCACGGCGCCGTCGTCGCGCCGGGCGGTACCCGCATGCAAAACGCCGTCGCCGTCCGCGCCCTGGATGACGTCACCGACTCGCGGCCGCCCGGGGTAGTTCTCGGCGGCCAGCACTACCGCGACCGCCGCGCCGTCACGCCACTGCAGGGGCGGTTGGCCGGACAGTTCACCGGTGGCAGCGGCACGCAGCAGTTGACCGAGCGGGGACTCGAGCAGAGCCAGGACCGCCTGGGTCTCCGGATCGCCGAAGCGGCAATTGAATTCGACCACCGCGGGCCCCTGCGAGGTGACGGCCAGCCCGGCATAGAGCAGGCCCGAGAACGGGCAGCCGCGGCTGACCAGTTCCGCGGCAACGGGTTTGACGATCTCGTCGACGATGCTCGCCGTCACCTCGCCGGGCAGCCACGGTAACGGGGTGTAGGCCCCCATGCCGCCGGTGTTGGGTCCGCTGTCCCCGTCACCGACCCGTTTGAAGTCCTGGGCGGGCAGCAACGGGACGACGACGTCGCCGTCCACGACGCAGAACAGCGACACCTCGGGCCCGTCGAGAAAGGACTCGAGCAGCACAGGATGACCGGCCTCGAGCAGGCTCGCGGCGTGTGCGCGGGCAGCGTCGCGGTCAGCGGTGACGACCACGCCCTTACCGGCGGCCAGACCGTCGTCCTTGACCACCCAGGCCGCGAACCCGCCGGGGGGGCCGAAGCGGTCCAGCGCGGTGTCGAGGTGGGCGGGGTTGTCGACGATCTCGCTGGTCGCCGTCCGTACGCCGGCAGCGGCCATGACGTCTTTGGCGAACGCTTTCGACCCCTCGATGCGGGCGGCCTCTCTGGTCGGGCCGAAGCAGTCGATTCCGGCCGCGCGCACCGCGTCGGCCACCCCGAGCACCAGCGGCACCTCGGGTCCCACGACCACCAGATCGGCGCCGATCCGGGTGGCCAGCGCGGTGACGTCCTCGCCGGACGTCACGTCGACCTCGTACTGGTCAGCCACGGCCGCGGTCCCGGCATTGCCGGGCGCGACCGACACCGTGTCGACCTCCGGGTCTCGGCGCAGCGCAAGCAGCAGCGCGTGTTCACGGGCTCCGGATCCGACTACCAGGACGTGCACAGGTCACCACCCTAATGCCCGCCCGCCAGGTGGGTCAGCCACCGCTCCCACACTGACGCCGAGCGTTCGGGCACCGCGAACACCTTCGACGCCGCTCGCCCGGCCATACAGTTTGTCGAGCTAGTGTATGGTCGTAGCGAAGTGTTGTACGTCACACAGGAGCGATCACCATGACCACAGCTGCGAGCTGCCCTTTTCTGCCCCAGGGCTATGACTTCACCGACCCCGACGTCCTCGTCGAAGGCATTCCCGTCGAGGAGTTCGCGCAGCTGCGCAAGACCGCGCCGGTCTGGTGGAACGAGCAGACCGACACGATCTTCGACGACGGCGGCTACTGGGTGATCACCCGTCACGCCGACATCAAGGACATCTCCCGCAACAGCGGACAGTGGTCGACCAACCGCAAGGGTGCGGTGATGCGGCTGCCCGACGGGGTCACCGCAGAACAGCTGGATCTGACCAAGGCGCTGCTGATCAACCACGACGCACCTGAACACACCCGGCTACGCAAGATCGTGTCGCGGCTGTTCACCCCGCGCGCCGTCGCCGCGCTCGAGGAGAAGCTGGCCGTCGCGTCCCGGGAAATCGTCGCCGCCGCGGCCGCCAAGAGCTCCGGTGACTTCGTTGCCGACGTCGCGATGAACCTGCCGCTCCAGGCCATCGCGGATCTGATCGGAGTACCGGAGGCGGATCGCGAGCGGCTCTTCCATTGGACGAACTGCATCATGAACACCGACGACCCGGACTTCGACTCCGACCCGACCACCGCCAACGCAGAACTGATGGGCTACGCGTACACGATGGCTGAGGAACGGCGCCGCTGTCCTGCCGACGACATCGTGACGCGGCTGGTCCAGGCCGACATCGATGGCGAGGCGATGGAGGACGTGGAGTTCGCGTTCTTCGTGATCCTGCTGGCGGTGGCCGGCAACGAGACCACCCGCAACGCGATGACCCACGGCATGAACGCGTTCTTCGACAATCCGGACCAGTGGGAGTTGTTCAAGCGGGAACGCCCCGACAGCGCAATCGACGAGATCATCCGGTGGGCCACTCCGGTGCACTGCTTTCAGCGCACCGCCCTGGAGGACGTCGAACTGGGCGGGGTGACGATCCGGGAGGGCCAGCGCGCGGGGCTGTTCTACAGCTCGGCGAACTTCGACGAGGACGTCTTCGACCGGCCGTTCGAGTTCGATATTCTGCGTAATCCCAACCCGCACCTGGCATTCGGCGGTAACGGCGCCCACTACTGCATCGGGGCCAACCTGGCCCGCATGGAGATCAAACTGATCTTCGACGAGCTCGCCGACCAGGTTCCCGACATCGCCAAACTGGCAGAGCCGAAGCGGCTGCGCTCAGGGTGGATCAACGGCGTCAAGGAACTCGAGGTCTCCTACCGCTAGAACCTGCGTTGAGAGTGCATCCACGGCGGAAGAGTGCGAGTGACGCCCGCCGCCAGCGCAGCCTCAACGGTGAATGCCGGCGGTGGCTAGAGTGCATCCGTGCGCACCCACGGTTGGTCCGGAGCCAAGCCGGCCTCGGATGACGAGGCCATCGCACGCATCCTGGACGCTGCCGGCAAGACCATCGAACTTCATGGCGCGGACTTCAGCATCAGCGACGTGGCCCGCACCGTCGGGGTGACCCGCCAGACCGTCTATCGCTATTTCGCCAGTACCGAGGCACTTCTGGTCGCCGCGGCGGTGCATGCGGTCGACGGATTCCTGGACCGGTTGACCGAGCACGTCGCAGGGATCACCAGCCCACCCGAGGCGGTCACCGAAGCCGTGGCCACCGCACTGGAGTGGCTGCCGCGGGAGAAGTACATCGGAATGCTCATGGTGCCCGGCGGCTCCCAGCACGCCGAATCGGTCACCTCCGATGTCGCGCTGCGCTTCGCCCGCGACATGGTGCAGCGTCTCGATGTCGACTGGGTTGCGGCAGGTTACGACGATGCCGAGATCGACGAGCTGTCCGAGCACCTGCTGCGCATCATCCAGTCGTTCGTCATCGACCCGGGCCGACCGCCGCGCCGCGGTCAGGAGCTTCGCGCGTACCTGCACCGGTGGGTCGGCAGGGCGCTGCGGCCGGGTTAAACCACCGTCAGCGGAAGCGACTTCCGGTCCTCGAAGACCCAGGAAGCCCCACCCGAGACCTTGCACACCGAGACCTCGGAGAATTCCTCGGCAGCGGTGTCGGTGGTGACCACCCGGACCGTCCAGTCGGCTTCGGTGCCACTCAGCTCGGCACGCAGGTGCGGGTCGACGGCCTGGACGATCGCCTGAACCGGCCGGTCGGCCGCCGGCGACACCAGTGAGATCCATGCTCCGTCGTCATGGGCCGGCGAGCGCCGCACATGCACGTACTCGGGATCGATGTCGGCGAAGACGTAGGCCGCCGGATTGAGTAGCGGGTGCAGCTCGAGAATCCGCAAGGCGCCGATCGCGTCGGCGGAAATGCCGAGGGCACCACGGATACGTTCGGCCGCCACGCCCGCAATGCCGGTCAGCGCCTTGTACCGGATCGACTCTTCCAGTGCCGCATCGCCGTTCGCCCGTGCACGGACGGCCAGATTGAACGACAGCACCAACAGGTGCATCTGCAGACACACTTCGTCGGCGATCCGCACCAACGCCGAATGGGAGAACGCACCGAAGTCGACATCGGACACGAGCGGTCCGGAATAGTCCGCGCGGCCTTCCTCATCGCGATCGATCGGCTCGAGCACGGTGTTGTGCGCGTTGGTGGCCGCAACGATGTCGAGCTGCGGGATGAAGTCCACTTCTGGGTGGGAATCGTCGATGATCACCGTCCACGCGCAGTGTGGATGCCGGTCTGAGGGCGTGCGCGGCGGCCGGTGGATCGGACGCACCTGGCATCGACGATTGGTGGCGAGCGCGGTGGCGTCGAACGTCGGATCCTCGATGTCGTGGCACATCCCGCGCACGTAGTCCTCACCCATCGGTTCCACGTCGAGCAGGGCGCCGCAGTGATCGAGGTGGAACTCGCCGTGCCACCGGTCGTGCACGGTGTACCGAAAATCCATGAACTGCGGCGGCGCGCCGATGTCCAGCTGCAAACCCTTGAAAACGGTGACGATGTCGACGCCTTCGTAGTCGAGCGCCTTCTGCATCCGCTTGGTGTACAGCGGGCTGGCGCCGGCCCATTCCTCGATCGCGATCTGCAGCATCTCCTCGCGACCGAACGAGGATATGCACCAGGCCATTCCGGAGCGATCGATCAACTGACCAATGAGCAGCAGCTCGGGGACGAGGACGGCGAGTTCCTCGCGGGAGAGCGCCGCATACCTACTCATCACCGAGACTGCCTCCCGAATGCATGTTCACCGCAGCGTTGACGTTCGCCCGCTTGTCCTCGGCCTGTCCCTTCTCGGCCGCCTTCTTGCGCTGCTTGGCCACCTTGGAGACGACGCCGTCGAGCTTGGATCCGAGCGGGAAACCCAGATAGTGGGTCAGGAAGACCGCCATCTCCTTGAGCTCCTCGACGGTGAGCTCCCCGTTGGCCAGAGCGGCGTTGGCCTGGATCTCGGCCAGATCGGCATTGCCGACCGCGGTCACCACGGTCAGCGTCATCATCCGCTTCTCCCGCATCGACAGGCCCGGCCTGGTCCAGATGTTGCCGAAGAGGTGGTCCACGGTGAGGTCGAAGTACGGATCGCCCTCGACGTTCGGCATCTCCCAGCCGTAGACCTCGTTCATCTTCTCCAGGCCTCTGCGGCGCGTCTCGTCCATCGGCGTCACTCCTTCACCGTCGACGTTGTGTGTGGCACACCGAGGCCGGCGGCCAGGTCCCGCAGGGCTACCTCCGCCAGCGGAAGTTGCACCCCGTTGGCCTCACCGAGGCGCAGCGCCAGACGCAGGTCCTTCTCCCCCAGGCCCCGGGTGTGGACGAACATGTCGTGAAGGAAGTGGTCGGGCGCCAGCGGCGTGGTGTCGTCGCGGTACATGATCGCGCCGGGCCCACCGCTCTGGGCGTCGCTGTGCCGCACCACCCGTCCAAGCTTCTGCAGATCGATGCCGGCAGCCTCCGCCAGTCGTTGCGCCTCGCACGCAGCGGCGAAGCCGATGAAGGTCAGCATGTTGCGGGCCAGCTTCATTCGCGTGCCTGCACCGGGTTCACCTGCCCGCACCACCATCGAGGCCCACTTCTTGAACACCGGCTTGATGATCTCGTAGGCCTCGTCGTCCGCACCGACCATCACGGCCAGTTCGCCCTTGTCTGCTGCACCGGCTCCACCGCTGACGGGGGCATCCACGACGTGGACACCCCTGCTGCGCAACTGGTCTGCCAGTTCAGGAGCGGTCTCCGGTTCGATCGTCGAGTGGATCGCGATGACGGTTCCGGGCTTGGCATGCTCACCGAGCTCGCCGACCACCTCGCGCACCTGATCGTCGTTGAGCACCGTCACGCTGATGACGTCGGCGGCGGCGACATCGGCGACACTGTCGGCCATCGTTGCCCCCAGCTCTGCCAGCGGCGTCATCGCGTCGGGGCGCACGTCGAACACCACGAGGCCGCCCGGCCAGTCGACCAGGCGCTTGGCCATCGGCGCGCCCTGGTTGCCCAGGCCGATGTAGCCGAGCTTGGGCTCGCTCATGAGCGGATGATCTGTCCGCCGTCGACGTTGAAGATCTGGCCGGTGATCCACTTGGCCTGATCCGACAGCAGGAACAGGCACATGCCGACCAGGTCCTCGGGCTCGCCCATGCGGGCCAGCGGCAGCTTCTTGACGATGTCCTCGACGATCTCCTGCGGAGTGGAGGTCCTGTTGGCCTCGGTGTCGATCGGGCCCGGGGCGATCGCGTTGACCCGGATGTTCTGGCCGCCGAGCTCGGTCGCCAGCTGCTGGGTCAGTCCGTTGACGCCGGCCTTGGCCAGGCCGTAGAAGTTCGAATACAGCCACGCCGCGGTCGAGGACTGGTTGACGATCGCGCCGCCGCCCCGCTTGGCCATCTTGCGGTACACGGCCCGGGTGCACACCAGCGCGCCGTCGAGGTTCACGCTCATGAACTTCTTGTAGTAGTCCCAGTCGACGGTGATGAGGAAGTCCAGCTTCATCCCGCCGAAGATGGCGGCGTTGTTGACCAGGTAGTCGATGCCGCCGAACTCCGAGAGCGTCTGGGCTGCCATGTCTTTGGCGGAGTCGGGATCGGAGACATCGACCGGTACCGCCAAGGCCGTGCCGCCCTCACCCTTGATCCCGTCGACGACCTTCTGCGCCCCCTCGGTGTTGATGTCGGCGACGACCACCGCTGCGCCTTCGCGTGCCAACGCCTCGGCGTAGGCCTGGCCGATACCGCCGCCCGCCCCGGTGACGATCGCCACCTTCTCGTTGAACTGATCTCCGTAAAGTCCCACGGGTGCCTTCCTTGTCGGGTTCGATCCCTGTCGAGTTCGAGCGGAGTTACTGCGCTGTGGCGATCGCCTTGATCTCGAGGTATTCCTCGAAGCCGGCCAGACCCATCTCCCTGCCGATGCCGGACTGCTTGTAGCCGCCGAACGGCATGTCCGCCGAGTACCAGACGCCGCCGTTGACGTTGACGGTGCCGACCCGCATCCGGGCGGCGATGCCGGCGGCCCGGTCGGCATCGGCCGAGAACACGGTGCCCGACAGCCCGTACGGCGAGTCGTTGGCGATGCGCACGGCGTCGTCGTCGCCGTCGTGGGCGATGACGGTCAAGACCGGACCGAAGATCTCCTCACGGGCCACCTTGGCGGTGTTGTCCAGCCCGGCGATCACCGTCGGTTCGATGAAGAAGCCGGTGTCCCGGCTGGCGGGACGCCCTCCGCCGCAGGCGAACCGGCCGCCCTCGGCACTCGCCGAATCCAGGTAGCCCTGGACGCGGTCGCGCTGGCGCTCGGAGATCAGCGGGCCGCAGATCGTGCCCGGGTCGTTCGGGTCACCCGGCTTGAGACCACCCATGGTGGCGGCGGCGGCTTCCACGGCCTCGTCGTACCGGTCGCGCGGCACCACCAGGCGGGTGGTGATCGCGCAGCCCTGGCCGGCGTGCATCGAGGCGGTGAACGCCGCCATCGAACACGCTCCGGCGAGGTCGGCGTCGTCGAGCACGAGGAACGCCGACTTGCCGCCGAGTTCGAGGAACACCTTCTTCAACGTCGCCGCGCCGTCGGCCATCACGGCCCGGCCGGTGTTGGTCGACCCCGTGAACGACACCATGTCGACCCTCGGGTCCTTCGACAGCAACGCCCCGACACTGTGGTCGCTGGCGGTAACGATGTTGACGACACCCGCCGGAAAGTCGGTGTGCTCGGCGACCAGTTCGCCGAGCACTGCCGCAGCCCACGGTGTGTCCGGAGCAGGCTTGAGCACCAACGTGTTTCCCGCCGCCAACGCGGGACCGATCTTGGCGAGGTTGATCTGGTGCGGGAAGTTCCACGGCGTGATCGCGCCGACGACCCCGACGGCTTCGCGGGCGATCGTGCGGTGGGTCTTGATGCCCATCGGCGAGGCGATCCCGAGGTCACTGGTCCACTGGTAGGACTCGGCGGTGTCGGCGCAGAAGCTCAGGTCCTCGACAGGACCCTCGAGCTGGGCGGCTGAGGTCAGCATCCGGGGCGCGCCGACCTCGGCGATGGTCAGCTCCCGGAGGTCCTCGATGTGGTCACGCATGGCCTGCTGCAGCTGACGCAGGCAGCGCACCCGCAGCTCGGTGTTCGTCGACCAGTCCGTCTCGTCGAACGCCCGCCGCGCCGCCCCGATGGCCGCACCCATGTCCTCGGCACTCGCATCGGCCGCGACGCCCAGCGTTTCCTCGGTGGCGGGATTGGCCGTGGGGAAGGTACCCGCACTGCCGGTGACGAGCTTGCCGTCGATGAGCAGCCGGCTCTCGCGATCGGCCAGGATTGCCATCCCACCTCCTGTGTCGTGAATCTGGACAACTGTCCGAGATAGTCGCTTCGAACGATAGCCCCACACCATCGGACGAATCAAGGTCGGACGTCACGGAGACCAGCCGCATGCCATCTCAACTGCATATTCGCGCCGATACTTGCCGGATGGCAGCAGGTTCCGATAGCTTGGACAAGTGTCCAGTGATGCTGTTGCTGCGCTCACAGATTCGACGCAGGGACCACCGCGCAACCGGCGGCAGGAAGAGACCTTCCGCAAGGTGCTCTCCGCCGGGATCGAGATGCTGCGCGAATCGTCCTACGCCGACCTGACGGTGCGCGCCGTGGCAGCCCGGGCGAAAGTGGCCCCGGCGACGGCGTACACGTACTTCTCGTCGAAGAACCACCTCATCGCCGAGGTCTACCTCGACCTGATCCGCAAGGTCGACTACTTCACGGATGTCAACGACACGACCAGCAGCCGGGTCGAGAAGACCCTGCGGGCGATGGCGCTGACGGTCGCCGACGAACCGGAGGTCGCCGCGGCGTGCACGACGGCACTGTTGTCCGGCAATGACGCAGCGGTGCGCGCGGTGCGGGAGCGCATCGGCAGCGAGATCCACCGCCGCATCCGGGCCGCGGTCGGCCCGGACCCCGACCCACGAACCCTGGCCGCGCTGGAGATGACGTTCTTCGGTGCGCTGGTCAATGCCGGCAGCGGCGCATTCACCTACCACCAGATCGCCGACCGCCTGAGTTACGTGGTCGGTCTCATCGTCGGAGATGACAAATGAGACCCGTCGTCGGAGACGACAAGTGAGACCCAGCGTCGGAGAGGACCGATGACCATCAGCGACGTCAAGCTCGACCCGTACGACTACGACTTCCACGAGGATCCGTACCCGTACTATCAGCGGCTGCGCGACGAGGCGCCCTTGTACCGCAACGAGGAGCTGGGCTTCTGGGCGCTCTCGCGGCACCAGGATGTGCTGCAGGGTTTCCGCAACAGCACCACGTTGTCGAACAAGTTCGGCGTCTCACTGGATCCGGCGTCGCGCGGCCCGCATGCGTCGAAGACGATGTCCTTTCTGGCCATGGATGATCCGGACCATCTGCGACTGCGCACGCTGGTGTCCAAGGGGTTCACGCCGCGACGCATCCGCGAGCTGGAGCCGCGGGTGACCCAGATCGCGACCCGCCACCTGGACACGATGTTGGAGAAGGTCCGCAGCAGCGACACCGTCGGCACCGTCGACTTCGTCGACGAGTTCGCCGGCAAGCTGCCGATGGACGTCATTTCCGAGTTGATGGGCGTGCCAGAGGCCGACCGGGTGCAGGTCCGGGCGTGGGCCGACGGGGTGATGCACCGCGAGGAGGGCGTCACCGACGTGCCCGCGGCGGCGGTGGAAGCGTCACTGAACCTGATCGTCTACTACCAGTCGATGGTGGCCGAACGGCGCAAACAGCTGACCGATGATCTGACCTCGGCACTGCTGGAGGCCGAGATCGACGGTGACCGCCTCACGGACGACGAGATTCTCGGGTTCATGTTCCTGATGGTGATCGCGGGAAACGAGACGACCACCAAACTCCTCGCCAACGCGGCGTTCTGGGGTCACCGCAACCCCGACCAGCTCACCGCTGTCTACGACGACCTGGACCGCGTCCCGCTGTGGGTCGAGGAGACCCTGCGCTACGACACGTCCAGCCAGATCCTTGCCCGCACCGTCGCCGGCGGACTGACGCTGTATGACACCACCATCCCGGATGGTGGTGTCCTGCTGCTGCTCCCCGGTTCTGCGCACCGCGACGAGCGGGCGTTCGAGAACCCCGACGACTACGTGATCGGCCGGGAGATCGGCTCGAAGCTGATGAGTTTCGGTAGCGGAGCCCACTTCTGTCTCGGCGCGCACCTGGCCCGGATGGAGGCCCGGGTGGCGCTGGCCGAGTTGTTCAAGCGCATCAGCGGATACGAGGTGGACGAGGACAACGCCGTCCGCGTGCACTCGAGCAATGTCCGCGGATTCGCGCACCTTCCCATCGCTGTCCAGCTCCGCTGAAAGGTACTGGCAATGCCCCGTTTTGACCCGCTGCCCGACCGCCGACCCGCGCTGGTGGCCGGCGCCTCGTCCGGCATCGGTGCCGCTACCGCGATCGACCTCGCAGCCCGCGGCTTCCCGGTTGCGCTGGGTGCCCGCCGCGTGGAGAAGTGCCAGGGGATCGTCGAGACGATCCGCGCCGACGGCGGCGAGGCCATCGCGGTCCATCTCGATGTCACCGACCCCGACTCGGTGAAAGCGTGCGTCGAGCAGACCACCGCCGAACTGGGCGACATCGAGGTGCTCGTCGCCGGCGCCGGCGACACCTACTTCGGCAAGCTGGACGCGATCAGCACCGAACAGTTCGAGTCGCAGATTCAGATCCACCTGATCGGCGCAAACCGGGTTGCCACCGCGGTGCTGCCGGGCATGATCGAACGCCAGCGCGGCGACCTGATCTTCGTGGGTTCGGATGTGGCGCTGCGCCAGCGCCCGCACATGGGCGCCTACGGCGCGGCGAAGGCAGCTCTGGTGGCAATGGTCACGAACCTGCAGATGGAGCTGGAAGGCACCGGAGTGCGCGCGTCGATCGTGCATCCTGGTCCGACGAAGACGGGAATGGGCTGGAGCCTGCCCGCCGAGCTCATCGGGCCCGCTCTCGAGGACTGGGCCAAGTGGGGTCAGGCACGGCACGACTACTTCCTGCGCGCCTCGGATCTGGCGCGCGCCATCACCTTCGTCGCCGAAACCCCGCGCGGCGGCTTCATCGCCAACATGGAGCTGCAGCCCGAGGCGCCGCTGATCACGACAAGAGACCGTCAGAAGCTCAAGCTCGAGGACGGGGCGTTGCCCGGGGCGAGCGAAGCGACGGGAGATTCACCCGGGGCGAGCGAAGCGACGGGAGATTCACCCGGGGCGAGCGAAGCGACGGGAGAGTTAGGAGAAGCATGACCACTGCAATAGTCCCCCGCGTCTCCGGTGGGGAAGACGAAGAGCACGGGCACCTGGAAGAGTTCCGCACCGATCCGATCGGGCTGATGAAGCGCCTCCGCGAGGAGTGCGGGGACGTGGGTTGGTTCCAGCTCGCCGGCAAGCAGGTCGTGATGCTCTCCGGCGCCGAGGCCAACGAGTTCTTCTTCCGCTCCAGCGACAGCGAGCTCAATCAGGCTGAGGCGTACCCGTTCATGACACCGATCTTCGGCGAGGGCGTGGTGTTCGACGCCGATCCCGAGCGCCGGGCGGAGATGCTGCACAACTCGGCGCTGCGCGGTGAACAGATGAAGGGCCACGCCGCGACGATCGAGAACGAGGTCAAGCGGATGATCGCCGACTGGGGCGACTCCGGCGAGATCGACCTCCTGGAGTTCTTCGCCGAGCTGACGATCTACACCTCGACGGCATGCCTGATCGGGCTGAAGTTCCGCAATCAGCTCGACTCGCGCTTCGCCAACTACTACCACCTGCTCGAACGCGGCACCGACCCGCTGTGCTACGTCGACCCGTACCTGCCGATCGAGAGCTTCCGCATCCGAGACGAAGCCCGCGCCGGACTGGTCGAGCTCGTGCAGGACGTGATGGACGGCCGAATCGCCAACCCGCCCAAGGACAAATCCGACCGGGACATGCTCGACGTGCTCGTCTCGATCAAGGACGACAACGGCAACCCCCGATTCTCGGCCAACGAGATCACCGGCATGTTCATCTCGTTGATGTTCGCCGGCCACCACACCAGCTCGGGGACGTCGAGCTGGACGCTGATCGAACTGCTGCGGCATCCCGACTACTACGCGCAGGTGCAACAGGAGCTCGACGACCTCTACGCCGACGGCCAGGAGGTGAGTTTCCATGCACTGCGTCAGATCCCGAAGCTCGACAACGCACTCAAGGAGACGCTGCGGCTGCACCCGCCGCTGATCATCCTCATGAGGGTGGCCCAGGACGAGTTCGAGGTGGCGGGGCACCCGATCCACAAAGGTCAGATGGTGGCCGCCTCGCCGGCCATCTCCAACCGGATTCCCGAGGATTTCCCGAATCCGGACAACTTCGATCCGGACCGCTACAACAAGCCGCGCCAGGAAGACCTGATCAACCGGTGGACGTGGATTCCGTTCGGGGCGGGAAAGCACCGCTGCGTCGGTGCGGCTTTCGCGCAGATGCAGATCAAGGCGATCTTCTCGGTCCTGTTGCGCGAGTACGAGTTCGAGATGGCCCAGCCCGCCGATTCGTACCGCAACGATCATTCCAAGATGGTGGTGCAGCTCGCGCGGCCCGCCACGGTCCGCTATCGCAGGCGAGTCAAGGGCTAGGCCGATGGGCTGCTACCGAGTGGTGCTCGACGAGGACCTGTGCCAGGGACACGCCATGTGCGAGCTCGAGGCACCGGACGTGTTCCAGGTGCCCAAGCGCGGCGTCGTCGAGGTCGTCGATCCCGAGCCCCCCGACGAGCTCCGCGATGCCGTGGAACTGGCCGTCGAGATGTGTCCGACCCGCGCACTGTCCATCGAAGAAAAGGAGTGAGAATGGCGTCACGCGAGCAACTGGAGGACTGGGTCGAGCGGTGGCTGCAGGCCAACCGCGACGCCGAGGCGGCCGGTGACTGGAAACCCATGGCGGACTTCTACACCGACGACGCGACGTACGGGTGGAACATCGGTCCGAAGGAAGACGTCATGTGCGTCAACAAGGACGAGATCCGCGACGTCGCGCTCGGCTTGGAGATGGAGGGCCTGGAGAACTGGGTCTACGAGTACCAGAAGGTGCTGATCGACGAGAAGCAGAACGAGATCGTGGGCTTCTGGAAGCAGATCGCCCACAAGTCCGACGGAACCCGCGACGAGATCTACGGCATCGGCGGTAGCTGGTTCCGGCTGAACGAGCAGTTGCTGATCGAGTGGCAACGCGACTTCTTCGACTTCGGACATGTGCAGAAGGCGTTCATGAAGTTGATCGAATCCGGTGACCTCACACCGACGATGCAGAAGCGCATCGAGCGGTCGCTGGCCGGGGAGAAGTTGCCCGGTTACTACCCGCTGGGCGAGGCCCCCGTCCCGATTTGGTGAGCACACCACCAAGCAGTTGCTTGGGGGCGTTGTGATGTGGCTAACTAGAGCCTCTAGTCTGGAACCAAGAGCTCTAGCCGAAAGCAGGAGATATGAAGACCAAAGGCGCTCTGATCTGGGAGTTCAACCAGCCTTGGACCATCCAGGAGATCGAGATCGGCGACCCCGTCAAGGACGAGGTCAAGATCCAGATGGAAGCCGCGGGCATGTGCCACTCGGACCATCACCTGGTCACCGGCGACATCCCGATGGCCGGCTTCCCCGTGCTCGGAGGACATGAGGGCGCCGGGATCGTCACGGAGGTGGGCCCGGGCGTCGAGGGCCTCGAGCCGGGCGACCACGTGGTGCTGTCGTTCATCCCGTCGTGCGGCTCGTGTCCGTCATGCCAGGCCGGGATGCGCAACCTGTGCGACCTGGGTGCGATGCTGCTGCAGGGCACAGCGGTCTCCGACAACACCCACCGCATCCACGCCACCGACGGCACGCCCGTCATCCCGATGACGCTGCTGGGCACCTTCAGCCCGTACATGGTCGTGCACAAGAGCTCGGTCGTGAAGATCGACCCGTCCATCCCGTTCGAGGTGGCCTGCCTGGTCGGGTGCGGCGTCACCACCGGCTACGGCTCGGCGGTGCGCAGCGCCGACGTGCGGCCGGGCGACGACGTCGTCATCGCCGGCATCGGCGGTGTCGGCATGGGTGCGCTGCAGGGCGCGCTGAACGCCGGTGCCCGCAACATCTTCGCCGTCGACCCGGTCGAGTGGAAGCGCGACCAGGCACTGAAGTTCGGCGCGACCCACGCCTACCCCGACATCGTCAGCGCGATGATGGGCGTCGCCGAGATCACCGAGGGCCGGATGGCGTCCAAGACGATCATCACCACCGGTGAACTCAAGGGCGAGGAGATCGACAACTACCTCAACATCACCGCCAAGGGCGGTACCTGTGTGGTCACCGCGGTCGCCAACATGGCGAGCTCCGATGTCACGCTGAACCTGTCGATGCTGACGCTGCTGCAGAAGAACCTGCAGGGCACCATCTTCGGTGGCGGCAACCCGCACTTCGACATCCCACAGCTGCTGTCGATGTACAAGGCGGGCCGGTTGAACCTCGACGACATGGTGACCCGGCAGTACAAGCTCGAGCAGATCAACGAGGGTTACCGGGACATGCTCGAGGGCAAGAACATCCGCGGTGTGATCCGCTACACCGACGCCGATCGGTAGGTCCTCCGATGACCGACACCGCCACCCAGTCGCCCGTCGTCGCGGCGTCGCAGGGTTCGTGGCGCTGCGTGCAGACGGGCGACAAGGACGGCTGGCTGGCCCTGATGGCCGATGACGTCGTTCTCGAGGATCCGATCGGTGAGGCGGTCACCAACCCGGACGGCACCGGGGTGCGGGGCAAGGCCGCGGTGGCGGAGTTCTACGACACCAACATCGGGCCCAACCAGCTGCGCATCACCTGCGAGGAGACGTTTCCGTCCAGCAGCCCCACCGAGATCGCCTACATCCTGGTGCTCGAGACGACGTTCCCGAACGGGTTCGTCGCCACGGTGCGGGGTGTGTTCACCTACCGGGTGAACGACGCCGGGCTGATCACGAACCTGCGCGGCTACTGGAACATGGACGCGATGACGTTCACCCAACCGGAGGGTGCGGATTAGCGGGCTGCTGTCGGGCCGCGGCGCCGTCGTCGTCGGCGGCACGCGCGGCATCGGGCTCGCGGTGGCCGAACTGCTCGCGTCCCTGGGCGCGGGCGTCGTGGTCAACGGGCGCGACGACACGTCCGCCGACGACGCCGCGCGCCGCATCCCCGGCGCGGTCGCACTGGCCGGCTCCCCCGCCGACCCGTCCGTCGCCGATGCTCTCATCGCCACCTGCGCCGGCGAGTTCGACAGCGTCGACATCCTGGTCAACTGTGCCGGCACGGCCGAGCCACCCGGCTCGTCGATACTGGACATCACCAGCGCCCAGTTCCACGATCTGCTGGATGCGCATCTGGGCACCACGTTCGAGACGTGCCGCGCCGCCGCACCCCGGATGGTCGCGCAGGGCCGGGGCGCGATCGTCAACACGAGTTCGTTCGCCTTCCTCGGCGACTACGGCGGGACGGGCTACCCGGCGGGCAAAGGCGCAGTCAACTCACTGACGCTGGCGATCGCGGCCGAACTCAAGGAACACCGGGTGCGGGCCAACGTGGTGTGCCCGGGCGCGAAGACGCGGTTGTCCAGCGGCACAGAGTACGAGCAGCACATCACCGCGCTGAACCGGCGCGGCCTGCTCGACGACGTCAGCTTCGCGGGCGCCATGGATGCGGGTCCACCCGAGTACGTCGCTCCCACCTATGCCTATCTGGCCAGCGATCTGGCCGAGGACGTCAGCGGGCAGATCTTCATCGCCGCAGGAGGATTCGTCGGGAGGTTCGCGCGGCAGACGCCGGGCATCGTGGCCTACCGCGACCACCACGGCGAGCCGCCGTGGACGGTGCAGGAGATCGCGACGCAGGTCAGACCGTAGGCAACCGGTGATCCCGGAACTGCTTGCGCAGCTCCAGTTTGAGCACCTTTCCGGTCGCGGTGTGGGGCAGCTCGTCGAGGAACACCACGTCGTCGGGTAGCCACCACTTGGCGACCTGCCCGGCCAGATGCTCCAGGATGTCGTCCCTGGTAGGGCTTCTACCCTCGCGGGCGACGACCAGAAGAAGCGGGCGCTCCTGCCACTTGGGGTGTGGGACGGCGATGACCGCCGCCTCGGCGACGTCGGGGTGTCCCATCGCCGCGTTCTCCAGGTCGATCGAACTGACCCATTCGCCCCCGGATTTGATGACGTCCTTGGTGCGGTCCACCAACTGCAGGTAACCGTCCGCGTCGATGGTGGCGATGTCCCCGGTGGGGAAGAACCCTTCACCGTCGAGCCGCTCGCCGCCCTCGCCCTTGAAGTAGCCGCTGGCGATCCAGGGTCCGCGCACCCAGACCTCCCCGAAAGCCTGACCGTCCCAGGGCAATCGGTGTCCGTCCTCGTCGACGATCTTCAGTTCGACCCCGAACACGCCACGACCCTGCTTGAGTTTGACCTTCTGCTGTTCGCCGACAGGCAGACCCGCATGTTTGGGGAGCAGCCGGCCGACGACGCAGATCGGGCTGGTCTCGGTCATCCCCCATCCCTGTCCGCCCTCGGCGCCCAGATCGCGCTCGATGCGCTCGAGCATCGACTGCGACAGCGCGGAACCACCGATGCCGGCCCACTCCAGAACCAGTTCGCTCGGGTCGATCTCGGGATGCTGGTCGAGGTAGCCGAACAGCATCAACCACACCGTCGGAACGCCCTGCATGATGGTGACGCGCTCGTCTCTCATCAGCTCATAGACGCTCTCGCCGTCCAGATGCGGGCCCGGCAGCACCAGCTTGGCACCGACCATCGCCGCGGAATACGGGGTGCCCCAGGCGTTGGCGTGGAACATCGGGACCACCAGCAGCAGCGTCGCACCGCTGTGGATGTCGAAGGTGTCCCGCGACAGCGACAGCATCGCGTGCAGCACCGTCGACCGATGGGAGTACAGCACGCCTTTGGGGTTTCCGGTGGTGCCGGAGGTGTAGCACAGCGAGGACGCGCTGCGTTCGTCGAACTCGGGCCACTCGTAGTGGGTGGACTGCGCGGCGACGAACTCGTCGAAGCACAGCAGTCGCTCGGCGGGGATGCCGGGCAGGTCGGGCATGTGCTCGCGGTCGGTCATGACGACGTAGTGCTCGACGGTCTCCAGCTCGGGCGCCAGTTCAGTGACCAGAGCCGCGAAGGTGATGTCGAAGAACAGCACCCGATCTTCGGCATGGTTGATGATGTAGACGATCTGCTCGGCGAAGAGCCTCGGGTTGACGGTGTGCATCACCGCGCCGGAACCCGACACCCCGTAGTAGAGCGCGAGGTGACGGTCGCTGTTCCAGGCCAGTGTGGCCACCCGGTCCGCCGCCGAGATGCCCAGCTGGGCCAACGCGTTGGCCACCTGCTTGGACTGGTCCCTGATCTGCGACCAGGTGGTGCGTCGGACCGGCCCCTCGGGCAGGCGCGAGACGATCTCGGTGTCGGCGTGACATGCCGCGGCGTGCTCGATCAACGAGGAGATGAGCAGCGGGCGGTCCTGCATCAGTCCCAGCATGCGGTCAGGCTAGCCAGGACGGGCCGGGCATCGTCGCGCTTCGCCGGTTTCGCGAGGCCGCACCTGTTCAGGTCGACGGGCGGTTGCGCCAGCGACTCTGATAGGCCGCCTGCACCGCGGAGGCGGGTCGGCGCCTCGGCATGATCGCCTGTTCACGCTTGATCACCGATCGCATGGTCAGTGCGGTCAGCACCACCATGACGGCCGCGGGCACGGCGGACAGCGGCGAAGCCAGCAGTAGTTCGCTCAGTTCATTGGCATCCATGTGAGGTGTTCGTAGCCGGGATCGGGTGGGATGGGTCACACCCGACTTTTTCGTGCGCCGCCGCTCCTGGAATGCTCATGGAATGGCCACCATCTTCACCAAGATCATCAACGGCGAGATCCCGGGTCGGTTCGTCTACGAGAGCGAGGACGTCGTCGCGTTCCTGACGATCGAGCCGATGACCCAGGGGCACACCCTGGTGGTGCCGCGCGCCGAGATCGACCAGTGGCAGAACATCGAACCCGCGGTCTTCGCCCGGGTGATGGAGGTGTCCCAGCTCATCGGCAAGGCCGTGTGCAGCGCGTTCGACGCCGAGCGGGCCGGCGTCATCATCGCCGGCCTGGAAGTGCCGCATCTTCATGTGCACGTGTTCCCGGCTCGTGACCTGTCGGACTTCGGCTTCGCCAACGTCGACCGCAATCCGTCGCCGGAGTCCCTCGACGAGGCGCAGGCCAAGATCAAGGACGCGCTGGCTGACCTGGGCTGAGTACCGCCGCCTCGGCGATCCGGGGCAGGCTCACGCGGAATCGGCAGCCCTGTCCCGGTGAGGTGGCCACCGCGACGCGCCCGCCGTGCGCGTAGACGAGCGAATCCACGATGGACAGGCCGAGGCCGGTGCCGCCGCTGGCCCGGGTCCGCGACGAGTCGGCGCGGTAGAACCGCTCGAACACCCGTTGGGCGTCTTCGGTCGACATCCCGGGGCCTTGATCGCACACCTCGATGACCGCGTCGGGTCCGTCGGTGCCCACCCGCACGGTCACCCCGGCCGTCTCGGGCGTGT
Organism: Mycobacterium sp. PO1; assembly: GCF_017312405.1. Classification (GTDB taxonomy): domain Bacteria; phylum Actinomycetota; class Actinomycetes; order Mycobacteriales; family Mycobacteriaceae; genus Mycobacterium. Next base: position 73,848 of record NZ_BLTG01000001.1, read on the forward strand.
GCTGCAGCGCGTTGGCCATCAAGTTGCTCAGCACCTGCCGCAGGCGGGCCTCGTCGCCGAGCACTTCGGGTGTCCCGGGGCCGTCGAACACCTCCATCCGGATACGCCGCTGCGGGGCGATGGACTGCGCGTCGTGGACGGCGTCGCTGGCCAGCGCCAGCAGATCCACCCGGTGATGTTCAAGTGGGCGTTGCGCGTCGAGGCGGGCCAGCAGCAGGAGGTCCTCGACCAGCAGCCCCATTCGGCGGGACTCGCTTTCGATGCGTCCCATCAGCATCTCCACATCCCGGGCGGCGCCCTGGCGGTAGAGCTCGGCGAAGCCGCGAATGGTGGTCAGCGGGGTGCGTAGTTCGTGGCTGGCGTCGGTGATGAAGCGCCGCATCCGATCCTCGGATGTGCGGGCCTGCTCCGCGGACTGCTCCGAGGAGGCCAGCGCGCGCTGGATCTGGGCGAGCATGCCGTTGAGCGCGAGTGAGAGTCGACCGACTTCGGTGGCCGGGTCGCGTTCGGGGACGCGGCGGTCCAGTTGACCCGCGGCGATGGCCGCGGCCGTCTCCTCCACTTCGGTCAGCGGCCGCAGGCTGCGATGCACGACGGCGTAGCCGGCCACGCCGAGGACGATGAGCACGGCGGCGCCGATGCCGATCTGGGCGTAGATCAGCGCCCGCACCGTGGAGTTCACGTTGGACAGATCGATCGCGACGGTGGTGAGTTCACCGCTGAGACCGCGGACGGTCATCGCGCGCCACTGGGTGTCGGAGCCGTCGATGGAGCCGACGGTGACCGGCACTGGTCCCACATCGTTGTCGGCGGGCAGACGCGGCTCGGTGTCCCGGTCGTTGACCGCCATCCAGATGAGGCCGTCGGGATCCATGCCGCGCACGTAGAAGTCCGACGGCGGTCGCGCCGGGTTCGGCTCGACCGGTGAGGTGGGTATCCGCCTCGGAACCTGGGCCCAGCCCCTCGACGCGTCGAGCAGGGTGTCGTCCACGCGGTTCATCAGACTGTGCTGAAGCAGGGTCGTCACCGCGACGCCGGACGCCAACAGGCCCAGCGCCACCAGCACGAGCGTGGCGGCGACCAGTCCGACCCGAAGCGGGACGCCGCGCCTGACCTGAGCTGCCACGCCACTATTGTCCAGCGCGGCTACCTGGGTTCGCGCAGGACATAGCCGACACCGCGCAAGGTGTGCAGCAGACGCTTGTCGCCGGTGTCGATCTTGCGCCGCAGATAGGACACGTAGGACTCGACGACGTTGACGTCACCGCCGAAGTCGTAACGCCACACGTGGTCGAGGATCTTCGGCTTCGACAGCACCGTGCCCGCGTTGATGATGAAGTACCGCAGCAGTGTGAACTCGGTCGGCGACAGCGACACGGGCTCACCGGCCTTCCACACTTCGTGGGTGTCCTCGTCGATCTCGATGTCGGCGAACGTGAGCCGCGAGGTCCGCGGTTCCTCGATGCCGCGGCCGGACCGGCGCAGGATGACCCGCAGCCGGGCCACGACCTCCTCGAGGCTGAACGGCTTCGTCACGTAGTCGTCGCCACCGAGGGTCAGGCCCGCGATCTTGTCCTGCAACGAGTCGCGCGCGGTCAGGAACAGCGCGGGGGCGTCGACACCGTCGGCACGCAGCCGGCGCAGCAGCCCGAAGCCGTCCATGCCCGGCATCATCACGTCGAGGATGATCGCGTCGGGGCGCACTTCGCGGGCCTTGTCCAACGCGGCCGGGCCGTTCGAGGCCGTGTGCACCTCGAAGCCCTGGAACTTCAGGCTCACCGACAGCAACTCGACGATGTTCGCCTCGTCATCGACGACCAGCACACGGGCCTCAGGGATGTTCTCGGGAACGGGCATGGCCATAGCTATCAATAATCGTCGGATCGCTTGGAAATGTGCTGCACGGTAACTGTGCAGTTCCTGTGAATCCGATGTTGCGTCGTCCCTAGACTGGGTAGATGAACCTCGCCAAATCCCTCACCGGGCTCGCGTTCGCGCCGGTGCGCGCCGGGCTGGCCGTCGCGGACGCCGGCATCACGGTGGCGACGGGTGCTCTGGACATCGCGCACCGCACGGTGGGCGAAGAGAAGGACGGGGTGCGGACGGGTCGCCCCACGTCGATGGCGCAGGTGCTCGGCATCGAGGACGCCGTCGAGCGGGCCAACCGGTTGGCCCGCCTGATGGACGAGGACCAGCCGCTGGGTCGCGCGCTGGCACCCGACGGCGCACTGGACCGGCTGCTGAAACCGGGCGGCGTCGTCGACCGGCTCACCGCCCCGGGCGGAGTGCTCGACCGGCTCACCCAGGACGACGGCGGGCTGATGCGGGCCATCGAGCCGGGCGGTCTGGTCGACCAGCTGCTGGACGAGGAAGGGCTGGTGGAACGCGTGCTGGCCGAGGACGGGCTGGCCGACCGCCTGCTGGCCGAGGACGGGCTGATCGACAAGCTGACCGCCCGCAACGGCCCGCTCGAACAGCTCGCCGATGTCGCCGACACGCTGAACCGACTGGCCCCCGGGTTGGAGGCGCTGGAACCGACGATCGAGGCGCTGCGTGAAGCGGTGATCGTGCTCAGCCAGGTGGTCAACCCGCTGAGCAACATCGCCGACCGTATCCCGTTCCCCGGCAGGCGGCCGCGCAGCCGGCCGGTCTCCCGCCCGGTGACCTCGCAACGGATTATCGACGCGGACTAGCGAGCCGATAGGCTTGGCCCCGCCAGGCCTCCTTAGCTCAGTGGTAGAGCACTCGCCTTGTAAGCGAGCGGTCGTCAGTTCAATCCTGACAGGGGGCTCCAGACAGTAGCGTGTCCCCATGGCCGAGACCGGGTTGTGGATCGCATGGGGTGTGCCGACGCGCGGACGTGAGCGCAAGGCGCTCGACCTGCTGATCGAGACGCAGGAGTATCTCGGCGGGCTGCAGGCGCAGAACCGGATCGAGCGGTTCGACCGCGTGGTGCTCAAGCCGCAAAGCATCGAACTCGGTGGCTTCATCCTGATCCAGGGATCGGTCGAGCAGATCGACGCGCTGCGCCGCGACGGCGATTTCGAACTGTGGCTGCAGCGTGTGCAGTTGGTCGCCGACCAGGTCGGATTTGTCGACGCGTGGGTCGGTGACGGTATCGCCGACGCGGTCGACCTGTACGAGAAGGCGCTCGAACGGGTCGAGTGAGTGCGGCGAACGGGTTTGCCGGCTACCTCCCGATGCCCGCTGTGTTCCCCCGAACGCGCATGGTCACGGTAACGAAGTGAATGTTGTGACGTTTTGACTTTTTGCTGGCCGCCTCCGCGCGGATACGCTTCAATGGTCCCGACGACGGGGGTCGATCTGGGCTGGTTCGAAGGGGTTTCATGGGTGGCGCAGCATACGTCGGGCGGGTCGGCGGTCTAGCCGTCGCCCTGGGCGTCGGAACGGCAGTCTTCGCAGGCCAGGGAGTTGCCTGGGCCGACGACACGGATTCCCGCGGTTCTGCGGAGTCCTCGGAGTCCTCGTCAGCAACATCGGAGAACGCCGCCTCGGAGAGTTCGTCCTCGGGTTCGAGCGGCCCCACGGCCGGCACGTCCCGGGATGACAGTGGCGACGGCGATACGGACGGGTCCGACGCCGACGAGGGTGACGCCGGCGACGACGAGGCCGAGGACATCGATCTCGGCGTGGACGGTGACGACGCTGACGGCGACGACGCTGACGGCGACGACGGCGACACGGCCGGGGACATCTCCGACGGTGAAGCCGCAGAGGAGCCCACCGACGAAGCGCCCCAGGGGGGCGCCGACGCCGAGGACCCCACGCAGGATGCAGACCCCGACGAGACGACCGAGCCTGATCCGGAGCTGTCCGCGGAGGCGGCCCACAAATCCGACCGCGGTACCGCCGAACCCGTCGACACCGCCACGAAGCAGCCTTCCGAGGCGGCCAGCGACACCGCCGCAGCCCAAGCGGAGACGACCGGCGCGGAATCCTCCTCCGCGGTCGACGATCCGGCCCAGGCGCCCAAGGAGACCGGCAAGGTCGCGGTGTTCGCCAACGCCAGCACGCTGGCCGCCGCGACGACCACGACCACGACCAAGTCCCTGACCCAGCCGGTCGAACCGAAGAAGTACACCGTCGTCACCGCCGTGGTGAACGTGGTGAACAGCATGATCGACTGGGCCCGGCAACAGGCCGCGCCGGATCCCGGCAGCGCTCCGCAACCGCCGTTCATGTGGGCCCTGCTGTCGTTCGCGCGCCGCGAGTTGGAGACCCTGTTCGCCGCGCGCAGCGCCGATCAGCTCGCCCGCCGCGTTGCCGCGGCCCCCACCAGCCTGGCCCTGACCGCCGACCCGGCGGCCACCCTGGCGGCGGACCCCGCCGCAGCCGCCGCGCTGACGCCCTACTCGCCGTTCCTGAACCCTCAGCTCAGTGCGTCGACGAACTTCGTCAGCTGGGTCACCGGCCCCTACATCTACAGCGATTCGACCGAGGCCAACACCAACATCCGGTTCGACATCTACGGCACCGACGTCGGCACGATGTGGGACAACGGGATGGTCGACGATCCCAGCACCCCGTGGAACGAGCACCAGATCCTCATCGCCGTCGGCGACTCCTTCGGGAGCGCGAACATGACCGGCCGCCACATCTACAACTCGCTGTTCCGCAGCTCCGACGACGATCTCTCCGACGGCATGACCATCCCGGACGGGGAATGGTTCAACGGCAACATGTTCGGTGGCGCCCCGCTCGACGGCCCGACCCAGGCGCGGCCCATCATCAACCGGCCGTCGTGGCTGCCCAACTCGGTGACGCTGATCCCCACGGCGGGAGTCTCGCTGCCCACCGAGGTGACCGAGGAGACGCCGTTCGGCACCATCCAGTACGTAAGCTTCATGTCGGTGTCGAACTGGGGCTCGGCGGGCCGCTGGAGCACGAACTACTCGGCGATCGCCTACTCCACCGACAACGGCGAGAACTTCACCGTCGCCCCGGAAAGTGTCCGCTACAACTCGATCTTCAGCGGCAACAAGAACTTCCAGCAGTCGGCGTTCGTCAAGGGCGACGACGGCTACGTATACATGTACGGCACGCCCAACGGCCGGCAGGGTGCGGCGTACCTGGCCCGGGTGACACCGGAGAACATCCTCGACGCCGACAAATACGAGTACTACAAGAAGGCGTCGTCGGGCTGGTTCGGATCCAGCTCGGCCAAGTGGGTGAAGAACAGTCCGTCCTCGGCGTCGGCCATCATCGGCAAATCAGGCGGGGCGTGCGGGTCGACGAAACCGGGTTACACGGTCAGTGAGATGTCCGTGCAGTACAACGACTACCTGGAGAAGTACGTCGTCATGTACGGCGATCAGTTCAACAACGTGGTCATCCGCACATCCGACACCCCGCAGGGCGAGTGGTCGGACGCGACGGTGCTGATCACCCAGCAGTCCGGCGGTATCTACGCCCCGATGATGCATCCGTGGTCGCCGTCGACGGTCGGCACCGGCTCGGACCTGTACTGGAACCTGTCGCTGTGGTCGGACTACAACATCATGCTGATGCGTACCGACCTGACCAAGATCTGAGTGGCTCAGTCGGCGAACGATATCGACGCCGGCGAGCAGCCGACCACTTCGCTGTCCGGCGGGAACGTCGCCGGACGCGCCCCGGGGATGGTCGTCTGCCGATAGAACGCGTGACGGGTGTCCGCTGAGCATTCGAAGTTGGCGTTGAGCACCTCGAAGCTCGCCGGATCGGCACCCGCGATCACTTCGCCCATCCAGTAAACACGTTGCGAATCAACGGCATACGGCCCTTCGATCACCCGGAAGCTTGCCACGTCGGCATCGGTGATCTGCCGGTCGAAATAGAACGCGTGCTCGGCGTCGCGGGAGTAACCACCGGACAGCACCTCGAATGTCGACGGCGAGGCTCCCCGGATGGGCCGGTTGTTCACGTACACCGAGCCGCCGTCTTCGGCGAACAGGTAGTCGTCCTCATCGGAGACGATCTCGAACTCGGCCGGGTCATGGGACAGCACCGCACCGTCGGGTGCGTAGACCCGCGAGCTGTCTTTACTCAGGCCACCGGGGAGCAGTTCGAAATGCCCCGGATCGGTGCTGATCGGCTGGTCGTGCTGGTAGACCCGCCGGCTGTCCTTGGCGAATCCGGGCCGCTCCAGCAGCTCGAACGACCCCGGCTGCGCCCCCGGCAGCGGATAGCCGTTGATGTAGACCTGGCCGCTGTCGCGCGCGTAGGTCCGGTCGATGATGTCGAAGCTGGCGGCGTCGGCATCGTCGATCTCGAAAGCCTTGCCGGGAAACGGATTCAGATAGTAGACGGCGTTGTCACGAACGTGGTACCCGGCTTCGTCGACGAGCGAGTCCGGCTCGTCGACGGTGCTGCATCCCCCCGACAACGCCACAGCCACCAGCACGGTCGCGGCGATGATTGTGCGCATACCTCCATGGAAGCACTCAAACCACCGGAACATCGACGATCGGGCGCTGCACTGCGGCCCCGGGACCGTCGAAATGCCACCATTCGCCCGAGTACACGGTGAACCCGCCGGCTTCCATCGCCTCACGCAGGCGGACCCGGTTGGCCCGGGCAGCCGGGCTCACGCCGTCGCTGGCGTCGGCATGGCTGCGCGGCGTGAAGTCGTCGAAACCGGTGCCCATGTCGACCAGACCCGTCGCGTCGGCCAGCGTGACGTCCACCGACCGGCCCGTCTCGTGACTCTTCGAATAGGGGCCCGGGCGGGCCACCCAGGCGGGATTGGGAACCACCTCGAACATCGTCACCTGGACCGAATGCGGCCGGTAACAGTCCCAGAACACCAGCCGCTCGCCGCCCCGGCGCACCACCGCCGCGGCCGTGCGGAGTCCGGCGGCCAGCGATTCGTGCACCAGGCAGCGGGCCCCGGCCGGGTACAGCGGCGCCCCGACGAAGTTGGCGGAGGTGGCGTAGCGCAGATCGACGACCGCGTCGGGCACGACGCTGCGCACGTCGATGAACCCCACCGCGCGCGCCGCATCCGACACCGGCGGCACCTGGGCGGCCGACAGGGGCGCGGCCGCCAGCCCGCCAATAACCATGCCGCACAGCACAACGATGCGTCGCCCCAGGTTCATGAAGCCAGCCTAGGCATACACTGCGCAGGTGCGCGACGTACTCGACGAGCTGCTCGCCGTCTGGCGGGCCGGCGGCACGGCCGGGCTGTCGACCGTCGTGCGCACGATGAAATCGGCACCCCGACCGCCGGGAGCGGCGATGGTGGTGTCCCCGGACGGCACCGTCGCCGGCTCGGTGTCCGGCGGCTGTGTCGAGGCGGCGGTGTACGAACTCGCCGCCGACGTGGTCGCCAGTGGACGGCCCGAGTTGCAGCGCTACGGCGTCAGCGACGACGACGCGTTCGCAGTCGGGTTGACCTGTGGCGGCACCATCGACGTGTTCACCGAAGCGGTGTCGCGGGAGACGTTTCCACACCTTCAGGCCGTCGCCGACGACATCGCCGCACACCGTGCGGTCGCGGTCGCCACGATCGTCGCCCATCCCGACTCCGCCCGGGTGGGTGCGCGGCTGGTGGTCGGCGCCGATTCGACCCTGGGCACCCTCGGGTCGGCGCGCGCCGACGCCGCAGTCGCCGACGACGCGCGCGGACTACTGGCCGCCGGCCGGTCGGCGGTCCTGACCTACGGCCCCGACGGCCAGCGCCAGGAGGCCGGCATGGAGGTCTTCGTCGCCAGCCACGCTCCCCCGCCGAGAATGCTCGTCTTCGGAGCCATCGACTTCGCCGCTGCGCTGGCCCGCCAAGCCGCGTTGCTGGGTTACCGGGTCACCGTCTGCGACGCCCGGCCGGTGTTCGCCACGGCCGCCCGATTCCCCGCCGCGGAAGAGGTCGTCGTCGACTGGCCCGACCGTTATCTGGCCGAACAGGCGCAACAGGGCTCGATCGACGACCGTACCGCGATCTGCGTGCTGACCCACGATCCCAAGTTCGACGTTCCCGTCCTGCAGGTCGCGCTGCGGCTACCCGACGTGGGCTACATCGGGGTGATGGGATCGCGGCGCACCCACCGGGACCGGCTGCGCCGACTGCGCGAAGCGGGACTGTCCGATGCCGAACTCGCCAGGCTGTCCAGCCCGATCGGGTTGGACCTCGGGGCGCGGACACCGGAGGAGACCGCGGTGTCGATCGCCGCCGAGATCATCGCCCGGCGCTGGGGCGGCGGTGGCCGACCGCTCACTGAGCTGGGCGGACGCATCCACCACGACGCCTGAACAGCGATGAGACATTCATGGTGGAAATGTCTCTCTCGAATACGATAACGTCACTCTCCAAGTGCAGAGGGGAGTGATCGAACTGACCGACACCGCCATCCACACCGACACCGGCACCATCACCGCGCGCTACGCCGGCCGACGGGTCGAGCGCGTCGAGGACAGCCGGCTTCTCACCGGTCACGGCTCGTTCGTCGACGACATCAGCCGTCCCGGCATGCTGCACGCCTGCTTCGTCCGCAGCCCGTTCGCCCGCGCCAGAATCCGCGGATTCGACGCCTCGGCCGCGCTCGCCCTGCCCGGCGTGCACGCGGTGTTCACCGCCGCCGACCTGAACCCCGACGTCCGGGAGGCGTGGCACGCGGTGGCCGGCAAGGACATCCCGGACACCCCGCGACCACCGCTGGCCGAGGACGAGGTGCGCTTCGTCGGCGACCCGCTGGCACTGGTGATCGCCGAGAGCCGCTACCTGGCCGAGGACGCCATCGAGCTCATCGACGTCGACTACGAACCGCTGCCCGCCGTCGCGGATTTCACCCGCGCCGTGGGCGGGTCGGCTGCCGGGGCGCCCGTCGTGCACGAGGCCTATCCGGACAACGTGGCCGGCGGAATGGGTGGGGCACCGCCGGACGAGGAGACCTTCTCCGGGGCCGCGCACGTCGCCTCGGCGCACATCTACCAGCAGATCCACGCGCCGGTCCCGATCGAGACCCGCGGGATGGTGGTGGACTGGCAGGCCGCTTCCGGTGATCTGACCGTCTGGGCGTCCACCCAGACCCCGCACGAGCTGCGTGCCTTCGCCGCGCGCCTGCTGGGTATCCCGGCCCAGCGGGTGCGGGTGATCATGCGCGACACCGGCGGCGGCTTCGGTCAGAAGGTCGTGCCGATGCGCGAGGACATGTGCGTGCTGCTGGCCGCCCGTCGCGTCTCGGCGCCATTGAAGTGGATCGAGGACCGCCGGGAGAACCTGATGACGGCCGGTCAGGCGCGCCACGTCGACGGCGACGTACGGATGGCGTTCGACGAGGACGGCACCATCCTGGCCGCCGACATCGACTTCCTCCAGGACGTCGGCGCCTACCCCACGCCGTATCCCGTTCTCACCACCGCGGCGATCGGGATGTTCTTCCCCGGCCCCTACCGGGTTCCGAAGGCCAGCTTCAACTACAAGACGGTGTTCTCCAACACCGCGGGCCTGGCGGCCTACCGGGGCCCGTGGCAGTACGAAACCCTCACGCGGGAAATCCTTCTCGACATCGCCGCCCGCCAGATGGGTCTGGACCCGCTCGAGTTGCGGCGCCGCAACATCCTGCGCGGCGACGAGATGCCCTATTTCAATCCGAACGGCATGCCCTACGACCACGTCGCGCCGGCGGACACCCTGGAGCAGGCGGTGAAGATCCTCGACCACGAGGGTTTCCGCGCGATGCAGGCCGAAGCGCTGGCCCAGGGCCGCTACCTCGGCCTGGGCTACTCGGCCTACATCGAGCCGACCGGCGCCGCCACCGGCCACCTCGCCTCCGAGGGCGCCACCATCCGGATGGAGTCGACGGGCAAGATCAACGTCTACGTCAACGGCGGTTCGACGGGCAACAGCATCGAGACGACGGTCGTGCAGTTGACCGCCGACGCGCTCGGTGCCGACATCCACGACGTCGCCACCATCCAGGGTGACACCGCCGTCACTCCGTACGGCGCGGGCACCCAGGGCAGTCGCAGCGGACCGATGACCGCCGGGGCGGTGCACGAAGCAGGCACGATCCTGCGCAGGCAGATCGTCGCGATGGCCGCGTCGAGGCTGGGCGTCGAGGAGTCCGCCGTGGAACTGTCCGGGTCCAGAGCACTTGTCCGCGAGGATCCCGGCACGTCAGTCAGCTTCGCCGACCTCGCCTACCGGGCCTATTACGAGCCCCAGCAGCTGCCGCCCGGGATGTCGGCGTCGCTGGAGGCGACAGCGCGGTTCACCTCTCCCCCCACCGCGCCGATCCACTGGGCCAACGCCACCCACGCGTGCACCTGCGAGGTCGACGTCGAGACCGGTCACGTGACGCTGACGCGCTATATCGTCAGCGAGGACGTCGGCCCCATGATCAATCCGAACGTGGTCGAGGGGCAGATCGCCGGCGGCACCGTACAGGGCATCGGCGGTGCGCTGCTGGAGCAGATGTCCTACGACGCTGACGGCAATCCGCTGTCGTCGACGTTCGTCGACTACCTGCTGCCCACCGCCACCGAGGTTCCGCCGATCGAGTACGGGCACGTCGAGATTCCCGGCCCGGGTGTCGGTGGCTACAAGGGCTGCGGCGAGGGCGGCGCGATCGGTTCCACACCCGCGGTGATCAACGCGATCAACGATGCGCTGGCGCCGCTGGGCGCGACGATCACCACCCTCCCGGCCTCCCCGGCAGCCATCGTCGAGGCCATCGAACAAGCGGCGAACTAGCGCCAGAGCGGAGTGATCATGGAGTTGGTCAACGAGTTTCGTGTCCCGGTTCCCTCCACGACCGCGTGGACGGTGCTGACCGACGTGAAGCGTGTCGCACCCTGCATCCCGGGCGCGCAGCTGCTGTCGGTCGATGGTGACGACTTCACCGGGGCGGTGAAGGTCAAGGTCGGCCCGATCACGGTGTCCTACCAGGGCGAGGCCACGTTCACCGAGAAGGACGAGTCCGCGCAACGGGTGGTCATCAGGGCGAACGGCAAAGAGACCCGGGGCAGCGGCAACGCCGCCGCGCTGGTCACCGCACAGCTGAAGGACGAAGGTGACGTCACCGGGGTGGTCATCACCACCGACCTGACGATCTCGGGCAAGGCGGCCCAGTTCGGCCGCGGCGTGCTCGCCGACGTCGCCGGCAATCTGATCGCGCAGTTCGCCAAGCGGCTGGAAGCCGACCTGCAGGACGGTGTCGCCGCGCCACAGTCGGCGACCACGGCCGCCACCGCGGAGCAGGCCACCGCTGCGGCCGCACCCAGCTCCGACGACTCGGTCGACCTGGTGAAAGTGGTGGCGCTGCCGATCGCCAAGAGGTACGCGCCCGTCGTCGCTGCGCTGGCCGGCGGCCTGGCCGCCGGCATCCTGATCGGCCGGCGCCGTCGCAGTCCCCACGTGCCACCCGCGATCGACGAGCTGCTGGCCGCGCTGTCGCGGCTCACCTCATGAAGGCCGCCCCGTTCGCCTACCACCGGCCCGAGTCGGTGAAGGAGGCCGCCGACATGCTCGCCGAATTCGGTGACGACGCCAAGGTGTTGGCCGGTGGCCAGAGCCTGGTACCGATGCTGGCGATGCGGTTGACGCACTTCGACGCTCTCATCGACATCTCCCGTCTCGACGAGCTGTGCGGCATCGATCTCGACGACGGCGCGGTGCGCGTCGGCGCGACCACCTCGCACGCGCTGGTCGGGATGGACGACGAGGTCGCCGACTCTGTCCCGCTGTTGACGATGGTCACCCCGCACATCGGACACTTCCAGATCCGCACCCGCGGCACGCTCGGTGGCGCGATCGCCCACGCCGACCCGGCTGCGGAATATGCCGCAGTGGCGCTGGCGCTCGACGCGGACATGGAGGCGCATTCCGCACGCGGCCCCCGGACCATCCCGGCTGCTGAGTTCTTCACCGGCTTGTGGGAGACCTCGCTGGCCTCCGACGAGATCCTCACTGCGGTCCGGTTCCCGGTGTGGGAGGCACGCAGCGGCTTCGCCGTACATGAATTCGCGCGCCGACACGGCGACTTCGCGATCGCCGGTGCCGTCGCGGCGATCCAGGTCGACGCTGACGACCGGGTGAGTCGGTGCGGGGTGGGTCTGCTCGGTCTGGGTTCGACGCCACTGCGCGGCACCGTCGCTGAAGACGCTCTCGTCGGCCGGACGGTGAGCGACCTCGACGGGGACGCCGCGCTCGAGGTCGCCAGGGCGACCATGGCGGCAATCCAGGACATTCCCGCCGATCTGCAGGGGTCCTCGGCCTACCGGGCCCGAGTCGGCGCGACGATGCTGGCGCGGGCGCTCTGCGAAGCCGTGGCAGAGGCGAACGAGAAAGAGTGACGATGTACGAGACACCGGTCGAAATCGCCGTCAACGGCAAGCGGGTTCGCCATATCGTGGAACCGAGGCTGACACTGGCGGACTTCCTGCGCGAGAAGTGCGGTCTGACAGGAACCCACCTGGGCTGTGAACACGGCGCCTGCGGCGCCTGCACCGTGCTGCTCGACGGCCAGGCGGTGCGGGCATGCCTGATCTTCGCGGTACAGGCCGAGGGGCAGGACGTCACCACCGTCGAAGGGATCGCCGACGAATCCGGCGAGCTGTCGCCCGTGCAGTCCGCGCTGCGTGAATGCCACGGACTTCAATGCGGCTTCTGCACACCCGGATTCGTCACCAGTATCACCGCACTGCTGCGCGACAATCCGTCTCCCACCGACGAGGAGATCCGCGAGGGCCTGTCCGGGAACTTCTGCCGGTGCACCGGCTATCAGGGCATCGTCAATGCGGTTCGCCGTGCCTCTGAGATGACGGCAACGAACATGGCGGTGCGGAGCTGAGTGTCGGCGAAGGGCCCGCCTGACCGGGGATTTCGACGTCGCCGCTGACCCTCCGTCTCCAGCGCGACCCAGCGGTCGCGAAGTGATGCGAGGCAGGGTGTGCGGCGGCGCTTGCGTCGATGGAACCCGAGCATGCCCTGGCTGCTCTGGGCGGCGCGGAAGGATCCTGTGAAGAACGATGGCGGTCAGGCTTGCTCAATGGCGCCGGCATTGGCCGAACTCGATCTGTCATCACACGACAGCGCGGTGGCCCAGCCAGGCCAGCGCGACGTCGGCGACGTCGCGCCAGCCGTGATCGATGGTCAACGAATGGCCGCGCCCGTCGAACTCGTGGAAATCTGTGATGCCAAATGTCTTTCGATATCGGCGGTACGCACCTTTCGCCGTGGCCAGCGGCACGGTGTGGTCCGCAGTCCCGCCGGTGATGAGCAGTGGGCCGCGCTCGGTGTCGGTCACGTCGACCTTGGCGGGTGACTTCGGCGCGAAGTTCGCGACGCCGATCTCGAAGAGCGGCTTGCACGGAGAGGGGATACTCCACTGCTCCCACAGCGTGTCCGATTCCTGCGGGGACAGGGCATTGCCGAAGCCGTAACGCCATTGTGATCGCGTCAGGGCCTTGGCCTTTCCACTGTTGGCCGGGTTGCGCAGTACCGGGAACGCGGAGCGCAGCTGCGCAATGGGCAATGCTCGCACGCCCTTGATCGGGGCCGGATTGATCGCGACGGCGGCAGACGCCAGACGCTGACCGAGTAGCTTCTGGGCGATCAGGCCCCCGAACGAATGGCCGATGACCACTGCTGGCCGGTCCAGCTCGCCCAGAATGTCCGCGAAATGATTGGTCACCTCGGCAAGGCCGAACCCGGCCTGTGCTTGCCCGTTCTCCCGGGAAGCGGCCGGTGTTGGGTCTTCCCCGGGCCAAGGCGGTGCAATCGCGCGAATTCCCTGGGCCGCGAACTGGTCGATCCACGGTTGCCAGGCGGAGTGGGCGACCCACAGTCCGTGGATGAAGACGACATCGGTCATGGTCAGCGTCCTGTCTGTCGAGGTACTCGAGGTACCCCGGACGCTATTGGCGCTCTCTTGACCGTCAGTGGACGGCGAGTGCATGGCGCCGCCGACACCGAGCGGCTCAGTTGCCTCCGAGGGCGATCTGATGCAGTGAGGACGAGAACTGCGCTCGCAGGAATCGCTGCGCACGATCTTGCGACCAGCCCAGCACCGTGACCGTGAAGTGAAAGCCGTTGTGCGGCCCATAGTGATACAGGGTGAGGTCGGCGAAGTCGTCGTCGGTGAAGTCGTCCGGCAGGACGATGTACCTGCGAGCCACGCCCGCGATCGCATGCAGCGCGCTGCGGTGGCGCACTGTGGCTTCTGCGAGCGAGCCGGCGGCGCTGCCGTCGTGAGCGGCGGTGGCCAGCACAAGCTGAACGATGTCGTCATACCGACGCCAGAACTCCAGATACGAGTGGGACAGCACGTCGAGCAGTTCGTCGAGAGTGGTCGTGTCGTTTACTTGATCGAGGGTGCCCTGCACCAGGTCCGACGTGGTCCACGTATCCATCAACGTGTGCAGCAAGCCCTGTTTTCCACCGCACTGCTGATACACCGTTCCCGGCGAGACGCGACTTGCCGCGGCGATCTCATTGACCGTGGTGGCGAGATAGCCCCGGTCGGCAAAGAGCCGACGGGCGGCGTCCACGACGGCCTGACGGGTCTGCTCGGCATATTCGTCGCGTCGCGTGCGCCGTTGAGGCGCAACGTCGGTCATGGACGTCCTGGATCTGTAGTCATCTCGGCCCCGATGGTAGTCCGTGATAGTGACAAGACAGTCACTTTATCGATTGACCAATCGGTAAAGTGACTGTAGTGTCGCTACAGCGAATTGCCATCCGGCACTGAGCGCAAGCGTCCGCACGGCGGGAGTTCTGCTGATGGATGGTCTGGCCACTCCGTCCGCCATTGCCGAGCGTGACGACGTCCTGCGGGTACAGATCCTCGGGCCGTTACGTGTGTGGCGCGGACACCGTGAACTCGACGTCGGCCCCCACCAGCAGGCGTGCCTGCTCGCCGTGCTCCTGGCGCGTACGGGGCATCCGGTACCCACCAGCCACCTGATCGATCTGATCTGGGACGACGACGCACCCCAGAGCGCGCTCAACGTGATTCACAAATATGTCGGCGCGCTGAGACGCGTCTTCGAACCCGCGCTGCCCGCGCGCAGCCCAGGAAGTCACCTGATGCGCCGCGGCAATGGCTACCTGTTCGTCTCCGGACCCGCAGTCGTCGACATCGAGGAGTTCCACACCCGGGTCGCCGACGCCACGCGCGCGGTGGCCGACGATCGACGTGACATCGCGCTGCTGCACTACGAGCGGGCGCTCGCGCTGTGGAAGGGTGCTGCCGGCAACGGTCTCGACCACGGGCTGTCAGCGACCGACATCTTCACAGCGATCAACGCGGAGTTCCTCGACGTCTGCGTGACAGCGGCCGACGTGGCCGTGTCACTCGGGGCCGCTCTGCGGATCCTGGCACCGCTGCGCATCGCCGCGGCCATGGCACCCCTGCACGAACCCGTCCACGCCGCGCTGATCTCGGTGTTGGGCAGTTGCGGACAACAAGCCGAGGCGCTCCGGCTGTATCGCGACATGCGCAATCGGCTCGCCGACGAACTGGGAGTCGATCCGGGGCAAGCTCTGCAACGCGCGCACCAGCGTGTCCTTACTCAGCAACCGCAGGTAGCGGTACCGCCCACAGGGCCGTCGACCGCAACGCCGCCTCCTGACACACCGTCCTTCCGCGAGGCGGCTTTCGTTGGCCGCGTTCACGAGATGGCGATCGCGACGACGGCGCTCCAAGCGGCCGTCGATGGGGACACCGCGCTCGTCCTCGTCGAGGGCGAGCCGGGAATCGGCAAGACCCGGTTCTGTGAGGAGATCAGCACCGCGGCGTGCGACCGCGCCGTGGTTGCATGGGGCAACTGCCCGCCGTCGGAGGGCACGCCGGCGATGTGGCCGTGGGTGCAGGTGCTCGCGTTGATGTTGGACCATCTGCCCGAGCGGCGGCAGCGAGACTGGCGGCACGGGCCGATCGGCCGCTTGCTCAACGCGGCGGAAGCCGAGACTCCGCCACACACCCTTGGCAGCGACGTCCGGTTCCACCTGTTCGAACGGGCGACCGCACTGATCGCCGAGGTCTCCACCGAGCGGCCGACGGTGCTCACCATCGACGATCTGCACTGGGCCGATCTGTGCTCCCTGGAGCTGTTCGCCCACCTCGCTGCCCGACTACCCAGGGGTGTGGCGCTCGTAGGCAGCTTCCGCGACCGCGCGCCGGCGCCGCGCGGCGACCTGACCCGCATGCTGGCCGCCGCCAGCCGCGTACCGGGCGTGAGACGGATCCGGCTAGCCCCTCTGGCCCCTGTCGAGGCCGCCGAACTGATCGCGATCGAAACGCACCGCGAGCCCGACGCGGACACGGTCGACGACATCTACCGGCGAACCGCGGGAAATCCGTTCTTCGTGCAGGAGCTGACGCGGTTGCTCGTGCACGACGGGGACTGCGGCGCCGCCGTCGGAGTTCCCGCGACGGTGCGCGACGTCGTACTCGATCGGATCGCCGGGGTGGTCAACGACGACGATGGCAAGGCACTGCTGATCACGGCAGCATTGATCGGAAGCACAGTCGATGTCAACGTACTGGCCCACGCATGCGGACTCGACATTGATCACTGTTTGGATCGCCTTGAGCCGCTCGACCGTCTCGGCATTCTCACCGCAACCAACGATGCGTTCGAAATCCGGTTCGTCCACGATCTCGTGCGCGAGGCCGTGATCGGCCTCGCGTCATCACATCAGTCGACCGGCCTGCATTACCAGATAGCCTGCGCGCTCGAAACATGCTGCTCACCAAGCGATTCCGTCGACGAGAAACTCGCACATCACCTGTGTTCCGCTGGGCCGCGCGCGGCACCGGAGAGGACGGCTCAGGCGCTGATACGCGCCGGGCAACGGATGATGGCCAAGTGTGCATTCGAAGCGGCCGAGCAGACTCTTGACGCCGCCGTGAAGATGTCACGGCGCGCCGGCAGGACAGAACTGGAGGCCGAGGCCCTCGCGCACCTCATCGCACTGGTCGGCATGCAGTCGATGTACGGCTCGTCGGGACTGATGGAACTGCTGGAGCGGGCGGAGCATCTGGCCATGTCGCTGGGGCGCGAACGAGAAGCCGGCGGTCTCCTGTACTCGCGGTGGGCGGCTCATGCGCAGGCTATCGAGCTCGAAGTCAGCCGGCCGCTAGCGCAGCGTCTACTCGAACGAGGCTCGGCTTCCGCCGATCCCGTCGTTCGATCCTATGGTTTCCAGGCCTGGGGTATTCAGCAGTGGAATGCGGGCAACATCGGAGAGGCGTTCCGATACCTTCAGCGGTCCAAGGACTCACTGCAGGAGGACCTTTCCCGGGACCCTAGCGACCCGGTACAGCACGAACTCCAGTGGTTGATGGCCGGGATGCTCGCCGAAACGACGGCACTGCACGGTGATGCCGCGGCCGCCCGAGTATTCCTCGACGTGATGGCGGCGGCTGCCGGGCGGGCACCCTATCTGATCACGGTGTGCGCGACCTTCTCGTGCCGCATAGCGGTGCTGACCGGCGATCCGCACGCAGCGATGAACGCCGCCCACCAGGGCATCGCAGTGGACCCCGGCTTCAACTTCACGTTTCTCGGGACCTACCAGCGGTTGGCCCTCCACTGGGCCGAAGCGATGACCGGTGACAGCCCCGCGCGGTCCGCCGCGAACGCTGAAGAACTCATCGTCACCAACCTGCTCGACCCGCCACGGTCGTGCGTGTCAACCGGGTACATCCTGCTTGGCGAAATGTGGACGAGGGCAGGCTGTTACGACTCCGCTGCCGGCGCACTCGACCGCGCCGAGCACTGTATGAACGCCTTCGGCCAACGGTATCCGGAGGGGCTGCTGCTACTCATGCGTGCTCGTCTGCTCCAGGCCCGCGGAGCGCCCCCCGGCCAGGTCCGTGCCGCAGCGCAAACCGCACGCTCGACCTCGATCCACCGAGAAGCGCATCTGTTCGCACAACGCGCCCAGAACCTTCTCGATGAGATCGCGGCGGAGACCTGCCGTCCAGCGGTATAACCCTGCGCGACAACGATTCCACTGTTCGTCAAGTGGTCATCAACACCGTCCGGATAGCTTCACAATCGCCAATCCCGGAAGGAGCCTTTCCATGACGATTACCCGCTACCGCACTGCTGCCATCGACGGACTCGACGTCTTCTATCGCGAGGCAGGTGATGCCTCGAATCCTACACTGCTGTTGTTGCACGGCTTCCCGTCCAGCTCGCACATGTTCCGCAACCTCATCACCTCATTGGCCGACTCCTACCACCTGATCGCTCCCGACCACATCGGCTACGGCCAGTCGTCGATGCCGACCATCCACGAATTCGACTACAGCTTCGACAACCTCACCGACGTCACCGAGAAGTTGATTGCCCGCCTTGGACTGGACCGCTTCGCCATCTACATCCATGACTACGGGGCACCCATAGGACTGCGAATCGCCAGTGCGAGCCCCGAGCGAATCACCGCAATCATCACGCAGAGCGGCAACGCCTACATGGAGGGATTCACCCCTTTCTGGGACATCCTGTTCGCCCACGCGAAAGACCGCGCCGCCAACGAGCGCAGCGTCCGCGAATACCTCACCGGTACCAAGACCCACTGGCAGTACACCCACGGCGTGCCCGCCGACCGGCTCGAACTCATCGCGCCCGAAACGTGGCAGCTGGACCAGGCAGGCCTGGATCGGAAAGGCAACGACGAGATCCAGCTGCAGATGTTCTGGGACTACCAGTTCAACCTCGACGGCTACCCGAAGTTCCAGGAGTACTTCCGCACCCACCAACCACCCCTGCTGGTGACGTGGGGACGCAACGACCAGATCTTCGGCGCCGCCGGCGCGGAGGCTTACAAGCGTGACCTACCCAACGGCGAATACCACCTTCTCGATGCGGGCCACTTCGCGCTGGAGACCCACGGCACCGAGATCAGCGAGTACATCCGCGACTTCCTCGGCAGGGTGATCGGCTAGTCCGCACCAGGCCGTGCCGAGCGTGTCGTGGGGAGCGCAGGCGGCCGAACTACGTTAAGCGGCCGGCCGAGCCCGATCTGACGGTTGCGCGCACCGGAGACGCACTTCGGTGCGCGCAACAAGGACATCCACTAGACGTTGGCGATGAGAAACGCGCGGATGAGTTCGACAACCTCGTCGCACGCGCTCTCGAGGAGGAAGTGGCCGCCGTCGAGCAGATGGACCTCGGCATTCGGTAGATCCACCTTGAAGGCCGCAGCACCGTGAGGTCCGAAAATCGGATCGTCACGACCCCAAACGGCCAGGAGTGGCACCTGGGAATCTCGGAAGTATTGGTGTACAGCGGGATACAACTTCGGGTTGTTCGCGTAGTCGCGGAACAACGCGAGTTGTACAAGGTCATTCCCCGGGCGCGACAGCAGGCCGTGGTCGGTGATCCACGTCAGCGGGTCGACCACAGACTCATCCGCGACACCGGCCACGTACTGCCATCGGGTCATCTCCAACGTCAACGCGCGACGCACACCCGACTCGGTGTGGGGGTTCTGCTGTGCCCAGTACGCCCACATTGTCCCAAAGAATCCGGGTTGGAATCCTTCCTGATAGGCGTTGCCGCTCTGACTGATTACTGCGGCGATCGTGTCCGGATCACGCAGAGCGAGCCGCCAGCCGATCGGTGCGCCATAATCGTGTACGTACAGGGCATAGCGGGGAACGCCGAGTTGTCGCAAGAGTCCAGCGGTCAGATCAGTCAGTGCATCGAAGCTGTAATCGAAGTCGCCGACCGGCGGCGCATCGGACAGTCCGAACCCGAGATGATCCGGGGCGATCACATGCCACCGATCCGCCAGCAACTGCATTGCGTTGCGGAACATCGCAGAGCTGGCCGGAAAGCCGTGCAGCAACACGAGGACCGGTGCTCCACCCGGACCCGCCTCGCGGTAGAACAGCCGTTGTCCGTCCACGGACGCGAAACGATGATGAATGGCTGGCATCTTCGGATCGTACGAACGGCTTGTTGACGATCACTGAAGTGCCCGACCCGTCAGCAGTTTCCGCGTCAGTGATGTCGACAGAAGCAACGGCTCGCACTGAGAGTCGACGTTCGTTTCGGAACCTCAGGGGGCTCGAGTTCTCGGTTCTCTTGCTCCCGCTGCTCGAGCCGTGCCGATTCAGCGGTGCACACCCTGGCACCACACCGTGGTCACCGTCCGCCTGGTGCCCGCCCGCACAGGCCCCCTTTCGCTCCTACTTCGTCTCGTCCACTGTGAATCCGCTGCGAAAAGTCGCGCAGATTTTCGCAACAGGTTCACGCTCGGCGACTGGTCGCTCCGGTACGGCATGCTGAGGACATGAGAATCGGATTCATCGGGCTGGGAAACATGGGCGCGGGCATGGCGGCCAACCTGCTGGCCGCCGGACACGAGGTCACGGCGTACAACAGATCACCCGAGAAGGCTGCGGCACTCGTGGAGCGCGGCGCGACCGCGGTCACCACGGTCGCCGACGCCTGCACCGGCGACGTCGTCATCTCGATGCTGGCCGATGACCCGGCCGTCGAATCAGTGACGTTCGGCGAGGGTGACAAAGCCGGTATCCTCGCCGCGCTGCCGCAGGGCGCGATTCACGTCTCGTCGAGCACCATCAGCGTTGCGCTGGCAGACCGGTTGACCGCCGCGCATGCCGAGGCCGGCCAGCACTTCGTGTCCGCACCGGTGTTCGGCCGGCCCGAAGCGGCCGCCGCCGCGAAGCTGTTCGTGGTCGCTGCCGGAGACCCCGCCGTCGTGCAGGATCTCTCGCCGGTGTTCGACGCGGTGGGGCAACGCACGTTCGCCATCGCGCCGGACCCGAAGACAGCCAACCTCGTGAAGCTCTCCGGCAACTTCCTGATCGCGTCGGTCATCGAATCGCTCGGCGAGGCAATGGCTTTGGTAGCTAAGGCCGGCGTCGACAAGCAGCAGTATCTGGAGTTGCTGACCTCGACGCTCTTCGCGGCCCCGGCCTATCAGACCTACGGCGGGCTACTGGCCCGCCGGGAGTTCGAACCGGCGGGCTTCGCCGCGCACCTCGGGCTCAAAGACGTGCGCCTGGTCCTGGCCGCCGGTGAGCAACTCGAGGTGCCGCTACCGATCGGCAGCCTGTTGCGCGACCGCTTCCTGACTCTGCTGGCCGGCGGAGGCCGCGACCTGGACTGGTCGGCACTGGGCGCGCTCGCCGAATGGGAGGCCGGCGGCGAGAGGCCGAGCCCGCGCTAGCCGGTCACGACTCCGCGCAATCCGTCGGCGCCGAACAGCGGCTCGAGCATTCCGGACAGGTCGGGCCCGCGGCGCAGCCCGTGCCCGCCGTCGACGTTGATGATCTGGCCGGTGATGAAACTGGCGGCGTCACTGAGCAGGAACACCGCCAGGTTGGCGATGTCCTCCACCTCCCCGACCCGCGGCAGCGGCGTGCACGCCCGGTAGTCGTCGCTGACCGCGGGCGACTCCATGATCGGGGCCACCATGTCGGTGCGTGTCAGACCCGGCCGGATTCCGTTCACCCGCACCGACGACGGACCGAGCTCGTCGGCGGCCACCATCATCAGGTGATCCAAGGCGGCCTTGCTGGGCCCGTAGGCGCCGAACCAGCGGTGGGTGTTGCTCGAGGCGATCGACGAGATCCCGATGAACGAGCCTCCCCCGCTTCGCACCATCTCGCGGGCGGCGTGCTTGAGCACGTACATCGTGCCGTTGATGTTCAGGTCGACGGTGTTACGCCACGCCGCCGAGTCGATCTGGGTGATCGGTCCGATTGTCTCCGAGCCACCGGCGCTGTGCACGACGCCGTCGAGCCGGCCGTGCCAGGCGGTCGCCGCTTCCACCAGGCGCGCCGCCTCGTCCTCGTTGGTCACGTCGGCGGGTTCGTAGATGACCTCGCCTGCGCCGTCTCCGGCCTGCCCGACGATCTCCTCGGCCGCGGCGGCCAGCTTGTCGGCATTGCGCCCGGCCAGGACGGTGTTGCCACCCGAAGCGACGATGGCGGCCGCGGCACCCTTGCCGATTCCGCTGCCACCTCCGGTGACCAGATACGTCCGACCCGACAACGAAAGCAGCACGAGAACCCCTTCAGCCGTTCAACTGGAACAGGTTCTAGTTATACGTCACGGTTCGTCGCGGCGAGCGGGCTTCGGCGCTCCGAGGGTGCGCCAGTCCGGAACATCCGGCGGGAGGCCGATCGGATACCGGTTCTCGTTGTGGGCCGCCCAGTGGGCATGGCCGAGTTCGTGGATGTGGAACGCGTGGCGCAGCGCCTCGGTGAACCCCATCGCGTCGCTGGCGGCGTTCACCGAGTCCTTGACGAGCAGCGCCGCCATCGTCGGCCGCTCGGCGATGCGACGGGCGAAGTCGAGGGTCTTGTCCTCCAGCTCGGCACGCGGGAAGACCTTCGAGACCATTCCCAGCCGGTGGGCCTCGTCGGCCTCGATCGAATCCCCGGTCAGCAACAGCTCCTTGGCCTTGCGGGCCCCGAATTCCCAGGGGTGCGCGTAGTACTCGACACCCGGCATGCCCATGCGCACCGCCACCACGTCGCTGAACTTCGCGTCGTCGGCGGCCACGATGAGATCGCATGCCCAGATCAGCATCAACGCCGCCGAGATCGCGTTGCCCTGCACCTGGGCGATGGTGATCTTGCGCAGATCGCGCCACCGGCTCGTGTTCTCGAAGAAGTAGTGCCACTCCTGCAGATAGGTGCGCTCGGCCACCGCCGCGCGGGTGGCTCCGTTGATCCGGAAGCTGGGGTGCTGATCGGGGCCCGGTGCGCGCTCGGCGAGCGCGGCCTCCGAGCCCAGATCGTGTCCTGCCGAGAAGTTCTTTCCGCGGGCGGCGAGGATGACCACCCGGACCTCGTCGTCGGCCTCGGCCCGGCCGAACGCCTCGTCGAGTTGGACCAACAGGGTTCGGGACTGCGCGTTCTGCGCCTCGGGCCGGTTGAGCCAGATCCGCGCGATGCGCCCGTCATCGAGGGTCTCGTAGGTGACCTGCTCATGGTTCGCCGATGCGGCACTCATGCTGTGCACACTACGTCCGAGCGGCTTGCTCACCAGCACTCACCTGCCGGTTGGCTACAGTTGTGCCATGCCTGCGAAATCTGATCCCGCCGACCTCGGCGACGTCGAGCCCATCGCCGACAGCACCGAGCGTCAGGCCCGCCGGGTGGTGGCCGCCTACGCCACCGACGCCGACGAATGCCGCGTCTTCTTGTCCATGCTCGGCATCGGTCCGGCGAAGCTCGACGCCTGATGACCGCCCAGAGCGGTCCCGAGGCCCGCTCCACGGGTGGCTCCCCTGCGCCGTCCACAGGGACGGCGGACTTCGTCGTGGTGGCCAACCGGCTGCCGATCGACATGATTCAGAAACCCGACGGCACCGTCGAGTGGAAGCGCAGCCCCGGCGGCCTCGTGACGGCTCTGGAGCCGCTGCTGCGCCGGCGCCACGGCGCGTGGATCGGCTGGCCCGGCGTACCCCAGGAGCCCGGCGATCCGAACGCCAGCGAGGAGCCCATCGAGCAGGATGGGATGTCGCTGGTCCGGGTCCGGCTCAGCGCCGACGACGTCGCCAAGTACTACGAGGGGTTCTCCAACGGCACCCTGTGGCCGCTGTACCACGACGTCATCGTCAAGCCGATCTACCACCGGGAATGGTGGGACCGCTACGTCGAGGTGAACCGGCGCTTCGCCGAGGCGACCGCGCGCGTCGCCGCCGAGGGAGCCACGGTGTGGGTGCAGGACTACCAGCTGCAGCTGGTGCCCAAGATGCTGCGCATGCTCAGGCCCGACCTGACGATCGGGTTCTTCCTGCACATCCCGTTCCCGCCCGTCGAGCTGTTCATGCAGATGCCGTGGCGTACCGAGATCACCGAGGGTCTGTTGGGCGCCGACCTGGTCGGGTTCCATCTGCCGGGCGGCGCGCAGAACTTCCTGATCCTGGCCCGCCGGTTGGTGGGCGCGAACACCTCCCGCGCGACGGTCGGGGTGCGGTCACGGTTCGGGGAGGTGCAGGTCGGGTTCCGCACCGTCAAGGTCGGTGCGTTCCCGATCTCGATCGACTCCACCGACCTGGACCAGAAGGCACGCAGCAAGAGCACCCGGCAGCGTGCCCGCGAGATTCGTCAGGAGTTGGGCAACCCCCGCAAGATCCTGCTGGGTGTGGACCGCCTGGACTACACCAAGGGCATCGATGTGCGGCTGGAGGCCTTCTCCGAGCTGCTCGCCGAGGAGCGGATCAACCGCGAGGACACCGTGCTGGTCCAGCTGGCCACCCCCAGCCGGGAGCGGGTGGAGAGCTACAAGGCCATGCGCGAGGGCATCGAGCGCCAGGTCGGCCACATCAACGGTGAATACGGCGAGGTCGGCCACCCGGTGGTGCACTATCTGCACCGGCCGGTGCCGCGCGAGGATCTGGTGGCGTTCTTCGTCGCCGCCGACGTCATGCTGGTCACCCCGCTGCGCGACGGCATGAACCTGGTGGCCAAGGAGTACGTGGCGTGCCGCAGCGACCTGGGCGGCGCTCTGGTGCTCAGTGAGTTCACCGGCGCGTCGGCCGAGCTGCGCCAGGCCTACCTGACCAACCCGCATCACCTGGAGGGCGTCAAGGACGCGATCGAGGCGGCGCTGAACCAGTCACCCGAAGAGGGCAGGCGGCGCATGCGAGCGCTTCGTCGCCAGGTCCTCGCGCACGACGTGGATCGCTGGGCCCGGTCGTTCCTCGATGCACTGGGCTCGGCGGGCAACGAGCGGGGTTCCGGTCAGATCGGGGTGATGTAGTCGATCAGCCACTTGCCGTCGACCTTCTTGTAGTCGACGCGTAAGCGGCTGCCGTCGTAGACGGGCTGGCGGGACTTGTCGGTCACGGTGCGGTTCATGAACACCATCACCGATCCCGAATTACGTTGCGCGTCCAGCACCCCCGCACCGACCACGTTGGCCTGGCTGACCAGTTGCCGCTCGCGAGCCTGCGGGATGATGTCCTCGGTGGCGCGTTCCTCGAACTCCTGGCGGTAGCTGGGGGTGAGCAACGGAAAGACGTCGAGGAGGCTGCGCTCGACGGTCTGGTAGTCGTAGCCGAACACCTTCGGGATCTGGTCGGTGGCCAGCGGTGCGAGTTCGCTGCGCGCTTCCTGCTCACCGGCGAGCTGGACCCCGTTCCAGTACAGTGCGCCACCGTAGGCCGCCAGCGCCACCACGCCCGCGGCGAGCACCACCGCGAGCGTCGACCAGAGCCGGACCGCCCTCATCAGTTACCGCCGTCGGGATACTTGAGGTCGTATCCGGTCATGTGACCGGCGTCGTCCTCGTGCACGATCACCCGCAGCCGGTACGGCTGGGAGGGCTTGTTGGTGCCCTCCATGTCCGTCACGGTCACCCGCACCGACACCAGGACCGCAGCGTTCTGTGTCACCTCGTCGATGTCCTCGAGCGCAGCGCCGTTGATCACGGCCTCCGAGCTGGCGTTGGTGTCGCGGAAGATCGCCTTGAGGTTCTCGACGTTGTTGTCCTGGCTGAGCATGTCCCGCAACGGCCCGCTGGTGCTGTTGACGAACCGGTCCACGCTGTCGTCGATGTTGTCCTGCGTGTAGCTGAACATGTTGACCACCAGCTGACGTGCGGTGTCGACGAAACGCTGGTCACGGGCTTGCTCCGCCTGGGCTTCACGTTGGGAGGACAGCAGCAGCGCGGCGCCGGTCGCCAGGGCCGCGGCCACGACCGCCAGTGTCAGCATCGACACCAACGCCACCAGCCTGCGGTTGGCGGGGCGGCGCGGCGGCGGGCCGGCGGGGCGGACCGGACGAACCTTGACCGTCGGGGTCGGTGCCAGCGCGACCGAACCTTCGGTGTCCGGTGACGCCGTGCCCGTGCCCGTGCCGGCCGGGCCCGCGGCCCGCGAGGCGCGCCGTCGCACCGGCCGGCCGGCCGACGCCGACACGTCGCGGGATTCCTCTTCGGACAAATTCGCCTTCTTCACGGCCCTTCCGGGCCTGGTCAGATCTGTTCGGGCGCCAGCATCAGGTCGACCCAGTTCTCAGCGGGCGCCAGTGCGTCGGTGCCGGGCGCGAAGATACCAGTCCCGCCTGAGGGATCGACGAACTCGCCGTTCTGGTCGTAGGTCGCGGTTGCCGGTCCGCTCGCCAGCGGCATCTCGGCGGGCAGCGGGCCCGGCGGCGCAGGCGCGGGTGCTGGCGCAGGCGCAGGCGCCCCGGGAGCCGGTCCCGGCGCCGGTGGGGTGCGGCCGTACGGCGGCACCACTTCGTCGGGCGGCGAGAAGTACGGCCAGGGCGGCGGCGGCGGCCCCACCTCGTTGGGCGGGTAGGGCAGCGGGAACGGCGCGTGCGGCGCAGGTCCCGGCCCCGGTGCCACCCCGGGCGGCAACTGCACCGACGGGGGGCCCGGATCCGGATCGACCTGTGGCGGGATCATCGGGAACTTGTTGGGCGGCAGGATGTTGCGGCCGTCCTCGATCGGTGTCCCGACCGGCACGGGCGGTCCGCGCCACGGATTGCTGCCGATCGGCACGTAGCCCTTGGGATCGCGGCACAGCTGGATGGTGGGCGCACGCTTGCCCGGGAACTCCTGGCACGGATAGTTGCGCGCCCCGCGCACCACACTGGGATCGTTCTGCGGGGTCTTGCAGTACATGTCGGTCGGCAGTTCACGCAGCGTGGTGTCGGCCGGGGACCGGATCTGAGTGGGCGGGATGAAGCCCACCGAGCACGGTGGCGCATCCCCCAGGTTGATCTTGAAGTCCAGCTTGCCGCCCTCGTCCGCCGGCAGCCCGGTGCCGACGGTGTTCAGCGCGGCGAGCAGGGCCGGGAAGACGACGAGGGAATGTTCCAGCGACTTGCGGTAGATGACGCCGATGCGGCCGAAGTTGGCCAGATTGGCGGCCAGCACCGGGAACGTCGGCCGGATACCTGCGAACGTTTCGTTGGCCACCTCGGTGGTACCGGGGACGGTCTGCAGCGTGGACCTCAGTTGCGGGTCGGCGTTGGCGACCTCGGTGGTCAACCGGGCCAACCCGTCGGCCATCGAGCGGATGTCGTCGCCGCTGCGCAGTTGCGCTTCCAGGAACGGGCCCGCCTGGTCGATCAACGACGAGGTTTGGTCGAAGTTGGCGTTGGCCTCGTCGACCAGCAGTCGCGCCGACTGGATCAGCCGGGCCAGTTCCGGCCCGGAGCCGTTGAACGCCTTGAACGTCTCGTCCAGAAGATCCTGCAACCGGGTATCACCGACGCTGCTGATCAGCGCGTCGGCCTCCTGCAGCATGCCGTAGATGTCCTGGCCGATCGCCGTGCGATCCACCGGGATCACCGCGCCGTTGCGCAGCGTGCCCGGCGCCGCCTGCTCCGGCGGGACCAGGTCGATGTACTGCTCGCCCACCGCCGAGACACTCTTGACGGTCGCGGTCACGTTCTCCGGAACCGGGGTGCCGCTGTCCAGTCGCATCTTGGCCACCACGCCTTCGTCGGTGAGCCCCACCGATTCGACCCGGCCGACGGTCACGCCGCGGTAGGTGACGTTGGCGTTCTGGTACAGCCCGCCGGCCGCGGTGAAGTTGGCGCTCACGTTGTAGGCGCCGATACCGACTGCCTCCGGGAGGCGCAGGTAGAAGATCGAGATGGCGCCGACGGTCAGCACCGTCACGATCGCGAAGATCGTGAGCTGGATCCGGGTCAGGCGATCGATCATTGCACCGGCCCGTCGTGCTGGGTCGCCGTGCCCGGCGGGATCTCGAACGGGTCCGCCGCCTGGCCGGACAGGTTCGAGTTGGCTCCGATCAGGAAGTCGGGCGTGTTGATGACATCGCTCATCCGTTTCATGTTCGGGTCCAGCCCCTTCGAGGTGGTGAACACGGTTTCACCGAGTCGGCGCAGCGTCAGATCGAACGTGACGAACACGTTGAGGTAGTCGCCGCGCACCGCCTTGCGGAGGTAGTCGTAGTGGAACGGGAACGTCGGCAGGAACTCGAGGCTCTTGATGAACTCGTCCGCATGGTCGTTGAGCGCCTTGATCACCGGGAACAGATCCCTGAAGTCCTCGGTGAAATCGTCCTTGGTCTGCTGCAGCACCCGGGACCCGACTTCGGCGAAGCTGCGCAGCGCGGCGAACGCGTCGACGATGTTGGCGCGGTTGCGGTTGAGCACCTCCAGCGCCTCGGGCAACGTGTCCAGCGTCCATCCGAGGCTGTCCTGACTGCGTGCCAGGATCCCGGCGAAGCGGTTCAGGCCCTCAGCCGCGGCGATGATGTCCTCGGTCTGGCGGTCCAGTGAGGCGGTCAGCTCGGCAAGGCGTGGGATCAGTTCGGCGAAGGACCCCTGCCGGCCGGCGACGGCGTTGTAGGTCTCGTCCGTGATGTCCTGCAGCGCACCGAGATTGCCCTTGTTGACCACGACACCCAGTGAGGACAACACCTCCTCGGTGGTGGGATAGCGACCGGTGCGGCTCATCGGGATCTCCGAGCCCTGCTTCAGCCGGCCCTCTCCGGGCTCGTCGACCGGTTCGGCCAACTCGATGTGCTGAGACCCGAGCAGCGACGTCTGCGCAACCCGCGCGATGGCGTTGGCCGGCAGGTTGACGCCCGGTTCGAGCGACAACTGCACGGCCGCATAGAAGGTCCCGTCGGGCCGCTGGACGGCGTCGATGCCGGAGACGCTGCCCACGGTGACGTCGTCGACCATGACCGGCGAGTTCTGCGGCAGGGTCGACACGTCGGGCAGTTCGACCTCTACCTGGAAAGAACCGGCACCGTGCCCGGCCGTGCCGGGCATGTCCAGTGAGTTGAGCCCGCCGAACTGGCAACCGGCCAACAGCACGGCCAACGAGGAGATGGTCAACGCTCGGCGCATCATCCGCCCGCTCCCGTCTGTGGCGCGGCGGGCTGCGGCACCGCCTGGTCGGGCCGCAGCGGACCCGGGATCGGCTGCGCCGGGACGGGCGCCGCCGGTGGGACAGGCGCTGCTGCTCCCGCTGCCGGTGGTGCGGCCGGAGCCGCTTCCGGCGCCGGTGGGGCCAGCAACGTCGACAGGTCGGCGTCCGGCGGAATCTCCGGCGGGGTGACGCCCGGGGCGTTCTGCCACTGCAGGTAAGGCACCGGCGTCTCGGCCTTGGCCTCGGTCTCCGGGGTGTCGTAGATGACCTGACCCTTGTACGCCGTGATGCTGTTGATGGGGTGGAACAGCACCGGCGGGTAGTTCATCGTGATGCGCTTGAGCACCGGGCCCATCCGCTGGCGACAGATCTCGGCGCGCTTGTACTCGTCGGGGGTGGCCCCGATGTCGTAGGCGCCGCCGCAGATGAACTGCACCGGGTTGGCGAAGTTCGGCAGCGAGAGCAAGCCGGCGACGGTGCCCTGTGCCGGGTTGTAGATGTTGTAGAAGTTCGACAGACCGTTGGGCGTGATGTGCAGGACCTGCTCGATGTCGTCGCTGTGGTCGGTCAGGATCTGCGTGAAGTCGGCCAACTTGCCGACCTGGTCGATCAGCGCCTGGTTGTTCTCGCCGAGCAGCTCCCGGACGTCGGACAGCGCCTGGTTCAACGTGCCCAGGGTGTCGTCGAGGTTCGCCGAGCTGTCGGCCAGCACCTGCGACACCGACGCCACGTGATTGGTGAACTGCACGATCTGCTCGTTGCTGTTCGACAGCGCGTCGACGAGCACCTGCAGGTTACGCACCGTGCCGAACAGGTCGTTGCGCGAATCACCGAGGCGGCCTGCGGTCTGCGACAGCTCGCGCACCGCTTCCCGGAAGGAGTCGCCATTGCCGTCGAACGTCGTGGCGGCCTGGTCGATGACCTCGGCCAACGGGCCCTGTACCGAACCCTGCTGCGGACCCAGTTGGGCGCTGAGCTGGGTGAGCTGCTCCTTGACCTCGTCCCACTCCACCGGAACGGCGGTGCGCTCCAGACCGATCGCCGCTCCGTCGGCCATCGTCGGACCGCCGGTGTAGGCCGGGGTGAGCTGAATGAAGCGCGCCGCCACCAGATTCGGCGAGATGATGAGCGCCTTGGCGTTCTCCGGCACCTGCACGCCGTGGTCGACGCTCATCGTGATCTTGACGTCGTCGGCTCGTGGCTCGATGGAGTCGATCTCCCCCACCGGGACACCCACGATGCGGACCTCATCGCCGGGGTAGAGCCCGACCGCCGAGGTGAAATAGCCGACGATGGTGTGCCCCTTGCGGGTCGGCCAGACCAGGAAGACGCCCACCACCAGTGCGACGACCAATACGGCCGCCAAGCTCAGCCGCAGGGTGCGGTTTCGTGTCTTCGTCGTTGTCGATTCGCTCACGGTGACCTCGGCCTGATGATCAAGCGCTCGGCGATGAACCCGCGCAGGTAGTCGGCGAGGCTGTCGGGCAGCTTGCCGGGCTGGAAGTAGGTGTCGAGGAGTACCTCGGCCAGGCTGGCGGGGGGCAGACCGTAGAGGTTGATGTTGAACCCTGGGCCGTTGCCCACGACCTCGCCCAGCGCGGTGGCGTAGGGCGGTAGCCGCCGCAGCGCCTCCCCGATGTGTTCACGGCGTTCCAGCAGGTTGTCCATGACCAGGTTGAGGTTCTCCAACGCGGGTCCGAACTCCTGACGGTTGTCGGCGACGAACCCCGAAAGCTGTTCGGACACATCGTCAATACCTGCGATCAAGCGGCTCAACGCCTGACGGCGTTCGTCGAGCGCGGCGAAGAGCATGTTGCCGTCGACGATCAGCTGATTGACCTGACCGGCCCGCTGGGCCAGCGTCTCCGACACCCGCTGGGCGTGCCCGAGCAGCTGATCGAGGGCCGCATCGCGCTTGTTGAGGCTGCGGGACAGGTCGGCGACGCCCTCGAGCGCGCTGCGCAGCTGCGGCGTCGCATCTCGTAGCGAAGCGGTCAACGTCTGCAACGCCTGCTCGAACCTGGGCTTGTCCAGCTCGCCCGCGGTCTGCCCCAGGTCCTGCAACGCGGTGTTGAGCGTGTAGGGGGTGGTGGTGCGCCCCAACGGGATCGAGGTCACCGACCCGGCCCCTTTGGGGGTGACGGCAAGCGACTTCTCGCCGAGGACCGTGTCGGTCTTGATCGCCACCAGGGACTGGTCGCCGACCCGGACGTCACGGGACACGGTGAAGGTGACCTTGGCGCTGTCCCCGGCCAGCTCGACACCGGTCACCCTGCCGACGTTGATTCCCGAGACGTTGACGTCGTTGCCGGGCGAAATGCCGCCGGCATCGCTGAAGAACGCCTCGTAGTTCTTGCCCTGCGGCATGAACGGCAGCCCGCTGTAGCCAAAGGACACCAGCACCAGGCAGGTGACCAGCACGATGCCGAATATCCCGGTGCGGAGCGGGTTCGCGCCGTCGGTCTTAGCCATTCTCGGAACACCTCCCCTTCGACGGGTCCGGCGGACCGCCGAACGGGATCAGGATGTCGCTGCCCGCGGGTCCGTTGATCTTCATCCGGATCGAGCAGTAATAGATGTTGAAGAACGCACCATAGGCGCCCAACGCGTTGAGCCGCAGGTAATTCTCGGCCAGCGGTTCGATGACCTTGTTGATGTCGGCCTTGCGCTCGTCCATGCGCTGCGCCAGCGGCCGGGCGTTCTCGATGACACCCTGGATCGGCCGGCGGGACTGCTCGAGCATCTCGGTCAGGTCGGTCTCCGCGGTGGCCAGCGGCCCGATCGCGCCGGCGATCGGATCGCGCCCCTCAGCCAGGCCGGTGAGCAGCTGCTGCAGCTGGTCGACGCTCGCGTCGAATTCGGCGCCCTTCTCGTCCACGGTGCCCAGCACGGTGTTGAGATTCGTGATGACGTCACCGATCAGCTGATCGCGAGCCGCCAGGTCCTGGGTGAAGGCACTCGTCGACGCCAGCATGTTGGACAACGCGCCGCCCTGGCCCTGCAGCAGTTCGATCACCGCGCTGCTGATCTCGTTGATCTTCTTGCCTTCCAGCCCTTTCAGGACGGGGCGCAGGCCGCCGAGCAGCGCATCGAGATCCAGCGCGGGCGCCGTGTTGTCCTTCGGAATCGTGGCGCCGGGTGCGAGCTTCACGAGATCGCCGGGCCCCGAGGTGATCTCCAGGTACCGGTCGCCGACCAGGTTCTCGTACCGCACCACTGCCCGGGTCGAGGTGTAGAGCTGGTAGCGGTCGGCGACGGTGAATGCCACGTCGACAGTGTTGTCCTCGTTGAGTGTCACGCCGTCGACGGTGCCCACCGGGACACCCGCGATCCGCACATCCTCACCGGATTTCAGCCGCGATGCGTCGGTGAACGTCGCGTGATACCCCTTGTCGGAACCGAAGCGGAACTCGCCGAAGACCACCACCAGCGATGTGGCCACCAGCAGCATGACCACGGTGAACACCGAGACGTTGATCAGCGTGCGATCGGCTCTCATCCTGCTCATCAGTAATCATCTCGCTCTGCGTACGCGCCGTTGAACAGGAACTGCAGCGTCGAAGGCGCGTCGAACTGCAATTCGGTGTTCGGCTGGAAGGGAACGTACGCGTTGTCGGTCACCAGGAACGGGGTGCGGTAGTAGGAACCGCCGTACTGCACGCCGGGCACGTTGGGCAGACCGCGGCAGTTCGGTCCGCCCGAGGCGTTCACGATCGGCAGGCTCTCCGGATACGTGTACGAGGGAGCGCCCGGGATGAAGCTCGACGACACGAACAGGCCCGGCCGGATACCGCCGATGATGGGCGCGAACGTGTCGATCGCCCTGGCGGTGCCGTCGATCGTGCAACCGATCACCGGCGAGTACTCGCTGGCGACGTCCAGCGGAGCCCGCAGCCGTTGGATCGCGGCGATGTAGTCGTCGGCGGCCGGCTCCAGGGTGGCCGTACCGTTGTTCGCCAGCCCGGTTGCCGCCAGCAGCGTCGCGTTCAGGTTGTCCTGCTCGTCGACCACCGTCTGAGCGATGGACGGGGCGTTGTCGAGGATGCGCGCGAGGTCGGGGCCGGCGTCGGCATAGATGTTCGCGACTCCGGCGGTGCGACGCAGGTCCTCCTGCAGCGCCGGCAGTTTCGGGTTGAACCGGCCCAGATAGGTGTTCAGCCCTGCCATCGTGGCACCCAGGTCGTCGCCGTTGCCGCGCAGCCCTTCGGCCAGAGCGGACAGCGTCGCGTTCAGGTTGACGGGGTCGATCTTGGTGAGCGTGTCGGTCAACGTCTGAAACAGCGTGTTGACTTCCAGCTGGACATCCTTGGCCTGGACCTCGGCGCCGGGCCGCAGCGACTTGCCCGAGGGGTCCTGCGGCGCGAGGAACTCGACGGCCTTGGCGCCGAAGATCGTGGTTCCCGCGATCCGCACCGGCGCGTTCGCCGGAACGTACTGCATCTCTCCGCTGCGGATCGCCAGCGTCAGTTTGGCCATGTCCCCGGCGTAGTCGATGGACTCGACCTCGCCGATCTGCACGCCCCGGTACTTGACCTTGGCTTTGGTCTCCATGACCAGGCCGGCCCGCGGCGAGAGCACCGTGACCTTGTCGGTCGGCGTGAACGCGGCGGTGTAGGAGAGGTAGGTGAACACGACCGCGGCGAGCACCACCGCGGCCAGGATGGCCGCAGCGATACGGACGTGGCTGCGCTTGGCGTCACCGTCTGCCATGAATCACCGACCTAACCCGACAGATTGAAGTTGCCGGACGCGCCGTAGACGGCGAGCGAGATCAGCAGGACGATGGTCACGACAGCGATCAGCGAGGTCCGCACCGCCTGGCCCACCGCGATGCCGACCCCGACCGGCCCACCGGAGGCGTTGTAGCCGTAATAGGTGTGGATCAGCATGACCGCCACAGCCATGACGATGGCCTGCAGGAAGGACCACAGCAGGTCGCTGGGTATCAGGAACGTATTGAAGTAGTGGTCATAGAGACCCGCGGACTGACCGTTGATGTAGACGGTGGTGAACCGGGCGGCGAAGAACGCCGCCAGCACCGACAGCGCATACAGCGGCACGATCGCGATGAGGCCGGCGATCAGGCGGGTGGACACCAGATACGACACCGCATGCACCGCCATCGATTCCACGGCATCGATCTCCTCGGCGACACGCATCGCGCCCAGCTGCGCCGTGGCGCCCGCGCCGATGGTGGCGGCCAGCGCGATACCGGCGATCACCGGAGCCACGATGCGCACGTTCAGGAATGCCGACAGGAAGCCGGTGAGCGCCTCGATACCGATGTTGCCCAGCGACGAATAGCCCTGCACCGCGATGACGCCGCCGGACGCGAGCGTCATGAACGCGGCCACGCCGACGGTGCCACCGATCATCACCAGAGCCCCGGTGCCCATGGACATCTCGGCGATCAGCCGGATGGTCTCCTTGCGATACCGGGTGATCGCGTTGGGCACGTAGCGGAAGGTCTCGCCGTAGAACAGGGCCTGCTCACCCACGGTGTCGACAGCCCTGGGTACGCCGCGGAACAGGCGGCGGAAGCGCAGCGTGGCGTCATAACTCATCAGATTCGTCTCTTCTTCGCGCAAGCGCTCATCAGGGCACTCTGCTTCTTCGCGCAAGCGCTCATCAGGGCACTCTGCTTCTTCGCGCAAGCGCTCATCAGGGCACTCTGCTTCTTCGCGCAAGCGCTCACTGGTGCACCATCCTTGT
>NZ_BLTG01000002.1 GCF_017312405.1 Mycobacterium sp. PO1
ACATCCCTTAGGAACTCAAGAATCGTTGAGCAGGTTCCGGGTGAGATTCGTGTGAGCATGGCCTGGCTCGGTCCCCGGCGAGGACCCCGCCACCGAAACCGGTGGCTCAGCCCTCCAGATCGCCCTCGGTCTCGAGCATGACCTGGCGCAGGCCGTCCAGCGTGGCTTGTTCCGGCGCCGCCCACATCCCGCGACCGGCGGCTTCGAGCAACCTCTCGGCCATGCCATGCAGCGCCCACGGGTTGGACTCGGAGAGGAACTTGCGGTTCTCCTCGTCGAGGACGTAGCTCGCCGACAGCTGTTCGTACATCCAGTCGGCCATCACGCCGGCAGTGGCGTCGTAGCCGAACAGATAGTCGACGGTGGCCGCCATCTCGAAGGCGCCCTTGTAACCGTGCCGGCGCATCGCGGTCATCCAGCGCGGATTGACCACCCGCGCCCGGAACACCCGGGTGGTCTCCTCCGAAAGGGTGCGGGTGCGTACCGACTCAGGCCGGGTGTTGTCGCCGATGTACGCCGCCGGGGCCTTACCGGTCAACGCCCGCACGGTGGCGACCATGCCGCCGTGGTACTGGAAGTAGTCGTCGGAATCGGCGATGTCGTGCTCGCGGGTGTCGGTGTTCTTCGCCGCCACCGCGATGCGCCGGTAGGCGCGGTTCATGTCGTCGGTGGCGGCGCACCCGTCGAGTCCGCGGCCATAGGCGAATCCGCCCCAGGCCGTGTACACCTCGGCCAGGTCGGCATCGTCACGCCAGTTCCTGCTGTCGATCAGTTGCAGCAGTCCCGCCCCGTACGTCCCCGGCTTGGAACCGAAAATCCTTGTCGTGGCTCGCCGTTGGTCGCCGTGCTCGGACAGATCCGCCTGCGCGTGAGCGCGCACGAAGTTGTCCTCGGCCGGCTCGTCGAGGTCGGCGACGAGACGCACCGCGTCATCGAGCATCGCGACGACGTGCGGGAAGGCATCCCGGAAAAAGCCCGAGATCCGGACGGTGACGTCGATGCGTGGCCGGCCGAGCTCGGCCGGCGTCATCGGTTCGAGGTCGACCACACGGCGCGACGCATCGTCCCAGATCGGCCGGACACCCAGCAGCGCAAAGACTTCGGCGATGTCGTCACCGGCAGTGCGCATCGCCGAGGTGCCCCAGACCGACAACCCGACCGACTGCGGCCAGCGGCCATGGTCGTCGCGGTAACGCTGCAACAGCGAATCCGCCATCGCCTGCCCGGTTTCCCAGGCCAGTCGGGACGGCACCGCTTTGGGATCCACCGAGTAGAAGTTGCGCCCGGTCGGCAGCACGTTGACCAGGCCGCGCAGCGGGGAACCGGACGGCCCGGCGGGGATGAACCGACCGTCCAGAGCCCGGAGGACCTGGTCGATCTCATCGGCAGTGCCCGCCAGCCGGGGCACGACCTCGCCGGCTGCGAATTGCAGGATCGCGGCCACGTCGGTGTTGTCGGTCAGTGCATCGACGATGCCGGCGTCCCAACCGTTGTTCTGGAGTGCCGCAACGAGTTCACGCGCCTGGTGTTCGGCGGTATCGACAGCGGCGCGGTCGTCGTGGCCGTCCTCACGCAAACCCAGCGCCTGCCGCAAACCCGGTACCGTCTGTTCACCGCCGAAGAGCTGGCGGGCGCGCAGAATCGCCAGCACCAGGTCCAGCTCGCTCTCCCCAGCGGGCGCCGACCCGAGAATGTGCAGGCCGTCGCGGATCTGGACATCCTTGATCTCGCACAGCCACCCGTCGACGTGCAGGAGCATGTCGTCGAAGGAATCCTCGTCGGGGCGGTCCTCGAGCCCCAGGTCGTGGTCCATCTTGGCGGCCCGCATCAACGTCCAGATCTGCTGTCGGATCGCGGGCAGCTTGCCCGGATCGAGCGCCGAGATGTTGGCGTGCTCGTCGAGAAGTTGTTCCAGCCGGGCGATGTCGCCGTAGGTCTCGGCGCGCGCCATCGGCGGGATGAGGTGATCGATCAGCGTGGCGTGGGCACGCCGCTTGGCCTGGGTGCCCTCGCCGGGGTCGTTGACCAGGAACGGGTAGATCAGCGGCAGGTCGCCGAGCGCTGCGTCGGTTCCGCAGGCCGCTGACATTCCCAGCGTCTTTCCCGGCAGCCATTCCAGGTTGCCGTGTTTACCCAGATGCACCAGCGCGTCCGCACCGAACGAGCCGTCGAACTCGCCGGCGAGCCAGCGGTAGGCGGCCAGGTAGTGGTGGCTGGGCGGCAGATCGGGGTCGTGGTAGATGGCGACCGGGTTCTCGCCGAATCCGCGGGGCGGCTGCACCATCAGCACCACGTTGCCCGACCGCATCGCGGCGATGACGATCTCACCGTCGGGGTCGGCGCTACGGTCCACGTACAGGTCACCGGGCGGCGGCCCCCAGTGTTCGACGACGGCGTCGGCGATGGCGCTGGGCAGCGTGGCGAACCAGGCCCGGTAATCCCGCGCCGACACGCGGATCGGATTTCCGGCCAGCTGACCTTCGGTGAGCCATTCGGGGTCCTGCCCGCCGCGCTCGATCAGGGCGTGCATCAGCGCGTCACCATCGCCGGAGGCGAGAATCGTGCTCAGGTCGCCGGAGGTGACAGTCGTACCGGAGTCGCCTGCTTCGAGGCCGGACTCGTCCCCGACGTCATAGCCGTGCTCGCGCATGGCCCGCAGCAGCGCGATCGCGCTGGCCGGGGTGTCCAGCCCGACCGCGTTTCCGATGCGGGAGTGCTTGGTGGGGTACGCCGAGAACACGACGCCGACGCGTTTCTCGGACGTGGGCACCGAGCGGAGCCGGGCGTGCCGCACCGCCAGGCCGGCGACCCGGGCGCAGCGTTCGGGGTCGGCGACGTAGGAAATGAGTCCCTCGTCGTCGATCTCCTTGAACGAGAACGGAACCGTGATGAGGCGCCCGTCGAACTCGGGGACCGCGACCTGGGTGGCGACGTCGAGGGGCGAGAGCCCGTCGTCATTGTCGTCCCACTGGGCGCGCGAGCTGGTCAGGCACAACCCCTGCAGGATCGGCATGTCCAGCGCGGCGAGGTGTGCCACGTTCCACGCGTCGTCGGTGCCACCGGCGCCCACCGCCGCCGGGGTGGCGCCGCCGGCGGCCAGCACGGTGGTGATCATCGCGTCGGCAGAACCCAACAGTTCGATCAGGTCCTCGTCGGCGGTGCGCAGGGACGCGCAGAACACCGGCAACGGATTACCGCCGGCGTTCTCGATCGCCTCGCACAACGCTTCGATGTAGCCGGTGTTTCCGGCCAGGTGCTGGGCCCGGTAGTACAACACTGCGACGGTGGGGCCGTCGCGCCGGGCGCCGGTGCGCTCCAGCAAACCCCAGCGCGGGGTGCTCTGCGGTTCGGCGAAGCCGAATCCGGTCATCAGCAGGGTGTCGGAGAGGAAGGCGTACAGGTTCTTCAGGTTCGCCACACCGCCTTGGGCGAGGTAGACGTGGGCTTGCAGCGCCACTCCGGCCGGCACCGTCGAGTGCTTCATCAGCTCAGCGTCGGGCGCCTGCTCCCCGCTGACCACGACGGCGGGCACGCCGCTGGCCGCCACCGCGTCGATGCCGTCTTCCCATGCCCGGTAGCCCCCGAGGATCCGGACCACGACGACGTCGGCGGACTCCAGCAACTCCGCCAGCTCGCCCTCGACGAGACGGGACGGGTTGGCCCAGCGGTATCCGGCGGCGCTCGCGCGGGCGGTGATGAGATCCGTGTCGGACGTCGACAGCAGCAAGACGGTAGGGGTCGGCGCGGCGGCAGAAGGCACGGTCACCCCCCATTCGTACCGCACACGCGCCGGCGGCGGCCGCGCAGACGTCCGCGCGGCAGGCTCAGCGGCGCGGATTCCAGCGGCTGTACCAGGTCTGCTGATACGGGTTTCCGATCAGCGCCGCGAGCAGAAGGATGACCGCCGCGAACATGAGGAGTGCGAACATCGCCGTTCCCTTCGTCGTTCCCGTTGTTCAACACGGGTTCAGTAAGCGGACCGTACCGCTGAGATCGGCGCGATTGACGCCTTTGTGCTGGACGGAGCAGCGCAGCCCCGATGTGACCGAGATCACTGATCCGCGCTGGGTACCGTGGTCAGATGGTGCGGCAACGCGAGAACGACGCCTGTCCCGGCGCACTCCAGACCCACTCGGCCGCCGACGGGCAGCTCGTCCGGATTCGGCTGCCCGGAGGGTTGATCGACGCCGCCCAGCTGGAGGCCGTCGCGCTCGCGGCGAAGGAGTTCGGAGCACCTGACCTGGAACTGACCTCGCGGGGCAACATCCAGATCCGCGCCGTCAGCGACGCCGCAGCCGTCGCCGACAGGCTGCGCGCGGCAGGGCTGTTGCCGTCAGCGCGGCACGAGCGGGTGCGCAACATCGTCGCGTCGCCACTGTCGGGCCGCCTCGGCGGTGTCGCCGACGTCCGCGCGGTGACGGCGGCGTTGGACGCCGCGGTGCTGCGTGACGACCGGATCGTCGACCTGCCCGGCCGTTTCCTGTTCAGCATCGACGACGGCCGCGGTGACGTCTCCGGGCTGAGCGCCGATGCGGGCGTGCACCTCGTCGACGAGCGGCGCGCGGCGCTTCTTCTCGCCGGTCGCGACACCGGTGTGCGCATCGACACCGACGACGCGGTCGACACCCTGCTCGCCGTCGCCCACCGCTTCCTCGATGTGCGCGGAAAATGTTGGCGGGTCGCCGAACTCGCCGATCCGGAGGTCCTGCTCGACGGGTGTGCGCCGTCGAGCGCCGCCGGTGCCACGTGGCCGGTGACCACCCGGCCGCCGGTGGGCTGGCTCCCCCAGGCCGATGGCCGGACAACCCTGGGCGCGGCGGTTCCGCTCGGCGTGCTCGACGCCGAGGTGGCCCGCTACCTCGCTGCGGTCACCGCGCCGATGGTCGTCACACCCTGGCGTTCGGTGTTGTTGTTCGACCTCGACGAGGACACCGCCGACGTGGCCCTTCGCGTGCTCGCCCCGCTCGGCCTGGTGTTCGACGAGAACTCGCCGTGGCTGGCGGTCTCGGCATGCACAGGCAGCCCCGGGTGCGCGCACTCGGCCGCCGACGTGCGCGCCGACGCCGCCGCCGCACTGGCGGCATCCCCCGCGGCCGAGACGCACCGGCACTTCGTCGGATGTGACCGTGCCTGCGGTAGCCCCGCTGAAGGTCAG
This sequence comes from Mycobacterium sp. PO1, assembly GCF_017312405.1. Classification (GTDB taxonomy): domain Bacteria; phylum Actinomycetota; class Actinomycetes; order Mycobacteriales; family Mycobacteriaceae; genus Mycobacterium. Next base: position 5,156 of record NZ_BLTG01000002.1, read on the forward strand.
GTGCTCGTCGCGACCGGAGACGGCTACCGGGTGCGGGATGCCCACCCGTAGGGTGAGCGGGTGCTCGACTACATCCGTGACGCGGCCGAGATCTACCGGCAGTCGTTCGCGACGATCAGGGCCGAAGCCGATCTGGCCCGCTTCCCGGACGATGTCTCGCGGGTGGTCGTGCGGCTGATCCACACCTGCGGACAGGTCGACGTCGCCGACCATGTCGTGTTCACCCCGGACGTGGTGACCCGCACCCATGCGGCCCTTGCCGCCGGCGCGCCGATCCTGTGCGATTCGTCGATGGTGGCGGCCGGGATCACCCGCTCGCGGCTGCCCGCCGACAACGAGGTGGTGTCGCTGGTGGCCGATTCGCGCGCACCCGAGATGGCCGCCCAGTTGGGCACCACCCGGTCGGCGGCCGCCGTCGACCTGTGGGCCGACCGGATGGGTGACGCCGTGGTGGCCATCGGCAATGCGCCGACCGCACTGTTCCGCCTGCTCGAACTCCTCGACGACGGCGCGCCGGTTCCGGCGGCGGTGTTGGGTGGCCCGGTCGGGTTCGTCGGCTCTGCGCAGTCCAAGCAGGAACTGATCGACAACCCCCGCGGACTGTCGTACCTGATGGTCACGGGCCGGCGCGGCGGCAGCGCGATGGCGGCCGCGGCGGTCAACGCGATCGCCACCGACGTCGAATGACCCCGCGCCGCCAACCGCACTGACAGACGTCGTCCATCGTTGACACTCGTCAGAACTCCGCGTTACTGTCGCGCGTCACGGGCTCTCGAACGGAAGGCGCTGCGTGCAGCGAGGACTACCGGTCCGGTCGGCGACCGACCGCCGCCAGCCGCAGAAGAGCGACCTGCGCCGCAACGCCATCCTGGAATCACTCGACCATCACCTGCGTGAAGAGGGATTCGACGGCATCAACATCGCCGACGTCACGCGTCGCGCAGGGGTGACCCGCTCGGCGTTCTACTTCTACTTCGAGAACAAGGCGGCCGCCGTCGCCGCGCTGCTGGAACCCATGTACGACGACGGGTTCCTGGCCAGCAGCATCCTGACCGCCACCACCCGCCCGCCCAGAGAGCGGATCCGAGCCATGCTCGACGCGCTGCTCGACACCGTCGACCAACATCGTTACCTGCTCGAGGCGATGCTCGAGGCCCGCGCGACCAACCCGGCGATCCGCCGCGTCTGGGACGACGCCCGTGACTCGTTCATCCCCGAACTGTCCGCGATGATCGCCGCCGAGCGGGCCGAGGGGCGCGCTGCGGACGGTCCGCCGACCGATGTGCTGGCCGTGCTGCTGCTGGAATTCAACGACCGCCTGCTCGAGCGCTACACCATCGGCGGGCGGCTGACCCGGGACCAGCTCGTCGACGGTGCGGAAGCGCTCTGGCTGGGCACCCTCTACGGCCACGTCATCGGACAGCGAAAGGCGCCATCATGACGATCCCCCGCAAACCCGAAGACCTCACGGCCGACTGGCTGGGCGGGGTGCTGGGCACCTCCGTGACGAGCGTGGAGGTGACCGCCATCGGCACCGGACAGACGGGCGCGACCTACCGCGTCGCGGCGACCTATGCCGGCGACCCCGGCGACGCGCCGGCCACGTTCGCGGTCAAGCTGCCCGCCCAGGACGACGCCGTACGTGAACGCGTGGCACTGGGCTACCTCTCCGAGGTCGAGTTCTACTCGACCGTCACCACCCAGGTGGCCGTTCCGGTGCCCGGCTGCTTCCACAGCGAGATCTCCTCCGACGGAGCAGATTTCGTGCTGCTGATGGCCGACATGGCCCCGGCGGTGCAAGGAGACCAGATCGCCGGGTGTACGACCGATGAGGCCGCGCTCGCCGTGGAGGCGCTGGCCGGACTGCACGGACCGAGTTGGGGTGATCGGCGCTGGTTCGATCTGCCGTCGATCGTGATGCCCAAACCGGGCGATGCCGAGGCGGCCAAGGGCCTCGGTGATGTGGCGGTGATGGCCGCCGACATCACCCTGGACAAACTGGGCGGCAGGGTCAGCGACGACGACCGCCTCGCGTTGACCACCGCGATGGGACTGGTGACCCCGTGGCTGATGGCAGAACCGGAGCGCTTCTCGCTGATGCACGGCGACTACCGCTTGGACAACCTGCTGTTCGACCCACAACGCACCCGCGTCACCGTCGTGGACTGGCAGACCATCGGATTGGGCCTGCCCGCCCGCGATCTGGCCTACTTCGCCGCCACCAGCCTGCCACCAGACGACCGCGCCGGACTGGAACGAGACCTCGTCGAGCGTTATCACCGCGCACTGGTCGGCTACGGGGTGCCCGACTACGATCTGCAGACCTGTTGGCAGGACTATCGTCTCGGCGTGCTGCAGGCGCCGCTGTTGACCACGCTGGGCTATGCGTTCGCGGCGTCGACCGAACGCGGCGACGAGATGATCCTGACGATGCTGCACCGGGGCTGCCGGGCGATCCGCGAACTCGACGCGATCGAACTCGTCAGGTCGTATCGGGCTTGACCGCCGCCCACTGCGTCACCGGCATGGCCGGCCGCCACCCGGTGAACGACCCCACCGGTTCCCCGCGGTAGTGCTGGTAGCGGCGCAGCTCGCCGCCCAGCCGCGAATACTGTTGCACCAGAACCGCTTCTGATTCAGCGGTGACGGCATTGGCGACGAGTCGGCCCCCCGGCCCCAACCGATCCCAGCAGGCGTCGATGAGACCGGGCAGGCTCACGCCGCCGCCGACGAAGACCGCGTCCGGCGACCGATGGGACTCGAAGGCCTCGGGGGCGGCGGACGTCGCCTCGACAGCAACCCCGAATGCCGTGGCGTTGCGGGCGATCCGGGTGCGACGCGCCTCGTCACGTTCGAATGCCAGAGCCCGGCAACCCGGTCCGGCCAGACACCACTCGACCGACACGCTGCCCGACCCCGCCCCGACGTCCCACAACAGCTCACCGGGCCGGGGTGCCAGCGCAGCGAGGGTCGTGGCCCGCATCATCTGCTTGGTGATCTGGCCGTCGTGGGCGAACGCGTCGTCGGGCAGAGCCGCGAACCGGCGCGCGTCGGGCAGGTAGCGCACCGCCATCACGTTGAGGTCGTCGACGCCACCGGGCGGCCGGGCCGCCCACTCGCGCGCGGTGGACGAGCGACGCAGTTCCTTTGGTCCGCCGAGCTGTTCGAGAACGGTCAACTCGGAATCGCCCCGCCCGGTGTCGGCGAGCAGCCGTGCCAACTCGGCCGGTGTCGACGCGTCGCGCGACAACACGACCGCCCGCCCGCCGCGGCGCACCGCGGTATGGGTGGGCGCGGTCACCAGACTGATGATCTCGGTGTCCTGCACCGGCCAGCCGACCCGCGAACAGGCGAGCGTGACCGACGAAACATGCGGCAGCACCATGACCCGGTCCGGACCGTACAGGCGGATCAGCGATCCTCCGACCCCGTGCATCAGCGGATCGCCGCTGGCAACCACGTGGACGTCGCCGTCGGCGTCGTCGAGCAGAGTGCGCAGCGCGGGCAGCATCGGCGACGGCCACGGACGTCGCGGCGCCGAGACGGTGTCGTCGAGCAACTCGAGTTGGCGGGGCGACCCGTGCACAACGGTGGCGCGGGCCAACTCGGCGCGCGCGGCCGGCGCCAGCCCGGCCATGCCGTCGGCGCCGATCCCGACGACGACGATCATCGTCTCAACCTGCGCCACATCGACCTCGGCATCATCCGGAACCCCAGCGCCAACACCGCCAGCGAGTGGGGCACCCACACCGTCGAGCGTCGTTTCTGCAGTGCCGACACCGTGGCCTCGGCCACCTGCGCCGGGGTGCTCGACAACGGCGCCGGCGCCATCCCCTGCGTCATCCGGCCCACGACGAAACCGGGCCGCACGAGCAGAAGCCGGACCCCGCTGCCGTGCAGCGCGTCCGACAGGCCGCTGCAGAAACCGTCCAGGCCCGCTTTGGCCGAACCGTAGACGTAGTTGGCCCGGCGTACCCGCACTCCCGCGATCGACGAGAACGCCACGATCTGCCCGGCGCGTGCAGCACGCATGGCATCGACCAGCACGGTCAGCAGGCTGACCTGCGCCACGTAGTCGGTGTGGGCGATCGCTGCCGCATGGGCCGCGTCCTTCTCGGCGAGGGCTTGATCACCGAGGATCCCGAACGCGACAACCGCGGTGGTGATCGGCCCGTGCTCGGCGACGATGCTGTCGACCACACCGGGATGGGCGCTGAGGTCGTCGGCGTCGAAGGCCACCACATGCACCGCCGCGGCGCCGGCCTGCTCGACGATGCCACGCTCGGCCGCGAGATCCTCGGGGCGGCGCGCAGCCAGCACCACGGTCGCACCGGACGCGAGCCGCCGGGCGACCTCGATGCCGATCTCGCTGCGTCCACCGAAAATCACGACCACCTCGCGTCGGGCGCTCGACTCGTCCGCCGTGTCTGTCATGGCAGCGATTATCACCTGCGCTAGCGTGGACCCGATGGCGAAGGCAACGACACGGCTCACCAACGACGCGCTCGCATTCCTCACCGAGCGGCATCTGGCGATGCTGACCACCTTGCGGTCGGACCAGTCGCCGCACGTGGTCGCGGTCGGCTTCACCTTCGATCCCAAGACCCACATCGCGCGTGTCATCACCACCGGCGGCTCGCAGAAGGCTGTCAACGCCGACCAGCGCGGGGTGGCCGTCCTCAGCCAGGTCGACGGCGCGCGCTGGCTCTCCCTGGAGGGCAAGGCGACGGTGAACCCCGACATCGACGCCGTCCGCGATGCCGAGTTGCGCTACGCGCAGCGCTACCGCACGCCGCGACCCAACCCCAAGCGGGTGGTGATCGAGGTGCGGGTCGAGCGGGTGCTGGGTTCGTCGAGCCTGCTCGACCGCGGTGAGGACTGAGCCGCGCTCAGGAAGCCGGCACGACCACCAGGTCGTGCGGCCGGTTGTTCACCGACTCTGCTCCGTCGGCGGTGACGATGACGATGTCCTCGATGCGTGCGCCCCACTCGCCCGGAAAGTAGATTCCCGGCTCCACCGAGAACGCCATGCCCTCCTGTAGTTCCAGTCGGTTGCCGGCCACGATGTAGGGCTCCTCGTGGACCGACAGGCCGATGCCGTGCCCGGTGCGGTGGACGAACGCCTCCGCGAGCCCCTCGGCGGCCAGGACATCGCGCGCGGCGGCGTCGATCTGCTCGGCGGTCACACCGGGCCGCACCGCCTCGACCGCGGCGCGCTGCGCCCGCTGCAGCACCGCGTAGCGGCGGGCGATGTCGGGGTCCGGTTCGCCGATGCTGTAGGTGCGGGTCGAGTCGGAGTTGTAGCCCGGCTCGTAGGGACCGCCGATGTCGACGACCACGATGTCACCGGAGCGCAATTCGCGGTCCGAGCACTCGTGGTGCGGGTCGGCGCCGTGTGGCCCGGATCCGACGATGATGAAGGCGACCTCTGAATGCCCTTCGGCGACAATGGCTTCAGCGATGTCCGCGGCGACGTCGGCTTCGGTGCGCCCAGGCACCAGGAACTGCGGCACCCGGGCATGGACACGGTCGATCGCCTCACCGGCCTTGCGCAGCGCCTCGACCTCGGCGGCGTCCTTGATCATCCGCAGCGTGCGCAGCACATCGGTGGCCAGCACGGGGACCACGCCGAGCGTGTCGGCCATCGGCAGCAGATGCAGCGCGGGCATCGAGTCGGTGACCGCGACCGCGAGCGGCGCAGACTCCCCAGCGACCGCGAGCGGCGCAGACTCCCCAGCGAGAGTGTTTTCACCCAGCGCCGCCGCCACCAACGCATAGGGGTCGTCGCCGTCGACCCAGTCGCGCAGCGCGATTCCCAGCTCACCGACCGCCGACTCCTTCATCGCGGCAAGCTCCAACCGGGGAACGATCATCGTCGGATCGCCGGCCGCCGGCACGACGAGGGCAGTGAGCCGCTCGAACGTCTGGGCCCGTGAGCCGACCAGATAGCGCAGGTCGTAACCGGGGGTGATGACCAGGCCGGCCAAGCCTGCCTCGGCGGTCGCGCGGGCCGCGGCGGCCAGCCGTTGTGCGTACACGTCGCTGCTGAAGCGGCTCGTCGTCATGCCTTCCAGGTTACGTTTCCCCCTACGGCAGGATGACACCATGACTTCGACCACCGGTCCCCTGCTGCTGCTCGACGGTGCCAGCATGTGGTTCCGCTCGTACTTCGGTGTGCCGTCCTCGATCACCGCTCCCGACGGCAGGCCCGTCAACGCGCTGCGCGGCTTCCTCGACGCCGTCGCGACGCTGATCACCCGCGAACGCCCGCACCGGTTGGTCGTGTGCCGTGACGACGACTGGCGGCCGCAGTGGCGAGTGGAGAAGATCCCGTCCTACAAGGCGCACCGCGTGGCACAGGAGAGCACCGGCGAGGAACCCGATGCCGAGGAAGTGCCCGACGAGCTGACCCCGCAGGTCGACATGATCTTCGAGATTCTGGACGCATTCGGCATCGCCACCGCCGGCGCCGCGCACTGCGAGGCCGACGACGTGCTGGGCACCCTGGCCGAACGGGAGCGGCGCGACCCCGTGGTGGTCGTCAGCGGCGACCGCGACCTGTTGCAGCTGGTGCGCGACGAGCCGGTGCCGGTACGGGTGCTCTACCTGGGACGCGGCCTGGCCAAGGCGATCACCTACGGTCCCCGGGAGGTCGCCGAAACCTACGGGGTGCCGGTCGACCGCGCCGGGCCCGCCTACGCCGAGCTGGCACTGCTGCGCGGCGATCCGTCCGACGGGCTGCCGGGCGTGGCGGGCATCGGCGAGAAGACCGCCGCGACCCTGCTGACGCAGCATGGTTCACTCGACGCGATCATGGCCGCGGCGGCCGATCCGAAATCGTCGCTGTCGAAGGCGCACCGCTCCAAGCTGCTGAGCTCGGTCGACTACATCGAGAACGCCACTCCCGTGGTGCGGGTCGCGACCGACGCGAAAGTGACGTTCTCCACCGACTCCGACGCATTGCCCCTGGCCGCTCGCCGACCCACCGACGTCGCCGAACTCGCCGAACGCTTCGGCGTGTCGTCGTCGATCGGACGGCTGCAGAGCGCGCTGGACGCGCTACCGGGGTGACCCGCTACCGGGGCCGACCGACTTCGTAGGTGCCGTCGTTGTCGGTGAACGTGACCGTGACCTGACGTTTGGTGCCGTCGATGCTGACTTCGCAGGTGAACGTGTCGCCCTGGCGGACGGTCGGGTTCACGCCGTTGTTGCAGCTGACGTTACTGACGTTCTGGGCACCGTAGCCGTTGGTCTCGTCGGTCAGGATCTGCTGCACGCCGGTCTGCGCGGAGTCGATGTCCAGCTTGGTGGTGACGAAGAAGCCCGGGGTCCAGAAGCCGAGCACCAGCACCACCGCCACCACGATCGCGACGAAAACGCCGACCACACCGCCGATCACCGCCAGCGACCGCTTGGAGCCGTCCTCCGATCCGGGTGCGGGATAGCCGCCGCCGGGATACTGCCCGTATTGGCCGGGCTGCTGACCGAACTGACCGGGTTGCTGGCCGTACTGGCCCGGCTGCTGCCCGTATCCCGGTGGCTGTCCGTACTGCTGGCCGTACGCACCGGGCTGCCCGTACTGGCCCGGCGGCGGGTAACCGCCCGAGTAGTCGGGCTGCTGCTGCCCGTACTGCTCGGCGCCGGGGTACTGCTGCGGCGGATAGGCCGGGGGCTGCTGGTACTGCGGGTACTGCTGCGGCGTATAGGCCGGCGGCTGCCACTGGTCGGAACCGGGGGCCTGCTCCGAACCGCTCGGCGGCTGCCAGCCCTGGTTCGCGGCCTCGCCGGTCGGCTGGTCAGCGCCCTGCTCGGGCTGCTGGCCCTGCCACGGCTGAGTGGGGTCAGATCCCTGCGGTCCGCTCATGTCTCTCCTCGGTCCTCCCGGCGATGTGCTGTCGGTACGGCTTGCCGGCACCCCACCCTACCCGGCGTCAACAGCTACGACGCCGCGCCGAACGTCGTTGATCGCGCGTTTCGCGGTGGCCCGCAGCGCGGGCGAGGGCGCCGCGTTGCGGACCTGATCGGCCAAGTCCAGTACCTGTCGGCACCATCTCACGAAATCGCCCGCCGGCATGGATGTCCCGTTCCCCGCCGTGTCGCTGGCGGCGAGCGTGGCGGCCAGGTCGCCGGTGCTGGCCCAGCGGTAGACGGCCGTGACGAATCCGTCGTCGGGTTCGCGGCTCTGGGGCAGGCGGTGACGTTGTTCGTCGGTGCGCAGTTCGGACCACAGCCGTCTGGTCTGGTTCAGCGCGCGGCGCAGCGCGCCGGTCGGGATGTCCGCACCGTCGGGCGCGCTGTAGGCGTCGCGACGGGATTCGTAGAGCACCGACGACAGCGCGGCGGCCAGTTCGGCGGCGTCGAGCCCCTCCCACACCCCGGCGCGCAAGCACTCGGCGACGAGCAGATCGCTCTCGCTGTAGATCCGGGCGAGCAGCCGCCCGTCGTCGGTGACCGCAGGAGAAGCAGCGGCGGTGTCAGGCACTTCGGCGGCCCCGTGGTCCCCCGGTTGTCCCGGGGCTTCATGGCCGCGGGGAGCTTCGGTGTTGTCGGTGATGTAGCCGCGCTCGGTGAGCAGCACCACGATGCGGTCGAAGGTGTTGGCAAGTGAGTTGGTGGCCGCCGCGATCTTGGTGCGCAGCTGCTCGTTGTCCCGCTCGATGCGCAGATACCGTTCGGCGAGGCGCGCTTTGTCCTCACGGTCGGGCATGCTGTGTGCCCGGTGTGCCCGCATGCGGTCGCGCAGTGCGGCCAGCTCGGGGTCGATGTCGGGCTCGGCCGGGGACCCACCCCGGTGCCGCGAAGACGGACGTTGCAAACCGGCCGCCGCCGATCGCAGCGCCGCGGCCAGATCCCGGCGCGCCTTGGGATTGCGGTGCTCGACGCGTTTGGGAAGTGTCATGGTGCCCAGCGGTTTTCCGCCTCCGGGGTAGTCCGCCGACGAGATACGACCGGCCCAGCGGTGCTCGGTCAGCACCAGCGGGCGGGGGTCGTCGCCTTCTCGGGCACGCTCGAGCACCACCGCCACCCCGATCCGCCGTCCGTGCGTGATCGCGATGATGTCGCCGCGGCGCAGCGCGGTCAGCGCGTCGTTGGCGGCCTGCCGACGCTGCAGACGCGACGCGCGCGACTGCGCCCGCTCGCGCGCCGTGATCTGTGCGCGTAGCCGCACATAATCCAGGATCGCCGAGTCGGTGCCGCCGAGCTGGGCGCCCAGGTCGGCCAGCATGCGCTCGCCACGCTGCAGCCCGCGAACCACCGACACCACCGACCGATCGGCCTGGTACTGCGCAAACGACCGCTCCAACAGCTCGTGGGCCTGCTCGGGGCCCATCTGGTTCACCAGGTTGATCGTCATGTTGTAGGTGGGGGCGAAGGAGCTGCGCAGCGGGAATGTGCGTGTCGATGCCAGCCCGGCGACCTCGGCGGGATCGGCGGCGCTGTCGTTGGGATTCCACAGCACGACCGCGTGTCCCTCGACGTCGATGCCGCGTCGGCCGGCCCGACCGGTCAGCTGGGTGTACTCCCCCGGTGTCAGCGGCAGGTGCTGTTCGCCGTTGTACTTCACCAGCCTCTCGAGCACGACCGTGCGGGCAGGCATGTTGATGCCCAGCGCCAGCGTCTCGGTGGCGAACACCGCCTTCACCAGGCCGGCGGTGAACAGTTCCTCGACCGTGTGGCGGAACGTCGGCAACATCCCGGCGTGGTGCGCGGCCAGGCCGCGCAGCAGGCCTTCGCGCCACTGGTGGAAATCGAGCACCACCAGGTCGGCGTCGTTGAGGTCTGCGGTGCGGCGATCGACGATCTCGGCGATCCGTTTGCGCTCGTCGTCGGTGGTCAGCCGCAGCGGTGACCGCAGGCACTGCTTGACCGCGGCGTCGCAGCCCACCCGCGAGAAGATGAACGTGATGGCCGGCAGCAGACCGGCCTCGTCGAGTACCCCGATCACCTCGGGACGGCTCGGCACCCGGTACAGGCCGGGTCGCCCCGGTCGCCCACGTCCGCGGGGTTGCCAGTCGGCCAGCCGTTCGGCTTCGCGCCGGTGGGCGATGTGGCGCAACAGCTCGGGATCGACCAGCAGGTCACGCCCACCCTTCGCCGCGGTGGCGGCGCGGTAGTCGAACAGATCGAGCAAGCGTCGCCCGACCATCACGTGCTGCCACAGCGGCACCGGGCGGTGTTCGTCGACGACGACGGTGGTGTCGCCGCGCACCGTCTGGATCCAGCCGCCGAACTCCTCGGCGTTGCTGACCGTCGCCGACAGGCTGACCAGGCGCACGTCGTCGGGCAGGTGCAGGATGACCTCCTCCCACACCGCGCCGCGCATACGGTCGGCCAGGAAGTGCACCTCGTCCATCACCACGTGGGAAAGCCCTTGCAGCGCCGGGGAATCGGCGTAGAGCATATTGCGCAGCACTTCGGTGGTCATCACCACGACGTCGGCGTCGCCGTTGATGGCCTGATCTCCGGTGAGCAGGCCGATGCGCTGAGCGCCGTAGCGGCGCACCAGATCGCTGTGCTTCTGGTTGCTCAGCGCCTTGATCGGCGTGGTGTAGAAGCATTTGCGTCCGGCGGCCAGCGCCAGATGCACCGCGAACTCTCCGACCACGGTCTTGCCTGCACCGGTCGGCGCGCACACCAGCACCCCGTGCCCCTGGGCCAGCGCCTCGCAGGCGCGCCGTTGAAACGGGTCCAGCGCGAACGGCAGTTGCGCGGTGAAGTCGGCGAGATCGACAGGTCCCTCGCCGCCGTCAGGTTGCTTGATCATCGAAGTCATCGACCGCGAGTCGCGACGGTGTGGGCACGGCCGACGGCGCCTCGATCGTCTCCGCCGCGCCGATCGGGGCCGCTTCGTCGTCGGGCACCGTGGCCAGCGCGGCTCGCTTCGCCTTGCGTTTGTCGCTGAACCGCGCGACCTGGATCGCCACCTCCAGCAGCAGCGTCAGCGCCAGCGCGAGCGCCAGCATGGAGAACGGGTCGGAGCCGGGGGTGAAGAACGCGGCGAAGACGAACAGGCCCATGATCAGGCCCCGCCGCCACGCCTTGAGTCGCTCGTAGGGCAGCACCCCCACGAGGTTGAGCATGATGATCAGCAACGGGAACTCGAAGCTGAAGCCGAACACCAACAGCAGGTTGATCAAGAAGCCGAAATACTGGTCACCGGACAGCGCGGTGACCTGCACGTCACTGCCGACGGTCAGCAGGAAGCCCAGCGCCGTAGCCAGCACCGTGTACGCCAGCACTGCGCCCGCCATGAATAAGGCGGCGCCGACAGCGACGAAGACGACCGCGAATCGCCGCTCCTTGGCGTACAACCCCGGGGTGATGAACGCCCACAGCTGGTAGAGCCACACCGGACAGGCCAGCACGATGCCCGCGGTCAGACCGACCTTCAGCCTCAGCATGAACTGGTCGAACGGGGACGTGGCGAGCAGTCGGCAGGCGCCGTCGGAGGTGATGTCGGCGCGCGCGGACTCTGGCAGTTCGCAGTACGGGCCACGTAGCCAGTCGCCGAGGCTCGGCATCCCGAAGACCCCGTGGCTGTACCACAGGAAGCCCAGAATGGTCGTCACGACGACAGCGAACGCCGAGATCAGAAGCCGGCCGCGCAGTTCGGTGAGGTGCTCGACCAGCGACATGGTGCCGTCGGGGTTGACCCGGGACCGGCGCCGCCGCGGGTCGATCTTCTTGAAAACTCCAGGTATCTGCACGGCTGCCTAGATGGTGCTCAGGCGCTCCGCACGAGACGTGAACTCACCCCGCGGGCACACTGGCCGCGGGGTGAGAGTCGACCCGTCAGGCTGAGCGCTTGTCCGACGACGACTCGGTGGACGCCTGCGTGGCGCCGCCGGACATGTCGCCGGCGTCCGAGACCCGCTCCGACGTGATCTGCGTCGGCTGATCCGACTTGCCCGACTGGGAATCTGCCTGCATCTCCTTGATCTCGGACTTGAAGATGCGCATCGACTTACCCAGCGACCGCGCCGCGTCCGGGAGCTTCTTGGCACCGAACAGCAACACGAACACGGCGATCACGATGACCCAGTGCCAGGGTTGCAAACCACCCAATTTGGTTACCTCCAGACGTCTGCGCCGAGTCTACTCGCCAGAGGCCGGCACGCCGACCCGATAGGCGTCCAGAGCTGCCGAAGCCGCCTCCCGGACCCGTTCGGCCAGCTGCGGCGGGTCGAGCACCTGCACCGCTGAACCGAAGCCGAGGACGAATCGCGCCATCCACTGATCGGCGGCGTAGGTCATCGCGGCCTCGCAGGATCCGTCGTCGAATTCGCGCAGCACCCGCAGCGGGTAGTAGTCGAACATCCACGACGCCGACCGCTCCACCCGCAGCGTGGCCACGGGCAACGTCGGATCGGCGGTGTCCGGGTCGAACAGCGACGTGTCGGGGCCCTCCTGCACCGCGGGGGGCGGCGGAACGGACGGCTCCTCGAGCACCCGAGCGTCGACGATCCGGTCGAAGCGGAACAACCGGACCCCCTCGGCCGAACGGCACCAGGCCTCCAGGTAGCTGTGGTCACCGACCAGCACCACCCGGATCGGGTCGACGACTCGGCTGGACAGCATGTCGTGAGAGGCGGAGTAGTACTCGAGCGCCAGCGCGCGGTCGGTGCGCACCGCGGTGCGCACCGCGGCGGCGGCGTCGCTCTCCGCCGGTGCGGGCTCGTCGACGGCGGCCCCGTCCTGGCCGTGGCCGGCGCGACCGGCCGCGGATTCGATCTTGGCGATCGCGCTGCGCGCGGCCTCCGGGTCGACCATGCCGGGCACGTCGACCAGCGCACGCAGGGCCACCAGCACCCCGGTCGCCTCAGGCGAGGTCAGCCGCAGCGGATGGTCGATGCCTGCGGTGAAGGTGACCTCGATGGTGTCGCCGGAGAACTCGAAGTCGATCAGGTCACCCGGTCCGTAACCGGGCAACCCGCACATCCACAGCTGGTTGAGATCTTCGCGGAGCTGTTTGACGCTGACCCCGAGGTCGGTGGCCGCCTCGGTGTAGGTGATCCGCGGGTTGGCCTGGAAGTAGGGCACCATGTTCAGCAGCCGAACCAGCCGCGCCGAGGTTGCCGTCATGCGCTGACCTCGCGATCGGTGTCGGCGTGCGCCCGCAGCCGGGCGAGCACGTCCTCACGGAGCGTCGCAGGCTCCAGTGCCACCGCGTCGGCACCGTAGCTGGCCACCTCGCGGGCGAGCCGGTCGAACATCCCGATGTCGAGGGTGATCTCGTCACCGGCCCGTCCGCCCAGGGTTTTGGGCCCGATCACCGTGCCCTGTCTGCGTAGGGCTGTCGCGCGGCCCTCGGCCACCCATACCCGTGCCTCCCCGGTGCTCGGCCAGTCCCCGACGACCCGTGCCACGAGTTCGCGCAGGTTCACGTCCTCGGGCGGGTGCACCGAGCCGGATGCCCCGACCGCGGTGATTTCCGCGCCGATGCGCGAGAGCCGGAAGGTGCGCACCGCCTCGCGGTCCCGGTCGTGTCCGACGAGGTACCACCGGCCCCGATGGGTGACCACACCCCAGGGTTCCACCGTGCGGGTCACATAGGGCTCGCTGCGTGCCGCGCGGTGCGGAAACTGCACCGCCTGACCGGAGTCGACGGCGGCCAGCAGAATGCCCAGCACCTCCTCGGAGCCGCGCAGCCCGGGCAGCGCGGCCGTGGAGGTGATCGCGATGTCGTCCTCGACGGAATCGATATCGGCACCGGCGGCCCGGAGCTTCAACAACGCACCTTGGGTCGCGGTGATCAGCTCCGGGGATTCCCACAGCCGGGTCGCCACCGCGACGGCGGCGGCCTCGTCGGCGGTCAGATCCACCGCGGGCAGGGCGTACGCGTCGCGGTTGATCCGATAGCCCTCCGTCGGGTCGGTCGAGGACACCCGCCCGGTCTCCAGCGGGATGCCCAGGTCACGCAGTTCGTTCTTGTCGCGTTCGAACATCCGAGAGAAGGCCTCGTCGCTTCCGTCACCGGAGTATCCGAGCACGGTCTCGCGGATCCGGTCGGCGGTGATGAAGGTGCGCGCCGACAACAGCGCGATGACGAGATTCATCAACCGTTCGACTTTGGAGATCCCCACGCCCTAGAGCTTAAGGCGCGGCGGGGGTGCCGCCCGACGGCACGGCGGCGAGCCGCCCAACGAGCACGGCGGCGAGCCGCCCAGAACTCACGGCGGCGAGCCGCCCAAAGAACAACGGCGGCGAGCCGCCCGTGATCCGGCGCGGCGAGCCTGACAGGATCGGCGCCATGGGAACCCGGTGGCAGAGCTCCGACGCCCCGCGCGGGCAGGATTACGACGCCCGCTGGGAACGGCTGGCCGCCAGCGGTGTCGGCGTGCACGGTGAAGCCGACCTGATCGAGTCGCTGCTGCGCGAGACGGGCGGCTCGACCGTGCTCGACGCGGGGTGCGGCACCGGGCGGGTCGCCATCGAACTGGCCGCCCGCGGATTCGCGGTGGTGGGACTCGACGCCGACCCGGCGATGCTGGCGGCCGCCCGGTCCAAGGCACCCGATCTGCGCTGGGTAGAGGCCGACCTCGTCGACACCGGCGATCACCTCAGCGAGGCCTTCGACCTGGTCGCGCTACCCGGCAACGTCATGATCTTCCTCGACCGCGGCACCGAGCCTGACGTCGTCGGCCAGCTGGCGGCGCGCCTGCGGCCCGGGGGTCTACTGGTCGCCGGATTCCAGCTGCAGACCGGTCGGCTGACACTCGATCGCTACGACGAGATCACCGTTGCGGCGGGCCTGCAACTGGTCGACCGATGGGCAACGTGGGACCGGGAGCCGTTTCACGGCGGTGACTATGCCGTTTCGGTGCACCGCCGCCCGGCATGATCACATGCTGGCGATGAGGCGCTTGACGCGCTCGTCGACCGACCGAAACGGGTCCTTGCACAAGACCGTTCGCTGCGCCTGATCGTTGAGCTTGAGGTGCACCCAGTCGACGGTGAAGTCGCGACCGGCTTCCTGGGCGGCGCTGATGAACTCACCACGCAGCTTGGCGCGGGTGGTCTGCGGCGGGGTGTCCACCGCGGCCTCGATCTCCTCGTCGGTGGTGATGCGCGCCGCCAATCCTTTGCGCTGCAACAGGTCGAACACCCCACGCCCACGCTTGATGTCGTGGTAGGCCAAATCGAGCTGGCTGATCTTGGGGTCGGACAGCTCCATGTTGTAGCGGTCCTGGTAGCGCTGGAACAGCTTGCGCTTGATGACCCAGTCGATCTCGGTATCGACCTTGGCGAAGTCCTGACTCTCGACGGCGTCGAGCTGGCGTCCCCACAGGTCGACGACCTGGTTGATCTGCGCGTTGGGTTCGCGGGTCTGCAGATACTCGACGGCGCGGGCGTAGTACTCGCGCTGGATGTCCAGCGCGCTGGCCTGCCGGCCGCCGGCCAGCCGCACCGGGCGTCGACCGGTCAGATCGTGGCTGACCTCGCGGATCGCCCGGATCGGGTTGTCCAGTGAGAAGTCTCGGAACGCCACGCCGGCTTCGATCATCTCCAGCACCAACGATGCCGAACCCACCTTGAGCATGGTGGTCGACTCGCTCATGTTGGAGTCGCCGACGATGACGTGCAGCCTGCGGTATTTCTCGGCGTCGGCGTGCGGCTCGTCGCGGGTGTTGATGATGGGGCGCGAGCGGGTGGTGGCGCTCGACACACCCTCCCAGATGTGCTCGGCCCGTTGGGACAGGCAGAAGGTCGCCGCCTTGGGGGTTTGCAGCACCTTGCCTGCGCCGCAGATCAACTGGCGGGTCACCAGGAACGGCAGCAAGACGTCGGAGATCCGGGAGAACTCGCCCGCCCGGACGATCAGGTAGTTCTCGTGGCAGCCGTAGGAGTTACCCGCCGAGTCGGTGTTGTTCTTGAACAGGTAGATGTCGCCGCCGATGCCCTCGTCGGCCAAGCGCTGTTCGGCGTCGATCAACAGGTCTTCGAGCACCCGTTCCCCGGCGCGGTCATGGGTGACCAGCTGGCTGAGGTTGTCGCACTCGGCGGTGGCGTATTCGGGGTGGCTGCCCACATCGAGGTACAGGCGCGCACCGTTGCGGAGGAAGACGTTGCTGCTGCGTCCCCACGACACCACCCGCCGGAACAGGTAGCGGGCGACCTCGTCGGGACTCAGCCGGCGATGGCCGTGGAACGTGCAGGTGACACCGAACTCTGTCTCGATGCCCATGATTCGTCGCTGCACCTCATCGAGACTACTTGCTGCCCGACCGGCGTGGTGGCCGGACCACGCCCAAGACCCTGTGGATAACCGGATCGGGGGCGCGCCGGGATCTGTCAGCATGAGCCATGGGGGAAATCGCCAGGGTCGATCTGGAGCAACTGCGCAGCCTTGCCGACCGCGTCACTGCGGCGGCCGGTGACGTCACCGAACTGCGACCAACCGCGCTGGGCGACGGATTGATCGGCTCGGCAGCGGCCGCCGCCGTGGCTGGACAACCGCTCAGCGACCGGATCGCCGAAGCGGCGGCGGGACTGCGCGGCTGGGCCCAGGCGGCCCGGCAGTCAGCCGATGCACTCGAGCAAGCCGACCGCGCCCACACCGGTCGATTCCCTGTGCGGTGACTCCCCTGTCGGTCTCGCAAGCGCGGGCGTGGCGGCCGGCGGCCTTGTGCGAGCTCGCTGAGGGATGGGACGCGCTGGCCACCGCGCTGGCCCGGCATGCGGAGCGGTTCAGCGCCGATGTCGAGCGCAGCCGGGACTGGTGGCGCGGCGCAGCGGCCGATGCGGCCCGGGCGGACGCGCCACGCGCCGTCTCGACGATCACCGCGCTGGCCCGCGCGCTGGTGTCGGCGGCGGTGGCCGCCCGCGACGGTGCCGAACAGCTGGGCCCGGCACGCTCGGATGTTCTGGCCGGCGTCGAGGAAGCCCGGGCCGAGGGATTCGCCGTGGCCGATGACGCCGCGGTGACCATCGCCGCAGGCCCGGCTCCGCTGATGGTCCTGCTCGCCGGCGGCGACGATGCCGTGGCGGAGACGCTGCTGGCGGCCCGCGCCAGGGAATGGGAACGCCGAATCGGCGAGTGCCTCGAGCGACTCGGCGCCGCCGATGCCGACGCTGCCGCCGACATCGCCGACGCGTTCGCCGACAACAACCCCGCTCCGGCTGCCACGGTGCCCGCTGCAGTCGGGCCCGGACCGGTGGCGGGCTGGCCCA
Source organism: Mycobacterium sp. PO1 (assembly GCF_017312405.1). Taxonomy (GTDB): domain Bacteria; phylum Actinomycetota; class Actinomycetes; order Mycobacteriales; family Mycobacteriaceae; genus Mycobacterium. The sequence goes on from NZ_BLTG01000002.1 coordinate 22,328, forward strand.
CCATGAGCCAGGACCGCATCGCCGAACAGATCGCCGCGATGAGCCCGCAACAGCGTGACCGTCTGATCGCCGAATTTCCCCGGCAGGTGGGCAACACCGACGGGGTGCCGTGGCCGATGAGAGTGGCGGCCAACCGGATCAACATCGCCTCGGCAATCCTGACCGAGACCGGCGCCGACGCCGACTCCCGGCGTCGGGTGGCGCTGTATCGCGGTCTGCTCGGCGAGATCGATGACCCGTCGGGACGGCACGGCCGCATCGAGCGGCAGATCCTGGCCTTCGACCCGGTCCGCGCGTCGCTGGTCGAACTCAACGGCGACCTCGCAGCCGCCCGGAGCGTCGCGGTGCTGGTGCCCGGGGTGAACACCCGCATCGAGGATTCGGCGGCCAACACCGTCACCGCACGCCGTTTCGTGACCGCCACCAGCGGGGACGCGGCCGTCATCACGTATCTGGGCGGCCCGTTCCCGCAGGTGCGCGACCCGCTCGACGTCGTCACCGAGGCCGCTGATGCGCGCTACGCGCTGGACATGGCGCCACGGCTGGTGGCGTTCAGCGAGGACGTGGACCGGGTGGTCGGCGACGGGGTGCCGGTGACCGTGATCGGCCATTCCTACGGCGGTTCCATCGTCGGTACCGCCGAGACGCAGGGTCTGACGTCGGATCGCACCCTATTTCTGGCCGCCGCCGGAGCCGGGGTGGGCGTCGACGATCCCGGGGACTGGCACAACCGCAATCCCGCTGTGCTGCGGTTCTCCATGACCGCGCCGGGTGATTTCATCGAGGCGGTTCAGGGCATCCCCGGCGGTCCGCACGGCGCCGATCCCGACGAGATGCCGTCCGTGGTGCGGTTGACCACCGGCAGCTACGACGACGGAGGACGCGTGGCAGGCTGGCCGGCGCACAGCGGAATGCTGAATCGGCCTTCGGATGCGTGGCGCACGATCCTGGCCGTCATCACCGGTGACTCGTCGGCGCTGCACCGGGCACACGTCGGAACCGCGTCGTGAATTCGCCACTCACCCGCGTGCGATCCAGCCGAGCCGACGGCTGATCTCGTCGGCCGCGGCGATCGTCAGCTTCGCGACCTCTTCGAAGCGGTCCACGCCCAGCCGATAGGTGGGGCCGGAAACGCTCAGCGCCGCCACCACCTGCGAGTGGACGTCGTGGACCGGAGCGGCGACGGCGTTGAGACCGACCTCGAGTTCCTCGCTCACGCTTGCCCAGCCACGTTCCCGCACCGAGGCGAGTTCGCTCTGCAGCTGAGAGATGCTGGTGACGGTGGTGTCGGTGAACGACTCGAAACCGCCGTCGAGCCTGGCCTGCACCTCGCCGGCATCCAGGCCGGACAGCAGCGCCTTGCCGCTGGAGGTTGCGTAGGCCGGGCAGCTCTGGCCGACCCAGGTGCGCAACGTGATCTCGGCGGGGCCGATCGCCTCCACGATGTTGACGATGCGGTTCTCGTCCAGGACGGCCAGGTTGGCGGTCTCGCCGACGTCGACGCTCAGGCTGTCGCAGATGTCCTGGCTCACCTTGACCAGGTTCAGGTGCGCACCGCTGGCGCGGGCCAGTCGGGTGATCGCGAAGCCGATGCGGTACTTGCCCCGTTCGGACACCTGCTCGACGAAACCGCGCGCTTCGAGCACTGCGACCAGCCGTGACACCGTCGATTTGTGTACTCCGAGCTCGGCGGCAATCTCCGTCACCCCGGCGTTCCCCAACTCGGCGAGGATGTCGAGCACCTGCAGCGCGCGGTCGACGGACTGCACTGCGGCGGGAGCATCGCCCTGGCGCTGGTTGTCCTGACGCTTCGGCATTGCCCACGCAGCCTATACGCCCGCCGGGTCCGACGTGCGGACCTGCGCTACGCCGGGCCCGCGAGCCGCGCGAGCACCCAGTGGTGGAACTCGGCGATGTGATGCTCGGCGGGAACCAGCACTCCGCCCTGCCGGTAGGCTTTCGACGACATCGCCGGCTGGGTGCGCTCGCACGCGTCGAAGTCCTGGACGTTGACCCGGTGGAACAGTTCCACCGACCGCGAGATGTCATGACCCGCCTGGAGTACCTCGGGAGCGTAGAGCCAGTCGCATTCCACGACGGTGCGGTCCGCAGCCAGGGGGTACATCCGGTGAAAGATGATGTGGTCGGGCACCAGGTTGACGAACACCGTCGGGCGGATCGTGACTGCGTAGTAGCGGCGGTCCTGTTCTGGCGTCAGTCCGGGCAGTGTCGCGAACCCCGACGAACCGTCGACAGTGAAACCGTCGATGCCCGAGCCGAACTCGGCGCCGCGACCCACGTAGGACTGGGCGGCCATTCCCCGGGCGAACTCGGGGAGGACCTCGACGAGCTCTGGGTGGATCGCTGAGCAGTGGTAGCACTCCATGAAGTTCTCGACAATGAGCTTCCAGTTGGCCGCAACGTCATAGGTGATACGCCGGCCCAGGGTCAGCTCCGCGATGCCGTAGCGGTCGATGGCGCGGCGGTCGCCGAGCCGGTGGGTGACGTCACCGATGACATCGTCGGCGAACGGTGGCGGCTCCTCGGCCAGGCACACCCAGGCATAGCCGAGCCACTCGGTCAGCGCCACGGGAACCAGTCCGTAGCGATAGCGATCGATCGGGGCTCCTGCGTCGTCGGTCAGGGTGCCGAGGTTCGGTGCGGCGACGAGCTTGCCGTCCAGCCCGTAGGTCCACGCGTGGTAGGGGCAGCGCAGCGTGCGCTTGACCTGTCCCTGCTCCTCGGTGCACAGCTGCGCACCGCGGTGTCGGCACACGTTCAGAAAAGCCCTGAGCACGCCGTCACGGCCTCGGACCAGGAGCACACTCTCCCGTCCGACCTGGACCCTGCGGAACTGGCCGGGGGCGGCGAGTTCGGCCGCGCGCGCGGCACACACCCACATCTGCTCGAAGATGCGGGTCTGCTCGTCCGCGAACACCGCCTCGCTGGTGTAGTAGGTGCCGCCCAGTGTGGTCAGCAGCGCCGACTGTGGCGGTGTTTCTTCGGCGATGGTCATGTCGTCACCAGCCTGCTCGGGTCGAACAACGAGATCGGGTGGTCGGTGGCGCCGTCGATGGCCAGATCCGCGAGGATCTCCCCCACCACGGGGACGAACTTGAAACCGTGGCCGGAGAAGCCGCATGCCACGATCACATGCGTGCACTCGGGGTGGCGGGCGATCACGAAATGCTGGTCGGGCGTGTTGGAGTACATGCACGTCGCCGAATGCAGGCAGGGCCCGTCCAGGTCGGGCAGCAGTTGTCCGACCCGCTCGCGCATCTCGCCGATCTCGTGGGGGTAGACGGTGCGGTCGATGGTCTCGGGCGTGCACTCGACACCCTTGCGGAAGAAGGCGACCTTGACTCCTCCTCGTGGGCCGTCGATCGCCGGGAAGCCGTAGATCTGCATCCCCGAGTCGTTTTCGTCGATGAAGATCGGGTGATCGGTGAACGAGGACGTTCCGCGCACCGGGTCGAGCCAGTAGAGCACCTGACGCTCGATGGTGATCGGCACCCCGAAGTCGGCCAGCAGTTGCGGCGCCCACGCACCCGGGCAGATCATCAGCTGCCCGGCGGTATAGGCGCCCTGGCCGGTGCGCACCGTCACGCCACCGGCGGTTTCGGCCCACTCCAGCACCTTCTCACCGAATTGCAGTGTGGCCCCCGCATTCTCAGCGAGCGCGAGGTGAGCGGCGACAGTCAGTTCCGGACGGGCGAAGCCGGCCTTGGCTTCGTAGAGCGCGACGTCGCCGTCGTTGGGGGTGAAATTCGGGAACCGGGAGCGGATCTCGCGGGCGTCGAGCACCTGGTGGGCCAGGCCCCACTGTCGACTGGCGCGCAGGCTGCCTGCCACGGTGACACAGTCTGGCGGACCGAGGAAGAGTCCACCGGTCAGCCGGTAGACGTCGCGGCCGCTCTCTCGGGCCAACGCCTCCCACAGCTCATAGGCACGCAGAAGCAGCGGCACATATGCCGGATCCTCGAAGTACGACTGCCGGATGATGCGGGAACCACCGTGGCTGGACCCCTTGTCGTGAGCGGGAGTGAACCGCTCCAGACCGAGCACACGTTGACCGCGTGCGGCCAGATGGTACGCGGCGGCGCTTCCCATACCGCCCAGCCCGATGACGATGACGTCGTAGGCCGAATTCTGTTGATTCATCGCCGTCTACCTCTTGATTCGGGCCATTTCCGGGTCGACCACCGGTTCGCTGGACACCACAGCGGAGTGCGTGTCGCCGCGATAGTCGACGGTGACGGCGTCGCCGATACCCACGTCGGCGGGCAGCCAGGCGTAGGCGACGGTTCGCCCCAGCATCGGCGAGTGTCCGGCGCTGGTCACGTACCCGATGCAGGCGCCGTCAGCGAACACCGGCTCTTTGCCCAGCACGGTGGCGTCGGGATCGTCGAAAACGATGCTGCGCAGCATCGATGAGGGAGGCGGTGCGTGGTTCAGTGCGGCCCTTCCGACGAAGTCGACCGCCTTCTCCATCCGCACCGCGAACCCGAGACCCGCCGCGGCAGGAGTGTGCTCGACGGTCATGTCGGTGCCCCAGCTGCGGTAGCCCTTTTCGATCCGCAGGCTGTCGAAGGCGATCCGGCCGGCGGGGATGATTCCGTGGTCCCGGCCCGCCTCGGCGAGCAGGTCCCACAACGCCGCGCCGTACTCAGCCCCGGCGTAGATCTCCCAACCCAGTTCCCCCACGTAGGAGACCCGCATCAGTGTGACCGGGATGGCACCGAGGTGGGTGCGCACAGCGCGAAAGTAGCGCAACGCCGTGTTCGAGAGGTCGTCGGGACACAGCGGCGCCACCACGTCGCGCGCCGCCGGCCCCCACACACCCACACAGCAGGTACCGCCGGTGACGTCGCGAAGCACCACGTCGGCCGGCTTGTGCCGGCTGAGCCAGTCGAAGTCCAGCGGCGAGTTCGCCCCGACCTGGAAGACATCGCGGGCCAGCCGCGCGACGGTGAGATCGCTTCGGATGCCGCCTCGTTCGTCCAGGAGCAGGGTGTAGGTCACCGAGCCTGTGCTCTTGTCCACGTTGTTGGTGGTCAACTGCTGCAGGAAGGTCAGTGCACCCGGTCCGGCGACCTCGTAGCGGGTCAGCGGCGTCATGTCGTACATCGCGACATGGGTACGGGTCCAGTGCGCCTCGGCGACCGAGATCGGTGACCAGAATCGCGCGGCCCATTCGTCACGGTCGGGAAGATGGAGCCCTTCGTCGGCAAGCCGTTGCATCAGTGCGGCATTCACGTCATACCAGGCCGGGCGCTCCCAACCACCGCCCTCGTAGAAGAACGCTCCCGACTGGACCTGGCGGGCGTGGAACGGGCTGGTGCGCAGTCCGCGCAATGCACTGCGATGCTGGTGCGGATGGATGATGTCGTAGACCTCGACGAAGGCCTGCGAACTGGTCTGCGCAATGAACTTCGGGCTGCGGGCGACGTCCTCGAACCGGTAGAGGTCACACTCGTGGACGTCGATCGACGGCGTGCCGTTGACGATCCATTCCGCGGCCGCCTTCGCCACCCCGGCGGAGTGGGTGACCCATACCGCCTCGACGACCCAGAACCCGCTCAGTTCGCGATGCTCACCCATGATCGAATGGCCGTCGGGAGTAAAGGAGAAGACGCCGTTGAAGGCCTCCTCGATCTTCGAATCACTCAGTGTTGGAAGGAGTTCGACCGCGGACTTCCAGGCCGGCGCGAAGTCCTCTTCGGTGAAGGGCAGCATCGACGGCATGGCCTCGTCGGCGGTGTCTGCCAACAAGGTGGACATGTCGACCGGCATCGGCTTGTGACTGTAGGAGCCGATACCGAGACGGTCGACATGCTCGCGGAAGTAGAGATCCCGATCCTGGTGCCGCAGAATCGGCAGCCCCGCCTCGGTGTACTCGGAGTTCCGGCCCACCAAGTCGGCGACCTGGCCGGTGCGGGCGTACTGATGGGCCATCGGCACCAGCGGCAGCACGAGCCCCACCTGGCGGGCGATCTGCGCTCCCCAGAATCCGGCCGCGCACACCACGATGTCGGCGTCGAGCACCCCGTCGGCGGTGCGGACACCGGTGACCCGCCCGCCGGACTCGAGGACACCCAGGACTTCGGTATGCGGTCGCAGGGTCGCACCGCGGGCCTCGGCCCGCCGCGCTTGCGCCTCGGCGGCGCGCAGTGCCTTGGCCAACCCGTCATGCGGGGTGTGGAAACCGCCGAGGATGCGATCACGGTCGATCAACGGGTGCAGTGCGACGCATTCTGCGGGGTCGAGCAGTCGTCCTTCGATGCCCCAGGACTGCGCCCAGCCGGCCTTGCGGTGCAGGTCAGCCCAGCGCTCCGGCGTCGTGGCGACCTCGAGCCCACCGACCTGGTTGAACGCCCAGCCGCCCGGGTGCTCGAGGCTGTTGAACTTCTCGACGGTGTAGCGCGCGAATGCGGTCATGGTCTTCGACGCATTGGTCTGGAACACGAGGCCGGGCGCATGCGAGGTGGATCCCCCTGTCGCGAACATCGGTCCACGGTCCACGACCGTGACGTCGGTGTAGCCACGCGCGGTGAGCTCATCGGCCAGTGAGGTGCCGACGATGCCGGCACCGATCACGACGATTTTGGGGATTTTGGGCATGGGCCACCCGCTCCGGTTCACCAGTGAATGTTCAGAATGTTGCGTATAACGCAACCTGATGCGTTATGCGCAACATCATCCACCCTGCGTTCGGTGCACGCAAGACGGACACGCCTGGAGAAATGCTGTGAGCGTCACCGCGCGACCTGACACCGTCGATCGACGATCACCGACAGCGCGAGCCCTGCGGGGCAGTGGTCACATCGCGTGGAGTGTTCAACTCGCGCGACGTGTGGAGTGTTCACGTCGCGCGACGTGTGGAGTGTTCACGTCGCGCGACGTAAGGCCATTGCCAGGGTGCCGCCGGTGAAGCGGTGCCCTCGACCACACCGCCAGTTCGCTACGACTACGTCTTGGCCATCCGCGGAACTCGAGGGCTGCCCTGGGGACAGATCGGCCGCGTCGTCGAGATCACCGACCAGCACCTGCACCCCGGCGGCAGCAAGGGTGCAGTGCACTTAGTTCTCGGCGCCGTCAGTCTCCGGAACGGCTTCGGGCAGAAGCGCTTCCAGAGCCGAGCCGGTGATGCGACGAAATGCGCGCCGCGGCCGGTTCACATCGAGGATCGCGACCTCGAGGGTGGACGGGCCCAGAGTGCGCGGCTCGCTGCCGTTTCCGCCGGCGGTCAACGCGTTGACCGCGATGCCCATCGCGTCACCCAGCGACGCGTTCTCCGTATAGGTCTCGTTGAGCGCGGTCGAGATCGGCTCGGTGGTACCGCCCATGACGACGAAATGCGGCTCGTCGGCGATCGATCCGTCGTAGGTGATGCGGTACAGCTCCGGTGGTTTCGATTCACCGAAGTGAGCGACCTCGGCCACACACAACTCCACCTCGTACGGCTTGGCCTGCTCGGTGAAGATCGTGCCCAGCGTCTGGGCGTACACGTTGGCCAACTGGCGGCCGGTGACGTCGCGCCGCGAATACGCGTAGCCCTGCGTGTCGGCGAACCGGATTCCGCCGCTGCGCAGATTGTTGAACTCGTTGAAACGACCCACGGCGGCGAATCCGACGCGGTCGTACAGTTCGCTGACCTTCTGCAGCGAGCGGGACGGGTTCTCCGCGACGAACAACACGCCGTCGGTGTAGGCCAGGGCGATCACGCTGCGGCCGCGGGCGATGCCTTTGCGTGCGAGCTCGGAACGCTCGCGCATCGCCTGCTCGGGCGAGATGAAATAAGGGAAGCTCACGAATCTCCTCGCGCGTCTGCGGCACGGTGAGCGTCAGGGCCGAACGTGTCGGCCCGCGAACGACTGTCGATGATGGTCTGGCACACGGCGGCGATCTGCTGCTCGTCGACGACGGAAGCCCCGTCGGCGCCGACCAGTACCGCGGTCGGGAAGATGCCGCGCACCAGGTCGGGCCCGCCGGTTGCGGAGTCGTCGTCGGCGGCGTCGTAGAGCGCCTCGATCGCTACCCGCAGGGCCGAGTCGGCGTCGCTGACCTGCGAGTACAGCTTCTTCATCGAGGACTTCGCGAAGATCGACCCCGATCCGACGGATTGGTAGCCCTCCTCCTCGAAGTTCCACCCGCCGGCGGCATCGAAGGACACGATGCGTCCCGCACCTTCCGGGTTGGGGTCGTCGTTGTCGTAACCGGCCAGCAGCGGCAGCGCGATGAAGCCCTGCAGCGCGGCGCCGAGGTTGCCGCGGACCATGGTGGCCAGCCGGTTCACCTTGCCCGGGAACGTCAGCGCGACCCCTTCGAGCTTCTCGTAGTGCTCGAGTTCCACGGCGTACAGGCGCGCGAACTCCACCGCGATGGCTGCCGTGCCGGCGATGCCGGTCACCGTGTAGTCGTCGGTGATGTACACCTTCTGCACGTCCCGGCTGGCGATCATGTGGCCCTGGGTGGCTCGGCGGTCACCGGCCATCACCACACCACCCGGGTATTTCAGCGCGACGATCGTGGTGCCGTGCGGCGCGACGTCGGTGGGCACACCCGCGGACGCCGGGTTACCCGACGGCAGCAGGTGGGGAGCTTGGGCGCGCAGGAAATCAGAGAACGACGACAGGTTCACGCCGCCGTGTGAAAAACCCTGCGGTAGGGCATTCCCGATTCCCGATCCAGCTCCGGATAGTGGGGACAGAGGGGCCGATTGTTCACGATTCGGCCAGGTCACTGTCCACCCTTCTGGACGTATGCACGCACAAAGTCCTCAGCATTCTCCTCCAGGACGTCATCGATCTCGTCCAGCAGGTCGTCGGTGTCCTCGGCCAGCTTCTCACGGCGCTCCTGCCCGGCGCCCGTGCTGCCGGAGAGGTCGTCGTCGTCGCCGCCTCCACCGCCACGCTTGGTCTGCTCCTGAGCCATCGCTGCCTCCTGCTATGTCTCCCTGCCCAGTGCGGGCGTCCGGCCGTCGTCCTGCCGGTCACCCCACACTACCGGTCGCCACCGTCATTGCCGGGGATAGCTCGATCAGGTCGTCAACTGCTCGACGAGCTCGACAGCGCTGTCGACGGACTCCAGCAGAGCCCCGACGTGGGCCTTGCTGCCCCGCAGCGGCTCCAGCGTCGGGATGCGGACCAGCGAGTCCCCGCCCAGGTCGAAGATCACCGAGTCCCAGCTGGCCGCGGCGATGTCGGCGCCGAAGCGGCGCAGGCACTCTCCGCGGAAGTAGGCGCGGGTGTCGGTCGGCGGGTTGTCCACCGCGTCGAGGACCTGCTGTTCGGTGACCAGTCGCTGCATCGAACCGCGCGCGACGAGCCTGTTGTACAGGCCCTTGTCCAGCCGCACGTCCGAGTACTGCAGGTCGACCAGATGGAGCCGGGGCGCGGACCACCCGAGGTTCTCCCGCTGCCGGAAACCCTCGAGAAGTCGCAGCTTGGCCGGCCAGTCGAGTAGATCGGCGCACTCCATCGGGTCCCGCTCGAGCAGGTCCAGCACGTGTGCCCACGTCTCCAGCACGTGGTTGGCCCGGGGATCGGGGTCGCGGCTGTCGACAAGTTTGGCGACCCGGTCCAGGTAGATCCGTTGCAGCGCCAGACCGGTCAATTCCCGGCCGTCGGCCAGCGCCACCGTGGCGCGCAGCGACGGGTCGCGCGAGAGCACGTGCACTGCATGCACCGGCCGAGCCAGCGCCAGATCGGACAGGTCCGCCCCGATCGACGGCCCCTCCTCGATCAGGTCGAGAACCAGCGAGGTGGTGCCGAGCTTCAGGTAGGTCGACGTCTCCGACAGGTTCGCGTCACCGATGATGACGTGCAACCGCCGGTACTTGTCGGCATCGGCGTGCGGTTCGTCGCGGGTGTTGATGATGCCGCGTTTGAGCGTGGTCTCCAGGCCGACCTCGACCTCGATGTAGTCGGCACGCTGGGAGAGCTGGAAGCCCGGTTCGTCACCTGACGGCCCGATCCCCACCCGACCCGAGCCGGTCACCACCTGCCGGGACACCAGGAACGGCGTCAGCCCGGCGATCACCGCCGAGAACGGGGTCTGACGGCTCATCAGGTAGTTCTCGTGCGACCCGTAGGAGGCGCCCTTGTTGTCGATGTTGTTCTTGTAGAGCTGCAGCTTCGCAGCCCCGGGGACGCTGGCGACATGACGTGCGGCCGCCTCCATCACCCGCTCCCCCGCTTTGTCCCAGATCACCGCATCCATCGGGTCGGTGCACTCGGGCGCTGAGTACTCGGGATGCGCATGGTCGACGTAGAGCCGGGCACCGTTGGTGAGGATCATGTTGGCGGCGCCGACCTCGTCGGCGTCGACCACCGGTGGCGGTCCAGAGGAGCGGCTGAGGTCGAACCCGCGAGCGTCACGCAGCGGCGATTCGACCTCGTAGTCCCACCGGGTCCGCTTGGCCCGCTGGAGCCCGGCCGCCGCCGCATAGGCAAGGACAGCCTGGGTGGACGTCAGGATCGGATTCGCGGTCGGGTCGGACGGCGAGGAAATGCCGTACTCGACCTCCGTTCCGATGATCCGTTGCATACCAACCAGGGTAGACATGGGCCATAACGCAGTAGCAGGTGGCCACTGTGCTCACGCCGGTCAATACCGCCATTGCACCGGATGCCGTGATGAGATTGACCCACCATGATCACCACCGATCAGCGCGAGTCGGCCGAACGCTGGTTCCTCGAGCGCGGTCTCCCGTACGTGCTGCGTCCGGGCGTGCTGGTCCGGAGGGTCTGGCTGCGCTCCGCGCCGGCTCTGGCCGCGTTCGGCGTGATGATGTTGTTCTCGATCATCGTGGTCGCAGTGACCGGCAAGCACACCATCGACATCGACGGCAGCCCCACCCGCGCCGAGTGGTTCGTGCTCGCCGTCGTGGTCGTCGTCGTGCCGGTGGCCTCGGTCGCCGGGTGGTTGGTGTCCCGCATCTCCGACTCCGGGTTGAGGGCCGCGACAGTGGTGGTGTCGCTCGCACTGGCGGCGCTGGGGGCGATCTTCGGCGGACCCAGTCCCCACGTCCTGGTGGACGCGATCACCGAGGCGATCGTCATCGCGGCGATCCTGCTGTGCACCGCGTCGGGCGTCGGCGCCGTGTTGGGGTGGGCGGTGCGCATCATGCTGACCAACCTCGCCTCGATCGGCGACCTGTTCGTGCGGGCGCTGCCGGTCCTGTTGCTGACCATGCTCGTCTTCTTCAATGGGCCGGCCTGGAAGATGGCGGCCACGGTGACGCGGGGCCGGCTGTGGCTGGCCCTGCTGTTCCTCGTCCTGATCGCCGCATCGTTCCTGCTGTCGGGAACAATGGGTCAGGTCAGGCCCATCCTCGCCCCGGAGGCCAAGCGACCCGAGCATGCGCAGATGTTGGTGGGCACGCCGTTCGAGCAGCTGCCCGACCGGCCGCGACGTAAACCACTGTCGAAGGCCGAACGGATCAACGTCGTGTTCGTGCTGGCACTGTCGCAATTCGTGCGAGTGCTCACCGTCGCGCTGTCGACCGGGCTGATCTTCCTGGTGTTCGGGCTGATACTGATCAGCCCGAACCTGCTGATCGAACTGACCGGGCAGGGCCGCTTCGACGGCGAGATCCTGACCATGACGCTGCCGATTCCGCAGGCCCTGATCCAGATGGTGATGTTCCTGACCGCCCTGACGTTCATGTACCTGGCGGCGCGGGCGGTCGGCGACAAGGAGTACCGCGCGCAGTATCTCGATCCGCTCGTCGAGGAGTTGCTGCTGACCCTGGTGGCGCGGGACCGCTACCGGACCGCGACCGCGACCGCGACATGATCGAGTCGGCGCCGAACGCCGCAGCGGTGCACGAGTGGTTCCTGCACCGCGGGCTGCCGTTGGTACTCACCCGGCGGGTCCGGTCGCGGCAGTTGATCGCCCGTTCGGCGCCGGTCGTGGCCGGAGTCGGAGCACTGGTGGTGCTGACCATGCTGCTCGCCGACTGGACCAGCGCCGAACCGGATGTCGGCTATCTGGTGCGCTTGGCGGCCATCGCGGCGGTGCTGGCCGCCGCCCCCTCAGGGCTGCACGCGCTGCACCAGCGCGGGACCGCCGCTTCCGAAGCCGGCAGACGCACCGGCGCACTGCTGGTGATGGGCATGTTCGTGCTGGTGGTGCCCATCGTGTCGGAGGGTTGGTCGGCGGACGCGCTGGCCGAAGTACCGGTTTTCCTGGCCGTGTCGCTGGTGGCGATCTGGCTGACCTACGTCGGCTTCGGTTCGATCGCGTTGTGGGCGTTTCGGTTCGCCTGGGTTCAGCTCGGCGCACTGGGCACTCTGATGAGCCGGGCGCTACCGCTGCTGATGCTGACCGTCGTCGTGTACTTCACCGGCGAGCTCTGGCAGCTGTCAGCCCGAATGAGCCGCGAAAGACTCTGGCAGACAATCGGTTTCCTGAGCATCGTGGCCCTGCTGTTCATGATCGCCACAATTCGCGACGAAGTCGCCGAGCTGCGCAGGGACAGGTCCGAACACACCGACCCGGCCGCGCTGCTGGTCGGCACACCGCTGCAGAGCGCCTGTGCGACACCACCGGCGCGGACCGCGCTGTCGTTGGGCGAGCAGTTCAACGTCGTTGCGGTCATGGTCGTCGCCCAGGCCATCCAGGTCGTGTTGTTCACCGCGGGCCTGTTCGCGTTCTTCCTTGCGCTCGGCATGATCGCGATCCCCGACGAGGTCACCGTGCTGTGGTCGGCGGAACCGTCCTGCGCTGTCGGCGAACCGCCCTGTGCCGGAACGTGGTTCGGGATCAACATCCCGATCCCCCAGACTGTCGTGCACACCTCGCTGTTCGTCGCGGTGCTGTCGGGTCTGTACTTCACGGTCAGTACCAGCGTCGACCCGCTGTACCGGCAGCGCTTCTTCGACCCGCTGATTGCCGACGTCGCGGTGAGCTTGGCGGGCAGGGATGCCTATCTTGCGCTGGAGCGCAACTGATCCGCGCGTCCGTCGTGCAACAGCATGTGCCGCGCCGCCTCGGTACGCGACGACACACCGAGCTTGCGATAGGCGCGATAGAGGTGATTGGCCACGGTCTTCGCGCTCAGGTGCAACCGCTTCGCGATCTGCTGGTTGGTCAAGCCCTGGGCGACCTCGTCGAGGATGCGGCGTTCGGCGTCGGTGAGTTCGTCGAGCGGCGCACGGTCGTCGGCCTTCACCTGGGCGGCCCACGGCGACGCACCGATCCGCCGGAAGCCGTACAGCGCCTCGGTACGGCTACGGTCGCGAGCCGCCGGGTCGGTGCAGACGCGCGCTTTGTCCATCAGCGCGCGCGAACGGTCGAAGGCGTCGATCTCCGGATCGAAGATCGACACCGCCTCGTCGAGCAGGCACCCGGCGCGTTCCGGTTCGCTGTCCGCACACAGCAGCGCGCGGGCACGTCGGGCAGTCGCCCGGGTCCAGCGGCTGACACCGGAGGCGGCGGCGACAGTCTCCAGGTGCTCGACGAGGGGAACGGCGTCGTCGTGGCGCCCCCGCCGGGAGTAGACCTCGACCAGGTCCACGTGCCACCTGGCCACCTGCGGTGCCAGTAATCCACCGGCCTGCTCGAACGCCCAGCACTCCCCCAGCTTGGCGATCACGTCGTCGTCGCGGCGTTCGGTCAACGCGGTCAAGCCCGCGTTGGCCAGCAGGAAGTAGCGTGCGCCGAACGTCGACTGCCGATCCGAGATCGTGAATCCGAGATCGAGATCGGCCTGCGCGGCCTGGTCGTCACCGCGGACCGCCGCGACGCGAGCTCGCAACCCGAGCCAGAACGGCGCGAACGCGCGCTGCCCGGTTCCCATGCACAACGCCACAGCTTCGTCCAGGCACACCAACGCGTCGTCGAACCGGGATGCCCGAATGTGGTTCTCCCCCAGTGCCCCATAGGCCATCGCAAGCGAGGCACGCGCCCCCTCGGCCCGCAGGGAGCCGATCAACCGGGTCAGAGCCGTGGTCGCTTCGGCATAGCGTTCGGCGATGGCCATCGCGCGTCCGACATGCAAACCGACCAGTGGGTCGTGGCGGATGGCGGCGACCAGATCGAGCGGCTCGAGCGAGTCGACGAACTCTCCGGCGCGGCCCTCATCCCTGGCGCTGGCGGCGTGCGCGAGGACGACGCGCGCAACATCGGCCTCGACCGAGCCGGGCCGGGTGTGCGCGACCGCCGCCTCGGCGGATTCGATGATCTGCTGCACCAATCCGAGCATTCCGAGCGGGATGGCCATGCGGGCCTCCACCACGCCGACCTGATCCGGTGCCGCCACCGCGACGCACTCCATGAGTCGCTGCTGGGCGGCCGCGGGTGCACCGTCGACGGCTTCCAGCGTGGCCAGGGTGAGCGTGGCGGCAACGTGGAGATCGGCCCAGCGCTCCTCGGCCAGAACAGCTTCGAGACGGTACCGGGCGGCCTGGGCGTCCCCGGCGGCACCGAGCAACTCCGCGGCCTCGAGCAACAGGTGACCTCGGCGGGCGTCACTTCCAGTCATCTGCGCCGCATGGTCGAGCATGCGGGCGGCCGATTCGATTCCGCGACCAGCGCGCATCCGGGCCGCGGCTTGCACCAGCGATTCGGCCAGATCCTCGTCCGGCCCAACCGTCCCTCGAGCCCGATGCGCCAGTTTCACCTCGGCCGAAAGCGCCGCAGAGTCGGCGAATTCGAGGTGTAGTTGCCGTCGTCGATGCTCGGTCATGCTTCCGATCACGGCGCTGCGCAACAGCGGGTGGTGCAGCGTGAGCCGACCGTGGGACAGCTCAGCCAGGCCGAGGTTCTCGAGCTCTTCGAGCGCTGTCTCCGGGTCGACCAGTGCGGACGACTCGATGCACGACCAGGAGTCGTCGGACGACAGGGCGATACGGTCCAGCAGCTCGCGTGCGCCGCTGCCCGGTGGGGGGAGATAGCGGGTGAATGCTGCGGCGAGGTCGCCGAGGAGCGGGATCTCGTCGGGAAGCGGCTGCCTACCGGCGAGTTGTTCGCGCGACAGCGCGTGGGGCAGTTGCGCCAACGCCAGCGGGTTCCCGGCGGCAAGGTCGATCAGCCGCGAGGCCACCCCCGGCGCGATCGGTTCGACACCGGTCGATTCGAGCACCGCCGCCGCATCGGCGGGATCGAGACCGCCGAGTTCCTCGACCACGAAGCCCTCGGCGAAAGCGTGCACCGACGGCACCCGGCGTCCGGTGACCACCACCAGCACCCCGCTCATGACCGCACGGCGGAGGGCCAGGTTCAGTGCGGTGCGACTGGCGGGGTCCGCCGCGTGGACGTCGTCGACCAGGAGTGCAGCGCCGTGCGCCGTCTCGAATCCCTCGCACAACACTTCGGCGGCGTGCATCGGGTCGAGGTCACCGGCCCTCATCCGCGCCCGGATCGGCTGCGGCCAGCCGGTCGCGATGTCGACGGCGGTGGACAGCGCGGCCGCGGCGTCACCACCCCGACAGGTCACCGTGCGGGCCGCAGTACCGATGTGCTCGGCGAGCCAGGAAAGCATGGTCGTCTTTCCCATGCCGGGATCACCGACCACGACGACGACCTGGCCGCCGCCGTGCTCAGCCCGGCGCCATGCGCGCGCGAGCCGCTCGCCGAGCTCACGCCGCCATGTCAAACCCGCCATTGGCAGGCAGGCTATCCCAGATCGGCAGCGACAGCGGCCCGTCGCGGCTTACTCGATGACCTCCCACTGGTCGTTCTCGTCGGGTCCCCCGGCGGTCACCACGACCGGGCGGGTGTCGCCGCTACGGTCAGCAGCCTCGCATTCGAAGGTACTGCCCACCTCGACGATCTTGATGCCGTCACCGCACTCGACGCTGACGTCGAACCCGTACTCGGCCGAGATGTCGTCGGCGAGGCCGTCTGCGGTGTCACCCAGGTCGTACACGGTGTCGATGGTGGCGAAGTTCACGTCATAGTCGTCGCTGGTGAACGTGGCTTCCACACGCACATCATTGCCGGCCAGATCGGCCACGCACGTGATGCTGTCACCGGTCTTGGGAGTCTCGTCGGGGCGTGGGCAGCGCACTGCGGAGACTCGTTGAGAGATGGACCCGTATTGGGTGTTCAGCTCGTCGGCCATCGTCGTTTCGAGCTTCTCGTAGTCCGGCCCGCCGGCCGAGAAGGAGAACTGGCAGCCGGCGACGACGGGAATCGTCAGGGTGAGCGCCGCCCATACGGGTCGCGAAATCGTCACGCTCTCGACGCTAGCGAGCCCTGATCAACCTGGATATGGGAACAATTTCCCATTCTGGACACGCCTTTCGAGGCGAGAGGCACCCGTCGGCGGCTACATTTCCGACCGTGCAGGATTTCTGGCGAAAGCGCTATGGCGAGGTGCTGCTCGTCCGGGTCGGGGACAACGGCCCGGAGGCCACCGTGTACAACACCTTCCCCCTCAACGACTGTCCCGCCGGGTTGTGGTCCCGGCTGGATGCCGACGCCATCGCACGAGAGCACGGTGCGGACGCCGCCCTGCTCAACGGTCCCCGGTACTGGCTGATGGACACCGTGGAGAAGGACATGACGGGCCGGCGCGAGGTGGTCACGTTCGGCGGCATCGACATGCTGCGCCAGGCGACCGTGGCGTTGACGTCGATGAACCCGGGACCGTATCTGCCCAACACCGTCAACCGCCATGCGGTATTCATCTACCGCCCCGGCCGCACGGTCTTCGAACTGCTCGACGCCGAGGGTGGGCGCTGGGTCATGCAGACCTACAGCCGGGTCGTCGATCCGACGCTGGGTTTCGACGACCTGGCCGGTCTCGGTGATCGGCTGCGACTGCCCGAGGGTTGGTCGTACCGGACCCGCGTCCTCGACGAGGAACTGCGCATCGACACCAGCACAGAGGCCGCCCAGGTGTTGCAGGACGACCTCACGAACAGCTACTCGTTGGTGCGCTGACGCTCAGCAGGCGCCCGGACGCATGACCTCGAACTCGGGCGGCGACTCCGCCGAGATCTCGTCACCCTCGTCGGGCGACTGCGAGCACACTTCCCAGTTGGTGAGGTTGAACTGCTCGAAGGGCGGGCCCTCGGCAGTCGCGGTTTCGGGCACCACCGCACCGTCGGTTGTCGAGACGACCGTGTCCCACGCATCCTGCAGGACCTCGCCCTCGACGTCGGGCATCTCCCAGCTCGGCTGTGCCGCCGCGGGGGCGGCGACGGCGAGGGCTGCGGCGACAAGCACCGTCGCCGCGCTGACAACAACACTTGTGACCTGCATTGTTCACTCCCTGACTCGGACCGATAGGCGCAATGAATGTGCGCCTGATCGACGACCGGCGGGGGTCAGGGAGATGAACTCGATGCGTCGTGCACCCGACAACATGACGACGTGCCGGCCGGATGTCACCACCCAACCGGCACGCGCACGTCCCTACAGGTACTGCCCCAGGTTGCTCTCGGTGTCGATGGCCCGGTTGGCGCTGCTGCTCTTGCCGGTCACCAGGGTGCGGATGTAGACGATCCGCTCGCCCTTCTTGCCCGAGATGCGTGCCCAGTCATCCGGGTTGGTGGTGTTGGGCAGGTCCTCGTTCTCGGCGAATTCGTCGACGATCGAGTCGAGCAGGTGCTGGATGCGCAGACCGGGCTGACCGGTTTCCAGCACCGACTTGATCGCGTACTTCTTGGCCCGGTCCACGACGTTCTGGATCATGGCGCCGGAGTTGAAGTCCTTGAAGTACATGACCTCTTTGTCGCCGTTGGCGTAGGTCACCTCGAGGAACCGGTTGTCGTCGATCTCCGCGTACATCCGGTCGACGACCTTCTCGATCATCGCCTTGATCGTGGACCCGCGATCTCCGGAGAACTCGGAGAGGTCGTCGGCGTGCACCGGCAGATCCTCGGTGAGGTACTTGCTGAAGATGTCCTGGGCCGCCTCGGCGTCCGGCCGTTCGATCTTGATCTTGACGTCCAGGCGGCCGGGCCGCAGGATCGCCGGGTCGATCATGTCCTCACGGTTGGAGGCGCCGATGACGATGACGTTCTCCAGCCCTTCCACGCCGTCGATCTCACTGAGGAGCTGCGGCACGACGGTCGTTTCGACGTCCGAGCTGACCCCGGTGCCGCGGGTGCGGAAGATCGAGTCCATCTCGTCGAAGAACACGATGACAGGGGTGCCCTCGGAGGCCTTCTCGCGTGCCCGCTGGAAGATCAGCCGGATGTGGCGCTCCGTCTCGCCGACGAACTTGTTCAGCAGTTCGGGGCCCTTGATGTTGAGGAAGTAGGACTTCGCCTCGCGGGCGTCGTCTCCGCGGACCTCGGCCATCTTCTTCGCCAGCGAGTTGGCGACCGCCTTGGCGATGAGCGTCTTGCCGCACCCGGGTGGGCCGTAGAGCAGCACGCCTTTGGGTGGGCGCAGCGAGTACTCCCGGTAGAGCTCCTTGTGCAGGAACGGCAGCTCGACGGCATCGCGGATCTGCTCGATCTGCCGCGTGAGGCCACCGATGTCGTGGTAGCTGACGTCAGGGACCTCCTCGAGCACGAGGTCCTCGACCTCGGCCTTCGGGATTCGCTCGAAGGCGTAGCCGGCCTTGGTGTCCACGAGCAGGGAGTCGCCGGGACGCAGCCTGCGCGGCCGGTCGTCGGTCAGATCGTCACCGTCGACGGCGGCGTCCTCGGGCAGGTCCTCGGCGGCCACCAGTGGCTCTGCCAGCCACACGATCCGTTCTTCGTCGGCGTGGCCGACGACCAGCGCGCGGTGCCCGTCCGACAGGATCTCGCGCAGTGTGCTGATCTCGCCCACCGATTCGAAGTGGCCGGCCTCGACCACAGTCAACGCCTCGTTGAGGCGAACCGTCTGGCCCTTCTTGAGCTCCTTGGCATCGATGTTCGGCGAGCAGGTCAGCCGCATCTTGCGCCCGGAGGTGAACACGTCGACGGTGTCGTCCTCCTGCACGGACAACAGCACGCCGTAGCCGCTGGGCGGCTGGCCGAGCCGGTCGACCTCCTCGCGCAGGGCCAGCAATTGCTGGCGGGCTTCCTTGAGCGTGTCCATCAGCTTGGCGTTGCGGGCGGCGAGCGAGTCGATCCGGGCCTCGAGCTGATGCACGTCGCGCGCGCTGCGCAACCCGCTCGCAGGACCTACCGCACTTTCCAGCTGTTCGCGCAGAATCGCCGCTTCCCGGCGCAGTTCTTCCAGTTCTGCAGCGTCTTCGCTGGACAGACGGCTATCGGAGGGTGTCCCAAAGACTTCAGAGGCTTCAGAACGCTCGGACTCACTCATATTGCGCTCCTCCCCCGCACCGTAAGTTGGTGCGGTAACAACTTCAACGCTACCGGCGATTCAGACTTTGTGTGTGGTCTAGGAATTCGACACACCAGCAACACTGTTAACCTCTGATGATCGAACGTCCGAACGGAAGGACAACCGTGACCCTGAAAAGCCTCGTGAACAGCCTGACCGCAGGGGCTGCAGCTACCGTGCTGGCGGGTGCCGCGGCGGTGGGTGTGACCTCAATTGCAGTGGGGTCGGGAATCGCGTCGGCCAGCCCGGCTGCCATCGATGCCCCGATGCCCGCGGCGCCGGCTCCCGAGTTGCAGGGTCCGTTGATGTCGACGCTGAGCGCGCTGGCCGGCCCCGGATCGTTCTCGGGCGCCAAGTCCAGCTACGTCCAGGGTGGCCTGGGGCGGATCGAGGCCAGGGTGGCCGACAGCGGTTACAACAACGCCGCGGCCAAGGGCTACTTCCCGTTGACCTTCACGATCGCCGACATCGATCAGAACGGCCCGGTCGCCACGGCCTTCGTGACCGCGGCCTCCCCGGCCGGTCAGGTCGCCAGCCAGCCGCTGACGTTCATCGCCGGACCCAGCCCGACCGGCTGGCAACTGTCCAAGTCGTCGGCGATGGCACTCATCTCCGCCGTGGGCTGATCTTTACTTCTGTCACTTCTTAACGAAGCATGACGCTGTGCGTCATACCGTCGCGATCCTGAGCGCCGCCGCAGCTGCGGCGGCGCTCGGTCTCGGTGGGTGCGCGCCGTCCGGTGACCCCGAATCCGCGGGAACGACGGCGACGGTCGAAACGTCGCCCGCCCCGTCGGTCGGGCTCGCCCCACCCGCCCCTCCGGCTCGGGGCGGGCCGCCACTGCCGGCTCCGGCGGCGCTGACCGATGTGATGGGCCGGCTGGCCGATCCGGCCCTGCCCGGCGACCAGAAGATCGTCCTGATCGAGAACGGCACCGCCGACGAAGCCGCCGGACTCGACCGCTTCGCCACTGCGCTGCGCGACAACGGTGCGTTACCCCTGACCTTCGAGGTCCGCGACATGGCCTGGTCGCAAGCCGACCCCGGCAACGTCGTGGCCACGGTTGTGGTTCGAACCAGCAATCCCCAGACTGGCGAGTTCACCTTCCCGATGGAGTTCGCGCCGGCCGACGAGTCATGGCAGCTGACCCGGCGGACCGCCGACCTGCTGCTGGAACTGGACGGTGACCCGGGGGCACCGCCGCCAACCCCACAGCCGCCGCCGGAACCCGGTCCGCCGGCTCCGAACCCGGCACCCGGTCCACCCGCGGCACCGCCACCACCGGCGCCTGCGCCGCCGTCCCCGACCCCGACGCCCTGACCGATGTGGATCGGCTGGCTGGAATTCGACCTGCTGCTCGGAGATGTGCGCTCGCTCAAGGAGAAGCGCTCGGTGGTGCGACCACTCGTCGCCGAACTCACCCGCCGCTTCACGGTGTCCGCCGCCGAGACGGGTGCTCAGGACCTGTACCGGCGTGCCGGGGTCGGCATGGCCGTTGTCTCCGGCGAGCGTGCCCACGTGGTCGAGGTGCTCGATGCCGCCGAGCGCCTGGTCGCGGCGCGTCCCGAGGTCGAGCTGCTGTCGGTGCGCCGCGGCCTGCGCCGTCCGGATGACGACTGAGCCACGCGGCAGACCGTCAGATCGAAGGGCGTTTCTTGCGGGTGGGAACCGGCGCCACTGCGCCGGGCGCCAGCCTGCGGGCACTGATCAGAAATGCCGTGTGCCCCCGCATGGAATGCTCCGGACGCACCGCGAGGCCGACCACGTGCCAGCCGCGCTGCATGCTCTCCCAGGCCCGCGGCTCGGTCCAGCACTGTTGTTCGCGCAGCGCTTCCACGGTCTTCGACAACTGGGTCACGGTGGCCACGTACACCATCAACACGCCGCCGGCGACGAGCGCGTCGGCGACGGTCCCGAGCACCTCCCACGGTGCCAGCATGTCCAGCACCACGCGATCCACCTCACCGCCGGAGTAGTCGGCGAGGTCGGCGGTGACCAGTTCCCAGTTCGGCGGCTGCTCGCCGAAGAAGGTCGTGACGTTGCGGACCGCGTGCTCGGCGTGGTCGTCGCGGACCTCGTAGGACGTCACCTGGCCGCCGGGTCCGACGGCGCGCAGCAACGAGCACGTCAAGGCGCCGGATCCAGCACCGGCCTCGAGCACCCTCGCGCCGGGAAAGATGTCACCCTCGTGGACGATCTGCGCGGCGTCTTTCGGATAGACGACCTGCGCGCCCCGCGGCATCGACATCACGTAATCGACCAGCAGCGGGCGCAGCACCAGGAACGGGTCGCCGTTCGTGGCCCGGATGACGCTGCCCTCGGGCAGCCCGATCACGTCGTCGAGGGCGATGATGCCGCGGTGCGTGTGGAACTCGCCGCCCGGCTTGAGCAGCATCGTGTAGCGCCGGCCCTTGGTGTCGGTGAGTTGCACGCGGTCACCGACGGCGAAAGGACCGGTTCTGCGCACAGCTGACCAGCCTGCCAGCCGCCGCCCCGACGGGTGCGGCCGGGTTACCCGGATCTGTCCGACCCCGGCTCTAGGGTGAATGCCATGAGTGAGCCGACCGAACAGGAGGGCGCGTCGGGACCGGCACCGCCGGTCCGCCGGCCGGCAGAGCCACCGGTACGCAGGCCCGCGTTGTCTCCGTCGCGGGCAGCCGATTTCAAGCAGTGTCCGCTGCTGTACCGCTTCCGGGCGATCGACCGCCTGCCGGAACCGTCATCGACGGCGCAGGTGCGAGGCTCCATCGTGCACGCCGCGCTGGAGCAGTTGTACGCCCTTCCCGCAGCGCAGCGGGTCCCCGAGACGGCAGTGTCGCTGGTGGCGCCGGCCTGGGAGCGGGTGGTCACCGAGCAGCCGTCGCTGACCGAGGACATCGACGCGGAGCTACGCGCTGAGATGCTCGACCAGGCGCGCGCCCTGGTTTCGGGTTACTACCGGCTGGAGGATCCGACCCGCTTCGAACCGCAGAGCTGTGAACAACGGGTGGAGGTCGAACTCGCCGACGGGACGCTGTTGCGCGGCTTCATCGACCGCATCGACGTCGCCCCGACGGGCGAGCTGAGGGTCGTCGACTACAAGACGGGCAAGGCGCCGCCCGAGGCTCGGGCGCTGGCCGAGTTCAAGGCCATGTTCCAGATGAAGTTCTACGCGGTCGCGCTGCTGCGTGCGCACGGCGTGCTGGCCACCCGGCTGCGACTGCTGTATCTCGCCGACGGTCAGGTGCTCGACTACGCCCCCGACCTCGACGAACTGCAGCGGTTCGAGAAGACGCTGATGGCGATATGGCGAGCCATTCAGACCGCGGGTGCGAGCGGTGACTTCCGGCCGAGCCAGTCACGACTGTGCAACTGGTGCGCGCACCAGTCACTCTGCCCGGCTTTCGGCGGCACTCCCCCGCCGTACCCGGGCTGGCCCGAAGCGCTCGACGACGGCGACCCCGACTCCGTGCTGCGCGCCGAGCCGGCTGCATGACCGACTGCCTGTTCCATCGTCAGGGCACCGAGGGCGAGTGGTCGATCTTCACCTCGACCGACGGGACACGCAGCAACTGGGATCCGCAGATCCAGCACGGTTCCCCGCCGCTGGCGCTGCTGACCAAGGCCATCGAGGAACTCTCCGCCGGCACCGGTCTGCGCGTCGGGCGCCTGACGCTCGACATCCTCGGCGCGATCCCGGTATCCACCGTCCGGGTCCGCGCCTGGGTGGAGCGCCCCGGCTCGCGGATCTCGTTGATGTGTGCGGAGATGGCGGCAGAACGACCTGACGGCAGCCGTCGGGCCGTAGCCCGCGTGACGGCGTGGCTGCTTGCCACGGCTGACACCGCCGACATCACCACCGACCGCTATCCGCCGCTGGTCGAGGGTGAGGCGACCGAGGTCGCTCACGCGTGGGAGGGTGCCCCCGGCTATCTCGAGACCGTCAGCTGGCGCCGACAGGCGACCACCGGAACTGCCACTCCGGAAGTCTGGCTGACCCCGCTCGTCCCGTTAGTCGACGACGAACCCACCACGGCGCTGCAACGGCTGGCCATGGTGGTCGATTCCGCCAACGGGATCGGCGCGGCGCTGGACCCCGAGGCATTCATGTTCATGAACACCGACACCGTCGTGCATCTACACCGCCTGCCCGAAGGCAGTGACTTCGCACTGCGCGCAAAGGGTTCCATCGGACCCGACGGTATCGGCCTCACCTCGGCCGAGATCTTCGACCGTGAGGGCTTCATCGGCACCTGCGCGCAGACGCTATTGGTGCAGCGCCGCGCGTGAGCGCACCTACGCTGAGGCGGCCAGCGACTTTCGGTCCTCGTCGGCGAAGGTGTCCTCCAGCTGAAGCGGCGAGTAATCCACGTCGATCTCACCGAGTGGCCGCCCCCGTGCGCTGCTGATGGTGCCGAAGCGGCGCATCCCCTTGTCGGCGGCATACTGCTGCATGTCGTCCTTCTCGAGGTGGAAGGGCACCTCGTCGTAGAGGTCATACGCATCGTCGGTGTTCTTCAGCGCCAGCGGGATGAGCTCGTTCATCCGGGACTCGAACACCGACCAGTTGGCGTCATCGGCAGCGACGTGGCGACGGCAGGTGAACGTACCCCAGGCCATGTGGCGACGCTCGTCGTCACCGATCCGCCGAACGAGTTCCTGCATGCCCGGAAGGATGTTGTTGTCCACGCAAATCCGATGCCAAGCATAGTATCCCGTCAACGCCATCATCCCTTCGATGACGTGGTTGTAGGTCACCGACGCACGGACCTGCGCGGCCGGGGACGGGTCGGCCAGCAATGCGTCGAGGGATTCCGGCAACTCCTCGTAGAAGATGGTCCGGTAGGTCGGCAGGTCGTCGAGGAAGCGCTGCAGGTCGTCGGTCACGCCGACCGCGTCGAGCCACAACCGGAACACCTGGGTGTGCTTGGCCTCTTCGAACGCGAACTGGGTCAGATACATCTCGTCACCGAGCCGCCCCTCGGCACGCATCGCCGCCATGAAGGGCTGGATGTCCTGCGTGACCGCCTCCTCGCCGGCGATGAACTGCGCGCACAGGCGCGTCGCCCATTCGCGTTCCAACTCCGTGAGCGCTTCCCAGTCAGCCCGGTCCCGAGAGAAGTCGATGTCTGCCGGATTCCAGAACTTGGCGTTGCCGCCGGCGAACAGCTTGAGCGGCAGGCTGGCCCAGTTCAGCCCGCCTTCGGCCAATGAGTCCGAGCGAGTTCTAGCCATGTGCTTCTCCTTGCGCGATTGTGGTGGTTCGGTGGGATGGGTTGGTGGAGCCGAACGCGGCCGACAGCACTGCGACATAGCGACGTACCACCAGAATCGGTTGTTCAGAGGACAATTCGTCGAGTCCGAGGACGGGATCCATCCCGCGGACGTACGGCGCCAGTGCCAGATGAGGCATCAGCATCAACAGCAGCGACAACAACGCGTCGATGTCCGCATCCGGCCGCAGATCGCCGCGGGTGCGCGCAGCGTGCACCAACGGTCGCAGCACCTCCAGGTAGTGGCGGTGCACGACGGCCCGCACACTGACCCGCGCGTCGGTGTCGACCTCGAAACTCGACGCCGCGTGGAGCGCTCGATCCCGCGGATGGTCGGCGAAGTACGCCACCCACACATCGAGCAGATCGGTGAGGAACTCGAAGAACGGCCGGTCGGGCTCGAGCTCGTGGATCTGATACTCCATGTAGTCCCGCACCCGCTGGCTGCCCACATCGGTGATGTAGGCGTACAGGTCTCGCTTGTCGGCGAAGTACTGGAACAGGCTGCCTTTGGCAACGCCGGCCCGACGAGCGATGACGTTGAGGCTGCCGCCGGAGAACCCGTGTGCGGCGAACTCCGCTTCCGCCGCGTCCACCACCGCCGAACGCCGCTCCCCACCCAACCGGGACCAGGTGACCGTCGGCATCGAGCCTCCCAGGGACTATGACCACTGGTCATATTACTGTGATCGGCAACACAGTCAAGGCCCGGTCAATAGTTTTGCGTCTATATAGACAATGAGTAATATATAGGTGTGGATGTCTTCGAGGCCGTTGCCGAACCGAACCGGCGGGCTCTGTTGGATGTGCTGATGAGCGGCGAGCGCACGGCCGGCGAACTGGTCGCGACGTTGCCCGACCTGACGCAGCCGACGGTGTCGCGACACCTGCGCATATTGCGCGAAGTAGGCCTTGTCGAAGTCCGCCCCGATGCCCAACGTCGGGTTTACGCGCTGCGCGCCGACGGCCTGGCACCCATCGACGACTGGATCGAGCGCTACCGACGGTTCTGGAGCGGCCACCTGGACGCGCTCGAACGCCACCTGCATGAACAGCACGGAGGACAGCCATGACAGACTCGCAGACCGACCGCGGCGGACGCCTTCTCATCGACGGCGACCGAGCCACGCTGGCCTTCGAACGACGTCTACCGTTCCCGATCGACGTGGTCTGGGCCGCGATCACCGACCCGGCGCAACGCCGCCGATGGTTCGGCGAAACGACGATCGACGCGCGCGAAGGCGGACTGATCGACATGGTCGCCGACGGGCCTCCGCTGTCGCCGGAACGAAAACGGATGACGGGCCGCATCCTGGTCTGGGATCCGCCGAACGTCTTCGAACACCAATGGTGTCAGCCCATCGTCGAGGACGGCGTGGTCCGATACGAACTGCGAACAGACGGGCAGGAGACCGTCCTGCGCTTCACCCATCGCGGCCTCGGTATCCGCAACGCCACCGGGTTCCGCGGCGGTACCCATGCCTACCTCGACAGACTCGAGGCGTACCTGAACGAAGACGTTCTGCCGGACTGGCTCGCCCGCCGTCGGCAGATCGTTGCCACCAGAGGTGAAACACCATGACAGTCACCGAGCTACCCGAACCGCGCGTCGCCGTCGCTTACCACTCCGGCTTCGGCCACACTGCGACGTTGGCGGCAGCTGTTGCCGCCGGGGCTCGGGACGCCGGCGCCGAGGTCGCCATGATCGCCGTCGACGCGATCACCGACGACGGCTGGCACGAACTCGATGAGTCCGACGCGGTGGTGTTCGGTTGCCCGACCTACATGGGCAACGTATCCGCCGGATTCCAGGCTTTCGCCGAGAAGACCGGCCGACGTTGCATCAACGGCACCTGGCAGAACAAGATCGCGGCCGGGTTCACCAACTCAGGCGCGAAAAGCGGCGACAAGCTTCAGACCCTGATGTCGCTGGCAGTATTCGCCGCCCAGCACCACATGCTGTGGGTCAGTCTGGGCCTACCGCCAGGCTGGAACAGCTCCTCAGGCAGCGATCAGGACCTCAACCGGCTCGGCTTCTGGCTCGGCGCCGCCGCAGCCACCGACGTCGACGCCGGCCCCGAGCATGTTCAGTCCGCCGATGTCGCGACGTGCCGGCATCTCGGTGCGCGGGTCAGCTCCGTCTGCAGACAGCTGATCGCGGGCCGCGCGGTCACCGCAGCGGCTCGAGGTCCTGCAGCATGGTCGGCACCAACTCGCTGACCGTCGGGTGGATGTGCATCGTTCGGGAGATCGCCGTGTAGGGCAGCTTGGCGGTCATGACGTCGAGAATGCTGTGCACCACCTCGTCACCACCGACGCCCAGGATGGCCGCACCGAGGATCTCCTCGGTCTCGGCGTCGACCACCACCTTCATGAAGCCCTGCGTCTCGCCCTTTTCCACCGCTCTTCCCACCCGGGTCATCGGCCGTTTGCCCACCAGCGCCTTGCGCCCCGAACGCCGAACCTCGTCGACCGTCATGCCCGCTCGTCCCAGCGGCGGATCGATGTAGAGCGCGTAGGTGGTGATGCGGTCGCTGACCCGGCGCGGGTCGTCGTCGAGCAGGTTCGCCACCACGATCTCGAAGTCGTTGTAGGAGGTGTGGGTGAACGCGCCCCGTCCGTTGCAGTCGCCCATCGCCCAGATGTGGTCGACGGTGGTGCGCAGCTGATCGTCGACGACGATGTAGCCGCGCCGGTCGGTGTCCACACCGGCTGCGTCGAGACCCAGATCGTCGGTGTTGGGCTGGCGCCCGACCGCCACGAGCAGGTGGCTGCCCGCGATCGGCTCCGCACCCTCGCGCGGCGTGACTGTGAATCCACTGTCCTGCTTGGCGAATCGGATGCTGTCGGCATCCACCACGACATTGATGCCCTCGGCCTCGAGGATGTCCCTGACCGCCGCCGAGACATCCTCGTCCTCGCGCGACGTCAACCGGGGGCCCTTCTCGATGACCGTCACCTTCGCCCCGAAGCGCCGGAACATCTGCGCGAACTCCAGCGCGATGTAACTGCCGCCGATGACCACCAGATGGTCGGGCACCATGTCGAGGTCGAGAATGCCGACGTTGGTCAGGTAGTCGACGTCGGCCAATCCGGGCATGTCCGGTGCGACGGCACGCCCGCCGACGTTGAGGAAGAACCGGTCCGCCGTCAGCAGGTGCTCCCCCACCCGCATCGTGTGCGGATCCTCGAAGCGGGCGTGGCCGCGGATCAGCGTGCAGCCCTTCATCCCCTCCAGCCACGATTCGACACCCTCGCGGTCACCTCCGCTGATCCGATCCTTGCGCGCCTTGACCGCGGCCATGTCGACCGCGACTTCCCCTGTCCCGACCCCGAAATCGGCGCCGCGGCGCGCCAGATGTGCGGCGTGCGCACTGGCCACCAGCGTCTTGGTCGGGATACAGCCATAGTTCACGCAGGTGCCGCCGACGAGTTTGCGTTCGATGACGGCCACGGTCTGACCTGCAGCGGTCAGTCTGCCCGCCAGCGGGGGGCCGGCCTGGCCGGCACCGACGATGATCGCGTCGAAGTGCTGTGGGGTATCCACGACTACACCAGGCTCACCAGGAAGGCGACGAGCAGTCCGCCGCCGACGGCCAGCGCATCCTCACCGAAGGCACCGGGGCGATCGTTGCCCTTGTTGGCGGCGGCCACCCTGCTGCGTAGGGCGGCGCCGGCCAACGTGCCGAGCACCGCACCGACCATGCCGGCGCCCAGGGCACTGAAGGTATGGAAGAACGCGCTGCCGATCACCGCACCGGCGAACCCACCACTGACCAGCCGAGCGATGAACTGCGGGGCGACTTTCCGGCTCGGAGTGCTCGGCAACTGGTCGGTGACCAGTTCGACGACGAGGAAGATGGTCAGCACCGTGACCGTGATCGGATGGGCCATCCACTCCGACCACTTGTCGGTCACGTCGATCCAGCCGAGCATCGCCCCCCAGGCCACCGCCGCCGGCGGAGTCATCGCGCGCAGACCGGCGACGACGCCGATCAGTAAGGCCAACAGAAGCACGGAAACCAGCGTCATCGGACCTCCGACCGGTGGATGGACATCCGGACGCTAACACGGTCGACGACGACGTGAGCGGTCTCGATCAGAAGCGGCAGAACCGGATGTCAGAGGCCAGAATCGCCTTGGCGCCGATGGCCGCCAGTTCGTCCATGATCGCGTTGACGTCCCGACGCGGCACCAGCGCCCGCACCGCCACCCAACCCGGGTCGGCCAGTGGCGCGATGGTCGGCGACTCCAGCCCGGGTGTGACCTCGGTGGCTTTCTCGAGGAGCGGACGGGGGCAGTCGTAGTCCAGCATCAGATACTGCTGACCGAACACCACCCCCTGCACCCGGCCTGCTAACTGGGCGCGGGCCGCGGCCTTCTCGCTGTCGGCGGGCTCCCCGGCGTCATCCTGCTCGATGAGCACAGCCTCGGAGTCGCACAGCGGTTCACCGAACGCCGCGAGGTCGTGCAGGCCCAGGGTGCGCCCGGACCCGACGACGTCGGCGATCGCATCGGCCACGCCGAGTTGCACCGAGATCTCCACCGCGCCGTCAAGACGGATCACCGTAGCCTCGATTCCCCTGGCCGACAGATCCTTTCGGACGATGTTCGGAAAGGCCGTGGCGATCCGCTTGCCGGCAAGATCCTCGACCCGCCACGGCCGCCCTGCCGGTGCCGCGTAACGAAACGTCGAGGAACCGAAGCCCAGCGCCAGCCGTTCCCGCACCGGCGCGTCGGATTCGCGGGCCAGGTCGCGGCCGGTGATGCCGAAGTCGAGTTCCCCGGAACCGACATAGATCGCGATGTCCTTCGGGCGCAGAAAGAAGAACTCGACGTTGTTGGCGGGATCGACGACCGTCAGATCCTTACCGTCGGTCCGCCGCCGGTAGCCGGCCTCGGACAGGATCTCGGCGGCCGGTTCGCTCAGGGTGCCCTTGTTGGGGACCGCCACGCGCAGCATCGCTCACAGCCTCCGGTACACGTCGTCGAGGGACAGTCCCCGCGCGAGCATCAGCACCTGGGTCCAGTAGAGCAGCTGGCTGATCTCCTCGGCCAACGCCTCGTCACCCTCGTGTTCGGCGGCCAGCCACACCTCGCCGGCCTCCTCGAGGATCTTCTTGCCGATACCGTGCACACCGCCGTCGAGAGCCGCGACGGTGCCGCTGCCGGTGGGGCGGGTGCGCGCACGCTCACTCAACTCGGCGAACAGCGCGTCGAAGGTCTTCACGGCCTGCGATTGTGTCACGACCGGACTCCGCTACTGCCATCGGCCGTGGGTTGGTCTCGGCGGCATGGCCGCGGGTTGGCATCGGTGACACGGCCGCGCCTTGCTCAGTGCGGCGACGGGCGGGCGACGTGCGCCTCGTTGTGCATCTCCTCCAACGTCTTGCCCTTTGTCTCCTCCACCCAGCGCCACACGAACAGCAGCGACAGCACCGCGCACAGGGCATAGAAGCCGTAGGCGAACCCGAGCACGTCCCGCAGGCCCGGGAAGGTGACCGTGATCAGCCAGTTCGCCGTCCACTGGCCGGCGGCGGCCAGACCCAGGGCCGCCGCCCGGATGCGGTTGGGGAACATCTCGCCGAGCAGCACCCACACCACCGGCCCCCAGGACATCCCGAACGACACGACGAACAGGTTCGCCGCGATCAGCGCGACCGGCCCTGCCACGTCGCCGAGCTGGGGCTGGCCGTCAACCAGTGGCGCCGTTCCGAAGATCACCGCCATGGTGCCCAGCGTGACGGCCATTCCGGTCGAACCGACCAGGAGCAGCGGTTTGCGGCCGACCTTGTCGATCAGCGCTATCGCGATCAGCGTGGTCGCGATGTTGGTGACCGAGGTGATCACGGTGATCGTGAACGACGAGCTCTCGTCGAAGCCCACCGCCTGCCACAGGACGTTCGAGTAGTAGAAGATCACGTTGATCCCGACGAACTGCTGGAAGATCGACAACCCGAGGCCGACCCACACGATGCCGTACAGCCCGCCGATGAGCGCCACACCGATGAGCAGCGCGAGGAAGACAGCGGCAAGCGGCCACAGCCCGAAGCCGAACGCCGTGACCGCCAGGACGGCGAACACCGACAGCAGCCACCACAGGTAGTCGCGGATCCAGTTGATCAAGCCCGAGGCGACCTCGTCGTCCGGCCGCTCGCGGGACAGGTCACGCCACGACCGTTTCTTCTCGGCGTGCAGGGAGTCCTGGATGCGGTTGATGGTGATCTCGAGGTTCTTCTCCCCCAAGAGCCGGGTGAGGACCCGACGGGCCTCCGGGATGCGATGCGTGGCAACCAGATAGCGCGGCGACTCCGGGATCGTGAAGGCCAGCAGACCATAGGCCAGTGCGGGGATGATCTCGGCGAGGAACATCCACCGCCAGGCCTGCATACCCAGCCACAGCTCCTCGTTGGAGCCGCCCGCAGCCTCGGCCAGCAGCCAGTCGACGGCCAGGGACACGAAGATGCCGCTGACGATGGCCAACTGTTGCAGGGAGCCGAGCCGACCGCGGATGCGCTCGGGCGAGGTTTCGGCGATGTAGGCGGGCGCGATCACCGACGCGATGCCGACCGCGACGCCGCCGACGACGCGGAACACCACGATCAGCCAGATGTTGGTGCCGATGCCGGTGACGACCGCACTGATCAGGAACAGCGCCGCGGCCAGCTTCATCACCCACAGCCGGCCCATCGCGTCGGCGAGGCGCCCGGCGGTCAACGCGCCGACGGCGGCGCCCAGCAGCGCCGAGGCGACCGCGAAGCCGAGGGTCGCGTCGCTGATCGCGAACTCCTCCTGCAGGGCGCTGACGGCGCCGTTGATCACGGCGCTGTCATAGCCGAACAACAGGCCGCCGAGTGCGGCCACCGAGGCCACCCGCAGCGCGCTGCGTCCGGAACTGAACTCGGTGCCGGCGCCGGCTCCGCCGCCGTCTCCTCTGGCCATGCCGCGACCCCCTTCTCGACTCGGCTATGAGATCGATCACAGCTACGATCGCACACAACACCGACCGCCCGGACCGATATCGGGGGGTGCGGCCGGGTCAGGCCGTACGGTCGCGGGCCTCCCGGTCGATCTCGCGATACACCCGGCGCAGCGCCGCTGCGTCGAGACCGGCCAGCGACTCGGCATGCCGGCGCCGCTCACTCCCGGGCACCGGCACGTCGTTGGGCACGACCAGCACCGCACACCCCGCACGTTCGGCCGCCGTCGACCCCGTCACCGAATCCTCGATGGCAAGGCAGTCGCCGGGTTCCAGCCCGAGCAATTCGGCGGCCCGCAGATAGGGGTCGGGGGCGGGTTTTCCGCTGGGCACCTCGTCACCGCACACCGTCACCGTGAAGTAGTGCCGCCCGATGCTGTTGAGCGCGCGCTCCGCCAACTCCCGTTGCGTGTTCGTCACCAGCGCCATCGGAACAGCTTCCGAAACAAGCGCTTCCAGCATCTCCCGGGCACCCGGGCACCACGGCAGACCACCGTCGAAGAGGTCGGCGGTGTGGTCGTGCAGCCACTGGATCGACCCGGCGATCGCGGCCGGATCGTGATCCAGGCCGAGCTCGGTGTACACCGTGACCATGGTCTCTTCAGCCGAGGCGCCCACCAACGCGGTGCGGGTCTGGCGGCTCATCGTCGCACCGTGGAACTCGTAGAGCTTGTTGAGCGAGATGTCCCAAAGCTTCTCGGAGTCGACGAGGGTGCCGTCCATGTCCCACAGCACCGCTCGCACCCGGCAATTCTGCCACGTCGAGAGCGGGCCACGCGAACCGCTCGACATGCGAACAACCGCCATCTGCAGGATTCTTTGACGATGGCGGCTCCGACCACGGCGAACAAGCCCAAGCGCGTGCACCCGGTAGACGAGGTGCTGCCGGTTCCCAAACTGGCTACCTACGGTTTCCAGCACGTCGTCGCGTTCTACGCGGGCGCGGTCCTGGTGCCCATCATCATCGCCGGTGCAGTCGGACTCACCGATGAGGAACTCGTCAAACTCATCACCGCCGATCTGTTCACCTGCGGGATCGCCTCGATCATCCAGGCCGTCGGGTTCTGGAAAGTCGGGGTGCGACTGCCCCTGTTGCAGGGCGTGACCTTCGCTGGAGTAGCGCCCATCATCGCGATCGGGCTGGCCAACGGAGGCGGCTCGGCCAGCATGCTCTACGTCTACGGCGCGGTCATCGTTGCCGGCATCTTCGCGTTCGCCATCGCGCCCGTCTTCATCAAGCTGCTCAAATTCTTCCCCCCGGTGGTCACCGGCACGCTGATCACCGTCATCGGCCTGGCCCTGGTCCCGGTCGGCGCCATGGACGCCGTCACCAATCCCGCCACCCACGAGCCGGACCCGACCAACATCCGCTGGTTCCTCTATGCGCTCGGCACCATCGCGGTCATCGTCGCGATCCAGCGGCTCTTCCGCGGCTTCATCGCCACCATCGCCGTGCTGCTCGGGCTGGTCATCGGCTGCGCAGTCGCCTATGCGCTGGGTGACATGAACTTCGACCGCGTCGGCGAGGCCGCTGCGGTGGGATTCACCCCGCCGTTCCTGTTCGGTATGCCGAAATTCGACTTCGTCGCGTGTCTGACCATGATGATCGTGATGCTGATCATCGCGGTGGAGTCGACCGGATCGACCATCGCCACCGGGGAGATCGTCGGCAAGCGGATCAAGGCCGAGAACATCGGCAACATGCTGCGCGCCGACGGGGTGGCCACCACCATCGGCGGCATCTTCAACTCGTTCCCCTACACCGCGTTCTCCGAGAACGTCGGACTGGTCCGGCTCACCGGGATCAAGAGCCGCTGGGTGGTGGCCGCGGCCGGCGTGTTCATGATCCTGCTCGGATTCCTGCCCAAGGTGGCCGCGATCGTCGCCTCGATCCCCAACCCGGTGCTCGGCGGCGCGGCACTGACGTTGTTCGCCACCGTGGCCGCGGTCGGGATCCAGACGCTGGGCAAGGTGGATTTCACCGATCACCGCAACCTGATCATCGTCACCACCAGCCTGGCGCTGGCGCTGTGGGTCACCGCCTATCCCGACATCGCCCAGGGTATGCCGACCGGACTGGACCTCATCTTCGGCAGCGGCATCAGCATCGGGGCGGTCAGCGCCATCCTGCTCAACATCGTCTTCTTCCACACCGGCTCGCAGGGACCCCGGGTGGCAGGCGGCGGCTCGATCACCCTCAACGAGGTCAATTCGATGACCCGGGAACGTTTTACCGAGGTGTTCGGCCACGTCGTGCAGGATGTGCCGTGGGCGGTCGACCGCGCCTACGACCAGCGTCCGTTCGCGAGCACGAAGCAGTTGCGCGAGTCGTTCCAGGACGCGGTGCTCACCGGCTCCTCCGAACAGCAACTGGAACTGCTCAACGCGTTCCACGATCTCGGCGCCGAGGACGAGACCGGCCACGCTCTGGCCGCCGACCACAGCGCGCTGTCGAAGCTGGACGAAGACGACCACAACGACGTCGTCGATCTGGCCACCGCATACCGGGAACACTTCGGCTTCCCGCTGGTGATCTGCGCCCGCGAAACCGCGCATTTCGATCGGGTGCTGCAGAACGGGTGGTCACGGATGGACAATTCGCCCGGCGCGGAGAAAGCGTTCGCACTGATCGAGGTCGCCAAGATCGCCAACTACCGGTTCACCGATCTGGTCGACAACGCCAATCCCATTGCCTCGGCCCGATTCAGCCGATTGGACGAAATCCTCTAGATGACCGAGGGAATAGAGGGCTTCAACCGGCTGTCCGAACGGCAGCGGATGCACCTGCTGTTCGAGGTGTGCTCCTCGACGATCTGGGCCCGCCGGGTGCTGGCCGGCGGGCCGTTCCGCGACGCGGAGGCGTTGTTCGACCGCGCCGACCGGGTGCTCGCCGAACTACCAGACGCCGAATTGGATGCGGCGCTGGACGGCCATCCCCGGATCGGCGCCAAGGCCGACAACCCCAGCTCGGCGCGCGAGCAGGCCCGTGTCGCCGACGCCGCCGACGCGGTCAAAGCCGAGCTGGCCGAGAAGAACCGCGCCTACGACGACAAGTTCGGCTACGTGTACCTGGTGTGCGCCAGCGGACGCACCGCCGAGGAGTTGCTGGCCATCCTGACCGATCGGCTCGACAATGATCCCGAGACCGAACGCCGGGTGATGCGCTCGGAGCTGGCCAAGATCAACCGGTTGCGGCTCGAGCGCCTGTTGATGAGGGAGACGCCGCAATGAGCCTGTCCACCCACGTGCTCGACGCGGTCTCCGGCACCCCGGCCGTCGGGGTCGCCGTCACGCTCACCGACTCCGCATCGGACGTACTGACCACCGCGGTCACCGACGGAGACGGCCGTGTGAAGGACCTCGCCGACCATCTGACACCGGGCACCTACCGGCTGACGTTCGACACCGCAGGCTATTTCGCGATGGCCCGCGTCCCGGCGTTCTACCCGGAGGTGGTGATCGCCTTCGAGGTCACCGACCCGGCCGCGCACTACCACGTGCCACTGCTGCTCTCCCCGTACGCCTACTCCACCTACCGCGGAAGCTGACGAAGAGGGGAACGCACCAATGAAAGCGGTCATCATCGGCGCCGGAATGGGCGGCATGAGCGCGGCGATCGCATTGCGCCAGATCGGCATCGACACCGAGGTCTACGAACGAGTCACCGAGAACAAGCCGGTCGGCGCAGCGATCTCGGTGTGGTCCAACGGGGTCAAGTGCCTCAATCACCTCGGCCTCGAGGAGCAGACCGCGCGACTGGGCGGAATCGTCGACACGATGAGCTACCTCGACGCACACACCGGTGAGACGATGTGCCGATTCTCCATGCAGCCGCTGATCGACGAGGTGGGCCAGCGCCCCTACCCCATCGCGCGCGCCGAACTCCAGGCGATGCTGATGGAGGCCTACGGCATGGACGAGATCAACTTCGGGATGAAGATGGTCAGCGTCGCCGACGGCCCTGAGGAGGCCACCGCGACGTTCGCCGACGGCGCCACGGTGTCGGCCGACGTGATCATCGGCGCCGACGGGGCCAGCTCGATCACCCGGGAGTACGTGCTCGGCAGCCCGGTGACCCGGCGCTACGCCGGGTACGTCAACTTCAACGGCCTGGTCGAGACCGACGAAGCGATCGGCCCTGCCACCGAGTGGACCACCTATGTCGGTGACGGCAAACGGGTCTCGGTGATGCCGGTGTCCGACGGCCGGTTCTACTTCTTCTTCGACGTCGTGATGCCCGAGGACTCTGACGAGAAGGAGAACTACGAGCGCGGCGACGCACGAGAGGTGCTGCGCGGGCACTTCGGCGACTGGGCACCCGGGGTGCAGACCCTGATCGACAAATTGGATCCGATGGCCACCAACCGGGTGGAGATCCTCGACCTCGACCCGTTCCACACCTGGGTCAAGGGCCGGGTCGCCGTGCTCGGCGATGCCGCCCACAACACCACTCCCGACATCGGGCAGGGCGGCTGCTCGGCGATGGAGGACGCCGTCGCACTGCAGTGGGCGTTCCGCGACCACCCCGGCAATGTCCACGCGGCGCTGCTGGCCTATCAGCAGGCGCGCTCGGAGCGAGCCGCGGATCTTGTTCTGCGGGCCCGTAAACGCTGCGACGTCACCCACGGCAAAGACCCGCAGAAGACCGCCGAGTGGTACGAGGAGCTACGACACGAAGACGGCCGCAACGTGATTCGCGGAATCGTCAACAACATCATGGGTGGACCCGTGACCCCGGTCAGCTGAGCACGATGGACCTCAACACCGTCGAGACGACGAGCACACCGACCCACCGCGACGACCTGTGGCCGCTCGGCCCGGCGGACGCGATCCTCGCCGGAGGGACCTGGCTGTTCTCCGAGCCGCAGCCGCACATCCGCCGCCTGGTCGACATCACCCGGCTGGGCTGGGAACCCGTCACGGTGTCCGACGACGGTGTCGAACTGGCGGCGACCGCGACGGTCGCGCAGGTGTCGCGCCTCTCGGCGCGGCTGCAGGCGGAACGCCCCGAATGGACAGCTGCACCGCTGCTGCACCAATGCTGCACCGCGCTGCTGGCCTCGTTCAAGATCTGGAGCAGCGCCACGGTCGGCGGCAACATCTGCCTGGCTTTTCCGGCCGGCTCGATGATCTCGCTCGGTGCGGCGCTGGACGCCGAGGTCACCGTGTGGCGCGGCGACGGCAGCGACTACCGGATGCCGATCACGGAGTTCGTGACCGGTTCGGGCGCCACCGCACTCGCCCCCGGCGAGATCCTGCGATCGGTCCGGATTCCCGCCACCGCACTGCGCGCCGCGACCGCCTACCGCAAGGTGGCGCCGTCTCCGCTCGGTCGCTCAGGCGTCGTCGTGATCGGGCGCCGCGACACCGTCGCCGACGGGCACCGCTTCGTTGTGTCGGTGACCGCGGCCACCACACGACCCCACGTGTTCGACTTCGGCACCGTGCCGAGCGCGCTCGAGCTCGAAGCGGCACACGCCACGATTCCTGACACGGCGTGGACCCTCGATGCGCACGGCGACCCCGACTGGCGGCGCGCGGTTGCGCTGGTGCTGGCCGAACAGATCCGTCGCGAGCTGTCATGAGCATGCGCGTCAACGGTGAAGAGCAGCAGGGTGATCCGCGCCCCGGGCAGTGTCTGCGAACATTCCTGCGCGAGCGTGGCCACACCGAGGTCAAGAAGGGATGCGACGCCGGCGATTGCGGCGCGTGTGCGGTGCTGATCGACGGCGAGGCTGTGCACTCATGCGTCTTTCCGGCATTTCGCGCCGAGGACCGTGACGTCACCACCGTCGCCGGGCTGGGTGACCCGGGCGACCTGCATCCGCTGCAGCGTCGGTTCGTCGAAGCCGCCGGCTTTCAGTGCGGCTTCTGCACGGCGGGCATGATCACCACGGCCGCGGTCCTGTCTGAGGACCAGCTCGCCGAACTCCCCCAGTCGTTGAAGGGAAACCTGTGCCGCTGCACCGGTTATCGCGCCATCGGTGACGCACTGGGTGGACGGGTCAACGTCGAGAAGTCCGGCGGTGTCGGCGACTCGGTGGCTGCGCCGGCTGCGGTGCGCGTCGTCACCGGCACCGAGCAGTACACGATGGACTTCGAGCCGCCCGGGTTGCTGCATCTCGCGGTGCTGTCGAGCCCGGTGGCCCACGCCAAGATCCTCGACATCGACACCACTGCCGCCGAAGCGGTCGACGGGGTGCACCTGATACTGACCCATCGCGACAGCCCGGACGTGGCGTTCTCGACGGCGCGGCACGAGGACCGCGCCGACGACCCCGACGACACCGTGGTCCTCGACGACACGGTGCGCTTTGTCGGGCAGCGGGTGGCGGCCGTGATCGCCGACAGTGTCGCCGCGGCCGAACGGGCATGCCGCGCCATCGCGGTGACCTACGAACAGCTTCCGGCAGTGTTCGACGCGGACGCGGCGCGGGCGCCGGGAGCGCCGCTGCTGCACCGGGACAAAGGCCCGGACGCGCGGATCGCCGACCCGGGCCGCAACATCGTCGCCGAGGTGCATGGTGGCATCGGCGACGTCGCCACCGGAGTGGACGCGGCGGTCGCCGCCGGTGGTGTGGTCGTTCGGCAGCGCTACACCACCCAGCGCGTCCAGCACACCCACCTCGAGACCCACGGCTGCACCGGGTGGCGTGACGACGACGGCAGACTGGTGCTGCGCACCAGTTCCCAGGTTCCGTTCCTGGTCCGGGATGAGCTGTGCCACGTGTTCGGCCTGTCCCGTGAGGATGTCCACGTGTTCACCCGGCGCATCGGCGGCGGGTTCGGCGGCAAGCAGGAGATGCTGACCGAGGACATCGTCGCCCTGGCTGTGCTGCGGCTGGGGCGGCCCGTTCGCTACGAATTCTCGCGTTCCGACGAGTTCACGATGGCGCCCTGCCGGCATCCGTTCAGGATCGACGTCACCGCGGCCGCCGGGCCGGACGGCGTGCTGACCGCGCTGGCCGTCGACGTGCTCACCGACGCCGGCGCCTACGGCAACCACAGCCCCGGCGTGATGTTCCACGGATGCTCGGAATCGGTA
This sequence comes from Mycobacterium sp. PO1, assembly GCF_017312405.1. Classification (GTDB taxonomy): domain Bacteria; phylum Actinomycetota; class Actinomycetes; order Mycobacteriales; family Mycobacteriaceae; genus Mycobacterium. Next base: position 60,840 of record NZ_BLTG01000002.1, read on the forward strand.
TCGGTGTACCGGTGCCCCAACAAGAGAGTCGACGCCCAGTCGGTCTACACCAACAACATCCCGTCCGGGGCGTTCCGCGGGTACGGCCTGAGCCAGATGATCTTCGCGGTGGAGTCCGCACTCGATGAGCTGGCGCTAAGCCTCGGCCTGGATCCGTTCGAGCTGCGCCGGCGCAACGTCGTGGTCCCCGGTGACGAATTCGTCGACGCCGCGGTCGGACACGGAGACCTGATGTTCGGCAGCTACGGCTTGGATCAATGCCTGGACCTGGTGCAGCGCGCCCTGCTCGACGGCAACGGAGCCGAGAGCCCGCCGGGTTGGCGCGTCGGCGAGGGCATGGCGCTCGCGATGATCGCGACGATCCCGCCGCGGGGCCACTATGCCGAGGCGTCGGTGACGCTCACCCCTGACGGTCGCTACCGGCTGTCGGTCGGGACAGCCGAGTTCGGCAACGGCACCACCACCGTGCACACGCAATTGGTCGCTACCGAGCTGAACACCACGCCCGACAGGGTTGAGGTGCACCAATCCGACACTGAAGCAACGGGTTATGACACTGGGGCGTTCGGCTCGGCCGGTACCGTCGTGGCCGGAACCGCGGTGCTCGCTGCCTGCCGCGAGCTGCGGTCGGCCATGCTGTCCGCAGCGGCGGCACTCACTGGATCGGGACCGCATGCCTGCGAACTCACTCCGCACGGGGTGCAGTGCGGCACCCGGCTCGTCGAATTCACCGAGTTGCCGGCATCGCTGGTCGGTTATGGCCGCCACGAGGGCACACCACGATCGGTGGCGTTCAACGTCCAGGGCTTTCGGGTCGCGGTGAATCCCGATACCGGAGAGGTTCGCATCCTGCAGTCGGTGCAGGCCGCCGATGCCGGCGTGGTGATCAACCCCGAGCAGTGCCGCGGGCAGATCGAAGGCGGTGTCGCCCAGGCGATCGGCTCCGCGCTGTACGAGCAGATGATCGTCGGACCCGACGGCACCGTGCTCACCCAGGTGCTCCGCAACTACCACATCCCACAGTTCGCCGATATCCCTGTCACCGAGGTGTATTTCGCCGACACCGTCGACCAGCTCGGGCCGATGGGCGCCAAGTCGATGAGCGAATCGCCCTACAACCCGGTAGCCCCCGCCCTTGCCAACGCGATCGCCCGGGCATGTGGCGCGCGGGTGCGGGACCTGCCGATGACGCCGGCACGCGTGTGGCGGACGTTGGGCAAGCCGGCGCCTGCCGGATAGGCCGGCACTGCCCGGCACCTTCCGGGTAGGCCAAGACGGCCCGGCTGCGTTACCTCAGACACTCACCGTCGGTGTGAAGCTGGTGACGGTGGTTTCGAAGATGCCGCCGTCGAGGTAGACCGTGTTGGCCACATAGCCGGTGCCGTCGGCGCCGAAGGTCGGCAGTCTGGGATCACCCAGCTGCGAGTATTCGAGCTCAACCAGCTTTTGTGCGCCGCTTGGGGTCAGCGCATACACCCCGCTGTCGTCTCGGCTTCTGTCCACGACGTAGGCGGTGCCGTCCGGACCGAACACCAAAATGACGGTCTCACCGTCAGCGTTGGTTCCGAGCGCTGGACTGGTGATGGTGCTCAGTGGGACGACGGTGTCCCCAGCTGCGTTGAACCCGAGAATGTTTGTCTCGTACTCCGGGGAAACGTGGGTCAGGAGGTAGCCGGTTCCATCGGGTCCGAACACCACGTCGGCATCATCGATTGCCGAGTTGCCGGGCACAAAGGACGTGTAGGCACCGGTGGACAGCGCGAGAATCTGCCGCCCGTACTCGCTCACGCTCGGCCCGTAGTACTCGAGCAGTTCGAAGGCCGAACCGTCAGGGCCGAAGAAGACCGTGCCGTGCGCCCCCTCTGGAAGCTCGATCGTCCGCGCGACGGCAGCGTCGGGACCCAGTACTGCCACGTATTCCGTACCGTCCGCGGTGTAGTTGACGTATCCGAAATCGTCATTGGATTGCGCCGACCCGCCACGCACCAGCCTGTCCCCTCTGTCGCGGACCACCACCATGCCGGGCACGACGACCAGCACCACTTCACCGTCGGGGTCGATGACCGCTACCGCGTTGTCGTTTCGTGTGGGATCGACGATCGGCGCGTAGGCGGTGCCATTCGATCCGACCTGTAGACCCTCGATGCGGCCGTCGATGACGTCTGAGGTCACGATGGAGTCCGCGGTGACGATCGAGATGTAGGTCGTGCCGGTGCCGTCGTCGGTGTAACCGTCGAAGGTGAAGGTCTCCAGCCCGAAACCGTTGGCCGTCAACACCATCTCGCCAGGTAGGCCGGCAATGGAACGCACCGTACGCGAGGCGCCCTCGATGGTGTACACGCGCGTTGATTTCGTGCCGAACAGTCCTTGCACGCCGGCTGTCACATAGACGGTGCCGTCCTGGTCGACCATCGGAGCGCTCGGATCGGAGCCGTAGGGCAGCAGGCTGGCCCTGGTCCAGCCGCTGGAGTAGATGGTGCGCAGCGTGGAGAAACCGAACCGCGACGACACCAGATGCGCGGTCCCGTCTGAAGCGAGCTCGAAGTCGGTGTCATAGGAATACGTTCGCGTGAAATTGTTGGCGGAGACCCGGACAAAGCGGTAATCGATCGCCGGCAGGTCGTCCGCGAGGGGACGGATCACCGTCTTGAAGTACAACGCCCCGTCTGCACCGACGGTCAGCGGGCTGTCGGCAAGGCCGAAGACTGTCGCCAGCCTCGTGACATTCCCGTCGCTGTCCACAGCTCTCACCGTCGTACTCCAGCGACCTTCCGAGGCGGTCACCACGATCAGCGAGCCGTCCGGGCGTGCTGCCGCTTGCGCTCGAGTGCCGACGCCGTCGAATTCGCTGGTCGTGACGACCTGACCGTCGCTGTCCAGAATGCTGACCCGTGTGGTCCCTCCGCCGTCGGTGACCTGGTAGATGGTGCCGTCGTCAGCGATGACGGGCGACTGGCTTGCCCCACCCCGAATCGGCGCCGAGATCGCGCTGACGCTTGTGTCGCCGGGCGCTGCTGCGCTCGGTACCGCCGACGCCGGCTGCGCCGCGTCGACGCGGTCGGTGACAGACCGCCACGCTGACGCCAGCAGAGTGAGCAACAGTGGCGAGGCGGCGGGGCCATCTGGATCTTCGGTGTCTGAGGCGGTTGCCGCCGGCACAGCCAGCGACGTCGTGACCGTTGGGGGCGTAGACACCTGCGTCGCAGGGCTCGCCGGGACCACCATCCCCGGATCCGTTACCGCTGGCTCGACCGCCGCGTCTTCTTGCACGGTGTCTGCTGTCGGCTGTGTTGAAGGAGGTGTCGCGGTGTCATCGGTATCGAAGTCGTCCGGCAAAGACACTTCCGCGTCGACATCATCTGCTTCGTTCGCGTCGACGTCGGGGTACGTCTGCTCGTCAGTTACCTCGGTCGGCCTGTCGCCGCGCTCCTCGGTATCAAAATAGGAAGGAAGATCGACCGATTCGTCAGGGTCGACCCATTCCGGATCGTCGATGGGAGTCTCATCGTCCGAGACTTCGATCAGCCCGTCCGCCACGTCGGAGTCGTCCGCAGGAGAATCGGAGTCCGGCGTGGCGATCGGACTCGTCTCACCATCGTCGTCCCTCCCAGAACTGGAGGACTCCCCTGCGCCGTTGGTGTCCGTGCGTGGATCACCTGCGTCGGACTTCGCAACGCCGGCTGAACTTGACTCCTCGGTCTGCGCCCATGAAATGCACGGCATTCCCACCACGGCGGAACCGATTCCCAACGCGACAGCCAACGCGCCCACGCGGCCAATGCGCTTTTCCCACGCCATGACAGTTCTCCCCCTTGAGTAGCCCCGCCAGCGTATGGAGCACACCCTCGGGGAGGGAATCGGGGAATCCCCTAATTCGGCATGTGGGCGCAGGGATTGTCCGGCATGACGTCGCACAGAAAATTGCCCGACAATTGCGCCGTGGATCACCGAGCCGGGTCCAGTGCCAGTTGGCACGGACTGCTATGAGCGGTTCAGATCCGTGTTGCTGCCGCTAGTTTCTCGGTGGTGGTTGGGGTTGGA
>NZ_BLTG01000003.1 GCF_017312405.1 Mycobacterium sp. PO1
GCCGTCGGGGTCGGTGAAGCTGAAGGTGGCAGTGACAGCGCCGGTTTCGGGATCGACGCTTTGCTGGCCGAGAGCGCCGGGGACGGGCGCGCGGTTGTCCGGGTCGGGCAGTGCGGTGACGGGGACGTCGATGGTGGCGCTGGCGGACAGGCCGTCGGGGTCGGTGGCGGTGACGGTGAAGGCGTCGGCGCCGTCGGGCTCACCGGCTTCCGGTCGGGTGGCCGGGGTGTAGGTGAAGGTGCCGGTCTGCGCGTCGATGGTGACCGAGCCGTTGGTGGGATCGGTGGCGGTGTAGACCAATTCGTCGCCGTCGGGATCGGTGAAGCCCAGAGATCCGGTGACGGAACCGGTTTCGGGGTCCACAGTCTGTTGGCCGGGGGTGCCGGCGACGGGCGCTTGGTTGTCGGGCTCGGGCAGCGCCACGATGGGCAGGCCGATGGTGTTGGTCGCCGTCAGTCCGTCGGGGTCGGAGGCAACCACCGTGAAGGAGTCCTCGCCGTCGGGTTGACCGGGTTCCGGGCGGGTTTCGGGCGTGTAGGTGTAGGTGCCGGAATCGTTGTCGACGGTGACGACGCCGTTGTCGGGCTGCTCGGTGACCTCGTAGGTCAGCGGGTCACCGTCGGGGTCGGTGAAACCGAGCGTGGCCGTGACCACGCCGGTTTCCTCGTCGATCTGCCAGGGGCCGGACAGTCCGGCCTGCGGGGCCTGGTTGCCGGGTTCGGGCAGCGCGGTGACGGGCACGTCGATGGTGGTCGTCGCGCTGGCCTGACCGTCGGAGGCGGTGACGGTGAAGGAGTCGGCGCCGTCGGGGTCGCCGAACGGCGGCCGGGTGGCCGGCGTGTAGGTGTAGGTGCCGGCTGCGGCGTTGAGGGTGACCGACCCGTTGGCGGGGGTGCTCGCGGTGTAGGTCAGGGTGTCGCCGTCGGGGTCGGTGAAGCCCAGTGTGCCGGTGACCGTGCCGGTTTCGGGGTCGACGGTCTGGGCGCCGGGCGTGCCGGCCACCGGAGCCTGGTTCTCGGGGTCGAAAGGCTGGCCGTAGACGGTGCGCCCGTCGCCGGGGCCGGTGTCGGCGAGCAGGTTGTTACCGAAGACGAGCGCGTTGTTGTAGATGCCGGGGCCGGCAATGGCGCGGGAGTCGTCACCCCACACGAAGGCGGTGTTGCGCTCACCCAGCGAATCTGCGGTGCTGCCGTTGCCCCAGACGCGGGCCAGGCTGCCGGGCCCGTCGGCGGTCGCGGTGCTGCCGTCACCGGAGATCACTGCCCTGCCGTCGGTGGCCTGCGCGGCGTTGCCGTCACCGAAGGTGGTGGTCTCGGCGCGGGCTTCGGCTGCGGTGGCCGAGGCGGCACTGTCGTCGCCGGTGATCCGGGCGATCGACGTCTGACCGAGCGCGTCGCTGGACGCGACGTTGGAATCGCCGGTGATGCGGGCGGCGGCGTAGCCATCGAGGTTGGCCGTGGCGACTGCGGAGCTGGTGTCGCCGATGATGCTCGCCCGTGCGGTGGAATCCTCGTCGGCCGACGCGGCCGCGGAGTTCCCGTCACCGCGCACGGTGATCTCGGCGCGGGAACCGTCGGTGGCCAAGGTGGTCGCGTCGTTGTCGTCACCGACCACTGAGACGCGAGTGCGGCCGTCCTCCGAAGCGGCGGTGACGGTGTTGCGGTCGCCGACGACCCGGGCTCGTGCCGACCCGTCCTGGCCGGCGAGGACTACCTCGTTTCCCTCGCCGTAGACCGTGGCGCGGTTGCCGGCGCCGCTGCTGGTGATCTCGTTGCCGACGCCGCGGACGTAGAGCGAGCTGGAGGCGCCGGTGGTCTCGGCGGTGTTGTCGTCACCGCGAACCCGCACCCGGGTGAAGTTGCCCTCGGAGGTGGCGGTGGAGTCGTCGCCGCGCACGATGGCCACGTTGAACAATCCGGACGCGGAGGCTACCGCGTTCTCGCCGTGGGCGATCGCGAATGAGCCGAACCCTTCCGAGGTGGCGTAGGCGGTGCCGTTCTGCACCAGCTGGCGCCCGCCGATCGAGATGCTGAAATTGGCGAAGGTGTCCTCGAGTTCGCGGCGCACCCACGACAGCACGCCCCACATCAGCGGCTGCGCCGACGGTGCCGCCGGAGCGGCCGGGGTGGTGACGAAGGGGGCGATGACCGCCGACAGCATCGACGACGCCACCTCGAGGAACGTGCCAGGCTGGGCCTGCAACGCCTTGGCCGGCGGCTCCGTGACCTCCGCGGTGCTGGTGCGGGCCGACATCACCGACGCAGACGTGTACGCCGACCGTGCCGTCACCGGTTCCGCGATCGCGGCGTGTGCCTCATCCACCGGCGCAGAGCCGGACGGGAACGAATCAGAAGTTTCCGGTTCGACGACGGGCTCGTCAGTCACCACCACGGGCTCGTCAGTCACCACCACGGGCTCGTCAGTCACCGCCACGGGCGCGGCTGACTCGGCGGTGCCGCTACCCGAAGCCGACGGGAGATCCTCGGCCACCTCGTCAGTGATGTCGTCCTCGGCGACGACCTCCACGTCGTCAGCGCCGGAAGACGACGCGCCCCCGGCTTCGCCGAGGTCGTCGGTCTCGGCGGCGTCCAGCTCAGCGTCGAGGTCGTCGAGCTCGGAGTCGGGTTCGTCGCCGAGATCAGCGTTCAGCTCGTCGTCCAGCGCGGAGTCGGCTTCGTCGTTGAGCTCGGACTCGAGTTCGTCGCTCAGCTCAACGTCGAGATCTTCGGATTCCGAGTCGTCGTCATCGTCGGTGGCGCCGGAGGTATCCGAGCCACCGGACTCGCGGTCGCCGGCGTTGTCGCCGACAGACTCCGAGTCAGCCGCCGGGCCCGCCTCGCTCGACTCGCTCGTCCCCGAGGATCCCTCGGTCTGCGCGGCCGCCGTCCACGGTGCGGCGAACAGCATGGCCCCTACACCCAGCGCGGCGGCCAGGGCGCCGACGCGGCCGATGCAGTCCGCCGCCGAACGGGACGAGGTGTCCCGGGCGCTTCCGGTCGAGACGAATGCCTGCCCGAGCCGCTGCTTGCTCATGCGAAACCCCCTGTGTTGCCCCGGCATTCACGCCGGTGCGGCACAGGTGCACAGGCGTATTCTGCGAAGGCGCTGAATAGTGACTGTGCATGAGGCTAGGGCGCAGCGGTCAGGCAGGAATCAGGGAAATCCCTACCCCAGGACCCTCGACATTGCCGGGGGATGAGGGTGTGTCGCGACGCGCCTCGGCCCGCGGGCTAGAGCCGGCCCTCGCGCCGCAGCAACTCCTGAGCGCTGACCCCGCTGGAGCCGCCGCGCCGCTGGGGCTCGTCCTCCGCCCGCGTGTTCAGCTTCTCGGTGGCCGCCTCCGCGTCGCCGCGCCGGGCCGTCGGAATGGCGCGAGTCTCCGCGGCGGAGTCGTCGTCCTGCGGCCGGGGCTCGCGCTGCGCCGGGATCGCGGTCGTCGGCTCGTTACCGCCGGGCTCGGGCATCGCCCGGGTCGACTCCGCTGACGGCGGCTTGGGTTGCGGCGCGACCGGAGCTGCTCCGGTGCCCCGCAGGTCGCCGAGCCAGGACTCGATCTCGCGGTCTTCCCGCTTGGGGGCCGGCGGGGGTGTCGCCCGCGGAGTGCGCTGCGTGACCGCCGTGGCGTTGGTGACCGCGTTGCGCACGGCGTCCTTGGCAATGGACAGCCGGGTGGTCTGCGGTTCCTCGGCCGGCGCAGGCCGCGGCGGGGCGCTCGGCAGCCGGCTGGTGCCTGCGGCTGACGGACCGCTGGGCCGCGGGGGCGCCCCACGTCCGGGAACGCCCGGGCCCGGGTGCGTCGGGTCGTGGGGTTGCACGCGGCCCGACACGGCCACCGGCGGGCCCCCGGCACCGACCAGCGCCTCGGGGTGGGCCGGCTGCGCCGGCTCGCTGGGCTCGCCGGACTCCCGCACCGACGGACGTTTGCGCTCGTCGGGCAGCTCGGTCTCGCCGAGGCCGAGCCGGTCCTGCAGGCGCTTCATCCAGCGCGGCGCCCACCAGCAGTCGTCGCCGAGCAGCTTCATGATCGCCGGCACGAGGAACATCCGGATGATCGTCGCGTCCAACAGCAGCGCGATCAGCAGACCGAACGCCAGGTACTTCATCATCACCAGGTCGGAGAACACGAATGCGCCGGCGACCACCGCCAGCACCAGCGCGGCGCCGGTGATGAGACGTCCGGTGGTGGCGGTGCCGATGCGGATCGCCTCGGCGGTCGACATGCCGCGTTCGCGAGCCTCCACCATTCGGGAAACCAGGAACACCTCGTAGTCGGTGGACAGACCCCAGATCACCGCGATGATCAGACCGATCATCGGCGCCATCAGCGGCTGCGGGGTGTAGTTCATCAGCCCGGACCCGTGGCCTTCGACGAACATCCAGGTCAAGATGCCCATCGTCGAGCCGAGGGTCAACGCGCTCATCAACGCGGCCTTGATCGGCAACACCACCGACCCGAACGCCAGGAACATCAGGATCGTCGTCGTGACGATCAGCACCGTCACCATCAGCGGCAGCTTGTCGAACAGGCTGTGGATGCTGTCCTGTTCCAGCGCCGGCGTGCCGCCCACCGACAGCGTGATGCCGCGCGGTGGACTGATGGACCGCAGCTCGTCGATCTTCTCGGCCGCGTCGTTGCGGTTCACCAGACCGTTCTGGATCACCCGCACCGACGGGTCCTCCGAACCGCCCTCCTGGACGGATCGTTCCTGCCACATCTTCGTCGGGTCGTTGTCCGGATCGGTGAAGCCGCTGATGTTCATCGCCTTCGACCGGATCTCGGCCATCTGCTGGTCGGTGACGGGCTCACCGTCGTCGCGCTCGACCACCAGCGTCAGCGGTTCGGTGCGGAAGCCCGGGAAGCTCTGGTCGAAGTTCTCCTGCGCCAGTCGGACCGAGTTGTCCGGGGGCAGGTACTTCTCGCTGATGCCGCCGAGAGACAGCTGCCCCAGCGGAATCACCAGCAGGATCATCACGATCAGGATCGGCGCGGCGAAGGCGATCGGCCGCTTCATCACGACGTTGACCAGCCGGCCCCAGAAGCCCTTCTCGACCTCCTCGCGGGTCTTGGTCTTCTGCAACCGGTCGGCCAGCCAGTTCAGCCACCAGTTCATCGGCTTCCAGTTGCGGAAGAACGGCACGCGCAGCAACGTGCGCACTCCGAGTGCGTCGACGTTGCGGCCCAGGATGCCCAGCGTCGCCGCCAGCACGGTGATCGACAGGATCGACGCCAGCATGACGGAGGCGATGATCGCGTAGGTGATCGACTTCAGGAAGCCCTGGGGAAACAACAGCAGCGGCAGCGACGACGCGACGATGATCACCGCGGAGAACATCACCGTGCGGCCGGACGTCATGATGGTGCGGCGCACCGCGGCTTCGGTGTCGTAGCCCTCCGCGATCTCCTCGCGGAAGCGGCTGACGATGAACAGGCCGTAGTCGATCGCGATGCCGAGGCCGATCAGCGTCACGACCGGCTGGGCGAAGAAGTGCACGGGCATGAATTCGGCGGCGAAGCGCATCACACCCAGGGCGCCGGCGATCGTCAGGCCGCCGATGATGGCCGGCAAGCTGGCCGCCACCACACCGCCGAAGACGAAGAACAGCACCACCGCGACCAGCGGGATGGCGGCCACCTCGGCACGCTTCTGGTCCTCGCCGATGGTGCCGGTCAGTTCGCTGGCCAGCGGGTTGAGCCCGGCGAGTTGGATGTCGCCGTCGTTGACCTTCTTCAGATCCGGTTCGATGGCCTGGTAGTTCTTCAGGATGGTGTCGTCGTCATCGCCCTTGAGCGGGATGCTGATGAAGGTCTTGGAATCGTCGGCGGTCTTCATCTGCTGAACCTGGGCAGAGTCGGTGTCGGGGGCCCGCAGCCACCCGACCCAGCTGACGATCTGGTCCGGATGCTCTTCGACCAGGTCGTTCAGCTCGCCGGAGACCTTCTCCATCCACTGCGGATCGGTGACCTTCTCACCGTCGGGCGGAGTGAGGATGGCCACCACGTGGCTGGTCCGGTCACGGCCGTAGGCCTCGTCGGACACCAGGGACGCGTGAACTGATTCACTGCCCTCGTCGTAAAAACCGCTCTGTGTGACGTGCTGTCCCAGGCTGATGCCGTAGACGCCGCCGCCCAGGCACAGTGCCACCATGACACCGATGACGATGTATCGGTACTGGTACACCGTTCGACCCCACCAGGCGAACACGTTAGCTCCTATTGGTCTTGAACATCACCGTCGACCTGCGCACGGTAGAAATGTCTGGTTTCATCTTGTTCTACACACGCGAGGCCAGTAGCGAGGACAGCGGCCGGAATGGCTGCAGCCATGCGCCCTGCTCAGGTAGCGAATCGAGGCCGATTCGCGGTAGCGGCTCCCGGAAGACACCGTCGATGTCCTCGAGATCGACGAACTCCAAGGTATCCGACGCTAGCGCCCAACTGGCATGTTCGCGAAATCCGAGGACCTGAACCTCGACGCCTTCTTCAGCGAGGTTCTCCAGCGGCTGTTTGAACGCCTGACCGTCCGCCGAGGCGACCAACACGGCGGCCAATCCCTCGGTGCGGCGCAACGCGATGTGCTCGAGCATGTCGGAGTCCACATCGCTGTCGTCGTCGATCTTGGGCTTGGCGAACACGGCGAACCCGACGTTGCGCAACGCCTCCACCCAGGGCCGTACGACGTCCGCGCTGCCGGGCGCGATGTTGGTGAACACCGTGGCCTCCGGCTCGAGCGCCACACTGCGGCCGGCCTGCGCGTGTTGCGCGGACAGGTCAGCGGTGCGCGCCAGCAGCCAACGGCCCAGCGCGTCGAAACGTGGCCGGTGCGCTGCGGTGGGCCGGCCACCCAGAATCGACCCGAGCCCCATGTCCAGGTTCGGGGCGTCCCAGACGAGCAGCACGCGGGAGGCAGTCGGGGTGCCGGAGGCCCCGGTGTCGTCTGCGGCGCCGGTGCCGTCCGCGTTCATCTCCTGCGGGACGGGGATGTTCTCGGTCACGCTCACGGGATGCGCTCCCACAGCAGCTCCGTGACGATGGGCCCGGCCAGCGCTTTGCGCTCGTACTTCGTCACCGGCCGGGCCACCGAGATGGGCAGTTCGGCGGTGTCGCGGTCGATTCGGCGCAGACGGGGCTCGGCGTCACCGACCTCGGCGATGTGCTCGGCGTAACCGAGGTGGTCGGTCGCGGCGTGCAACACACCGCCGGGTCGGAGCCGATCGGCGATCAACGCCATCGTGTCCGCCTGCAGCAGACGCCGTTTGTGGTGCCGGGCCTTGGGCCACGGGTCGGGGAAGAAAACCCGCACACCGGTCAGCGAATCCGGCCCGACCATGTGAGTCAGCACGTCCACGCCGTCCCCGCGGACCAGCCGGATGTTGGTCACCCCGGCACGGTCGATCGCACTGAGCAGCTGGGCCAGCCCGCGGCGGTACACCTCGACCGCGACGACGTCGAGGTCGGGTTCCGTCTGCGCCATCGCCAGCGTCGAGGTGCCGGTGCCGCATCCGATCTCGAGGATCAGCGGCGCCTGCCGGCCGAACCACGCATCGGTGTCCAGCAGCGGGGCGGGAGACTCTCCGTGTCGGGCCTCGGTGCCCAGCTGCGGCCAGCGCTCGTCCCAGATCGCCTGCTGACGGTCCGAGATCGTCGATCGCCGGGCCCGGAAGCTGGTGACGCGGCGGTGACCCTGCGCAGTGGCGGCTTGACCAGGGGCGATGGACCCGGACGGCGCCGGCTCATCGGCGACGTCAGGGCCCGGAGCATGCATCCGTCCATGGTCGCTCATCAACGCCTGACTCCCTGCATCGTGTTACAGATTGATACCCAACAGTTGCCTACCACGCCTACCCGCTGGTAACCGGTCCGGCGAGCACCGGATCGAGCCCGGAAAAAGGTGTCCGGGGCGGTCCGCCCGTGGTGGGAGGATTCCTGTGCATGAGCTGGACATTTTCCAGCCGTGACCGGGGGCGGCACATCTTCGCTGATGTGCTGGCGCGGTATGCGGCTCAGACGCGCGACGGGCGGCTGGGCGCCGTCGAGCGTCGCGTGCGCGCTGCTGTCAGGGTAGCGGTGACCGGCCGGCAGGGGGTGGGCCGAAGGCGCGTCGCCGCCGTGCTCTGCGGTGCCGGGCACCTGATCACGCCCGACGTGGACGGCGCCGACGTGCACGTGCGGGTCATCGCCGAGACTCTCAAGCCCGAGGATGACCGAGCACTTCGGGACAACTCGGTGCCGGCCGTGGTGGTGCTGAACAAGGCGGACCTGGCCGGTGCCGACCCGGGCGGACCTCTGGCCGGGGCGGAGCGCACGGCCGACCGGTTGGCCGCGGCACTCGGGCTGCCCGTCGTGCCGATGGTCGCCCCGCTCGCCGATGTCGCGCTGGGCGATGGGGAGATGGCGGCGCTGCGTGTCCTGGCGCGCTGCGCGGCCGACATGACCTCCACCGACGCGTTCGTCGCCGCACCGCACGACGTGCCGGGTGAGATGCGATCGCGGCTGCTGGTCTCGCTGGACCGGTTCGGGCTGGCGCACGCCATCCTCGCCGTGGCCGAGGGTGCTGCGGCCGGGTCGGTGGCGCAGCGGTTGCGGGAGCTCAGCCAGGTCGACCGGGTCCTGGACCGGGTGACGGCCGCGGCGGCGCCGGTCCGCCATCACCGGATCGCTGCCGCGCTGGTCGAGCTGCGCATCCTCGCTGCGTGCAGCGGTGACGAGCAGCTCGCGGCATTCTGCTGCGCGGACGACACGGTGCTCGCGGTGACTGCCGCCGCCGTCGACGTCGTCGAGGCCGGCGGGGGCACCGTCGCCGGCGGGGACGGTCCGCAGGATCACCTGACGCGGGCGGTGCGGTGGCGCCGTTACGGCCAGGGTCCGGTGAGCCCGCTGCATCAGCGCTGCGCGGAGGACATCGTGCGGGGCTCGCTGCGGCTGCTGGACCGCGTCCGGTGACGGCTGGGACGGCGATGACGGCGGTGGTGCACGTCGCCGGGCCGCCGCGGGCCGGGGTCAGCAGCGTGGCCGCGTGCCTGCGCGACCGGATGCCCGCGGTGATGGTCGTCGACACCGCTGACCCGGCCGGCACGCGTGACGTCCCCCGCGTCGCCGACGTTGTCGTCTTCGTCGTCTCGGCGGTCGCGCCGGTCACCGAGTCGGACTGCGCGCTGGCCGTCTCGGCCTGCCGGTCGACCGATGCGGTGATCGCGGTGCTCGCCAAGATCGACGACCACCGCGACTGGCGCGGTGTGCTGGCCACCAACCGGCAGCGGCTGGCCGACTGTGCGGCCCGATTCGCGTCGGTGTGCTGGGTGACCGCCGCCGCCGCGCCGCGGCTCGGCGAGCCTGAGGTCGCCGACGTCGTCGCCGCGCTCACCGCGGCGCTGTCCGACCCCGACCTCGCGCGACGCAACACGCTGCGCCGGTGGGAAGCCCTCCTCGACGCGGTGCTCACCGCGGTGCGCGACGCCGACGCCGGGCACCTGGCCAGAGTGAGCACGCTGCGGGTAGACCGGGATGCGTTGGTGCGCAACCATCTTCGGCCGGGCGCGGCCTCGGTGCGCCACCCGGTGCAGCGCGCCCGGCTGGAGTTGGCCTCGGCCGCGCGGCAGCGGTGCGCGGCGCTGCGCACCGAACTGCTCGACGCCGCGGCAGAGACGACCGTGGTCGCAGAGATCGACGAGCGCGTGCGCCGACGATGCGGCGAGGTGCTCGCCGAGGTCGACGAGCGGGTATCGGTGCGGCTGGACGACCTGGCGAGCGAGCTAGGGGCGAGCCTGCCGGAGCCGTCGGCGGTGGCCGAGGTGTGTCTCGGGGATCCGCCGCTGCGGCAGCGCCGTCTGGAGTCGCGGGTGACGACGGTGCTCGGGGCCGGGTTCGGATTCGGCGCCGGCCTGGTGGTGGCACGGTGGGTCACCGGCCTGGCGCCCGGGCTGACCGTGGCCGGGGCGCTGGTGGGGGCGGCGGTCGGGCTGGCCTTGACGCTGTGGGTGGTTGCCGCGCGGGCCCTGCTGTATCGACGCGCGGTGCTGGCCCAGTGGATCGCGGAGGCGACGGTCGCGATCCGTGCCGCGCTCGACGAGCGGATCGCGTCGCGTCTGCTGGCCTTCGAGGCGGCGGTCACCACCGCCCGGTCGGCCTCTGTGCCGGCCCAACGCGCCGGCATGGCTGAACGCGTCGCCGAGTGCGACGCGCTGCTGCGCGGCCACGTTCTCGCCGCGCGGCGCGCCCAGGGGTTCCGCGAGGCCTGTGAACCCGGATTGGCCCGGGCCTTGAGCGCCGTGCGGGATGGTTTGCGGGAACCGAATCCGGCGCGCACACTTGTTACCGATCGGTAGGTCGCCCGGTGGAGGCCATCTGAATCGTTCCTGTGAGTGAACGGACATAGTCCTGAATTCCCGCGGGTATGTCACCCGCGTTAACCTCGATACCAGGGGCGGCGCTGACTGCTACCGATTTCGGGCCCACGGCCCCGATCGCGCAGTTGCGTCCCGGCAGACATCTCGCAGGACGATGCAGGAGACGACACAGCATGACCGCAGCGACCATTCCAGGTCTGGATTCCGCACCGACGAAGCATGAGGGGCTGCTGGCCTGGGTGCGGGAGGTCGCGGAGCTGACTCAGCCCGACCGCGTCGCCTGGGCCGACGGGTCCGACGAGGAGAACCAGGCCCTGTGCGACCAGCTGGTCGAGGCGGGCACGTTCCAGAAGCTCAACCCCGAGAAGAAGCCCAACTCCTACCTGGCGCTGTCCGATCCGTCCGACGTGGCGCGCGTCGAGTCGCGCACCTTCATCTGTTCACAACGCGAGATCGACGCCGGCCCGACGAACAACTGGATGGATCCGGCCGAGATGCGCGGCCTCATGACCGACCTGTATCGCGGCAGCATGCGGGGCCGCACGATGTGGGTTGTCCCGTTCTGCATGGGTCCGCTCGAGGCCGAGGACCCCAAACTGGGCGTCGAGATCACCGACTCGGAGTACGTCGTGGTCTCGATGCGCACCATGACCCGGATGGGTAAGGCCGCGCTGGACAAGATGGGCACCGACGGCTTCTTCGTCAAGGCGCTGCATTCGATCGGCGCCCCGCTGGAGCCGGGCGAGAAGGACGTGCCGTGGCCCTGCAACGACACCAAATACATCACCCACTTCCCCGAGACCCGCGAGATCTGGAGCTTCGGTTCCGGCTACGGCGGCAACGCGCTGCTGGGTAAGAAGTGCTACTCGCTGCGCATCGCGTCGGCGATGGCGCACGACGAGGGCTGGCTCGCCGAGCACATGCTGATCCTCAAGCTGATCTCCCCCGAGAACAAGGCGTACTACATCGCCGCGGCGTTCCCGTCGGCCTGCGGCAAGACCAACCTCGCGATGCTGCAGCCCACCATCCCGGGCTGGCGCGCCGAGACCGTCGGTGACGACATCGCCTGGATGCGCTTCGGCAAGGACGGCCGCCTGTACGCCACCAACCCCGAGTTCGGGTTCTTCGGTGTCGCGCCGGGCACCAACTGGGACTCCAACCCCAACGCCATGAAGACGATCGCCGCCGGCAACACCGTGTTCACCAACGTGGCGAAGACCGACGACGGCGACGTGTGGTGGGAAGGCCTGGAGGGTGAGCCCGACCACCTGATCGACTGGAAGGGCAACGACTACATTCTGCGTGAGACGGAAACCAAGGCAGCGCACCCGAATTCGCGCTACTGCACACCGATCTCGCAGTGCCCCACGCTGGCGCCGGAATGGGACGACCCGCAGGGCGTGCCGATCTCGGCGATCCTGTTCGGCGGTCGCCGCAAGACCACCGTCCCGCTGATCACCGAGGCGCGCGACTGGCAGCACGGTGTGTTCATCGGGGCCACGCTGGGCAGTGAGCAGACCGCCGCGGCAGAGGGCAAGGTCGGCACCGTGCGGCGCGACCCGATGGCGATGCTGCCGTTCATGGGCTACAACGTCGGCGACTACTTCCAGCACTGGATCAACATCGGCAAGCAGGCCGACGAGTCCAAGCTGCCGAAGGTGTTCTTCGTCAACTGGTTCCGCCGCGGCGACGACGGCCGGTTCCTGTGGCCCGGCTTCGGTGAGAACAGCCGCGTGCTGAAGTGGGCCATCGAACGCATCGAGCACACGGCCGACGGCAAGAGCACGCCGATCGGCATCGTGCCCACCGCCGCCGATCTGGATCTCGATGGACTCGACGTCGACGCCGCCGATGTCGACGAGGCGCTGAAGGTGGTCCCCGACGAGTGGCGCAACGAGTTGCCGCTGATCGAGGAATGGTTCGAGTTCGTCGGCGAGAAGCTGCCCACCAGCATCAAAGACGAGTTCGACGCGCTCAAGCACCGCCTCGACGAAGCCTGACAAGGCCCGCGTGCCCTCGGTCTGTTCGGCCGCGCGAGGGTGCGGGTCTGCACGGCGGCGCGCTTTCGCGGGCGCACACGACACGGCGCGGTCGGTACGATCCACCGCACTCGTCACACTGCGATGCCACCCAGGTGCTACCCGAGTAGCATCGCAGTGTGAAGTTGAGTGTCAGTCTGAGCGACGAAGATGTGGCTGTGCTCGACGCCTACGTGAAGAACGCCGGCCTCGCGTCGCGGTCGGCCGCACTGCAGCATGCGATTCGCATGTTGCGCCACGCCGCGCTGGAACACGATTACGAAGCCGCGTGGTCGGAGTGGGCGGAGGCGGACGAGGCGGACTTCTGGGCAGAGACCCTCAATGACGGACTCGGCGATGCGCCGAGGTGAGATCTGGCAGGTTGATCTCGATCCGTCTCGGGGTAGCGAGGCGAACAAGAGGCGGCCGGCCGTCATTGTCAGCAACGACCGGGCAAATGCCACCGCCGGCAGGCTGAGGCGCGGTGTGATCACCCTCGTCCCGATCACCAGCAACGTGGCGAATGTCTACCCCTTCCAGGTCCGGTTGACAGCCGCCACTTCGGGCTTGGCGGTCCATTCGAAGGCCCAAGCAGAACAGGTGCGGTCCGTTTCAGTGGAGCGGTTGTTGCGCCGAATCGGTCGGGTGTCGCCGAACGAGCTCGACCAACTGGACGAGGCGCTGCGTCTGCACCTGCAGTTGTAACGGGCCGCGATGTTGTGATGGCGTCGCGCGGTAGCCCGGGTAGTCAACCTCCGTCGGTCACAAGCCGTACTTGACACCTGTCAAGTACGGCGAAGTATTCTCACCGCATGCAAATCCGCGACACTGCCGTTGCCACCCCCGACAAGCCCGCCGTCATCATGTACCCCTCCGGGACCGTGGTGACCTTCGGTGAGCTGGAGGCCCGGGCCAACCGACTGGCGCACCTGTTCCGCAAGGCCGGGTTGGTCGAGGGCGACGCGGTCGCGATCTTGATGGAGAACAACGCCCACATGCACGCGGTCATGTGGGCCGCCCGCCGTGCGGGGCTGTACTACGTGCCGATCAACACGCACCTGACCGCGGCCGAGGCGGCCTACATCATCGACAACAGCGCCGCCAAGGCGATCGTCGGATCGGCCAAGCTGACCGACACCCTGGCAGGCCTGGCCGACGAACTGCCCAACGGCCTACCGCCGCTGCTGCTGATCGCCGACGGCACCCTGGAGGGATGGTCGAGCTACCCCGAATGCGTGGCCGACCAACCGGACACCCCGATCGACGACGAGATCGAGGGCGATCTGCTGCAGTACTCGTCGGGCACGACCGGGCGCCCCAAGGGCATCAAACGCGAACTGCCGCACGTACCGCCGTCGGAGGCGCCGGGCCTGATGGCCGCACTGGTGTCGTTCTGGATGCACCCTGACACGGTGTACCTGAGTCCCGCACCGCTCTATCACACCGCTCCCTCGGTGTGGTCGATGCAGACCCAGGCCGGCGGCATCACCACGGTGGTGATGGAGATGTTCGACGCCGAGGGCGCCCTGGACGCGATCGCCAAACACCGCGTCACCCACGGCCAGTTCGTCCCGGTGATGTTCACCCGCATGCTCAAGCTCCCCGACGAGGTACGCAAGGCCTACGACGTGTCGAGCCTGGAGCGGGTCATGCATGCCGCGGCGCCGTGCCCGGTGGAGATCAAGAAGCAGATGATCGACTGGTGGGGTCCGATCGTCGACGAGTACTACGCCTCCTCCGAAGCACACGGCTCCACGCTGATCACCGCCGAGGAGTGGCTCACCCACCCCGGCTCGGTCGGTCGCCCGCTGGCCGGTGCGGTGCACATCGTCGGCGAGGACGGCACCGAGTTGCCGCCCGGTGAGCCCGGCGAGATCTACTTCGAGGGCGGCTTCGACTTCGAGTACCTCAACGATCCCGACAAGACCGCGTCGTCGCGACATGCCAGCGGCTGGAAGACCGTCGGCGACATCGGCTACGTCGACGAGGAGGGTTACCTGTACCTCACCGACCGCCGGCACCACATGATCATCTCCGGCGGGGTGAACATCTACCCCCAGGAGGCGGAGAACCTGCTGGTCACCCATCCGAAGGTGATGGATGCTGCGGTGTTCGGCGTCCCCGACGACGACATGGGCCAACGCGTCAAGGCGGTCGTGCAGACCGTCGACCCCGCCGACGCCACACCGGAATTCGCCGACGAACTGCTGGCCTGGCTGCGTGAGCGCCTCGCACACTACAAGTGCCCCCGATCGATATCGTTCGAGGCGCAGCTGCCCCGCACCGACACCGGCAAGCTGTACAAGCAGGAACTGATCGCGAGATACTCGCGCTGATGCATGTCGCCGACCTGTCGGAGCCCCCACCGCTCGAGGACGCGGGCCCGCCGGGCGTCGTGGTCGCAGTCGGCGACCTCGACTCGGCCCACGCCGAATACTGGTTACAGCGCGCCAGTTTCACGCTGACCGAGCACCCCAGCGACGACCCCCGCACGGTGTGCGTCAACTCGGTGCCCGACGTCGTCGCCGACCTGAAGCAGCGATGCCGCACCTGGCCGGTGACCGCCGCAACCGGTGACGACGTGCTGCGCGCGGTCGATGTCTCGGCACCCGCCTTCAGCGGGGTGATCACCGAGTCGCTGGCCTACTCCACGCTGCAGAGTGGCGCCGAGTTCGCCGCCTGGCTGCAGCGGCGTGGGCCCAGATCCGTGCCCGGAGAGGCAGATCCGGTACTGGCCGACCGCGACGCGGACACGCTGCGCATCCGGTTCAACCGGCCGCGGCGGCACAACGCGTTCACCACCGGAGCGCGGGCGGCGTTGCTCGACGCCCTCACCGTCGCCAGGCTGGACCCGACCGTCACCGAGGTCGTGCTCGCCGGAACCGGCCCGTCGTTCTGCAGCGGCGGGGATCTCGACGAATTCGGCACGTTCAGCGATCCGGCCGCCGCGCATCTGGCCCGCACCCGTCACAGCCCCGCGCTGGCGCTGGAGGAACTGCGCGGCCGGCTGGGTCAGCGACTCCGCGCGGAGGTACACGGTCAGGTGCTCGGCAGCGGTCTGGAGATGGCGGCGTTCTGCGGTCGGGTGAGCGCTGACCCGCAGACACGGATGGGGCTGCCCGAGCTCGAGCTCGGGCTCATCCCGGGTGCGGGCGGGACAGTCAGCATCACCCGCCGAATCGGACGGTGGCGCACCGCCTACCTGTTCCTGACCGGTGCTCTCATCGACGCGCGGCAGGCGCTGCAGTGGGGACTGGTCGACGAGGTCACCGCTGACGGGCCGGCCGGATGATCATCTCGTTGACATCCACGTCGGCCGGCTGGGCGATGGCGAACGCGACCGCGGCGGCGATGGCGTCCGGGGAGATCGCCGCCGCCCGGTAATCGCGCATCGCCGCGCTCGCCGTCGGGTCGGTGATCGTCTGCGCCAGTTCGGATTCGACGACACCCGGCGACACGGTGGTCACCCGGATCGACGGATCGGACTCCAGGCGCAGGCCCTCGGTGATCGCCCAGGCCGCGTGCTTGGTCGCCGAATAGACCGCCGAGGTGGGGACCACCTCGTGCGCGCCGACGGACGCGACGGTGATGACATGCCCGCCGCCCTGCCGCTGAAAGTGGGGGAGGGTGGCGGCGATGCCGTGCAGCAGGCCCCGCACATTCACGTCGATCATCCAGTTCCACTGCTCCACGAGCAGGGCATCCAGCCGTGACAGCGGCATCACGCCGGCGTTGTTGACGATGACGTCCACCCGGCCGTGCGCCGCGACAGCGGTGTCGACGAAGGCCGTCACGTCTGCCAGGTCGGTGACGTCGAGCCGACGTGCCTCGATGCTGCCGCCGGCGCTCCCGGCCGCGCGGGCCAGATCGGTCAGCCGGTCGGTGCGTCGTGCGCCGGCGACGACATGGTGCCCCTCTGCGGCGAGCCGCGCGGCGACGGCTGCACCGATTCCGCTGCTGGATCCGGTGACAAGGACGATCTTCGAGTCGGTCATGCTTCCAGCTTCGACAACCCAGCCCGGACCAACCAGGGTGCGTTGCACCCAGCCGACGCCGCGGTTGCGCTCCTATGCTGGCGGTGTGGGTGACCTCGGGGACTACCTGCGCAGCCGTCGGGCCGCGGTCGCGCCGGCCGACGTCGGCCTGCCCGGCACCGGGCTGCGACGGGTCCCTGGCCTGCGCCGCGAGGAGGTGGCGCTGCTGGCCGGTGTCAGCGTGGACTACTACACACGTCTGGAGCAGGGCCGCGAACGCTCACCGTCAGTACAGGTCCTCGATGCGCTGGCCGTGTCGCTGCGCCTCGACGCCGACGGCCGGCGGCACCTGTTCGGCCTGGCCGGGCTGACACCGAGGCCGGGTGGCGGCCCGGTGTCCGGCACCGTCGACCCGTCACTGCTGCGCCTGATGCAGGCGTGGCCCGACAACCCCGCGCTGGTCTACAACCGGGCCTTCGACGTCTTGGCTGCCAATGCATTGGCAGCCGCGCTGTTCGGCGAGTTCGGCACCGTCGGCAATCTGATGCTGCTGGTGTTCAACGAGCCCGCTTCGCGGACGTTCTACGCGGACTGGCCGGTGGTGGCCGCCGACGCCGTCGCCGGGTTCCGGATGTCCTACGGCACCGACCCCGACGACCCGCGCGTGCGGGAGGTGCTGGCTCACCTCCTGGCGACCAGCGAGGAGTTCCGGCGGTTGTGGGCGCGCCACGACGCCCGGCGAAAGAGCGCCAGCGTGAAGAGGTTTCATCACCCCGAAATCGGGACGCTCACACTGACGATGCAGACGTTCGATGTGCGGTCCGCCCCCGGCCAGGAACTCGTGGTGTACGACGCGGAACCGGGCGGTCCGGATGCCGATGCGCTGGCCATCCTGGGCAGCGTCGCCGCGCAGCGCTGAGTCAGCCCGACCGGCAGCGCTGGGTCAGCCCGACCGGCGCAGCGTCACCCGGTAGGCGTATTGCTCGGGCAGGAACTGGCTGACCGCCAGTTCCATTGCCCGCCCGGCACTGTCGGTGTAGAGCCGGTCGACGCGAAGCATCGGATGCCCGGGAGGGCAGCCCACCGCGGCCGCCGCGGCGTCGGTGGCCGCGGAGACGGTGATCGATTGGGCGGCCTCGGCGATCGGAACCGGTGAGCACGGCTCGAGCAGCCCGATCACGGTGTGGGTGCTGGTCGCGCCGGTGACCAGGTGCGTTGAGCCGGAGACGGTTTCGGCCACCGCCGGGGGAAGGTGGACGACGGTGTGGCCGAATGCGACACCGGCGTGCAGCCGGCGGAACACCACCGTGTGCACGACGTCACCGTCCAGGCGCAGTCGGCTCGCGGCCTCGATGTCCACCCGGCGGCGCAGACCTTCGAGCACCTCCATCGTGGTGTCCTGCGACAGGCTCATCAGGTCCTCGATCGACCCCAGCTGGCGCAGATACCGTCGCCCTTGTCCACCGGCGTAGCTACCGCGACCCGGCACTCTGAACACCACTCCCTCGGCGACCAGGTCCTGGAAGGCGCGGCGGACCGTCTGGCGCGACAACCCGTGGCGGGCGACCAGTTCGGACTCGGTCGGCAACCGGGTGCCGTCCGGGTAGCGTCCCGCCGCAATGTCGGCCCGGAGTTGTTCCCGGAGAATCTGATACGCGGGTGCCCGGGCGGTGACGACCATCAGATGCCGCCTCGGGCCACCAGCTGGCCGGCGATGACGTTGCGCTGGATCTCGTTGGTGCCCTCGCCGACGATCATCAGAGGGGCGTCGCGGAAGTACCGCTCGACGTCGAACTCGGTGGAATAGCCGTACCCCCCGTGGATGCGGACCGCGTTCAGCGCGATCTCCATCGCCACCTCGGAGGCGAACAGCTTGGCCATCCCGGCCTCCATGTCGGCGCGCCGACCGCCGTCGTACCGGTCGGCGGCATGCAGGGTCAGCTGGCGGGCCGCGGTCAGTTTGGTCGCCATGTCGGCGAGGTAATGGCCGACGGCCTGGTGCTTCCAGATCGGCTGCCCGAAGCTCTCCCGGCTCTGCGCGTAGTCCAGGGCATCCTGTAGCGCCGCGGACGCGACGCCCAGCGCGCGGGCGGCCACCTGGATGCGGCCGGTCTCCAGGCCCTTCATCATCTGAGCGAATCCGCGACCGGGTACGTCGCCCAGAATCGCCGACGCCGGCACACGGCAGTCGTCGAAGCTCAGCTCACACGACTCGACGCCCTTGTAGCCCAGCTTGGGCAGGTCGCGTGACACGGTCAGCCCCGGGGTCGGGTTCTGCACCAGGACGATGGAAATGCCGGTGTGCCGGGGCGTGGCGTGCGGATCGGTCTTGCACAGCAGTGCGATGAGCCCGGACCGGCGGGCGTTGGAGATCCACGTTTTCGCGCCGTTGATCAGCAGATCATCGCCGTCCCGGCGGGCCGCCGTGGCCATGTTCTGCAGGTCCGAGCCGCCGCCGGGTTCGGTCAGCGCCATGGTGGCCCGCGTGTCACCGGTGGCCAGTGCGGGCAGGTAGCGCTGCTTCTGCGCGTCGGTGCCGAACAGGGCCAGCAGCTTGGCCACCACGGTGTGGCCGCCCATCGCGCCGGCCAGACTCATCCAGCCCCGGGCCAGCTCCTGGGTGACATGCACATAGCACCGCGTCGAGACGGGGGTGCCGCCGTACTCCTCGGGGACCGCCAGGCCGTAGATGCCCAGCTGCTTCATCTGCTCGATCCAC
Source organism: Mycobacterium sp. PO1 (assembly GCF_017312405.1). Classification (GTDB taxonomy): domain Bacteria; phylum Actinomycetota; class Actinomycetes; order Mycobacteriales; family Mycobacteriaceae; genus Mycobacterium. The sequence goes on from NZ_BLTG01000003.1 coordinate 19,056, forward strand.
GCCTCGGGGTAGGTGTTGGCGTGTTCGATGTCGCGGACCCCGGGCTTGACGTCGCGATCGACGAACGCCCGCACCGTGTCGACCAGCATGACCTCTTCGTCGGTCAGTCCGTCGCTCACGTAGCTTCCTCCTCCAGCCGAAAGGTACGGCCATTTGGGGACCCGGCCTGTTCAGCATGTTGACACAGCTCGGGCCGTGGTGCCAGCATGCCCGCTGTGACTTTGGACGGCCAAATTCCGGGGGGCCCGTTCTTCGACGACCTGTCCGTCGGTCAGGTGTTCGACGCCGCTCCGTCGATGACACTCACCGCCGGCGTGGCTGCCACGCACCAGGCGATCCTCGGGGATCGGCTGAGGTTGGCCCTCGACGCGGAGCTCGCGACCGCCGTCGTGGGTGCCACCGCCGCGCTGGCGCATCCGGCGCTGGTCTGTGACGTGGCGATCGGGCAGTCCACGGTGGTGACCCAGCGGGTCAAGGCGAACCTGTTCTACCGGGGTCTGACGTTTCACCGGTTCCCGGTCATCGGCGACACGCTGTTCACCAGGACCGAGGTGGTCGGCTTGCGGGAGAACACGGCGAAACCGGGCCGAGCGCCCACCGGTCTGGCGGCCCTGCGGATGACCACGGTCGACGGCGTGGGGCGGCTGGTGCTGGACTTTTACCGGTGCGCAATGCTGCCGTGCAGCGGCGACGGGGTCGAGACGGGGCACCGCGACGACCTGGCCGGCATAGGCGTCGATGCCCCCGCGCAGGCCGACCCCACGGGGGACTGGGACGCGGCCGCCTACCGTACGCGGGTACGCGGCGGCCACTTCGAGGCCGTGTCGGCCGGCACGGTGCTGCGCAGCACCGCCGATGTCGTCAGCAGCGCACCCGAGTTGGCCCGGCTCTCGTTGAACATCGCAGCCACTCACCATGATTCGCGCGCCGGGGGCCGTCGGCTGGTCTACGGCGGGCACACGATCGGACTGGCGCTGGCGCAGGCCACCAGGCTGCTCCCCAACCTGGTGACCGTGCTGGGCTGGCAGTCCTGCGATCACACCGGGCCCGTGCACGAGGACGACACCCTCTACAGCGACCTGCACATCGAACACGCGGAACCGCGGCCCGACGGACGCGGCGCCCTGCTGCGGTTGCGTTCGGTGGTGTTCGCCGCCGCCGACAGCGGGGACGACCGGCAGGTGTTGGACTGGCGCTTCACCGCGCTGATGTTCTGACTTCGAATGGCGGCGGCCACAATGGGGTGGTGACGCCCGTGATGCTGCCGACCGCCGTGCTCGAGCACGCGAGCGGTGTCGCGCGGGAGGTCGCCGCCGAGCTGGGCATCGACATCGACGTTCACGAGCTGCTGGGTGGCCGCGCCGCCATGCTGGGCCTGAGCGCCGGCGGACAGGTCTCCGCCGGCGGCGCCACGCGACTGCTGCCCGGCCACGACGGGTGGTGCGCGCTGACGCTGTCCCGCCCTGACGACATCGATGCGGTGCCCGCGCTGGTCGAGCGCGACGGCATCGGCGCCGACCCGTGGCCGGCCGTGCGGCACAGTGTGCGCCGCCTCGGAGTGCCGGCGTTCGCCGAGCGGGCCCGCCTCCTCGGGCTGCCCGTCGGGGTGCTCGGGGAGACCCGACCCAGCCCGATACGGCTGCGCCGCATCGGCGATCGGCAACCTCGTGGGGTGTTGAACGATCTGCTGGTGGCCGACCTGTCCTCGATGTGGGCCGGCCCGCTGTGCGGTGCGCTGCTGGCCCGGGCCGGTGCGACGGTGGTCAAGGTCGAGACCGCGGCGCGGCCCGACGGCACCAGGTCCGGCCCGGCGGCCTTCTTCAACTGGATGAACGGCGACAAGCTCTCCTACCGGGTGGATTTCGAGGCGCCGGAGGGGCTGCGCAGGCTGCTGCGAGTCGCCGATGTGGTGATCGAATCCTCCCGTCCGGGTGCGCTGGAGCGGCACGGCGTCGGAGTCGCCGACCTCGGCCCCCGCGATGGTGGGGTGTGGATCCGGATCACCGGACACGGCACCGAGGGCGAACGCGGCGGGTGGGTGGCCTTCGGCGACGATGCGGCGGTGTCCGGCGGCTTGGTCTGTGGCCGGGAGTCGTTCCCGCGGTTCTGCGGGGACGCCCTGGCCGATCCGTTGACCGGGTTGCACGCCGCCCGCGCGGTGCTGCGGTCACTCGCGCGCGGCGGAGGAGAGCTCGCGGATCTCTCGATGGCCGCTGTCGCCGCGCACTACGCCGGTGTGCCGTGCAGTGCTGGTCCGTACCGCGACGCCGAAACGCCGTGCACCGTTGTGCCGCAGTGCATCACGCCGGCATCCGAGCTGGGCGCCGACACGGCGCGCGTCGAGGCCCTCGTCGCCGGGCTTCTGGCCGCGCGATGCTGATCCGACGGGCCGTGCTGCTCGACGGTACGCCCGCCGACATCCGGGTCGGAGCGCGGATCGTCGACGTCGCCGACAGATTGGTGCCGCGACCCGGTGAGGACGTCTACGACGCGGCGGGCGGCACCGTGCTGCCGGGATTGCACGACCACCACCTGCACATCCGCGCCGCCGCGGCGGCGATGACCTCGGTGCATGTCGGTCCCGAGGTGGTGCGCAACATCGACGATCTGCGCCGGCTGCTCACCGGCGCGCCCGTCGGTGCCGACGGCTGGATCCGGGCGGTCGGCTACCACGACGCCGGCGCAGGCGAGCTCGACCGCGAGGTACTCGACGCGGCCGGCCCGGCTGTGCCGGTACGGGTACAGCACCGCAGCGGCGTGCTGTGGGCGGTGAATTCGGCTGGGCTGCAACGGCTCGGGCTGGCCGGGCATCCCGACGGACGGCTGCGCAGCGCCGACATCTCGTGGTCGGCGGCGCTGCCGCGCACCGAGCCGGACCTGGCGCAGTTCAGCAGCCGTTTGTGCGGTTACGGTGTCACCGGTCTGACCGACGCGACGCCCGACCTGGGTGCCAGGGACGCAGCGGTGATGGCCGAGGCGCGACAGCGCGGGGACTTGCGTCAGACGGTGCATCTTCTGGCTCCGGGCAAGAGAATTCTGCACGACGACGGTCTGGATCTCGACGAGCTCACCCGGTGGGTGGGTGACCGGCACGACGAGGATGTGGCTGTCGCGCTGCACTGCGTCACTGCCGCGCAGCTGATCGTGGCGTTGGCGGCGCTGCGCAGCGCCGGCCGGCACCCGGCGGACCGCGTCGAACACGCCGCGACCGTGCCCGACGACGCCGTCGCCGAATTGGCTGCCGCCCGGGTCACCGTGGTGACGCAGCCGAACTTCGTCGCCGAGCGCGGCGATCAGTACCTGGTCGATGTTCCGGCCGCGCAGCATCACGAGCTGTGGCGGGTGGCGACACTGACACGGGCGGGCATTCCGGTCGCGCTGTCGACCGATGCGCCGTTCGGCGATGCCGACCCGTGGGCGGCGATGCGCGCGGCGGTCCACCGGCGGACCCCTGGCGGCGCTGTGCTGGGTCCGCACGAAAGGGTCTCGCCGCGCGCGGCGTTGACGATGTTTCTCGGCAGCGCCGTCGCGCCACTGTCCCCGCGCCGGGTCTGCCCCGGTGCCCCGGGAGATCTCTGTGTGCTGTCGGAGCCGCCCGCGACGGTGCTGGGTGAACTCGACGCCGGCCTGGTCGCGGCCACGGTGCTCGCGGGTGAGCTCGTCTTCGAACGCGGCTGATTAACTCAGGCCGCGGCCGGTGCGAAGGCCGTGGTGAGCATCGCGCACTGGCTTCGGAAGAACGACTGTGACACATCGGCTTTGGGGGCGATGCCGTCGAACCCGTGAAACGCTCCCTCGACCACCATGACCTCGCAGGGCACTCCGGCCGCGCGCAGGCGTTCGGCGTAGGCCAGGTCTTCATCATGGAACAGGTCGAACGTCCCCACGCCGATCCAGGCCGGGGGCAGCCCGGCCAGGTCGTCGCGCCGCGCCGGGACGGCTCGATCCGGATCGGCGCCGCGGAGGTAGGCGCGCCAGCCGAACCGGTTGCTGGACTGGTTCCACAGCCGGTGCCCGGGGTGATCCAGGTCCTTACGCAGCACGGTGCGATCGTCGATCATCGGATACACCAGAAGCTGTGCGGCCACGGCAATCTCCCCGATGTCGCGGGCGTGCAGAGCCAGGGCGGCAGCCAGTCCGCCACCCGCGCTTGCCCCACCGATCGCCACTCGGGCCGGATCCACTGCCGGCAGCGCGACCAACCAGCGCAGCGCTGCATAGCAGTCGTCGAGCCCAGCCGGGTACGGGTGTTCCGGTGCCAACCGATAGTCCACCGCCACCACCGTGGCACCGAGCTCGGCGGCGAACCGGCGGCACAGCACGTCGTCCTGGGCGGCGTCGCCGAGGACGTAACCGCCGCCGTGGATCCACAGCAGCGCGGGCCCAGGCGAGCTGGTGGTGGGCGGACGATGCAACCGCACGGTGACTCCGGAGGCCAGGGTGAGCACTTCCACGCCCTCAGGCGTGTGGCGCCACATCATCCGGGTCGCGGCCCGGACGAACGGCAGTGTGACCGGGGTGATCATCTGCTTGGGAACGAGGCGGGCGCTGCGACGCAGCTCGGGGTGGAATTCGATGCGGGGCACCCGATAAGTATGCGCAGTTCGGGCGGCCGATGGTGCACAGTCCCCACGCACGACCAGCGAGAATGTCTGCTTCATTTGCTGGATGGCAGTATTGACGGGTGTTCCAGTATCCGGTGGGGCGGATTGTTGAATCCGAGAGGATTGCTGGATTCCTGCGCGCGGTCGAGTCGTGGCCCGCCGCACTGGTGCTCGACGGGGAAGCCGGCATCGGCAAGAGCACGGTGTGGGAGGCAGGTCTGCAGCGTGCCAGGGAAGCCGGCATGCAGGTGCTGTCGGCGCGGGCGTGGGGAGCCGAGTCGGTGCGGGCCTGGGCCACGGTCGCCGAACTACTGGCCGACGTGCCGCCCGACATCGTCGCCGACCTGCCTGAGGTGCAACGCGGCGCGGTCACCGGCCTCCTGTTGCGCGACCGGCTCGACGAGCCCGCGGACCACGCGCCCGTTGCGAACTCACAGGTGCTGGCCGCGGCGATGCTGTCGATCATCGACGCGCTCGAGCAGAGCGCGCCTGTCCTGATCGCGATCGACGATCTGCAGTGGCTCGATCCGTCCAGCCAGGCGGTCATCGGATTCGTGGCGCGCCGGGTGCGGCGGCGCACCGCGCTGCTGCTCACCCATCGCACCGACGCCGACGCCGGGCACGCCTCGACCGCCTGGTTGCATCTCGACAGCGTCAACGGGATCCAGCGGATGCAGCTCCACCCCCTCACCCTGGGCGGCCTGCACGAGGTCATCGCCCAGCGTCTCGGCAGGTCCTTTCCCCGGCCGACCGTGGTACGCATCGCCGACGTCTCGGGCGGAAACCCTTTCTATGCGCTCGAACTCGCTCGCGCGCTCGGCAACCGTCCCCTGCGCAGCGACACCGAACTCCCCACCTCGCTGGCCGAGCTGGTACGCCTGCGGGTCGGCGCGCTGAGCGACGAGGTCCGCGCCGTCCTGCTGGTGACCGCCGCCACGTCCGACCCGACGGTAGAGATGATCTCCGCGGCCATGGGGGCGAGTGTCGAGCGCACCGTCGAGCTGCTGGAGAGCAGCGAGGGGGCGGGGGTGGTCACCGTGACCGGGAACAAGGTGAGGTTCAACCACCCGCTCCTCGCCCGGGGCGTCTACACCGACGCCGATCCGCAGCAGCGGCGGCAGGTGCACCGGAGCCTGGCCGACCTGGTCGCCGAACCCGAGCTGCGGGCACGTCACCTCGCCCTGGCCGCCACGACCGCCGACCCGGTCACCCTGGCCGCACTGGACGAGGCCGCCGCCGTGGCGCGGCACCGCGGAGCTCCCGCCGAGGCCGCCGAACTGCTCGAGCTGGCCATCGGGCTCGGCGCCGATACCGCCGAGCGCCGAATCCAGGCTGCCGACAATCACATTCGTGCCGGAGACACCGGAACCGCGTCGTCGATCCTCGCGCCGGCCATCGAGCGGTCGGCGCCCGGCGTCACCAGATCGGTCGCATTCCTGTTGCGCTCGGCCGTGCTCATCCACACCCAGGGCTATCTGCGCGGCATCGACGACCTGCAGAGCGCGTTGGCCGATGCCTCCGGTGATGCCATGCTGACGGCGTTCGTCCGCACGATGCTGGCGTTTGCGCAGGTACGCGCGGACCTCTACGACGAGGCGACCGCGAACGCGCGGGAAGCGCTGGCCCAGGCGGAGCGGCTCGGGGTCGATCAGCTCATCAGCTCGGCGCTGGCCGTCAACGCATGGATCGACTGTCTGTGCGGCAGAGACTACGACCGGGCGGCCATGCGGCGGGCGCTGGATCTGGAGGCGGTGGAACTCGATGCGCCGGTCACGTTGAGTGCCAGCGCCATCCACGCCGTCCTGCTGGTGTGGACCGGCGAGGTCGACGCCGCGGCGGTGCAGCTGCAGGCCGTCCGGGACCGCCTGCTCGACCGCGGCGCCGACACCGAGATGCTCTGGGTGTCGCTGAACGCCGTCATGCTCGGCATCCTGCGCGGCGACTACACCGCGGCCGCCGCCGACGCCCGCGACACCGTCGAACGCGCCGAACGACTGGGCGGTGCGCACGTGATGAGCATTGCGCTGACGATGCGCGGTGCCGTGGCCGCCTATACCGGCGACGACCACTCGGCCCGAACGGATCTGCGCACGGCGCTGGAACTGGCGAACAGCTGCCGGTCCCCGTATGCCGACCTCGCCTCGGCGCTGCTGGCCTTCCTCGAGGTGTCGGTCGGGGCGTACGAGGCCGCGCTGGCCGCGTTGGAGCCGATGCTGCGGGTCTTCGACACGGTCCCCGGCGCCGAGTTCGCCACCAAGGGGTACCTGCCCGACGCGGTGGAGGCCCTGGTGGCGCTGGGCCGGCTGGAGCAGGCCGAACAGCTGGCAGCGGCCGTGGAAGACAACGGCCGTCGACTCCATCGACCCTGGCAGCTGGCGGTGGGTGCGCGGTGCCGCAGCATGGTGCTGCTGGCGGCGGGCAAGGTGGCCGAGGCCGAAGCGGCCGCCGCCGAGGCGATGAGGCACCACCAAAGCCTCGCGATGCCCTTCGAACGGGCGCGGACGCAGCTGGTGTGTGCTCAGATCCAGCGCCGCCGGCGCCGTAGAAGAGCTGCGGAAGCGCAGTTCGCCGAGGCGCTGGCCACCTTCGAGCAGCTCGGCGCGGTGCTGTGGGCCCGCCGGGCCGAAGCCGGGGCGGGGCCGGTGGGCGTCGATGCGGACGCCAGGCGCGCCTTGACCGGCACGGAGCGGCGCATCGCCGAGCTCGCCGCGTCAGGCCTGACGAACCGGGAGATGGCCGCAGCGCTGTACGTCAGCCCGAAGACCGTGGAGGCCCACCTGACCCAGGTCTACCGCAAGCTGGGTATCCGCTCGCGTGCCGAGCTCGGTCGGGTCATGGGCCGCTCGATCCGGTGAGGGCTCCGAATGTTCACCGCAGCAGGGGATCTCGGGGCAGACCCAGGATCCGTTCGGCGATCGTGTTGCGGGTGATCTCCGAGGTGCCCCCGGCGATCGTCATGGCACGATTGCCCAGATAGCTCAGCGTCAACTGCGGCGTCTGACCAGCAACGGCGGCGGTGCCGGCCAGCTCGAACGCCAGCTCGGTGAGCCGCTGTCCGGACTCGGCGACCAGCAGCTTCGTCACGTTGCCTTCCGGACCCGGTTCGGCGCCGGCGATCGCGCGGGTGGCGCGGCGCAAGTTGAGCAGCCGCAGGGTGTGCATCTCGGCGATGACCTCACCGGCCTGTCGCACATACCGCGCGGCCGTCTCGGGCGCGCTGTCGAGCAACGTGATGAGGTGATCGGGCGTGGTCCCGGTCGGCGCGCCCGATCCGCCGCCGATCGAGATGCGCTCGTTGCCCAGGGTCGCTCGGGCCACCAGCCAGCCCTTGTTGACGTCGCCGACGACATCGGAGTCGGGAACGAACACGTCGTCGAAGAACACCTCGTTGAAGTGGGAGTCCCCGGTGATGCCCCGCAGCGGGTTGACCGTGACCCCCTCGGCGCCCATGTCGATCGCCATCATCGTCACGCCGGCGTGCTTGGCGGCCTCGGGGTCGGTGCGGACGGTGGCCAGCCCCCACTGGCACAGGTGGGCGAGGCTGGTCCAAACCTTCTGGCCGGTGACGCGCCACCCGCCGTCCACTCGTTTCGCCGAGGTGCGCACCGCGGCAGCATCGGAGCCCGCACCGGGTTCGGAGAACAACTGGCACCACATCACCTGGCCCCGCAGCACCGGCTCGACCCAGCGGTCACGCTGCTCCTCGGTGCCGGCCTGGGCGATGGTCAGCGCGACCCACCCGGTGATGCCCATGTCGGGGCGCTCGACTCCGGCGAACTCCTCCTCGATGACGAGCTGTTCGAGCACGGTGGCGCCCCGACCCCACGGCTGCGGCCAGTGCGGGACCAGATAGCCGGAGTCCACCAGGAAATCGCGCTGTCGTTCAGCGGGCAACGCGCGGACCCGGGTCGCGGCCTCCCGCGCCGCGGCTCGATGGTCCTCGGCTTCCGGGGGCAGCGTGAACGAGGCGCCGTGCGCCTGGCCGCTGCGCCGGCCCTCCACCACGTCGAGCAGCGGGTCGCCGCCGTCGGCCATCAATGCCGCGAGCGTGCGCGCCCGGCGCAGATACAGGTGTGCGTCGTGCTCCCAGGTGTAGCCGATGCCGCCGTGCAACTGGATGTTGTGCTGCGTGGTGGACACCTGCGCGCGGATCGCCAGCGCGGCGGCGACAGCAGCGGCGAACCAGGCGCTGTCGAGGTCGTCGGCGCGAGAGGCGTCCCACGTCGCGGCCGTGGCGACCTCGACGTCGACGAGCATGTTGGCGGCGTGGTGTTTGACCGCCTGGAACGTGCCGATGGTTCTGCCGAACTGTTCGCGAACCTTGGCATATTCGACCGCCATCTGCAGCGCGGCCCACCCGACTCCCACCGCCTCGGCGGCGGTCAGGATGCGCCACACGGTCCTGGCGTCGCGTGCTGCCCCCCGCAGCACTCGATCCGGCGGCACGGCCACCCCACGCAGCGCCACCGAGCCCAGGCTGCGGGTGGTGTCCAGGGAATCCAGTGCGGTGACGGTGACACCGTCGGCGGCCACGTCGACGACCAGCAGATCGTCGCCGGCGGTCAGGACCAGCAGGTCGGCGTCGGGCGCACCCAATACGGCGGGGTGCTCGCCGGTGGCGACGTGGTCGGCGCCCACGGACACGGTTCCGGCCACGCCGAGGGCCGCTACGGTCTGACCGGCCACAAGTGGCGGGAGTAGTTCGACGGCAACGGATTCGGGGGCGCACCGGTCGAGCACCACCGCTGCGCAGACGGTGGGAAGGAACGGTCCGGGTGTCAGGTGACGGCCCAGGCACTCCAGCACCACCGCCACCTCGCCGAGCCCGAAACCCGACCCGCCGTTGGCTTCGGCAACAGCGAGCCCGGTCCAGCCGAGTTCGCTTGCTGCCGACCAGATTTCGGCCGGATGGGTCGTGCCGCCGGTCAGCGTCGACCGCGCCTGCGCGAGGGCATCCAGCCGCGCCAACTGCCCCGAGGCGGCGTCGGCGAGGTCCTGGTGTTCTTCGGTGATGGCGAGCGCGGACGTTTCCGCAACGGTCGGCGAGGTTCTGGCCACGATGACACCCTCTTCGGTGAAGTTGACAGTCGTCAACCGACGCTATCGCGCAGGTCTCGACATCGACCGAGGTGTGACCCACATCACCGAAAAGTAACGTCCTAAAAACAGTAGACAACTTGGGCCGGATTGTCTGTTTGGTATCCGGGCTAGGGGGTACGCTCGCGCAATGACGGAACGCCCCGCCACCCGGTATCCCGGACCTACGCTGACTACCCGTTTGCACTGGTTGTTGAACGCGGGTCCGTCCGATTACATGCTGGCGTTGAGCGTGGCGTCCGCGTCGCTGCCGGTCATCGGCAAACACCTCGAGCCGCTCGGCGCGCTGACGGCGGCGGGAGTGTGGGGAGCCAGGCACGCCCCCGATTTCGTCGGATCGCTGGCCAAGTCCCTGGTGGCGCCCAACGACGCAGAGAAGAAGCAGCAGGAACGGGACTGCACCAACGCCGTGACCCAAGCCGCACTGCGCGGGTTGGTGTCCGCCAAGGACCTGGACATCGACTGGCCGCTGCCGGAACGTACGCCGCCGGTGTGGCGAATGCGCGATCACCGCCGTCACGTGCACAAGACCTCGGTGCGCTACGGGCCGCGGCCGAGCCAGTTGCTCGACGTGTGGCGCCGCGACGACCTGCCCGCCGATGCTCCGGTGCTCATCTTCGTGCCGGGTGGGGCATGGGTACACGGAAGCCGCATGTTGCAGGGGTACGCCCTGATGTCCCATCTGGCGCAGATGGGCTGGGTGTGTCTGTCCATCGACTACCGCGTGGCGCCCCACAATCCGTGGCCGGCGCACATCACCGACGTGAAGCAGGCGATTGCCTGGGCTCGCGCGAACGTCGACAAATACGGCGGTGACCGCAACTTCGTCGCCATCTCCGGGACCTCCGCCGGGGGGCACCTGGCCGCGCTGGCCGGGTTGACCGCCAACGATCCGGACATGCAGGGCGAACTGCCGGAGGGCTCGGACACCTCGGTGGACGCTGTCATCGGGATCTACGGACGCTACGACTGGGAAGACAAGTCCACCGTGGAGCGGGTGCGCTTCATGGACTTCCTGGAGCGGGTCGTCGTGAAGCGCAAGTTCGACAAACATCCCGACGTATTCCGCAAGGCCTCGCCGATGGCCAGGATCCACCCGGAGGCTCCGCCGTTCCTGGTGGTGCACGGGACCGGCGACAGCGTCATCCCCGTGGCGCAAGCCCGCGGCTTCGTCGAGCGGCTCAAAGAGGTGTCCCGCTCGGTCGTCGGCTACGTCGAGCTACCCGGTGCCGGACACGGCTTCGACATGACCGACGGAGCACGCACCGGGGCGGCCTCGACCGCAATCGGATTGTTCCTCAACCATATTCACCGAAACAGAAGTCTTCTCGGAGCCAAAGAGGTTATATAGGACGCCTCCAGGAAGGTGTCGCGGTGAAAAGGCTTCGCGGGTGGGACGCTGTGCTGTTGTACAGCGAAACCCCGAACGTGCACATGCACACGCTGAAATTGGCGGTGATCGAACTCGACGGCCTGGGCGGGGCCAGTTTCGGGGTCGAGGAACTACGGCAGGTCATCCACAGCCGGCTCTACAAGCTCGACCCGTTCCGCTACGAACTCATCGACATCCCACTGAAGTTCCATCACCCGATGTGGCGGGAGAACGCCGAAGTCGACCTCGAATACCACGTCCGCTCGTGCCGGGTGGAAGCCCCGGGCGGGCGCCGCGAACTCGACGAGGCGGTCGGCCGACTGGCCAGCACCCCGCTGGACCGAAGCCGGCCGCTCTGGGAGATGTATCTGATCGAGGGCCTCGCGGGCGGCCGGATCGCGGTCCTGGGCAAAATCCATCACGCCCTCGCCGACGGCGTTGCGTCGGCCAATCTGCTGGCCCGCGGGATGGACATGCAGGACGGCCTCGGCGCCGACCGGGACTCCTACGCCACCGACCCCGCGCCCACGTCAGGTGAGTTGGTGCGCACCGCATTCGCCGACCACCTGCGCCAGATCGCCAAGTTACCCGGCGTGATGCGCTACACCGCCGACGGAATGCGCAGGGTACGGCAGAGCCCGCACAAGCTCTCGCCGGAGCTGACCCGGCCGTTCACCCCGCCACCGACCTTCATGAACCACATGCTCGACTCGACCAGGCGGTTCGCCACGACCACGTTGTCCCTCGACGACGTCAAGCAGACCGGCAAGCACCTCGGCGTCACGATCAACGACATGGTGTTGTCCATCTCGGCCGGGGCGCTGCGCACCATGCTGCTGCGCTACGACAACCGCGCCGACCACCCGCTGCTGGCGTCGGTGCCGGTGAGTTTCGACTTCTCGCCCGACCGGATCTCCGGCAACTTCTTCACCGGAGTGCTGGTCAGCCTGCCGGTCGACGTCGAAGACCCGCTGGAGCGGGTGAAGGTTGCGCACGACTCGGCCGTCGCGGGCAAGGAGAGCAACACCCTGCTGGGGCCCGAACTGGTCAGCCGGTGGTCGTCGTACCTGCCGCCCGCCCCCGCCGAGGCGATGTTCCGCTGGTTGTCGAACAAAGACGGCCAGAACAAGGTGATGAACCTGCCCATCTCGAACGTGCCCGGCCCCCGCACCCGGGCGCGGGTCGGCGGGGCGCTGGTGACCGAGATCTACTCGGTCGGGCCGCTGACCGCGGGCAGCGGAATCAACATCACGGTGTGGAGCTACGTCGACCAGATCAACATCTCGGTGCTCACCGACGGCAAGACGTTGAAAGACCCTCACGAGCTCACCGACGCGCTGAGGGAGGCTTTCATCGAGATCCGGCGTGCAGCTGGGCTTTCCGAGAAGCTCACCGTCGTCGAAACCGCGATGCCCGTTTAGTCGGCTCCTCGCAGTGTTTGTTCAGTCGGCTCGCCGACGTGTTTGTTCAGTCGGCTCGCCACGGTGTCTGTTCAGTCGGCTCGCCGACGGTGTCTGTTCAGTCGGCTCGCCACGGTGTCCGTTCAGTCGGCTCGCCGACGTGTCGTGGCCGCCACCCACGACAGGAACTCCTCCACTGCCTGCGCGGTGTAATGCGCCCGCGGTGAGCCGTAATAGAAGTCGAACGCGTGCTGGGCATGCGGGATCTCCGCGTACACCACCGGAGCCGTCGAGACATCGCGCAACGCGTCGGCGAACTCGCGACCTTCCTGCACGGGGATGATCGAGTCGTCCTGACCGTGCAGGATGAAGAACGGCGGCGCATCGGCGCGGACCCGGTACAACGGCGAGGCGTCGACGTAGACCTGACGGTGCCGCACGATCGGTGTCTTGGTCACGAACTTCTGCAGGAACGCGATGAACTCCTTGCGGCCACTGCCGCGCGCAGACACCCAGTCGTAGCGACCGTAGATCGGCACTGCCGCGACCACCGACGTGTCGGCATCCTCGAAACCCGGTTGGAACTGCGGGTCATCGGCGGTCAAAGCCACCAGAGAGGACAGATGACCGCCGGCCGAGCCGCCGGTGATCGCGACGAAGTCGGGGTCGCCGCCGTACTCGCCGATGCGCTCCTTGATCCAGGCCAGGGCACGTTTGACGTCGACGATGTGATCGGGCCAGGTGTGTCGCGGGCTGACCCGGTAGTCGATCGACACACACACCCAGCCGTGGTCGGCGAGATGGCTGAGTAGCGGGTACGCCTGCGGACGGCGCATGCCGATCGACCAGGCGCCGCCCGGAACCTGCAGCAGCACAGGAGCTTTGCCGTCCCGCGGCAGGTCAGCACGCCGCCAGATGTCGGCCATGTTCACCGCGCCGTGCGGGCCGTACTGCACCGTGTCGAGTTTGGTCACGTAACGCCGGCGGATCACGTCATTGGGTGGAACCCCGATTCGGCGGCGCCGCCGGTCCGACTGGGCCTTCTCCGAGATGGCCTGGTAGTCGGCGCCGAGCGCCGCCCGCAGCGGATCCTCGAAATACGGTTGCGACGCCACGTTGCGGCGGTGGATCAGCCACAGCAGTGCCCAGGCGACGGCGGTGAGAAGCAACGCGATTCGACCGCGCACACCCCGGAAGTCACCACGCAGTCCTCGCCGGGCCGCGTCGAGCATCGAGCCGACCATGTAGAGCGGCGACATCTCCGATGTCGGCCAGCCGAACGCGAACACCGGGATGGTCACATACCCTTCGCGACCCAGCGGCCGCAGACCGTTGGCGGCGTTGAGCAACTCCGCGGCGGCGCGCAGCAGAGGTCGGCGCTTAGGCATTCTTTGCCCGGTCCTGCAACTCCTTGCGGGAAATCTTTCCGGTGGTGCCGCGCGGCAACTCGTCGAGCACGGTGATCGCCCGGGGAACCTTGAAATTGGCTAGGTGCTCGCGGACGTGTTGCTTGAGGTCCTCGGGGTTGGCCGACGCACCGGGACGCAGCACCACGAACGCCTCGAGGCGCTGGCCGAACTTCTCGTCGTCCACACCCAGCACCGCGGCTTCGGCGACGTCGTCATGGGCGGCGAGCGTCTTCTCCACCTCGATCGGGTAGACGTTCTCACCGCCGGAGACGATCATCTCGTCGTCGCGGCCGACGACGAACAACCGGCCGGCGTCGTCGACGTAGCCGACGTCACCGGAGCACATGAAGCCGTCGTGGAATTCCTTGGTCTGTCCCGAGGTGTAGCCGTCGAACTGAGTGGAGTTGCGCACGTAGATGCTGCCGACCTCGCCGACCGGTAGTTCGTGCAGTTCGGCATCGAGGATGCGGATCTGCGTACCCTCGGCCGGTCTGCCCGCCGTGTCGGGCGCCGCGCGCAGGTCGCGCGGTGTGGCCGTCGCGATCATGCCGGCCTCGGTGGCGTTGTAGTTGTTGTAGATCACGTCGCCGAAGCGGTCCATGAACGCGATGACCACGTCGGGACGCATGCGCGATCCCGAAGCCGCGGCGAACCGCAGCGAGCGGCCGCTGTAGCGGTCGAGCACCTCGGCGGGCAGCTCCATGATGCGGTCGAACATGACCGGGACGACGCACAGCCCGGTAGCCCGGTGCCTATCGATCAACTCCAGCGTCGCCTCGGGATCGAACTTGCGCCGGGTGATGATGGTGCAGGACATGGACGCCGCGAACGCCAGCTGAGAGAACCCCCACGCATGGAACATCGGCGCCACGACCACGACCGGCTGCTCCGTTCGCCACGGCGTCCGATCGAGGATCGACTTGAGCACGGTGGGGTCGCCTCCGGAATGGCTGGCGCCCTTGGGGGTTCCGGTCGTGCCCGAGGTCAGCAGGATCACCCGGCCCTTGGCGGAGGCGCGCTGCGGTTCCCGGTCGCCGTGCTCGGCGATCAGGCGCTCGACCGTCGGGTAGCTCACCGGACCGTCGGTCCATGCGACGATCCGCGCGGTGTCCGGCCGTCCCGCCACCGCCCGGTCGACGACCTCGGTGAACTCCTCGTCGTAGATGACCGCGACCGACTTGCCCTCCCCTTCGCGCTCGAGCACCTCGGCCATCGCCGGCCCGGCGAACGAGGTGTTGAGCAGCAGCACATCGGCGCCGATCCGATTCGCCGCGATCAGCGCGTCGACGAAGCCGCGGTGATTACGCGCCATGAGACCGATCACCTCGGGCTGCCCGCCGGGCAGGGCCTGCAGTGCGGCTGCCAGCGCGTCCGCGCGTCGGTCGATCTGGCGCCACGTCAGGATGCCGAGTTCGTCCACCAAACCGGCGCGGTCCGGGCAGCGCTGCGCGGCGGCGGCGAAACCGGAAGTGATGGCCATGTTCTCGCGCTGCATCGCGGAGACGATCCGCAGGTACTTGTCCGGGCGCATCGGGGCGATCACGCCCGCCCGTGCCATCGTCGAGATCAGTCCCAGCGGTTTGGTCAGAGGATCGAGAATTCCCATCGGTCAGCCCAGCACCGGAAGCCGGCGCTCGCTGGCCAGTTCGTCGAGCGCCCGTTGCATGACCCGCCGGACGTGGGCGTCGACTTCGTCGATGTCGGGGTCCTCGCCGAATTCGGCGGCCACGTCGATGGGCGGCAGCGTCTGCATCGTGATCTTGGTCGGCAGCGGCACGTTGACCGGCAGCACGACCGATAATCCGAACGGAAAACCGAACGACACCGGCAGGATCTTCGTCCGGAACGCGCGCGCGATGGGGCCGAGCGCCTTGGCGATTTCGGTGCCGCGGGTGAGAAACAGCTGACTCTCCTGGCCGCCGATCGACACGGTGGGCACGATCGGGACGCCGTTGTTGAGCGCGGCACGCACGTAGCCGGTGCGCCCGCTGAAGTCGATCTTGTTGGCGCTGAGCGTGGGCCGGTACACGTCGTAGTCACCGCCGGGGAAGACGACGACCACGCCGCCGGAGCGCAATGCCTCGTCGGCGTTCTCGTGGCTGGCCGGGATGAAGCCGGTCTTCTTGAAGAACGTCCCCGACGGCCCGACCATCAACATGTCATGGGACAGCGTGTAGACCGGCCGGTCGTAGCCGAAATGGTCGTAGAAGCCACTGGCGAACACCGGCACATCCATGGCGAGCAGACCGCCCGAGTGGTTCGACACCACCAACGCCCCGCCTGCGGGGAAGCTCTCCAGCCCCCGCACCTCGGCTCGGTGATAACCCTTGAGGAACGGCCGCAGCACGCCCATCACCCGTTCGGTGAGCGCCGGATCCCACTTGGTGATTTCAGATGGCGTGATCTCGGACGGCGTGATGTCGGTCGCGCTCATGGCGTGCTCCCTCGAGAAGACGTCAGATTGGAACGTGTTCTAGTTTTGCCAGTGTACCCACTGCTCACGACCCCCAATCGACGTGGCCGCCGGCACCCCGGGCCATCCTGTCATCGCCGACGTCCGCTCAGTCGGGCTTTGACTGCGAAATGCGACACACCCGGTGGCGGCCGCGGTAGCTTCCTAGAGGCTATGGCGGGACCTGGTCGGGGATTCCGCCATAGCCTCGGGAGTCGAGCGGAGCAGGAATTGTCATGTCCTGCCCGGCGGGCGACGACCATACTCAGTCACCGTGACCGATCCGCTGCCCGTACCGGCGCCCGCCGGTCGCGACCGACTGCGTGAGCTGCTCGACGCGGTCACCGACGCCGGCAACACCGCCGTCGGCGACATGGCGCGCAGCAGTCACGCGTCGGAGTTTCACTTCTCCCGCCAGGTCCGCCGGCTCACCGGAGAATCCCCGGCGGCGCTGCGCCGCCGCGTCATGCTCGAACGCGCGGCGTGGCGTTTGCAGCGCGGCGAGGCTGTTGCGGTCGTCGCCGCCGCCGAGGGATGGTCGTCGGCCGAGGTGTTCTCCCGCGCGTTCCGGCGCGCCTACGGTGTGCCGCCCTCGCAGGCCGCCGCTGTGCACTTCAGGTTGGCCGCCCCCAACGGGCTGCACTTCCATCCCCCCGAATCGCTGTGGCTGGACGCCGGTCCCGGTGCCGACCCGTCGGCGCCGTCGGTGTCCGCGCTGATGCTCGCCCACGACGTCGACGACACCGCCTGCCTGCTCGCCGCCGCGGCGCAGCTGAGCCCACAACAGTGGGTGGCCGAGGTCGCGCCGGGCCAGACCGTGCTCGAGTGGGACGGTCCCGAAGCCAGCGTCGGAGCCGTGCTCGGAGCCATCGTCTGGACGAAGGAGGTGTGGCTGGCCACCATCGCCGGACACGACTTCCCGTCTCGGACGGCGACGCGGCCGGAATCCGTCGACGCGCCCACGTTGGCTGCCCACCATGACGTCATCGCTGCCCGGTGGCGCGCGACGATCGCCGAGCACTCGGCGGCCGGGCGACTCGGCGACACCGTGATCGACGCGCTGTGCGATCCGCCGGAATCGTTCCCGCTGCACGGCATCGTCGCGCATGTCCTGACCTATTCCGCGCACCGCCGCGAGCTCGCACGCACCATGCTGGGCGCACTGGGAGTGAGCGTGCGCAGCGGGGATCCGTTGAACTGGATGAGGGAGATCTGAATGGGCACCGTCTACTACACCGCGTCCAGCATGGACGGCTTCATCGTCGACGACCACGGCAGCCTGGACTGGCTGACGAGCCGATCGATCGACCAGAACGGGCCGTTCGGCATCGAACCGTTCCTGGCCACCGTCGGCGCACTCGTGATGGGTGCCGACACGTACGAGTGGATCCTGGCGAACCAACCCGGCGACTGGATGTACAGCCAGCCGTCCTGGGTGTTGACCCACCGGCCCGGCATCGTTGCCGCCGGGCATCCGGTTCACGTCTTCGACGGTGCCGTCGCCGACCTGCACCCGGATCTGGTGGGAGCCGCGGCCGGCAAGGATGTCTGGGTGGTCGGAGGAGGAGACATCGCCAGGCAGTTCAGCGAGGCAGGCCTGATCGACGAGATGGTGGTCGCCTACGCGCCGTGCTCGCTGGGCGCGGGATCGCCGGTGCTGCCGATGCGTTCCGAGTGGGTGCTGACGGATTCGGGACGCAACGGTGATTTCCTCTGCGCCCGGTGGCGCCGCGGCTGACCGGCCGAGGGTCGATACCTGCAGCGGCGACGATCACGCACAGATCCGTCGAATCATCGAACGCCGCTGCTCGAGACGTCGACGAGATCCGACTTTTGCCGGAGAAGTACGAGAAAACCTCGGCAAAAGTCGGATCTCGTGGAGCGTCGTCAGTCGGCGGGGGTGTACCCGAACGGCAGCAGGATGCTCTTGGGCTCGCAGTAGGCCTCGATGCCCTCGGGGCCGTTCTCGCGGCCGATGCCGGAGTTCTTGAAACCACCGAACGGTGCACCCGGGTCGAAGGCGTACATGTTGACCGCATACGTTCCGGTGCGGATCTTGCGTGCGATCTTCAGCGCCTTGTCGTTGTCGGAGGTGTACACCGAGCCGGCCAGCCCGTAGACCGAATCGTTGGCGATGCGCACGGCGTCGTCTTCGTCCTCGTAGGGGATCACCGCCAGGACGGGCCCGAAGATCTCCTCCTGCGCGATGGTCATCGAGTTGTCGACGTCGGCGAACACCGTCGGCTGCACGAACCAACCGCTGTCCAGACCCTCGGGGCGGCCGCCGCCGGCCACCACCCGCGCGCCTTCCTCGATGCCCTTCTTGATGTAGCCCTCCACCCGCTCGCGCTGTTTCTCGCTGATCAGCGGCCCGATCGCGGCGCCGGGATCATCGGGCAGGCCGACCGGCATCGCGGCCACGGCCGCCGCCAACTTCTCCACGACCTCGTCGTAACGCGACCGCGGCGCCAGGATCCGGGTCTGGCCCACACATGCCTGCCCGCAGTTCATCAAGCCGGAGAACACCAGCATCGGCAGCGTCGAGTCGAGGTCGGCGTCTTCGAGGATGATGGCTGCGGACTTGCCGCCGAGCTCGAGCGTGCACGGCTTGAGGTTGTCGGCGGCGATCTTGCCGATCTCCTTGCCGACCGCCGAGGAGCCGGTGAACGTGTACTTGTCCAGGTTCGGGTTCGCGGTCAGGGCGCGGCCCGTCTCGGCACCACCCGGCACGATCGACAGCACACCCTCGGGCAGCCCCGCCTCGGCGAACATCTCGGCCATCGCGAACACCGACAGCGGCGTCTCCGCGGCCGGCTTGAGCACCATGGTGCAGCCGGCCAGCAGCGCAGGCCCCAGTTTGTTGGCGGCCAGGAAGAACGGCACGTTCCAGGCGGTGACGGCGCCGACCACCCCGATCGGTTCCCGCACCACCAGCGTCTGGCCGTAGACGCCGTCGCGGATCTCCTGCCAGGTGAACTTGTCGGCCGCGCCGGCGTAGTACTGGAACGCCGACATCGCCGCGCCGTACTGCATCATGTCCACGATCGTGGGGGGCTGCCCGGTCTCGGCGGACAACAGGAACTTCAGCTCGTCGCCGCGCTCCTCCATGATCTTGACTGCGCGGCCGAGGATCTCGGCGCGCTCGTCCGGCGACATCTGCGGCCATGGGCCCTCGTCGAACGCCTTGCGCGCCGCCGCACAGGCCGCGTCGACGTCGGCGGCCGACGCCAGCGGCACCTTGCCCACCAACTCGCCGGTGGCGGGGTAGTGCACCTCGATGACATCCGAGGTGGCCGGCTCGACCCACTTCCCGCCGATGAACAGCTTGTCCCATTCGGTCTTGAAGGCGGTGCTCTGTGTCATAGACGTCACACTACCGATCGAAGCACAAAACGAGAACCTGTTGCAGTCCGGCAATCAGAGGGGGCGCAACACCAGCACCAGATTGCTCACCGCGAATTCCCGCAGGCCGGGAAGTTTCACCAGGCCCCACGCCCATCTCGGGTGGTAGCGAGGGAATGCCGCGACCAGAGCGCCGGTGCTCCGGGCCCAGTCGAGCCCGGCCGCCGCGGACACCGCGAACAACGACGAGCCGTAGTCGTTCTTGGGTCGATGCCCGTGCCTGCGGGTGTACCGATCGGCCGCGCGGCGACCGCCCAGATAGTGGGTCAGGCCCATCTCATGGCCGCCGAACGGGCCCAGCCACACCGTGTAGGACAGCACGGCCAGCCCGCCGGGCCGGGTGACGCGCAGCATCTCCTCCCCCAGCCGCCACGGCTCGGGAACGTGCTCGGCGACGTTCGACGACAGGCACAGCTCCACGCTGTGATCGGCGAAGGGCAGCCGCATCCCCGAGGCGCGGACGAAGGAGCCCGTCAGACGGTGCGTGCGCGGGGCGGCCGCGTGCATCTCGCGCGGATCCGGTTCCACTCCGATGTAGCGCATCCCGGCGTCGGCGAAGGCCGTCGCGAAGTAGCCCGGACCGCCGCCCACGTCGAGTACCCGGACCCCGGTCGGCGTCGTGCCGGTGGTGCCGGTCCACAGGTCGCCGACCAGCGCGGCCGTGTCCGCGGCGAGCGCGCCGTAGAACCGGTCCGGATCGGTCTGTTCGAAGCGGAACTGGCCGAGCAGACGCAGCGACCGGGACAACGTCGCCCGGCGTGCGAACAGATCGGTAGCGACCACCTGGCAACCCTAAGCCGACGGTTAGGCTGACGAGGATGTCTGCCCCGCCCGTGAAGTCCGTGCTGCTGTTGTGCTGGCGCGACACCGGTCACCCGCAGGGCGGCGGCAGCGAGACCTATCTCCAACGAATCGGCGCCCACCTCGCCGCATCCGGCATGCGGGTGACGCTGCGCACCGCACGCTATCCCGGCGCGCGGCGGCGCGAGGTCGTCGACGGCGTGCACATCCAGCGCTCCGGGGGGCCCCACTCGGTGTACATCTGGGCCGGTTTGGCGATGGTGGCCGCCCGGTTCGGTCTGGGTCCGCTACGTCGAGTGCGACCCGACGTCGTCGTCGACACCCAGAACGGGCTTCCGTTCTGCGCGCGCCTGGCCTACGGCCGGCGGGTCGTCGTGCTCGTGCACCACTGCCACCGGGAGCAGTGGCCGGTGGCCGGCCGGGTGCGTGGCCGCATCGGCTGGTTCGTCGAGTCCTGGTTGTCGCCGCGGTTGCACCGGCGCAACCAGTACGTGACGGTGTCGCTGCCGTCGGCGCGCGACCTGACCGACCTGGGGGCGCCCGCCGGCCACATCGCGATCGTCCGCAACGGTGTGGACGCCGCCCCTGCGGACACGCTCACTTCGGAGCGCTCGCCGACTCCACGGGTGGCGGTGCTGTCGCGGCTGGTGCCGCACAAGCAGATCGAGGACGCGCTGGACGCGGTCGCGCGGTTGCGCGGCGACGTACCCGACCTGCATCTCGACGTACTCGGCGGCGGCTGGTGGGCCCAGCCGCTCGTCGACCACGCCCGCCGCCTGGGCATCGCCGACGCCGTCACGTTCCACGGACATGTCGACGACGCGGCCAAACACGCCGTGCTGCAACGCAGCTGGGTGCACGTATTGCCGTCCCGCAAGGAGGGATGGGGACTGGCGGTGGTCGAGGCCGCCCAGCAGGGCATACCCACCGTCGGTTACCGGTCCTCCGGCGGTCTGACCGACTCGATCGTCGACGGCGTCACCGGGTTGCTCGTCGACGACGACGGCGGCCTGGTCGACGCTCTGCGGCGCCTGCTCGATGACCGCGTCCTGCGCGAACAGCTGGGCGCCAAGGCCCTGGTGCGCAGCGGTGAGTTCTCGTGGCCTCAGTCAGCCGAGGCCATGCGAACGGTCCTCGACGCGGTGCACGCCCGAGTATTCCTCACAGGGATTGTCTGACCGTTCACAAATAACGCACGTAAAGGTCTTTCACGTGCCTTTTCGGCGTCGAAACCATACGCGTCGCCGCGTATGAGCATTAACATCGGGTCATGGCCGGCGTGCTGCGCAAGGCGTTCGCCTACGAGATGACGATCGCCGAGTGGATCGGTCTGGCGATGCTGCTCAACATCCCCCACATCCTGCTCGGCCTGCTGTGGACCGCCACCCATCCCGATCACCTCGCCGGGGTGCACGGTCTGGAGAAGGTGGGCGCGCTGATCGGCGGCATCGCGTTCTGGCCGGTGCTGTGGGTCGCCGAGGTGGCGTGCCCGACATGACGGCCACGCGCATCCGGATCTCGCGGCGCACCGCCCGCTGGGACGACGCCGCCGCGCGCGTCGGGGACGCCATGGATTTCTGGTCGTTCGCCGCGGGAGCCGCGAACGTCGTGATGCAGATGTCACGGCCCGGCGTCGGACACGGCGTGGCCGAGAGCAGGGTGGAATCGGGCAGCCTGATGACGCACCCGTGGAAGCGGGCGCGCACCACATTCCAGTACCTGGCGGTCGCCGTGTTCGGAGACGAGGACGACCGGGCCGCCTATCGCGAGGCCGTCAACACTGCGCACCGCCACGTGCAGTCCGGGCCGTCGAGTCCAGTGCGCTACAACGCGTTCGACCGCGACCTGCAGATGTGGGTCGCGGCCTGCCTGTTCGTCGGGCTCGAGGACACCTATCAGCTGCTGCGCGGCGAGATGACCCCCGAGCAGACCGAGCAGTTCTACCGCTCAGCCTGGCCGCTGGGGACCACCCTGCAGGTCAGCGACGACCAATGGCCCCCATCCCGCGCCGACTTCGACCGGTACTGGGACGAGGCCTGCACGCAGGTCGCCGTCGACGACGTGGTCCGCGCCTACCTGCTCGACCTGATCAACCTGCGCATGATCAACCCGATTCTGGGGCTGCCGTTCCGGCCGCTGCTGACGTTCCTCACGACGGGCTTTCTCGCGCCGGTGTTCCGCGACGCCCTCGGTCTGGAGTGGGGCCCGGTGCGACAGCACCTCTTCGAGCGTCTGTTCCTCATCGTGGCGTTCGTCAACCGTTTCCTGCCGGGGTTCATCAGGCAGGGCGGTACCCACGTGCTGCTCGCCGATGTCCGGCTGCGGGTACGCCGACAGCGCCGTCTGGTCTGAGGAGAAATCGATGGGCGTGAAGACCGCCACCCGCTGGCTGCTCAGCCGGCGGGTCAGTGTGGCCGGCATGGTCGAGGTCGGATTGTGGCTGGCAATTCCGTACCTGCTCGTCGGACTGGTGTTCGCGTTCTTCGGCATCGAACAGGTCCGCCACATCGAATCGCTGGTCAGCCCGGTGCTTCCGGCCGGCGGTGAGATGGCCGGTTATCTGGTGGTCGCTGGTCTGTGGCCGGCTTTCCTGCTGCTTCCCGCGGTGTGCGGCGTCTGACCCGACCCACGACCATCGCAAGCAGGCTGCCGAGGAGCTGGGCCAGCCAGACGAGGTGCGCCGCCAGCAGCACCCCGCGCTGCGGGGCCTGCGGAGCGTCACCGCCCACCGCGTACACCGCGATGTCGGAGTCCCGATAGGTCAGCGGCAGCGGCAATGATTGCGGGTCGGGGCCTTCGACGACCACCCAGCGCACCCCGGCGTCGGCGAGGCGGTGCGCGTCCGCCCCACCGATGAGCAGCTGTTGCACCTCGCGGGCCCGGGTGCCCTCCCCGGGAATGAGCCGCCCGGCGATGACGAGGTCACCGGTGCTGAGGACCTCCGCACGAACCCAGCGCGGCAGCGGATCGAGCACCGGGGCCTCACCCGCCCACGGGAACCGGCGCATGCTGTCGACCGGCAACACGGCGACCGGCCCCGGGTCGGCGTTGATCACCGCCGCCGCCCTCTGCCACCCGGGCGGGTAGCGCACCGCCCGCACC
>NZ_BLTG01000004.1 GCF_017312405.1 Mycobacterium sp. PO1
TATTGAGTTCTCAAACAACACACCCGTCCGACCGCGCAAGAAGGCCGCGGCGTAAAGCCGCGATCTCTCGTGCGGGCAGATGAGAACTTCCACCGAAGTGGTCATCCTCTTGGGAGTCGGCCGCGCTCTCCGGGTTTTGGCCCGTGTCGCGGCGACTCCGATAAGTTACGTCAGGGCTAACGCCGAGTCAAATCGCCTGCTAGGGCGTGTCTTTCGACCCGGAATCCCAGCATCCGCCCAGACCTCAGGCGGACGGGATCGCCCCAAGGGGCGCTCCGACGGTCACTCCGAAGATGCTCAACGCGCGCACGCCCCGCATTGTTCCCGGCCGTTGCAACAAAGCCTGAGCAGCGTGAACCGTGGTCATCCTCGCTCGGCGCGCAGCACGCCTGCGATGTTGCGCTTGCCCCGGCGCAGCACCAGCCACTTCCCGAACAGGAAGTCCGAGGAATCCGGCACCCAGTCGTCTGTGGTGATCTTCACGTTGTTCACCGAGACGCCACCCTCGGCGATGGTGCGCCGAGCCGCACCCTTGCTTGCCGACAGACCACTGGCGACCAAGAGATCGGTGATGCCGTCGGGCCCTCCCGGAACCAACTGCGCCACCTCGTTGTTGCCCGCTTCGCGCAGCGCTGCGGCCAGCGTGTCCTCATCCATGTCGGTGAGCTCGCCGCGACCGAACAACGCCTGGCTGGCGTGCTCGACCGAGGCCGTGGCCTGCGGACCGTGCACGAGGTTGGTGAGCTCACGTGCCAGCCGACGCTGGGCGGCACGTTCGTGCGGCCGCTCGGCGGTCGCCTGCTCCAGTTCGGCCAGCTCCTCGGCGCTGAGGAAGGTGAACCATCGCAGATAGGCGATGACGTCGGCGTCGGCGGTGTTGACGAAGTACTGGTACCAGGCGTACGGGCTCGTCATCGTGGGGTCCAGCCACAAGCTTCCGCCGCCGGTGGACTTGCCGAACTTCTTGCCCTCGGAGTCGGTGACCAGCGGGGTGGTCAACGCATGCACGGTGGCGCCGGCCTTCTGCCGTACCAGCCGGACGCCGGCGATGATGTTGCCCCATTGATCCGAACCGCCGATCTGCAGGGTGCAGCCGTAACGTCGATGGAGTTCGACGAAGTCGTTGGCCTGCAACAGCATGTAACTGAACTCGGTGTAGGAGATACCCTCCCCCTCGAGCCGGCGGCGGACCGTGTCGCGGTCGAGCATGACGTTCACCGAGAAGTGCTTGCCGATGTCGCGCAGGAACTCGATCGCCGACAACTCGCCCGTCCACGACAGGTTGTCGGCGACCAGGGCGCCGCTCGGCGAATCGTCGAACTCCACGAATCGTTCCAGCTGTCCCCGGATGCGCCCGGCCCACTCGGCGACGATGTCGGCGGTCTGCAGTGTGCGCTCGCCCACGTCGCGCGGATCGCCGATCATCCCGGTCGCTCCGCCGGCCAGCACGATGGGCCGGTGGCCGGCCGCCTGAAAGCGGCGCAGCGTCAGAAGCGGGATGAGATGCCCGGCGTGCAGGCTCGGCGCCGTCGGGTCGAACCCGGAGTACACCGTCAGCGGCCCGCCGGCCATGGCTTCGGCGAGGGCGGCGCGATCGGTGGACTGAGCGATCAGACCACGCCATTCCAGTTCGTCAAGGATGTCGCTACCCACGCCGTCGATCTTTCCGTACTAGTCACTGGCCCCGGGAGCCGGTGCCCGTGGACTGCGGCGGTAGGCCGACACCTCGGGGTGTCCGTCCAGCCACAGTCGCCAGGGCCGGTCGGCGGCCTTGCTCACCCCGACCCTCGGTCCGGCGACACCCTTTCGCGGCCGACGTGCACTGATACGGATCGGCGCCTGTGGATCGAAGAGGTCGACACCGTTGTCGTCCATGGTGATTCCCAGCGCCGAACAGAGATTGCCCGGACCGCGGGCCAGGCCTGCTTCCCGGACCCGGGATCCCCGCCGGGCCCAGGCGACATCGAAGCCGTCGCGGATGACCGCAGCGCGAAGCAGCACCGCGCCGGCCACCCCGTCCGTCGCACACACGACATTGGCGCAGACGTGGATTCCGTGGCTGCGGTAGGTGTACAGATGCCCGGGCGGGCCGAACATCACCGCGTTGCGCACCCCGGGACCACGGAACGAATGCGACGCCGCATCGGGCCAGGGTCCGTCGGCCGGCCCGCCGTAGGCTTCGACCTCGACGATCTCCGCGCTCACCGAACGGCCTACCAGGACCGCTCCGAGCAGCGAACGCGCGGCGAGTACCGGATCGGCCGCCAGCCGTCCGCCGGTGGCCTCACCGGTCGAAGACATCGGCAAGCGCCTCGGCGACCACGCGGAAGGCGACATCCTCCTCGGGATGGACGCCGGGAAAGAAGTAGAAGCCGTGTGGCATGCCCTCGGGGAAGTAGTCGACGGTCGAGCCTCCTGCGTCGCGGATCCGGCGGACGAACGCACGGGCCGAGTCGACGATCGGATCGTGGGTGCCGGCGACCACGACCGCCAACGGATAGCCGGCGAGATCACCTTCGATGGGGCTGACCCAGGGGTGGTCCCATGCGGTGGTCCCGACATAGGCGCCGCGAATGAAGCCGGCGAATGCCATGTCGTAGACGATGCCTCGCGGCGCCAATTCGCGGAACGACGGCCAGCGCTCGAACTGGAAGTCCGCGAAGGCGCCCAGCATGACGGTGGCATCAGGAACCCGAACCCCGTCGGTGCGGGCGCGCAACGGAATGGCGGCGGCGAAGTTCGACCCGGCCGAGTCCCCGGCGACGACGAGGCGGGCGGTGTCGCCGCCCAACTGTGCCCCGTGCTCGACCACCCAGGTGTAGATGTCGAAGGCGTCGTCGAAGGGCACCGGAAACGCGAACTCCGGGGCGGACCGGTAATTGGCGGACACCACCACGGCGTTGTTCGTGAACGCGAGCTTGCGGGCCACGAAGTCGCAGTCCTCGGACGAGCCCACAGTGAAGCCGCCGCCGTGGAAGTAGACGATGACCGGCAGCGCAGTCTCGGTTGGCGACAAGGGACGGTAGAGCTGGCATCGCGCGACACCGTCGCGCACCGGCAGATAAACCTGATCGACCGCCACGTCGGGAACCGCTTGGGCGCCGCTGGGCGGCACCAGCGCCGGATCCGGCTGATGGCCGTCCCCGATGTAGCCCGTGCGCACCGGCGCGATCATCAGGTCCCGCAGCGCTACGGGCTGCCGGTTGTTGGCGATGACGCGGTACATCGGCATGGCCGGGTCGTCGGCGGCGATGTAGCTCAACCCGTCGATCTCCACCGGGGCGGTGACGTCGACCTTGCCGGCCGGGATGCACCGCAGCGAATCGAGAGTCACCGTCGACATGCTACGGAGACCTTGACAGGGCCTGCGGCACCGGACCAGAATTCATTGCATGATGACTTCATCGGACGGTGAATTCTTGGTCGGCTCGTCGCCTGCGATCGAGATCGACCGACTCCGGGTGTTGCGGGGTCATCACGTGGCGCTCGACGACGTCACCGTCGCGGTGTCCCGGGGGACCATCACCGGCCTTCTCGGCCCGTCGGGGTGCGGCAAGACCACCCTGATGCGCAGCGTCGTGGGAACCCAGATCGTCACGCGCGGCACGGTGACGGTGCTGGGCAAGCCGGCAGGATCAGCCGAGCTGCGCCACCGGGTCGGCTACGTCAGCCAGGACCCGACCATCTATCCGGACCTGCGGGTGGTGGACAACGTGCGCTATTTCGCCGCCCTCTACGGCTCCGAGCCCGACGAGGTCGACCGGGCGATCGACGCGGTCGGACTGGACAGCCACCGAAAGGCGCTGACGGCGAACCTGTCCGGTGGTCAGCGCACCAGAGTGTCACTGGCCTGCGCGCTGGTGGGCCACCCCGATCTGCTGGTGCTCGACGAACCGACCGTCGGCCTGGACCCCGTCCTGCGCGCCGATCTGTGGGACCGCTTCACCGAGTTGGCCCGCCGCGGCACCACGCTGCTGGTCTCCAGCCACGTCATGGACGAAGCCGATCACTGCGCTGACCTGCTGTTGATGCGCGACGGTCGAATTCTCGCCCACACCACGCCAACCCGATTGCGAAAGGACACCGGATGTCAGTCCCTGGAGGAAGCGTTTCTGTCCATCATCCGGCGCGGCACCGCAGCAGAGGCGGCGCCCACCCGCTGAGTCCGCGCGCATTCTCGGCAACGACCGTCCGCATTCTGCGCCAGCTGGCCGGCGACCACCGCAGCGTCGCGATGATCCTGCTGGTACCGAGCGTGATCATCGCGCTGATGTACTTCATGTTCACCGACGTGCCGGTTCGTCCCGGCGCCCCGTCACCGTTCAACAACGCCTGCCTGATCATGCTCGGCGTGTTCCCGCTGATCGTCATGTTCCTCATCACCTCGATCACGATGCAGCGCGAGCGGTCCTCCGGAACACTCGAGCGGATCCTGACCACACCGCTGCGCCGACTCGACCTGCTGGCCGCCTACGGCACCGCCTTCTCGCTCGCCGCGGCCGCGCAGGCCACCCTGGCCTGCCTGGTGTCGTTCTGGTTGCTCGGCCTCGACACTGCAGGCAGCCCGGTGTGGGTGTTCACCATCGCAATCATCAACGCCGTTCTCGGAGTGGGGCTCGGCCTGCTGTGCAGTGCCTTCGCCCGCACCGAATTCCAGGCGGTCCAATTCATGCCGCTGGTCATCGCCCCGCAGTTGCTGTTGTGCGGGATCATCGTTCCGCGTTCACAACTCCCCGATTGGCTGCAGTGGATCAGCAACGCCCTACCCGCCAGCTACGCTCTTGAGGCACTGCAGGAAGTCGGTGCGCACCCGGAGCTGACGTCGATCGCCGTTCGTGACATCGCGGTCGTCGTCGGATTCGCAGTGGCGGCGCTGGCCCTGGCAGCTGCGACCCTACGGCGAAGGACACCCTAGACAGATTGACCACCCACCAGGACCGCAAGCGACCCGGCCGGCCGCCGGGCGCTTCGGACACCCGAGATCGCATCTTGTCCAGCGCGCGTGAGTTGTTCGCGCGCAACGGGATCGACAAGACATCCATCCGCGCCATCGCCACCGACGCGGGCGTGGATCCGGCCCTGGTGCACCACTACTTCGGAACCAAGACCCAGCTGTTCGCCGCGGCGATCAAGATCCCCATCGATCCGATGAGCATCATCGGCCCGCTCCGCGAAGTGCCCGTCGACGAGATCGGCCACGTGCTGCCGTCGCTGCTGCTGCCGCTGTGGGATTCGGAGCTGGGCAAGGGGTTCATCGCCACGCTGCGATCGGTGCTCGGTGGCAGCAACGTTGCCGAACTGTCGATGTTCCGCTCGTTCCTGCAGGACGTCATCACCGCCGAGGTGGGCAGCCGGGTCGACGATCCACCGGGCAGCGGCCTGGTACGCGTCCAATTCGTGGCGTCGCAACTCATCGGGGTGGTGATGGCCCGCTACATCCTCGAACTGGAGCCGTTTCGATCGTTGCCGGTGACCGAGGTCGTGGAGACGATTGCGCCGAATCTGCAGCGCTACCTGACCGGTGAGCTGCCCGAACTCAGCTAGGACTGTCCTGCCGCGGCGACCAGCCGCCGGTGCTCGTCGTCGTCGACGGCGATCGCCTCGTCGACCAGCAGGACCGGAATCCCGTCGTCGATGCGGTATTTGCGGTGCAGCCGCGGGTTGTACAAGGCGCCATCGACCAGCAACAGAGGACCGCGATCCTCGGGGCACACCAGGATGGCCAGTAAGTCCGGATCCAGCACCATCGGCTCAGCGACCGGGCATCGGGAAGATCGTGTCGCTGTCCTGCTGCATCGGGTTGCCCGGCTGCCATGCGGGACCGTTCGGGATCCCCGGGGTCGCCACCGGAGGCGCGCCGCCGCCGGACGGCACCTGGTTCTGCGAGCGCATCATCTGCTTGCGCTGGTAGGTCAGCGTCTCCTCCAGCGCCTGGATCAGCGGGACCTGGTTGGGGCGCTTCTCCAGAGCCGCGGACAACGCCACGGCGTTGCCGCGCGAGGGTCGGATACCGCGCATCCGCAGCGTCATGACCTGCTCGATGAGCTTGGACACCTGACCGCCGCCCTTACCGGTCTGGTACTCCTGCGAGATCATCATCAGCACCTGATCCGGTGAGATCGGCGCCTGAGTCTGCTCGGTCGACGAGGACGAGTCAGCCGGCTGCGCCAGCGCCGTGGGCGCAGTGGCACCCAGGGCCAGGCCACCGACCAGCGTGGATGCGGCCAGCGCGGCCACCGCGGTGCGGCGCCAAGGTTGTGGTGACATCAATCCTCCTCGTGGACAGCACGCCCGACCACACGACCCGGCATCGTCTCCAGGACCCTAACAGTGTGGCCCTCGACGGGCATCACTGCGCGCTCTCGACGATCTCGCTCCGCACAGCCACGGTCAACCGCTTGTACCGATCACTATCGGGGTCCAGGTACCAGGCGTTACGGGAGGGTTTGGGAACACCCTGCTGTTGCAGCGGCCCGGCCAGCGGGCGGTAGGTGGCGGTCAGGGTCATGTCGGCGACGACATGGACGATGTCCGGCGGGCAGCCCACGGCGAGGTCGGCCAACGCCTCGGACAGGTCGGCAGACGGGACGGTGCCGCCCGGCCGCAGCGCCAGCGCGGTGACCGCGAGACATCCGTCGCCGTGGGGCACGCCGTAGGTGACGGCCATGTCCACCGCACCCAGCCTGCCGACGGCGTCGTTGACGGTGCCGGCGAACACCGGTCCCCGTTCGGTGTGCACGACCGCCGCCCGGTTGTCCACCAGCCAGTAGTCGCCGTCCTCGTCCCGGCGGAACAGGTACTCGGTGGACACCCAGGTGTCGGCGGGGGCGAACACACCGCGCTTGACCGAAGCCAACGGGTCGACCGGGCCGCGCGGCCGGGCCAGCAGCACACCGACCTCGTTCGTCTCGGCCCGGCGGACGAACCCGCGCTCGTCTTCGAGGATCAGGTTGTCTTCCGCGTCGTAGGCCGCCAGGGCGATGTCCCCGCCTCCGGGCAGGGGCCTGCCCTTGCTGCCGACCTTGGCGCCGGCGACGTTCGCCAGCACCGCCTGCCCGTCGGTGGTGGCGAAGAACTCGACGACATTGGCCGGCGCGAACACGTCGACGACGCGCCGCCACAACCCGGAGGGCATTCCGGAACCGATGAACACGCGCACCGGATGGTTACCGGTCAGCGAGAACGCCGGATCGTCGATCACCTCGCGCAACATCGCCCACGTGTAGGACACCACGGTGACGCCGTACTGCCGGATCTCCTGCAGGAAGCGGTCGGGGCGAACCTCGCGCGACAGCGCGATGCGGGCCCCGCCGACGACTGCCCCGCCGAGGCTGACCAGCAGCCCCGACTGATGGTGCAGCGGGGTGAGGCAGTACACCGTGTCGCTGCGGGACAGGTTGGCCGCCGAGGCGGTTCCGAACGCCGACAGTGCCCACCGGTAGTTCGTGATCTGGCGCGCGACGAGCTCACCGCTGATCGTGCTGAACGCGATGAAGGCGAGGTCGCGCGCCAGACCCGGGTTGGGCCGGTACCAGCCGGGCAGCTCGACGACGTCGGGATCGATCTTCTCCATGTCCACGACCTCGGCGACGCCGTCGAAGGCGTCGAGGTGCAGATCCCGGGACTCACCACCGCCGAGCACCAGGATCCGCGATTCCAGTTCGCGGGCCGCGGCCAGGTTGCTGGGATCGGTGATGACCTCGGTCACCCCGCCCAGTCGTGCCGCCGTGGCGAGGTCGGCATCAGGCGGCATCAGCACCGCGACAGCGCCCAGCCGCGACAGCGCGGCGATGGCGACCAGCGCGCTGGGCCGGGTCTCCATCAGCACGCCGACGCGCGCACCCTGACGCACGCCCACCTCGATGAGGCCGCGCACCACGTTGTTGATGCGGCGGTCCACCGCCTCGTAGGTGTGCACCCGTCCGTCGAAGAGCAGCGCCTCACCCTTGGGGGCCTCGTGCGCCTGCTCAGTCATGATGCGGCCCAGCGAAATCCGGGTGTGGTCGTTCACCTGTCCCAGCCGGGCCAGCCGCGGCAGCGTGCGGGCGGTCTCCACCGCCAGCGTGCGCGCGGACTTGTTCGCCGCCACCAGGGCGTCGGCGGCCGACCGGGCCAGGCTGAACGCCATCTCGGTGGCCGCAGCCCCGCCGTGGGCCAGGCGGGACGCCAGCGTCACCCCGCTCTCGCTGGGTTCGGATGCCTGCAGGGCCATCGGGCTGACCCCTTCGGGCATCGGGCCGCCCTCGTCGAGCCAGCGCACCCAGGCCGCCACCGCCGGCCACGTCTGCGACGCCGCCTTGGAGCCCACAACGAGCCCGAAATGACCGGCGCGGATGAGGAATTCGTACACATCGGCTTCGGGGGCGGCGCGTTTGATGCCGCGCACCGCGGCCGGCTGACCGATGTCGTCGACCTCACCGATGACGGCCAGCACCGGACAGCTGATGTCCGACAACGTCACCAGATCCCCGTGGATGGAGAAGCCGCCGGTCATCATCCGGTTGTGGGCGATGAACTGTTTCAGCAGCTCGGAGATCGCCGGCCCCGACCAGGCGATCCACCCCTCGGAGGCCAGGAACCGGCGCTGCTGTTCGCGGGGCAGCAGCGCCTCGCGGTCGTGGAGCTGGCGCAGGAAATCCAGCCGCGACTGTGCGGTCTTGATCGGATCGAGCATCTGGAACCCGGTCCGGGCCAGCCAGCCGGGGATGTCGATGCGGCTGAACACGTGGTCGGCCATGAAGTCCGCGGCCGCCGGCGCCAGGCTCGCCGGCAGGTTCATCGGCATCGCGGCCAATGTGTCGACCGGCGATCCGAAACCGATGATGCTGGCCAGGTCCTTGGAGCGGCGGTAGGCCGCCGTCTGGTAGGCGAACATCCCGCCCTGTGAGTAGCCGGCGAGGTGCACATCGCGACCGGTCACCGTCTTGACCGTGTCGATCGCCTCGCTGAGCGCCACCACGTGATCGGCGAGGTTGCGCTGCATCCCGCCCTCGATCTTGTCCGGTGAGCCGAAGTCGATGACCCACGGATCGACGCCCGCGCGGTGCAGGATGCCGACCGCGCCGTCCTCGCGGGTGACGTCCCACATGTCGGCCGACATCATCATCGGGTGCACCATCAGCACGGGCGGCCCCGCCGGTTTGGCCCCGGGGCGGGCATCGGGCGGGAAGTACCGCCGCAGCCGGTACATCGGCACGCTTTCGATGATCTGGAACGGCGACGGCACCGCACCGGTTTCCAGACCGCCGTACCTGAGCACCTCCAGGCCGTTCTGTGCGGTGGCCACCAGCCGCCCGACGGGGCGGGTGATCGCCGAGAGGTCCACCACCGGCACTCCCCTCTCTGAACGCGTCCGCCTGTTGCGGTCCCCCGGTACTGCAGTCGTCATCATGGCACAGCGGCCACCTATCATCGGCGGCTGATGGCAAACCTGGTCAACCTCGAACGAGCCACGATCGGCTTCGGTACCCGCACGTTGCTCGATGCGGTCAGTCTGGGCGTGGAGGAAGGCGACGCGATCGGCGTCGTGGGCCGCAACGGTGACGGCAAGACGACGCTGCTGCGGATCCTGACCGGTGCCGAGCAGCCCGATTCCGGGCGCGTCACCCACACCTCCGGTCTGTCTGTGGGCTATCTGCGTCAGGCCGACGACTTCGCCCGCGGCACCACCGTGCGCGGTGTGATCACCGGTGGCCGCCCCGACCACATCTGGGCCGCCGAACCCGCCACCCGGGCCGTCGTGGAGAACCTGCTGTCCGGGGTGGATCTGGACGCCGAGGTGTCGGCGCTGTCGGGTGGCGAGCGCCGCCGGGTCGCGCTGGCCGAGGTGCTGCTGGCCGGCCACGACGTCCTGGTGCTCGACGAACCCACCAACCATCTCGACGTCGAGGTGATCGGGTGGTTGGCCGACCACCTGTCCTCGCGCCCGGCGCGGGCGCTGGTGGTGGTCAGCCACGACCGCTGGTTTCTCGACGCGGTGTGCACCAGCACCTGGGAGGTCCACGACGGTGTCGTCGACGCCTACGACGGCGGTTATGCCGCCTACGTGCTGGCGCGCGCCGAGCGCATGAGGCTGGCCGCAGGCGCCGAAGCACGCCGCCAGAACCTGATGCGCAAGGAATTGGCGTGGTTGCGGCGCGGACCGCCCGCGCGCACCTCCAAACCGAAGTTCCGCATCCAGGCGGCCAACGAGCTGATCGCCAACGAGCCACCGCCGCGTGATTCGCTGGTGCTGCAACGGTTCGCGACGACCAGATTGGGCAAAGACGTCTTCGATCTGCACCGGGTTCGGCTCGAGGTCGGCGAGCCGCCCCGGGTGCTGCTCGACAGCGTGGACTGGTCGATCGGGCCCGGGGCGCGGATCGGGCTGGTGGGTGTGAACGGTTCGGGCAAGACGTCGGTGCTGCGGCTGCTCGCCGGCGAGCTCGCGCCGACGGCGGGCACCGTCAAGCGGGGCCTCACGCTGCGGATCGGTTATCTCAGCCAGGCGCTCAAGGAACTGGACGGCTCACGACGGGTGATCGATGCGGTCGAGGACCGGCGCCGGGTCACCGAGCTGGCCGGGGGTCGTGAGATCACCGCGGACACGTTGCTCAAGGACTTCGGCTTCGTCGGCGACAAGCTGACCGCGCGCATCGGTGAGTTGTCCGGCGGTGAACGCCGACGGCTGCAGTTCCTGCGGATGCTGCTCGACGAGCCCAACGTGCTGCTGCTCGACGAGCCGACCAACGACCTCGACATCGACACGCTCACGGTGATCGAGGACTACCTCGACGGATGGCCGGGGACGCTGATCGCGGTGACCCACGACCGCTACTTCCTCGAGCGGGTCAGCGACGTCACCTACGCGCTGACCGGTGGCGGTCGCTGCGAACTCCTGCCCGGCGGCATCGAGCAGTATCTGGCCGAACGCACGTCGGCGGCGCGCGAACCGGCGCGAACCCAGCCCGGCCGAGCCGAACCGGCCGGCGGTGAGACCGCTGCGGCCCGCGAGCGCCGCACCGGCAAGGAGATGACGCGCATCGAGAACCAGCTCGGCAAGCTCGACGACCGCATCACCGCGCTGCACGAGGCGATGGCCGAGGCCGCTGCCGACCATGTGCGCGCCGCGGAGCTCAACGGTGAGCTCGCCGAGTTGCTCGACCGCAAGCAGGCCCTCGAGGAGAACTGGCTGGAGCTGGCCGACGAGACCGGTTAGCGGTCCGGCCGGCAGCTCTCGTCTATCGGTTTAGCCGCAGCCGCAACCGGTCTGTGACGTCACGCACCGCGCCGAGCTGCCGGGCGACCTGGATGGGGGCGGTGCCGCCGCGCGCGTCGCGGGAGTTGACCGAGCCCTCCACGGTGAGCACCTCGCGCACCTGCGGGGTGAGTTCGGCGTGGATTCCGGCCAATTCGGCGTCCTCGAGTTCCTCGAGGCCGACACCGCGGGCTTCGGCCGCGCGCACCGCGGCACCGGCGGCTTCATGTGCCACCCGAAACGGCACCCCGCGACGGACGAGCCATTCGGCGACGTCAGTGGCCAGCGTGTACCCCAGCGGTGCGAGCTCGGCCATCCGGTCGGTGTCGAAGCGCAGAGTGCCGACCAGGCCGGCCATCGCCGGCAGCAGCATCTCCAGCTGCGCCACCGAGTCGAACACCGGCTCTTTGTCCTCCTGCAGGTCACGGTTGTAGGCCAGCGGCTGGGCCTTGAGCGTGGCCAGCAACCCGGTGAGGTTGCCGATCAACCGTCCACTCTTGCCCCGCGCCAACTCGGCGATGTCGGGGTTCTTCTTCTGCGGCATGATCGAACTGCCCGTCGACCAGGCGTCGTGCAGCGTGACGTAACCGAATTCGGTGGTGCTCCACAAGATGATGTCTTCGGCGAGCCGGGACAGGTCGACGCCGATCATCGACAGCACGAACGCCGCCTCGGCGGCGAAGTCCCGCGACGCGGTGGCGTCGACCGAGTTGTCGGCCGCCGCAGCGAAGCCGAGTTCGTCGGCGATCGCGTCGGGGTCGAGCCCCAGCGAGGACCCGGCCAACGCGCCGGACCCGTACGGCGACACCGCGGCCCGTGCGTCGAAGTCCGCGAGTCGGTCGACATCGCGCAACAACGGGTGGGCGTGTGCCAGTAGGTGGTGGGCCAGCAGAATCGGCTGAGCGGACTGCAGGTGCGTCTTGCCGGGCATGATCGCGGTGGGATGGGCGGCGGCCTGGGTGGCCAACGCCTTGACCACGTCGAGCACACCGTCGGCGACGCGGCGGATCGCGTCGCGCAGCCACATCCGGAACAGCGTGGCCACCTGGTCGTTTCGCGAACGTCCCGCCCGCAGGCGGCCGCCCAGGTCGGCGCCGACCCGATCGATCAGCCCACGCTCGAGCGCGCCGTGCACGTCTTCGTCACTGACCAGCGGCCCGAAGCTGCCGTCGGCGACGTCGGCGGCCAGGCTGTCCAGGCCGGCGAGCAGACCGTCGCGTTGCTCGGCGGTGAGCAGGTCGGCCCGGAACAACACCTGCGCGTGAGCTTTGGACGC
Organism: Mycobacterium sp. PO1; assembly: GCF_017312405.1. GTDB lineage: Bacteria > Actinomycetota > Actinomycetes > Mycobacteriales > Mycobacteriaceae > Mycobacterium. The sequence goes on from NZ_BLTG01000004.1 coordinate 12,513, forward strand.
GGCGATGTCGTACGGCGCCAACACCCAATCGAAATGGGTCGACTTGCTCAGTGCGGCAAGGGCATCGGCGGGGCCGTCGGCGAATCGGCCGCCCCACAGAGAACCTTCGTTGGTACTCACTGACCGGCCAGGTCCCGGCGCGCCGACAGGCTCGACGACAGCCCGTGGACGTGGACGAAGCCCTTGGCCGCGGACTGGTCGAACGTGTCACCCTCGTCGTAGGTGGCGAGGTTGAAGTCGTACAGCGATTCCGCGCTGCGGCGACCGTTGACCGCGATGTGACCGCCGTGCAGCACCATCCTGATCTCGCCGGTCACGTGCTCCTGGGTGTTCGCGACGAACGCTTCCAGTGCGGTCTTCAGCGGCGAGTACCACAGGCCGTCGTAGACCAGCTCGCCCCACTTCTGGTCGGTGTTGCGCTTGAACCGGCCGAGTTCGCGTTCCAGCGTGACGTGTTCGAGCTCGGTGTGCGCGGTGATGAGCACCATCGCGCCGGGCGCCTCGTAGATCTCGCGGCTCTTGATGCCGACGAGGCGGTCCTCGACGACGTCCAGGCGCCCGACCCCCTGCGCGCCGGCGCGCTGGTTGAGTTGCTCGATGGCCTGCAGCACCGTGACCGGCTGGCCGTCGATGCTGACCGGGACGCCCTTCTCGAAACCGACCACGACCTCGTCCGGGCTGCTCCAGTTGATCGTCGGATCTTCGGTGTAGTCGTAGACGTCCTTGGTCGGGGCGTTCCAGAGGTGCTCGAGGAAGCCGGTTTCCACCGCGCGTCCCCACACGTTCTGGTCGATGGAGAACGGCGAACGCTTGGTGACGTTGATCGGGATCGCGTTCTCCTCGGCGAACGCGATCGCCTTCTCGCGCGTCCACGCGTAGTCGCGGACCGGGGCCAGCACCTGCAGGTCGGGGGCGAGCGAGGCGAAACCGACCTCGAAGCGCACCTGGTCGTTGCCCTTGCCCGTGCACCCATGCGCGACGATGCCGCCGCCGTGCTCGCGGGCCGCGTCGACGAGGTGGCGGACGATCAGCGGCCGGCTCAGCGCCGACACCAGGGGGTAGCGGTCCATGTAGAGCGCGTTGGACTTGATGGCGGGCAGGCAGTACTGCTCGGCGAACTCGTCGCGGGCGTCCACGACGACGGCTTCGACCGCGCCGCAGTCCAGCGCACGCTGGCGAACGACGTCCATGTCCTCGCCGCCCTGCCCGAGGTCGATGGCCACGGCCACCACCTCACGCCCGGTCTCCTTGCCGATCCAGCTGATCGCCACCGAGGTGTCCAGACCGCCGGAATACGCCAGGATGACGCGCTCGGACATAGTTGTTGCTCCTCTTGTTGTTGCTTCAGGCTCGGGACAGGTTTTCGACCGTGGCGGCGAGCTCCACTCCGGTCATCGGTTCACGCGCGACGACCAGGATGGTGTCGTCACCGGCGATGGTGCCGACCACGAACGGCAGGGCCGCGCGGTCGATGGCGCTGGCCAGATAGTGCGCGGCACCCGGCGGGGTGCGCAACACGGCCAGGTTGCCGCTGGCGTCGGTGGACACCAGCAGGTCCGACAGCAACCGCGACACTCGTTCGGTGCCGCCGGTGACGCCGCGCACCGGGCTGCCGTCCTCGGGCACGATGTAGACACCCGTTCCCCCGTCCGCTCCGCGCAGCTTCACCGCGCCGAGCTCTTCGAGATCACGCGACAACGTCGCTTGCGTCACCTCGATCCCGTCGGCGGCCAGCAGCGCCGCCAGCTCGCTCTGGCTGTGCACCGACTGCGCCGACAGCAGCGCGACGATGCGAGCCTGGCGCCCCGCCCGGGTGGTGGCTTGCGAGGGTGTGGACGTCACGACGTGCTCTTGTCCAGCAGCCACACCAGCAGCGCTTTCTGGGCGTGCAGCCGGTTCTCGGCCTCGTCCCACACCGCACTGCGCGGACCGTCGAGCACGTCGTCGGTGATCTCATGCCCGCGGTGCGCGGGAAGGCAGTGCAGGACAACGACTTCTGAGTCGGCACGATCGAGCAGGGCCGAGTTCACCTGGAACGGCCGGAACGGGCGGACCCGGTCCAGACCGTCGTTCTCCTGTCCCATCGAGGTCCACGTGTCGGTCACCAGGACGTCGGCGCCGTCGGCCGCGGCCTGCGCGTCGTCGGTCACGGTGACGGTGGCGCCGGTGTGGCGGGCACGTTCGGCCGCGGCCGCGACGAACATCGGATGCGGTTCGAAGCCGCGCGGCGCAGCAATGGTGACGTCGATGCCGGCGGTCACCCCGCCGAGCATCAACGAGTGCGCCATGTTGTTGGCGCCGTCACCGAAGTAGCTCAGCCGCAGGCCTTTCAGCGCGCCCTTCCATTCCACCAGGGTCTGCAGGTCGGCCAGCACCTGGCACGGGTGGAACTCGTCGGACAGCGCGTTGACGATGGGCACCGTGGAGCCCGATGCCATCGCGGTCAGCCGTTCCTGGGCGAAGGTGCGCCACACGACGGCGTCGACGTAACGCGACAACACCCGGCCGGTGTCCTCCAGCGTCTCCTCCCGGCCCAACTGGGTGCTCCGCCCGTCGACCACGACGGCGTGCCCGCCCAGTTGGGCGATGCCCATCTCGAACGAGAACCGGGTGCGGGTCGAGTTCTTCTCGAAGATCACCGCCACGCCACGCGGGCCCGCCAACGGTGTGCGCCCGAACGGGTCGGCCTTGACCTCGGCGGCCAGGGCCAGCACCTCGGCCTGCTCGTCGGGGCTCAGGTCGTCGTCGCGCAGGAAGTGTCGCATCAGGACTGCACCGCCTTGTCCAGCACGGCGGGCAGCGCCGCCAGGAAGGAATCGATCTGTGTCTCGGTGATGACCAGCGGGGGCGCCAGTCGCACCACGTCGGGCGCGGCGGCGTTGACCAGGAACCCGGCCTCGCGCGCGGCGGTCTCGACGTGCTTGGCGCTGGGCGCCGTCAGCACCACACCGCGCAGCAGGCCGCGGCCGCGGACATGGTCGACCAGCGGATGCCCGAGCGACTCGATGCCGTGGCTGAGCGTCTTGCCCAGCACGTCGGCCCGTTCGATCAGCCGTTCGTCAGCCAGCGCCTGCAGTACCGCGAGCGCGGCCGCCGTGCACACCGGGTTGCCGCCGAAGGTGCTGCCGTGCAGCCCCGGAGTGAGCAGCTCAGCTGTGGCCCCGATGGCCAGGCACGCCCCGATCGGCAGCCCGCCGCCGAGTCCCTTGGCCAGTGTGACGACGTCAGGGGTGACGCCGTCGTGCTGATGGGCGAGGAACGCGCCGGTACGCCCGACACCGGTCTGCACCTCGTCGAGAACCAGCAGCGCACCGTGCTCGGCGGTGATGTCGCGGGCGGCGGCCAGGTAGCCGGCCGGCGGTACGACGACGCCGCCCTCCCCCATGATCGGTTCCAGGAACAGCGCCGCGGTGCTGGAATCGACAGCGGCGCGCAGCGCGTCGACGTCGCCGTAGGGCACGAACGTCACGTCGCCCGGCAACGGGGCGAACGGCGCCTGCTTGGACGGCTGGCCCGTCAACGCCAGTGAGCCCATCGTGCGGCCGTGGAACGCCCCTTCGGCTGCCACCAGCTTGGTGCGGCCGGTCAGCCGGGTGATCTTGAAGGCGACCTCGTTGGCTTCGGTGCCGGAGTTGCAGAAGAACGCCCGCGCGGGCGCCCCGAGCAGGTCCACCAGCGCCTCGGCGAGTGCGACGCCGGGTTCGGTGGCGTAGAGGTTGGAGGTGTGCCCCAACGTGTTCATCTGCCGGTTCACCGCCTCGATCACCGCAGGGTGGCGGTGGCCGAGCACATTGACGGCGATGCCGCCGAGCAGATCGACATAGTCGTTGCCGTCCACGTCGGTGACGACGGCGCCGTCTCCGCTGGCCAGTGCCAACGGCGGGGTGCCGTAGTTGTTCATCATCACCGCCGACCACCGCTGCAGCAGAGGTGCCTGCTCGGTCATGCCCCGCTCACCACCTTGGTGCCCGCACCCTCGTCGGTGAACAGCTCGACCAGCACGCAGTGCGCGACGCGGCCGTCGATGACGTGGGCGCTGGGCACCCCGCCGTGGATCGCCCGCAGGCAGGCTTCGATCTTGGGCACCATGCCCTCCTCGAGGGTCGGAAGCAGTTGGGTCAGCGCGGCCGCGTCGATCTGGCTCACCAGCGATCCGCGGTCCGGCCATCGGGTGTACAGGCCCTCCACGTCGGTGAGCATCAGCAGCTTCTCCGCGCCCAGCGCTTCGGCCAGCGCGGCCGCCGCGGTGTCGGCGTTGATGTTGTAGACCAGCCCGTCGCCGTCGGGGGCGATCGTCGAGACCACCGGGATGCGGCCGGCGTCGATCAGGTCCAGCACCGCGTCGGTGTTGACGTCGGCGACGTCGCCGACCAGTCCGATGTCGGTGGCGATCCCCTCCACCATGACGGTGCGCCGCACCGCGGTGAACAGTCCGGCGTCCTCGCCGGTGATGCCCACCGCGTACGGGCCGTGTGCGTTGATCAGGTTGACCAGTTCCCGGCCCACCTGGCCGAAGAGCACCATGCGTGCGACGTCGAGCACCTCGGGTGTGGTCACCCGGAAGCCGCCTTTGAAGTCGCCGGCGATGCCGAGCTTCTTGAGCATCGCACTGATCTGGGGTCCACCGCCGTGGACGACGACCGGGTGGATGCCGCAGTTGCGCAGGAACGCCATGTCGGCGGCGAACGCGGCCTTGAGGGTGTCGTCGGTCATCGCATTGCCGCCGTACTTGACCACGACGATCTTGTCGTGCAGTGCCTTCAGCCACGGCAGCGCCGCGGCCAGTACCTGCGCCTTGTCCGGAGTCTGCAGTGTCATGAGCTGTACGCCGAGTTCTCTTCGACGTAGGCGTGCGACAGGTCGGTGGTGCGGATGGTCGCCGACGCGTCCCCCACGCCGATGTCGACGCTGACCTCGATGTCCTCTCCGGACAGGTCCACCTCGCGCGCGCCGGGCGCGCCGACACCGTCGATACACACCGGAGACCCGTTGAACGACACGGTGATCCGATTCGCATCCAAGGCCACCGGGGCCATTCCGACGGCGGCCAGCACCCGGCCCCAGTTCGGGTCGGAACCGAACAGTGCGGTCTTGACGAGGCTGTCGCGGGCGATGACCCGCGCGGCGAGGACCGCGTCGTCTTCGGTCTGGGCGCCGGTGACGGTGACCGCGACGCGTTTCGTCACGCCTTCGGCGTCGGCCTGCAGCTGCGCGCACAGGTCCTCACACACCCGCGTGACCGCCGCGGTCAGTTCCTGCTGGGAGGGGGTGATCTCACTGGCGCCCGAGCACAGCAGCAGCACCGTGTCGTTGGTCGAGCAGCTGCCGTCGACGTCGAGCCGGTCGAATGTCGTGGCGGTGGCGGCGTTCAGGGCGGCGCGCAACGCTTCAGGGCTGGCCACCGCGTCGGTGGTGATGACGCAGAGCATCGTGGCCAGCGATGGCGCGAGCATCCCCGCACCCTTGGCCATCGCACCGACGGTCCAGTTGTCCTGGTGCAGCGCAACCTGTTTGGGCACTGTATCGGTGGTCATGATGGCGCGGGCGGCTTCCTCCCCGCCGGTGAGCCCGCCGGCCATCTCGTGGACGACCTCCCGCACACCGGCCAGGACCTTGTCCATCGGCAGCCGGTCACCGATCAGGCCTGTGGAACACACCGCGACCTCGATCGCGCCGGTCTCGGTACCCCAGTCCGACAGCGCGGCAGCGGTGGCCTCGGCGGTGGCATGGGTGTCCTGGAAACCCAGCGGACCGGTGCAGGCGTTGGCGCCGCCGGAGTTCAGGACGACCGCGCGGAGCCGGCCGGTGGTCAGGACCTGCTGCGACCACAGCACCGGCGCGGCCTTGACCTTGTTGCGGGTGAAGACCCCGGCGGCGGTGTGGTCGGGTCCTTCGTTGAACACGAGTGCCAGATCGAGTGCCCCGGAGGCCTTGATGCCCGCCGAGATGCCGGTGGCGCGAAATCCGGCCGGTGCGGTGACGCCCTGGGTGCGCAGCATCCGGGTCACGGGGCCACTCCGACCGTCGACAGGCCGGCGGTTTCGGGCCAGCCCAGGGCGAGGTTCATCGACTGCACGGCGGCACCCCCGGTGCCTTTGACGAGGTTGTCGATCGCGGCGATGACAACGCATGTCTCGGCGTCCTCGTCGAGTGCGACGGCCAGTTGCGCGGCGTTGCTGCCGATCACCGACCCGGTGGTCGGCAACTGTCCTTCGGGCAGCAGATGGACGAAAGGTTCGTCGGCATAGGCCTTTTCATAGGCGCTGCGCAGCTGGGACAGCGACGCACTGGTCCGGGCCGTGCACGTGGCGAGGATGCCCCGCGAGGTCGGTATCAGCACCGGGGTGAACGACACCGAGACATCGGTGCCGGTGACTGCGCGCAGCCCCTGGGCGATCTCGGGAGTGTGGCGATGTCTGCCGCCGACGTTGTAGGCGCGGGCGGAGCCGATGATCTCCGCGCCGAGCAGCTCCACCTTGGCCGAGCGGCCGGCGCCCGACGCGCCGCTGACCGCGACAACCGTGACGGCGGGTTCGGCGAGGTCTTCGGCGAACATCGGCCACAGCGCCAGCAGCGCCGCGGTCGGATAACAGCCCGGCACTGCGATGCGCCGTGCCCCCACGAGGCGTTGCCGCGCGCCGGGCAGTTCGGGCAGCCCGTAGGGCCAGCTGCCGGCGTGCTCTGAGCCGTAGAACCGCTGCCAGGCGCTCGAGTCGGTCAGCCGGAAGTCGGCGCCGCAGTCGATGATCAGAGTGTCGGCACCCAGCTGGTCGGCCAGGACAGCGGAGTGTCCGTGCGGCAGCGCCAGGAACACGACGTCGTGACCGGCGAGCGTGTCGATGTCAGTGGGTTCCAGGACGTGGCCGGCCAGCGGCACCAGGTGCGGATGGTGCTCACCGAGGGCGGTGCCCGCACTGGCGGCCGCCGTCAGCGCACCGATCTGCAGACGGCCGTCGGCGAAAGCGGGATGCCCCAGCAGGAGCCGGAGGATCTCGCCACCGGCGTATCCGCTCGCCCCTGCAACCGCGACTGAAATCATGGCCGCCATGGTTGCATGATTATTCACCTACACGCAAACTCATTATTGGCCCGCTGCCCGCCGGGTTTGTTCCCGGGTCGCGCACCTGCCCGTGTCGCTCGGCAACGGCTGAGCGCATGTCGCCTCAGCGGCGTTGTTCAGCCCCGAGTTTCTCGGCCGCGGCCGCCACCGCGGCGTCGCGTGCGGCGCTGGCTTCCTCCTCGGTCAGCGTGCGGTCCGGCGCGCGGAACCGCAGAGCCAGGGCCAGCGATTTACGGCCCGCACCGATCTGAGGCCCGGTGTAGACGTCGAAGAGCCGCACGTCCTCGAGCAGCTCCCCGGCCCCGGCGCGGACCACGTCGACCACGCTCTGGGCCGCCACGTCGTCTGCCACGACGAGCGCGACGTCCTGGAACACCGCCGGGAACGGCGACACCGTGGGTGCGGGCAGTGACTCCACGATCGGCACGGCGTCGAGGTCGAGCTCGAGCGCGCAGGTGCCCTTCGGGAGCCCGGACCGCTCGATGACCGCGGGGTGGAGCTGGCCGGCGTACCCGACCACCACGTCGCCGATCATGACCGCCGCGCATCGGCCGGGATGCCAGGGCAGGTGTTCGGCGGCGCGCAGGGTCAGGTCGGTTCCTGCGGCGCGCCCGATCACGCGGACGGCTTCGAACGCGTCGGCGGCCTCGACCGGGCGCCCGGGACCCCAGGGACCCGCAGGTTCACGCAGACCGGCCAACACCGCAGCGACGTGCTGGGGCTGGTGCGGAAGCGAGGAATCCAGCACCGCGATCTCGTCGTCGGTGGGCCGGCGGTCATTCGGGATGCGCTCGACCGCGCGGGTGTCGCTGGTGGGCTCGACCACCTGCGCGATCGCGAACAACGCCGCGTCCACGGCACCGCGGGAGACGTTGCGGCTCAACGCCTCCAACAGTCCGGGCAGCAGCGTGGTGGCCAGGTGCGGGCGGTCGGATTCGAGCGGGTTGAGCACCGAGGTGGTGCGCCGACGCGGGTCGTCGTCGTCCAGGCCCCATTTGTCGAAGATGCCCGCAGGCAGGAACGGCGTGGGCAGGATCTCGACGAATCCGCTCAGCGCGAGCGATTTCCCGACGGCCCGGCGACGCTTCTGACCGGGTGTCAGGCCCCGGCCGGCAGGGGCGGTGGGCAGCACCGAGGGGATCGCGTCGAGCCCCTCGAGGCGCATGACCTCCTCGACCAGGTCGGCGGGCTGACGGATGTCGGGCCGCCAGCTCGGCGGAGTCGCGGTGATCCGGTCTTCGTCGACGCGGACCGCCGCGCCGATCTGTGTCAACCGTTTCTCGGCGGTGCCGGCCGGATAGTCGACTCCGGCGGTGCGGTCGGGTAGATCCAGAGGCATGCTGACCGGCGGATGCGACCAGTCCTCGGTCGGCGGGTCGCCGCGCCAGTCGGTCAGCCGCGGCTCGACGGTGCCGCCGGCGATGTCGGCCAGCAGTGCGGCGCACCGATCCAGCGCGGCGACCGACACCGCGGGGTCGACAGTGCGCTCGTATCGACGGCCCGCCTCGCTGTGCAGGTGCAGCCGACGTTGCGTGCGCGACACCGCAGCCGGATCCCACACCGCCGCCTCCAGCAGCACATCGGTGGTGGTGTCGCGGACCTCGGTGGTCCCCGCACCCATCACCCCGCCGATCGCGGCCGTCGCGGCGTCGTCGACGATCAGCACGTCGGCGGGATCCAGTGTGCGTTCGACATCGTCGAGCGTGACGACCGTCTCACCCGGCTCGGCAAACCGCACCCGGAAGCCACCGCTGATGAGGCCACGGTCGTGCGCGTGCATCGGATGCCCCAGTTCGAGCATCACGTAGTTCGTCACGTCCACCGCAGGCGAGATCGCCCGGATCCCGGACAGCAGCAGACGGCGCTGCATCCACCACGGCGACACCGCATGAGGGTCGATGCCGGTCACCGGCCGGAGCCCGAACCGCTGCACGCCCGTGCCCGCGTCGATGGTCACCGCCAGCGCCTCGCCCTCGGCGGGCAGAGGGGCCACCTCCGCGGGGTCGACGTAGTCGAGGTCGTAGGCGTTGGCGATCTCGCGGGCCATCCCCCGAACGGACAGGCAGTAGCCGCGGTCCGGCGTGATCGCCAGATGGAACACGACGTCGTCGAGCCCCAGCACGTCGGCGGCCGCGGCACCCGGTTCGGCGGTGCCGGGCGGCAGCACCAAGATCCCGGAGTGATCGGTGCCGAGGTTGAGTTCGGCAGTCGAGCAGATCATGCCGTCGGAGGTGCGCCCGTAGGTCTTTCGCGCAGCGATGCGGAAGTCGCCGGGCAACACCGTCCCGGGCAGGGCCGCGACCACAAGGTCGCCGACCGCGAAGTTCGTTGCCCCGCAGACGATGTCACGTAACTGCGGCTCCCCCACATCGACCTTCACCGCCCGGATCGGCTTCTTGAACTCGGTGAGTTCTTCGATCTCGGCGACGCGACCGACCGTCAGCGGTCCGCTGACCGGGCCGACCGCAATGATGTCCTCGACCTCGTGGCCGATACGGATCAGCGCCTGCTCGAGGTCCTCGGCCGACACGTTCCAGCCCGGGGCGCCGGCTGCCACGACCTCGCGCAGCCAGCTGTAGGGAAGGCGCATCAGGCTCCCACCCCGAACGGTAGCGAGAACCGGACGTCGCCCTCGACCATGTCGCGCATGTCGGGGATGCCGTTGCGGAACTGCAGGGTGCGCTCCAATCCCATGCCGAATGCGAAGCCCGAGTACACCTCGGGATCGATGCCGCACGCGCGCAACACATTCGGGTTGACCATGCCGCAGCCGCCCCACTCGACCCAGCCGGGACCGCCCTTTTTGTTCGGGAACCAGATGTCGACCTCGGCCGACGGCTCGGTGAACGGGAAGAAGTGCGGGCGGAACCGGGTGCGGCCCTCGGGGCCGAACTCCGAGCGCGCGAACGCGTCGAGGGTGCCCCGCAGATGGGCCATTGTGAGGTTCTTGTCCACTGCCAGGCCCTCCACCTGATGGAACACCGGGGTGTGGGTGGCGTCGAGCTCGTCGGTGCGGAACGTGCGGCCGATCGAGACGATGTAGACCGGCAGGTCACGCTCGAGCAGGGCACGGATCTGCACCGGCGAGGTGTGGGTGCGCAGCACCTGCCGCGACCCCTCGGGTGCGACGTGGAAGGTGTCCTGCTCGCTGCGGGCCGGATGGTCCGGCGGGAAGTTCAGCGCGTCGAAGTTGAACTGTTCGGTCTCGACCTCGGGCCCCTCGGCTAGCTCCCAGCCCATCGCCACGAAGGTGTCGGCGACGTGCTCGGCGAGGATCGTGATGGGGTGGCGGGCGCCGACCGGCTGACGTGTCGACGGCAGGGTGACGTCGATGCGTTCGGCCACCAGCACCGCGGCGTCGCGTTCGATACGCAGCGCCGCCAGCCGTTCGTCGTAGGCGGCCTGCGCCGCGGCGCGGGCGACGTTGACGCGCTTGCCCGCGTCGGCGCGTTCCGTCTTGGGCAGCGACCCGAGGGCCTGGCGCGCCAGAGCGATCGGCGACCGGTCCCCGAGATGCTCTGTCTTCGCGCGGGACAACTCGTCGAGGGTGCCGGCCTGGTCGAAGGCGCGCACGGCGGCACGCACCGCCTCGTCGAGTGCGGTGTCGGATAGGTCCACTGGCTGCTCAGCCACCCGGCGATCATAGGTGATGGGCTGACCGCGCTTCGCACCCATTTCATCCGGGGCGCGATACCCTCACGCCGTGTGGATCCGGCCTGTGATCGTCGGCACAGTGTGGGTTCTGGCGGCAGTGGCGGCGGGCCTGGCCCTCGGCCACCACATCGGGTGGGGCGTGGCGGCGGTGCTGCTGACTCCGATCGCGGTGCTTGGTACCGCGGACCTGGTGCAGAAGAGGCACACGATTCTGCGGGTGTACCCCGTCGTGGGCCATCTGCGCCCGCTGCTGGAATCGGTTCGGCCCCAGATCCGTCAGTACTTCATCGAGTCGAACACCGAGGCGGCGCCGTTCGACCGGGAGACCCGCGATCTGGTCTACGACCGTGCTCGCGGAACCAAGGGTGACGAGCCGTTCGGCACCGAACGAGACGTCAACGTCGTCGGTTACGAGTTCCTGCGGCATTCCCTGCGGGCCCGCTTCGCCGACGATCTGGATCCTCGGGTACGGCTCGGCGGTCCGGACTGCTCCCAGCCGTACGACATCGCACTGCTGAACGTCTCCGCGATGAGCTTCGGCGCTCTCTCGGCCAACGCGATCGAGGCCCTCAACGCCGGTGCGGCCCGGGGAAGGTTCGCCCACGACACCGGAGAGGGTGGCATCAGCCCGTACCACCTGCGTGGCGGCGGCGACCTGATCTGGGAGATCGGCTCGGGATACTTCGGGTGCCGCGACGCCGACGGCAATTTCGATCCTGTCGCATTCGCCGAGAAGGCGGCGCTCCCGGCGGTCAAGGCCATCTCGGTGAAGTTGTCGCAGGGCGCCAAACCCGGGCTCGGCGGTGTGCTACCGGGGGCCAAGGTCAGCGCCGAGATCGCCGCCACGCGCGGTGTGGCGGTGGGGCGCACGGTGGTGTCGCCGCCCGCACACCGCGCCTTCGCCACCCCGATCGCGTTCATGGAGTTCGTCGCACTGCTGCGGCGGTTGTCCGGCGGCAAGCCCGTGGGCTTCAAGTTGTGCGTCGGAGCCCGAACCGAGTTCCTGTCCATCTGCAAGGGCATCATCGCCACCGGTGTCGCGCCGGACTTCGTGATCGTCGATGGCGCCGAAGGTGGCACGGGCGCGGCACCGGTCGAGTTCGAAGATCACGTCGGGATGCCCCTCACCGAGGGCCTGATGCTGGTGCACAACAGCCTGGTCGGCGCCGGACTGCGGGACCGGATCAGGATCGGCGCGTCCGGAAAGGTCGCCAGCGGTGTCGACATCGTCAGCAGGATCTGCCAGGGAGCGGATTTCACGCTGTCCGCACGGGCGATGATGTTCGCCGTCGGGTGCATCCAGGCGCTCAAGTGCAACACCAATCGGTGCCCCACCGGCGTGGCCACCCAGGATCCCGGTCGGGTCAGAGCTCTTGATGTCGACGACAAGACCGCACGGGTGGTCAATTTTCAGCGCGCCACCGTGGCCAGCGCGGCACAGATCGTCGCGTCGATGGGGCTGTCCGGCTTCGACGAGCTCTGTCCGGCGATGCTCAACCGTCGCATCGAAGGCCAGCGCACTCTCACCTATGCCGAAATCTACGAGTGGCTCATGCCAGGGGAACTACTCGACGACCCGCCGGAGTCGTGGCGTTCCGATTGGATCGAGGCCTCGGCCGATGAATTCGTCTGAGCCATCGACGTCGCCATCGACGTCGCCATCGACGTCGCCGTCGACGTTCAGACTGTGACCACGGCGGCAAAGTGCGAGTGAAAGCCGCAGCCAGCGCAGCCCCAACGGATGTCACGGCCGAGGTCGGGAGAGTGCCGTCACGACCCCGTGGCTTCGCCGTCGTCCTCGTCGGTCGGCTTGCGGCTCTTGAGCCGGTAGATGACGAAGTCGGGCGGGACGCCGTCCTGCTTGGGTGCGAACATCTGGCGCCGGAGCTTGCGTGCGGTCACGCCCAACGCGTCGAACTCCTCCTGTGGGATCCGTTCCAGCGTCGCGGCGGAGACCATGAGCTCGCCGCGCGTGGCGCGTTCCATCACCCGCGCGGCCAGGTTGACGTCGACGCCCAGCCAGTCCGAGCCGATGCGCTGCGGACGTCCGGTGTGGATGCCGACCCGCATGCGTGGGGTGAATCCGTCGACGTCGACGGCTCTGATCGCTTCGCGAGCGGCGATCGCCGAGCGGACGGCGGTGGTCGGATCGGAGAACACCGCCATGATGCCGTCGCCCATGCGCTTGACGATGTGGCCCCCCGACTCCAGCAGCGGAGGCTCCACCACCTGGGCCATGCGGCGCAGCAACCGCAGCGTCGCCTCATCGCCGGCGTTCAGCGACCACGCCGAATAACCGACCAGATCGGTGAACACCAACGTCACCTCGGCGTTGGCAGGCCGGCCCGAGACCCGCTCGGTCAGGGCCTGCCAGACCTGCAACGCCCCCAGGCTGAGCTCACGGGATGCGGCTGCGCGTTCCAACAGGCGGTCGGCGGCCCGGGCGGCCGCTCGCGGTCCGCCCAGACCGGACACCGACAGCGGATCGCCGAACTCGGGATCACCGGGCAGGGCCCGCCGGGCGCGACGGATGGCGGAAACGACACCGTCGTGCTGATTGACTCCCCGCAGCCAGCCGAGCGGGCCTGACGAGTGATCGGTTCCCGGCTCACTCGACTCGGCGTCGTCCACGCCGCTCAGCCTAATCGAGCCGAAACGACCGGATAAATTCGCAGGTCACGCGCGTATGCCGCCGGTGTGGAGGGTGTATAACACTGGCCGCGCGGTGCGTGGAATTCGTAGACAACGGTCGTTGTCACGCTTATCGTGAGGCGATGCGATCAACGGCGATGGCAGACCATTCGACCTCCTCGACGACCGTCCCGACCGACAATCCGCTCGGGCCGGACTCGCTGACGTGGAGGTACTTCGGCGACGTCCGCACCGGCATGCTCGGCGTGTGGATCGGCGCGATCCAGAACATGTACCCCCAACTCGGAGCGGGCGTCGAGGATCACTCGGTGTTGCTGCGCGAACCGTTGCAGAGAGTCGCGCGGTCGGTGTATCCGATCATGGGAGTCGTCTACGACGGCGACCGCGCCGCGTCCACGGGCGCGCAGATTCGCAGCTATCACAAGACCATCAAGGGTGTCGACGCCGCCGGGAGGCGCTACCACGCGCTGAATCCCGAGACGTTCTACTGGGCGCACGCCACGTTCTTCATGCTGATCCTCAAGACTGCCGAGTACTTCTGCGGCGGACTGACCGAAGCCGAGAAACGCCAGCTGTTCGACGAGCACGTGCAGTGGTATCGCATGTACGGCATGAGCATGCGGCCGGTGCCGTCGTCCTGGGAGGCCTTTCAGGAGTACTGGACACACAAGTGCGACGAGGAACTCGAGATCAACCGGGCGACACTGGACATCTTCTCCATCCGGATTCCCAAGCCGCGGTTCGTGCTGATGCCGACACCGGTCTGGGACCAGATGTTCAAGCCGATGGTCGATGCGCAACGCTGGATCGCCGCAGGGGTCTTCGACCCGGCGCTGCGCGAGCGAGCGGGCATGCGATGGACACCCGGCGACGAGATTCTGCTGCGGCTGTTCGGCAAGCTGGTGGAGTTCGCATTCGTGGCCGTACCCGACGAGATCCGGTTGCATCCGCGTGCATTGGCCGCCTACCGCCGTGCGGAGGGCAAGCTGGCGCCGGACGCGCCGCTGGTCGAAGCGCCTGCATTCATGGCCCCGCCGCGGGATCGTCGAGGAATGCCGATGCACTACGTGCCGACCCGCAAGTCGCTCCTGGACCGCGTCGGCTCGCTGGTGCATTCGACGTTCTCGCTGGCCGGCGTGCGCCCGGCGCGCGGCCGGACCGAGGCGGCCTGACAACCTCCTCCGCGAAGCCCGGGTTACCGATCCAGGCCGGCGCAGATTGTCACGCCCGCCAGGGCAGCGTCGTGCCGCGCAACGGTCAGCGGTCGCGGGAGGCGCGCGCGCTCTGGTAGAGGCAGATGGCCGCCGCGGAGCCGATGTTGAGGCTTTCGGCGTTGCCCGCCATCGGGATTCGCACCCGGGCTGTGGCGAGCTCGACGACGTCCGGCGGCAAGCCGTGGGCCTCCGGCCCGAACAACCATGCGGTCGGCCGGGCCAGGTCGACGTCGTCGAGGCTGACCGAACCGTCCAGCACGGTGGCCAACACCTGCAATCCGGCGTCCCGCAGCCCGGCGATCACTGCTTGCGTGTCGGGCTCGGCGATGACGGGGATCGAGAAGATGCTGCCGGCCGAGGCGCGCAGGCACTTGCCGTTGTACGGATCCACGCTCGGGCCGGCGAGTACCACCGCGTCGGCGCCCATGGCGTCGGCGACGCGGATGATGGTCCCGGCGTTGCCGGGCTCGGAGACACCGACAGGCACAGCGACCAACGTGGGCGCGTCGGCGAGCACCTGCGCGAGGCCGGCGTCAGGAATCGTGCACACGGCCACCAGGCCCACCGGAGTCACCGTGTCCGACAATGCTTTTGCCGCGCGTTCGGTGACGAGCTGGGTCGGGGCGCCGGCGAGCAGGTCGGCGAACCGGGCGGCAGCGTTCTCGGTGACGAACACCTCGGAAACGAGTCCGCGCCGCAGCGCGGCCTCGACGAGGTTGGGCCCCTCGGCGAGGAAACGTGCGGCGCGGCGGCGCCCGGTGTGGCGGTGCAGTTTGACCGCCGCCACCACCCGGGCAGAACGCTCGGTGAGGGTCAGGCAGCCTCGCCCGACGGGGCGTTCACGTCGGCAGGCAGTGCGCCCTTGGCCACCTCGACCAGCGCGGTGAAGGCAGCCGGGTCGCTGACGGCCAGCTCGGCGAGGTTCTTGCGGTCGACCTCCACGCCGGCGGCCTTGAGGCCCTGCATCAGCCGGTTGTAGGTCATGTCGTTGGACCTGGCCGCGGCGTTGATGCGCGAGATCCACAGCTTGCGGAACTCACCCTTACGGGCGCGGCGGTCCCGGTAGGCGTAGGTCAACGAATGCAGCTGCTGTTCCTTGGCCTTGCGGTACAGCCGCGAGCGCTGGCCCCGGTAGCCCTTCGATGCCTTGAGTACGGTACGCCGCTTCTTCTGCGCGTTGACCGCGCGCTTCACGCGTGCCATGGGAGTTTCCTATCGTCGTTCAGTCAGGGGTCGGGGTCCGGCCGGGACGGTCGGACCACCGGTCTAGCGGGTGGAGCGCTCAGCCGTTGAGCATCTTCTTGATGCGCTTGGTGTCGTTGCCCGACACCTCGGTGCGGCCTTCGAGCCGGCGGGTGCGGGTCGACGGCTTGTGCTCGAGCAGGTGGCGGTGGTTGGCCTTCTGGCGCACGATCTTTCCGGTTCCGGTGCGGCGGAACCGCTTCGACGCGCCGCTGTGGGTCTTCGCCTTCGGCATGTTTCCTCAGTTCTGTGGGGTATCGGTGGGTGCTTCCTGGGCGGGCTGCGCCTTGCGCTGCGCCGCTGGAGCGTCTGCATCGTGCGCCGCCTTGGCGCGAGTCTTCGCGCCGCGGTGCGGGGCCAGCACCATCGTCATGTTGCGGCCGTCCTGCTTGGCGGACGTCTCGACGAAGCCGTAGTCGGCGACGTCGGCGCCCAGGCGTTGCAGGAGCCGGAACCCGAGCTCGGGCCGCGACTGCTCACGTCCGCGGAACATGATGGTCACCTTGACCTTCGACCCGGCTTCCAGGAAGCGGACGACGTGACCCTTCTTGGTCTCGTAGTCGTGGTCGTCGATCTTGGGACGCAGCTTCTGTTCCTTGACGACGGTCTGCTGCTGGTTCTTGCGAGACTCGCGCGCCTTTTGGGCCGTCTCGTACTTGTACTTGCCGTAGTCCATGATCTTGCAGACCGGCGGCCTGGCATTGGGAGCTACTTCGACGAGATCGAGATCGGCATCCGCGGCAACGCGGAGAGCATCTTCGATGCGCACGATGCCTACCTGTTCACCGCCCGGTCCGATCAGGCGGACTTCAGGTACGCGGATGCGCTCGTTGACGCGGGTCTCAGTGCTGATGGGGCCTCCCTGGATAGATCCTGCTGTCCTCGAGGAGCCCACACATACCCGGCGCCCTGTCCCTACAGAACAGAAAAGCCCTGCTCAGAGCAGGGCCCGACACCGACCAGGACAGACATCTGCGATGTCTGTGACCGGACCGTTGCACCTCCGACGTATCGTCGGTGAACGGTGGGAGCGGGACTCCACTTTGCTGTCCCGGACGTTGCCGGGACGGTCGCGCATGCCAGTCTAGCAGGCATGACCGAGGTTCCCGAACCATCCTCCCTGGCAGCCGAGCTGTCCGTACGCGAGCTCGCCGACGTCCCCGCCGTCGAGGTCATCACCCGTGCCGCGGTGATGCTGATGAGTGCCGCCGCCGAGAAGCTCGGGTTGTCGGCCGACGACCCCGACGACAGCCCCCATCGCGACCTCGACGAGGCCCGCCGCCTGATCACCGCACTGGCCGGTCTTGTGACCGCGTCCGCCGAATATCTGGGACCGCACGCCGGACCGGTGCGCGACGGGTTGAAATCCCTGCAGCTGGCGTTCCGCGAGGCCAGCGCGGCACCCGAGGAGCCCGGTAAGGGGCCGGGAGAGAAGTACACCGGGCCGGTTTGGTAGCGCCACTCGCCGAAGCCGGACATCTGCCCGGTGGGCCTGGTGAGCGCATATCCTCCCGGCGTATGACCGTCACGAGTCCCATCCGGGCCGCTGCCCGCTCGCGCTTCCGCTGGGTGCCGGCGGCCGCCGGCTGGACGGTCGGCATCATCGCCACGTTGTCGCTGCTGGCCAGCATCTCGCCCCTGGTCCGCTCGGTCATCGCAGTGCCGCGTGAGTTCGTCAACGACTACATCTTCAACTTCCCCGACACCAGCTTCGCGTGGGCGTTCGTGCTGGCGGTGCTGGCCGGGGCGCTCGCCGCGCGTAAGCGCATCGCCTGGTGGACGCTCGTGGGCTACATGGTCGCCGCAACCGGGTGGAACATCGCCGACCTGCTCTCCGGCGAGGAGTCCCGGCTGGCGCAGTTCGGCGAGATGATCGGGTTGGTCTTCCACGTCGCGGCCATTGTGTTCCTGCTCCTGGCACGCGGACAGTTCTGGGCCAGGGCCCGTCGGGGCGCGCTGGCGAAAGCGGCCGGTGTCCTGGTGGCCGGCATGGGGATCGGCACGCTGACCGGCTGGGCCCTGTTCGAGCTGTTTCCGGGCACGCTGGCGCGACCGGACCGGTTCCTCTACGCCCTGAACCGTGTCAGCGCCTTCGCAGGCGCCGATCCCGACTCCTTCAGCGGGGCTCCCCACGGGCTCGTCAACGCGATGCTCGGCTTGTTCGGCGCGCTGGCCCTGATGGCGGCCGCAGTGGTGTTGTTTCAGTCGCAACGCGCCGACAACGCGCTGACCGGCGAGGACGAGTCAGCGATCCGCGGGCTGCTCGAGCTCTACGGCAAAAACGATTCGTTGGGGTACTTCGCCACCCGCCGCGACAAAGCGGTGGTGTTCTCCCCCGACGGCCGCGCCGCCATCACGTACCGCGTCGAGGTCGGCGTGTGTCTGGCCAGCGGAGATCCGGTCGGCGACCCGAAATCCTGGCCGCAGGCGATCGGGGCCTGGTTGGAGCTGTGCCTGGCGTACGGGTGGGCGCCCGGCGTGATGGGTGCGAGCGCGGCCGGAGCGCAGGCCTTCCGCGGCGCGGGGCTCAACGCATTGCAGCTCGGCGACGAGGCGATCCTGCACACCGATGAGTTCCGGCTGTCCGGACCGGAGATGCGCGGCGTGCGCCAGGCGGTGACCCGGGCCCGCCGTGCCGGCGTCGCGGTGCGGATGCGCCGCCACCGCGAGCTGAGCGCCGACGAGATGACCGACGTGATCACACGCGCGGACGCCTGGCGCGACACCGATGACGAGCGGGGCTTCTCCATGGCGCTGGGGCGACTCGGCGACCCCGCCGACGGTGACTGTCTGCTGGTGGAGGCGGTGCGCGAGGACGGTCAGGTGGTCGCGATGTTGTCGCTGGTGCCGTGGGGCGCCAACGGGGTGTCCCTGGATCTGATGCGTCGCTCGCCCCGCTCCCCCAACGGCACCATCGAACTGATGGTCAGCGAACTGTGCCTGAACTCCGAGGACGTCGGGATCGGCCGGGTGTCACTGAATTTCGCGATGTTCCGGTCGGCTTTCGAGCAGGGGACCCAACTCGGCGCGGGCCCCGTCGCACGACTGTGGCGCTGGATCCTGGTGTTCTTCTCGCGCTGGTGGCAGCTCGAGACGCTGTACCGGTCCAACATGAAGTACCAGCCTCGGTGGGTCCCGCGCTACGCGTGCTACGAGGACGCCCGGCTGGTCCCGCGCGTCGGGGTGGCCTCGGTGATCGCGGAAGGCTTTCTGGTCCTTCCGTTCTCCAAGCGTCACGAGCAGCCCCACACCGGCCACCACATCGCTGCACCGGGCACCCTCGTCGCGACCGGGCTGCTGCACAGTGACGGTTCCGCGCCCGACGTCAGCCTGCCGGGCGGGCCGGACGAGGACGTGAGTCACGGACTGCCCGAGCAGGTCCGGGTTCGGATGGCCAAGCTCAAGGCACTGCAGAGCGAGGGGGTGGACGCCTATCCGGTGGGCAGTCCGCCCAGCCACACCGTCGCCGCGGCGTTGTCGGCCCGGGACGGCACCGAGGTGTCGGTCGCGGGCCGGGTGTTGCGCCTGCGCGACTACGGCGGCGTGCTGTTCGCGCAACTGCGTGACTGGTCTGCCGAAGTCCAACTCCTGCTTGACAACTCGGCGCTACGCGCGGGCAGCACCGCTGACTTCACCCGCGCGATCGACCTCGGCGATCTGCTCGAGGTGTCGGGAACGATGGGCCACAGCCGCAACGGCACGGTGTCGGTGCTGGTCACCGGGTGGCGGCTGATCGGCAAATGCCTGCGGCCGTTGCCCGACAAATGGAAAGGGCTGACGGATCAGGAGGCCCGGGTGCGCGCCCGCTACGTCGACCTCGCGATCAACACCGAGGCCCGCGACCTGATCAGAGCGCGCAGCGCAGTCCTGCACGCCATTCGCGAAACCCTGGTCGGCAAGGGATTCCTGGAGGTCGAGACACCGATCCTGCAGCAGATCCACGGCGGTGCGAACGCGCGTCCGTTCATGACTCACATCAACGCCTATGACCTCGATCTGTATCTGCGCATCGCGCCCGAACTGTATCTGAAGCGGTTGTGCGTCGGCGGAGTGGAAAAGGTCTTCGAACTCGGGCGCGCCTTCCGCAACGAGGGCGTCGACTTCAGCCACAACCCCGAGTTCACGTTGTTGGAGGCTTACCAGGCACACGCCGACTATCGCGTCTGGATCGACGGATGCCGGGAACTGATCCAGAACGCCGCAGACGCCGCCAACGGAGCCCAGGTGTTCTGGCGTCCACGCCCCGACGGCGCTCTCGAGCCCGTCGACATCTCCGGATCGTGGACGGTCAAGACCGTGCACGGCGCGGTGTCGGAAGCCCTCGGCGAGACGATCGAGCCGGATACCGACCTCGGCACGCTGCGGCGGCTCTGCGACGCCGCCCACATTCCCTACCTGTCGCACTGGGACGCCGGTGCGGTCGTGCTCGAACTCTACGAACGTCTCGTCGAGGACCGCACCGAGGAGCCGACGTTCTACACCGATTTCCCGACGTCGGTGTCACCGCTGACCCGGCCGCACCGCAGCATCCCCGGCGTCGCAGAGCGGTGGGATCTGGTCGCGTGGGGCGTCGAACTGGGCACCGCCTACAGCGAGCTGACCGACCCTGTCGAGCAGCGCCGCCGGTTGCTGGAACAGTCGCTGCTGGCCGCCGGCGGCGATCCGGAAGCGATGGAACTCGACGAGGACTTCCTGCAGGCGATGGAGTACGCGATGCCCCCGACGGGCGGTCTCGGCATGGGCGTGGACCGTGTCGTCATGCTCATCACCGGGCGCAGCATTCGCGAGACGCTGCCCTTCCCGCTGGCCAAACCGCGGTAGCGTTTGCGGCATGCCGGACGAACCGCAGCCCGAGCCTGTCGACGCGGAGATCGTCGAGCCGTGGCCTGCGCCCGACAGCGCCTCTCAGCCGGACGGGACCGTCACCACCCCCGAGCCCGACGAGACCGTCAGCGCACCTGAGCCGGTCGGGCCCGGGGACACCATTACCGAGCCCGCATCCGGTTACACCCGTGACGGGGTGCCGACCTTCGAGTCGGTGCGCGAGAAGATCGAGACCCGCTACGGCACCGCGATCGGCGCGGCGGAGCTGGCCTCGGAGACCCCCGAAGGCCGTTCCGTCGAGGAGCAGTACGAGGCGCGCCAGAAAGCCGCCGCCGAGCGGCTGGCCCGCATCCGGGAGTCCATGCATCGGGCCGACGACTCCGGCTGATCTGTCCGACGTCACCGGTACGGTCGCGATCAATGCGGTCAATCACTGCCGAAGAGCGCCGCGCGCGCCTGGCGCGACGGCACTTTCTCGATGAACCTGCGCCGTCGGTGGCCGGCGCAGCGGCCAGCTTCGTCGGTCTGCACGCCACCGACCCGGCCACCCCGTACCTGACGCTGTGGGCACGCTCGCCCGGCTTCTCGGTCGACGACCTCGATACCGCGATGTATCGAGACCGCACCGTGGTCAAGCACCTGGCGATGCGGCGGACGTTGTGGATGGTGAACGCCGAGGATCTTCCCCTGATCCAGTCTGCGGTCAGCGACCGAGTCGCCGACACCGAACACCGGCGACTCGTCGCCGATGTGCAGAAAGCCGGCGTCACCGACGACGGTGAGGCGTGGTTCGCCGCGGCGGCGGCCGCGGTGCTGGAGCATCTCACCTCGCACGGACCGGCCAGCGCGCGGGAACTGCGCGAAGGGCTCACAGAATTGGCCGGCAGCCACGACACCGCCCCGGGCAAACGCTGGGGCGGCCCGACACCCTTGGCGCCGAGGGTGCTGACCGTGCTCGGTGCCCGCGGCGATATCGTGCGCGGCCCCAACGACGGCCGGTGGATCGCGTCGCGGCCGCGCTGGACCACGATGGCCGACTGGCTGCCGACCACGCCGGGGCCGGTGTCACCGGAACTGGCGCGGGCGGAACTGGTGCGGCGGTGGCTGTCCGCCTTCGGGCCGGCCACCGTCGCCGACGTCAAGTGGTGGTTCGGCCAGACGCTCACCTGGGCACGGCAGGCGCTGAGCGAGGTCGATGCCGTGCCGGTCGATCTGGCCGGCTGCTCGGGTTACGCGCTGCCCGAGGATGTGGAGCCCGGACCCGCCGTCGGTGACGTCGAGCCGTGGTGCGCGCTGCTGCCCGCACTGGACGTCACGACGATGGGTTGGCTGGAGCGCGACTGGTACGTGGGCGCACACCGTGACCAGGTTTTCGACCGCAACGGCAATGCCGGCCCGACGGTGTGGGTCGACGGCCGCGTCGTCGGTGCGTGGCGACAGGACGACACCGGACGCGTCGAACTCGTGCTGCTCGAGGACGTCGGCCGTCGCGCACACCGCGACCTGACATCCCGCGCCGAGCAGCTCACCGCGTGGCTGGACGGGGTCCGCGTCAGTCCGCGGTTTCCCTCCCCCGCCTGCCGACCGGATGCTAGGCGCTGACCTTGCGGCGGCCGTTTCGGGTTTTGCGGGTCGGACGGGAGACGCCCAGCGTCTCGGCCAGGAAGTGGCCCGTGTAGCTGTCCGGATCCGCGGCGACGTCCTCGGGGGTTCCGGTGGCCACCACGGTTCCGCCTCCCGAACCACCTTCGGGCCCCATGTCGATGATCCAGTCCGAGGTCTTGATCACGTCGAGGTTGTGTTCGATCACGATGACCGAATTGCCCTTGTCGACAAGACCGTTGATGACGGTCAGCAACTTGCGGATGTCCTCGAAATGCAGTCCGGTGGTGGGCTCGTCGAGGATGTAGACGGTGCGGCCGGTGGAACGCTTCTGCAGCTCGGAGGCGAGCTTGACGCGCTGGGCCTCACCCCCCGACAGCGTCGGCGCGGGCTGACCGAGTCGCACATAGCCCAGCCCGACGTCCACCAGTGTCTTGAGGTAGCGGTGGATCGAGGTGATCGGCGCGAAGAACTCGGATGCTTCCTCGATGGACATGTCGAGAACTTCGGCAATGGTCTTGCCCTTGTAGTGCACCTCCAGCGTCTCCCGGTTGTACCGGGCACCCTGACAGACCTCACACGGCACGTAGACGTCGGGCAGGAAGTTCATCTCGATCTTGATCGTGCCGTCGCCGGAGCAGGCTTCGCACCGGCCGCCCTTGACGTTGAACGAGAAGCGCCCGGGTTGGTAGCCGCGGACCTTGGCTTCCGTCGTTGCGGCGAACAGGGTGCGGATCTTGTCGAACACGCCGGTGTAGGTCGCGGGGTTGGACCGCGGCGTCCGCCCGATCGGCGACTGGTCGACCCGGACGAGCTTGTCGACCTTGTCCAGTCCGGTCACCCGGGTGTGCCGGCCCGGCACCAGTCTCGCTCCGTTGAGTTTGTTCGCGAGCACGGCAGCCAGGATGTCGTTGACCAAGGTGGATTTGCCGGAGCCGGACACCCCGGTCACCGAGGTCAGCACGCCGAGCGGGAAGGTGACGTCGATCTCGCGCAGATTGTGCTCGCGGGCGCCCACCACGGTGAGCTGACGCTTCTTGTCGACCGGGCGGCGCAGGGCCGGCACCTCGATCTGCTCTTTGCCGGACAGGTAGGCCCCGGTCAGTGAGTCGGTGTTCTCCAAAAGAGCTTCATAGGGTCCGCTGTGCACGATGCGGCCGCCGTGTTCGCCGGCCGCGGGCCCGATGTCGACGACCCAGTCGGCGTGGGCGATGGTGTCCAGGTCGTGTTCGACCACGATCAGGGTGTTGCCGAGGTCCCGCAGCCGCACCAGGGTGTCGATCAGCCTGCGGTTGTCCCGCTGATGCAGTCCGATCGACGGTTCGTCGAGGACGTAGAGCACACCGACCAGACCGGACCCGATCTGGGTGGCCAGCCGGATGCGCTGGGCCTCCCCACCCGACAGCGTGGCCGCGGCCCGCGACAGCGACAGGTAGTCCAGCCCGACGTCGAGCAGGAAGCCGAGCCGAGACTGGATCTCCTTGAGTACCTGACCGGCGATCGCCTTCTCCCGGGAACCGAGGGTCAGCGCATTGAGGAACCGGGCGCACTCGGCGATGGACAGCTCGGCGACCTCGGCGATCGACTTGGCGCCGAAGTCACCGGCCGACATCGTGACGGCGAGGATCTCGGATTTGAGCCGGGTGCCCTGGCATTCGGGGCACGGCACGTCGCGCATGAAGCCTTCGAGACGCTCCTTCATCTGTTCGGAGTCGGTCTGCTCCATACGGCGCTGCAGAAACGCCAGCACACCCTCGAAGTCGGCATAGTAGGACCTGGTGCGACCGTATCGGTTCTTGTAGCGCACATGAACCTGCTCGTCACAGCCCTCGAGAATGGCGCGGCGCGCCTTGGCGGGCAGCTTGCGCCACGGCGTGTCGACGTCGAAGCCCAGCTGGTCGCCCAACCCGGACAGCATCCGGGTGAAGTACTCGGCGGTGTGGCCCATCGACCACGGCGCGATGGCGCCTTCGGCGAGGGTGAGGTCCGGGTCGGGGATGACGAGATCTGGATCGACCTCTTTCTTGATGCCCAGCCCGACGCATTCCGGGCACGCGCCGTACGGCGAGTTGAACGAGAACGACCGGGGCTCGAGGTCGTCGACGGCCAGGGGGTGGCCGTTGGGGCAGGCCAGCTTCTCGGAAAACCGCTGCTCGCGGTGCGGGTGGTCGTCTTCCCTGTCGACGAACTCGAGGACGACGATGCCGTCGGCCAGGTTCAGCGCGGTCTCCACCGAGTCGGTCAACCGCTGCTTGGCGCTGGCCTTGACGGTGAGGCGGTCGACGACCACCTCGATGTCGTGCTTCTCCTGCTTCTTCAGCTTCGGCGGATCGGACAGCGGGTGCACCACACCGTCCACCCGCACCCTGCTGTAGCCCTGGGTGTTCAGTTTGTCGAACAGGTCGACGAACTCGCCCTTGCGGGTGCGCACCACCGGTGCGAGCACCTGGAACCGCAGGCCTTCGTCCATTGCGAGGACCTGATCGACGATCTGTTGAGGGGTCTGGCGGGCGATGCGCTCGCCGCACACCGGGCAGTGCGGGGTACCGGCCCTGGCGTAGAGCAGGCGCAGGTAGTCGTAGACCTCGGTGATGGTGCCCACGGTCGAGCGCGGGTTGCGGTTGGTGGACTTCTGATCGATCGACACCGCGGGCGACAGCCCCTCGATGAAATCGACGTCGGGTTTGTCCATCTGGCCCAGGAACTGACGCGCATACGCCGACAACGATTCGACGTAGCGCCGCTGGCCCTCGGCGAAGATCGTGTCGAAGGCGAGCGACGATTTGCCCGAACCCGACAGCCCGGTGAACACGATCATCGCGTCGCGCGGCAGATCCAAGTCGACGCCACGCAGATTATGTTCCCGGGCACCTTTGACAATGAGGCGGTCAGCCAACGATGTCCCTTCCACGCGTTACGGGCCGCAGACGCAGCACAGGCCCATGCTAAGCATCCCCACCGACAAGTCCTGCTGCCAGCGAGCCCGCCGCCCGGTCCCGAATCGCGGCGGCAGCGCCGACGCCCCGACTCCGGGAAGTAACGTGACCACCATGACAGTGGTCGATGACGATTACACCGGACACGTCGAGCCGCACAACGCCGCGCGACGCGTCCTACCCGGAGCCACGATCATCAAGGCATCGGTGGGCCCGATGGACAACAACACCTATCTGGTCACCTGTTCCCAAACCGGTCAGACGCTACTCATCGACGCCGCGAACGAACCCGAGCTCCTGCTCGATCTGATCGAACGATACGCGCCGACGCTGTCGCTCATCGTCACCAGCCATCAGCACCCTGACCATTGGGGTGCGCTGACCGAGGTCGCAGATTCGACACACGCTCCCACCGCCGCGCACCCCCTGGACGCCGACCCGCTCCCGGTCCGGCCGGACCGACTGCTGCAAGACGGTGACACCGTCGAGGTCGGGGACCTGCGCTTCGAGGTCATCCACCTGCGCGGCCACACGCCGGGGTCGGTGGCGCTGGCGCTCAGCGGGCCGGCCACCGACGGTCGGGTGCATCTGTTCACCGGTGACTGCCTGTTTCCCGGCGGCGTCGGCAAGACCTGGAAAGAAGGCGATTTCGAGCAGCTGCTGGGCGATGTGACCAGTCGAGTGTTCGATGTGTACGCCGATCAGACCGTCGTGTACCCGGGACACGGCGACGACACCACGCTCGGCGCCGAGCGCCCGCACCTGCAGGAGTGGCGCGACCGCGGGTGGTGACGGCAGGGACCGAAAAGGATCAGTGTGAAGGATCAGGAAGGGAACATGAACAGCGAGCAGTTCACCAAGGCGCAGAGCGGCGCCGGCTTCATCGCGGCGCTGGACCAGAGCGGAGGCAGCACACCCAAGGCCTTGAAGCTCTACGGCATCGAGGAGGACGCCTACTCCGGCGACGCCGAGATGTTCGACATGGTGCATCAGATGCGGACCCGCATCATCACCAGCCCCGCGTTCGACGGTGACCGCATCGTCGGCGCCATCCTGTTCGAGGACACGATGGACCGACAGATCGACGGACGCGCGAGCGCCGACTACCTCTGGAACGTCAAGCACATCGTGCCGTTCCTCAAGGTCGACAAGGGCCTGGCCGAGGAGAAGGACGGCGCCCAGGTGATGAAGCCGATCCCGAACCTCGACGACCTGCTGGCGCGGGCGCGCGACCACGGCGTCTTCGGCACGAAGATGCGCTCGGTGATCAAGCTGCCCGGCGCGGGTCTGCAGGCCGTCGTCGATCAGCAGTTCGAGGTCGCCCGCCAGATCCTGGCCGCCGGCCTGGTGCCGATCATCGAGCCGGAGGTCGACATCCACAGCCCCGAGAAGGGCAAGGCCGAAGAGCAGCTCAAAGAAGCGCTCCTGCGGGGTCTGGACAATCTGGACGAAGGCCAGTCGGTGATGCTCAAGCTGACGCTGCCCGACGAGAACAACCTGTACCGCGAACTCGTCGAGCACCCGAAGGTCGTGCGGGTGGTGGCGCTCTCGGGCGGCTACAACCGCGACGACGCCTGCGACAAGTTGGCCGCCAACCACGGGGTCATCGCCAGCTTCTCGCGCGCACTGACCGAAGGGCTGACCGCTCAGCAGAGCGATGAGGAGTTCAACGCCACCCTCGACGCGGCGATCACGAACATCGCCAAAGCGTCCAACACCTGAGCCGCCCGACACCCTGGGCCGGTCTGTGTCCGGCCCAGGGTGTGTGGCTCACGACGTGTGGACGATGAGTACGTCGGATTTCGAGCGGCGCGCGACGTTGGCGGGCACCGAGCCGAGCAGTCGCCCGGCGATCGTGCTCAACCCGACGTTGCCGACCACCAGCAGATCGGCTCCGACTTCCTCAGCCAGGTCGACGAGCGCATCCACGGGCGCTCCGACGACCGCCTTCTCTTCGATGTCGGGCGCACCGGCGGCCTTCGCCCGCTCACGTGCCTCCCGCAGGATCGCGTAGATCGGCGCGTTGCCCGACATCTTGTAGCCCTCGTCCTTGAGGACGTCAGCGGCGCGCTGATCCTCGCTCTGCGGGAAGTAGGCCGTCGCGATGACGAGTTTCGCGTTCGACCCGGCGGCGATCTGTCCCGCGCGGTCCACGGCACGCAACGACGAATCTGATCCGTCCGTACCAACCACCACGGTTTGATAGGCGCTCATCCATATCCTCCCAGTGTCAGTTGCAACGCCACAGACAGTAACCCGGCACCAGGCGAACATGGGTGCGAATCACCACACCCGCGGTGCATTCGCCCTGGATGCCGCATCACCGCAATTGGCAACATCACGATGCCCGATCAGGGGTGACGACCGATACACCGGGGATGACATCACCCGCACACCCGGGGAATCACGCACTGCGGCAACGAATATCTCTGCGCGTCAGTAACACCTTCCCCGTGTGGGTGGCCGCGGTCGACGGAATCCACTGGGGCCGCGCGGGTTCGGACGACCGAGACACTGCCTCCGGGGCACCGGCACAGGCAGCGGTGGGGCCGGCAGCGGCACCTGGCCTTCGGCTCAGGAGTCGACGCTCAGGAATCGACGCCCAGGACACGTCCGGCGGTGAAGGTGGCCGCGTCGTTGATCATCCCGTTCCAGCGGTAGGAGAAATGGGCGAAGAAGTTGATCCCATCGGAGCAATAGGGGTCGCCGTTCGCGCACAGGTCGATCGCCCGGTCGCCGTAGAGCGGGCTGATCTGGGTCAGTGGGCCCAGTGTCGACACATCGCGCGAGGGGTTCCCGAAGACGGCGATGGCGGCGACGTGGTCGACCATGGAATCGGGCAGCGGCGCGGGCCGGAAGAACCAGATGGTTCTGTTGCCGATGGTGATGAGGTCGATGACGCCTGCGCCCTGCGACATGCCACCCAGGACGATCTTGGTGTCCGGACACATGCCGGCGATGTACTGAACGTGCTTGTTGGCATCGACGGCACCTGCCGATGTCGACTTGGAGAAGTTCCAGCTGGCGGGATAGTCGACCGCGTAAGCCGAGACTCGTTTTCCGAGCAGCTTCCATTTCAGCGAATCAACGAAGGCTTTGCCGGCCCAGCCCAGTCCGGCCCGGTCCGCAGTTCCGCGGGCGAAGACCACCTCGACGTCCGGGCACGAGACAGCGGCAGCAACAGGGCCGTTGACGACAGACACGGCGGCTGCCGCGGCTGTCAGTGCCGCGACCATGAGGGTGCGAGCGACCTGGAATGTGCGCACGCCGATCACGCTGACACATTGCTAGCAAATTTGCCCAGCTCGGCGATGCAAGAGTGACCCAACAGTTGCCAAGTTGTGTCGCAATGAAGCCGTTCGGTGTCTCAGCGGCGGGATAATCCCCTCCGCTCAGCGAATGGCGCCGACTTCGAGCAGAAGCACACCGACGACGATCAGCGCGATTCCCGCGAGCATTCGGGGAGTCAGCGCCTCCTGGAACAGGTAGCGCGACGCGGTTGCGGTCAGTGCCACGCCGGCGGCGGCCCAGATGCCGTATGCGACACCCAGCGGCATACCCGCGCGCAACGACCCGGCCAGCATCGTGAACGCGAGCAGGTAGCCGACCAGGACCACGACGTAGAACGCTGCTCTGCCCCGTGCCGCGACCCGAAGTGACAGTGTCGCGGTGACTTCGGTGAGGATGGCCCCGGTCAACAACAGGTACTGCATGCCGTTCACCGGTCCGCCGCGCCGGCGGGCGGTTCGGAGTCCTCCGCACGGGATCCGGTCTCCACCAGTAAGACCCCGGCGATCACACAGACCAGACCGATGCCCATGGCGACGGTGAACGCTTCGCGGTAGATCAGCGTCGACAGCGTCGCCGTCAACGCGACTCCGCACGCGCCCCAGATCCCGTAGGCAACTCCGAGGGCCATGCCGCGCTTGAGCACCACGGTGAGGAACACGAACGACGCCAGATAGCCCGCCACCACCACCACATACAACGCGGGCATGGTGGCCGAACCCTTCAGCGACAGCGTCGCCGCCACTTCCGTCGCGATGGCCAGAGCCAGATAGAGCAGGGTCACCCGGCGGTCCTCCTTCTCGTCGCTGCCCGGCCATCATCGGCCATGCCCCTCGCAGACGCGCAGCCGGTCGCCGTGACCCCGTCCTGGTCCCCCCGATGGCGTCGTTGTCTGCCCTGGTGATCGCGGTTGGTCCTAGGGTGTGAGACGCATGGCGGGAGGACAGGAGGGCTCTGATGGGTGAGTTCGCTCAGCAAACACTGCAATCCGGTGTGGTGGTAATCAAGCCCGCCGGCCGGCTCAACATGGTGGCCGCACCGTCGCTGCGCAAGGAGTTGCACGCGCTCGTCGATGGCGGCAGCACCCGGGTGGTGGTCGATCTCAGCGGCACGGAGCTCATTGACTCGTCGGGGCTCGGGGCACTGATCTCTGGGCTCAAGGTGGCCCGGCAGGCGGGCGGCGATCTGCGTATCGCCGCGCCGACTCGCCAGGTGGTGACGGTCCTGGAACTCACGAATCTCAACCGGGTCCTCAGCGTGCACCCGTCGGCGGAAAGCGCCTTCGATGACCGGCCATGACCGGCACCGGGTGCTCGACACCACCACCGGCCCGGACACGCTACGGGACATCCAGCGACTGTTGGACGAGGTATGGGACGCCAACAATGTGCCCGAGACGACCCGCATGTACACCGATTTGGCTGTCAGCGAGATCAGCGCCAACATCATCGAGCATTCCGGCGACGGCAAGTCGGTGCACCTGATGATGGACGTGGAACTGCTGCCCGACTCCGTCCGCATCACCTTCACCGACGATGGGCGACCGGCCCCCGTCGACCTGACCCGGGTGGCGATGCCCGACGAGATGTCCGAGCGGGGGCGGGGTCTGGCGATCGCCTACCGAGTGCTCGACGAGTTGTCCTACCGGCGCGACCACGACGGCAATCACTGGACCTTGGTGCGGCGCCTCGCCGAATGAGGGTCGCGGCCACTGTTGACCGCGGCCACCGTCCCCGCCGCGACGAGCACCGCGAACAAGGCGCGCGCCGCCGTCGCGCCTCCACTGTCGAGGGAATTGACGACCACTCCCGCGGCCGCGGCGCCGAGGGCTGCCGACATGAGTTGCACGGTGTTGATGGCCGCGGCCGCCACCGGCCCCTCGCCGGGGTCGTCGACCTTGCTCATCGCCCACGCTGACAGATGCGGCCATGCCATGCCGACCCCGATGCCGCTCATCATCAGTCCGAGAGCCCACACCGCGACATATCCCGCGGACGCGTCTTCACGTTGGGAAAGGGCATTCAGCGCCAGGCCGGTGGCCATCACGACCGGCGCGATCGCCGTCACCCGCCGGATCATCCGGTCACGGCTCAGGGTTGCGCTGCTGATCTCCGCAGCCGTCCAGCCCACCGCCAGACCGGCGCCCAGAAAGCCGGCCGCGACGGGCGTGAGATGCGCGAGCCGCTGCCCGAACAGCGGCACATACATGTCGACCATCGTCCCCGCCATCAACACACCCAGCGTCGCGTACACCCACTTGAGTGGACCTGCCCCGAAGACGCTGGGCGGCAAAACCGATGCGTCTGCCCGCCGGTCGACGACCAGGAACACCGCGAGCAGCACCGTTCCTGCGCATGCCAGCCCGACGGTCATCGCCGTGTCCTGGACGACGCCCGCCACACTGATGAGCAACGCGGCCACGCCGAGCAGGAGCAGGGACCACATCGGAATCCGCCGCTGGGACGCGACAGCACCGGGGTGCGCCGGGAGCGAGATCGGCACCAGTACCGCCATCGCCGCGACCATCACGACCAGCACTCCGAAAGCCCAGCGCCACGAACCGTACTGCGCGAACAGCCCGCCGGCCGCGGGCCCCAGGAGGGTTCCGACACCCCACATGGCCGACACCAGTGCCGACGCCTTCGTCCACAACACCACCGGCAGTGCGGTGTTGATCACCGCGTAGGCCAGGCCGGCGAGCAGACCACCGGCGACCCCCTGCACGGCGCGGCCGACGAGTAGCGCGGCCATGCTGGGCGCGAGGGCGCACCCCAGGCTGCCGACGGCAAACATGCTCAGCGCCATCAGGTATGACCGCCGTGGGCCCCATCGGGTGAGGACGGTGCTGACGGTCGTCGCCGCCACTACCGAGCCGACGAGATAGACCGTGGTCACCCATGAGTAGAACCGGTGCCCACCGATGTCGGCCACCGCGCTGGGCATCAGGCTGATGGTGAGGAATTCGTTCGTCGCGTACAGCGCCACGCCTCCGGCCAGCACTGTGGCCGCCCCGAGGTTCCTGGGGCCCAGGAGTTCTCGCCAGCGTCCGGCGGCCACGGCCGCGATCTCGGTCACGACGACGACCGTAAGACCTCAACAGCCGTTGAGGTCAACTCATTTGAGGCCGGCCGCGTCCATCCCCCGCAGTTCCTTCTTCAGATCGGCGATCTCGTCGCGGATCCGGGCCGCCAGCTCGAACTGCAAATCGCGTGCGGCGACCATCATCTGCTCGGTGAGGTCCTTGATGAGGTCGGCCAGTTCGGCGCGCGGCATGTTCGTCGTATCGCGCCCCTCCACGACGCCGGCACTGACTGCGCGGCCGGGTGCGCCTTGCGCCCGGCGGCCGCGGGAGGCGTTCCGACCGGAGCCGCCGACCTCCACCGCCTCGGTGTCGTCGGCTTCGCGGTACACCTGGTCGAGGATGTCGGCGATCTTCTTGCGCAACGGCTGCGGGTCGATGCCGTGCTCTTCGTTGTAGGCGATCTGTTTGGCGCGACGGCGCTCGGTCTCGTCGATCGCTTCCTTCATCGAATCGGTGATCCGGTCGGCGTACATGTGGACCTCGCCGGAGACGTTGCGCGCCGCGCGGCCGATGGTCTGGATGAGGCTGCGCGGCGAGCGCAGGAACCCCTCCTTGTCGGCATCGAGAATCGCCACCAACGACACCTCCGGCAGGTCGAGGCCCTCGCGCAGCAGATTGATCCCGACCAGGACGTCGTACTCCCCCAGCCGCAGCTGGCGCAGCAGCTCGACCCGGCGCAGTGTGTCGACCTCCGAATGCAGATAGCGAACCCGAATTCCCATCTCGAGCAGGTAGTCGGTCAGGTCCTCGGCCATCTTCTTGGTCAACGTGGTCACCAACACGCGCTCGTCACGTTCGGTGCGAAGGCGGATCTCCCCGATCAGGTCGTCGATCTGGCCCTTCGTCGGCTTGACGATGACCTGCGGATCGACCAGGCCGGTCGGCCGGATGACCTGCTCGACGAACTCGCCGCTGGTCTGGCTCAGCTCGTACGGGCCCGGGGTCGCCGACAGATACACCGTCTGACCGATGCGGTCTGCGAACTCTTCCCAGGTCAGCGGACGGTTGTCGACCGCGGAGGGCAGCCGGAACCCGAAGTCGACCAGATTCCGTTTGCGTGACATGTCGCCCTCGTACATGCCGCCGATCTGCGGCACGGTGACGTGCGACTCGTCGATGACGAGCAGGAAGTCCTCGGGGAAGTAGTCCAACAGGGTGGCGGGCGCGGTTCCCGGGCCCCGCCCGTCGATGTGGCGTGAATAGTTTTCGATTCCCGAACAGAACCCGACCTGGCGCATCATCTCGACGTCGTAGTTGGTGCGCATACGGAGCCGCTGGGCCTCGAGCAGCTTGCCCTGACCCTCCAGTTCGGCCAGTCGCTCCTCCAGTTCGGCTTCGATCGTCGAGATCGCCTGGGCCATGCGTTCGGGTCCGGCGACGTAGTGCGTGGCCGGGAAGATCCGCAGCGAGTCGACCTTGCGGACGGTGTCACCGGTCAGCGGGTGCAGGTAGTACAGTTCCTCGACCTCGTCGCCGAAGAACTCGATGCGCACGGCCAGTTCCTCGTAGGACGGGATGATCTCGACGGTGTCTCCGCGCACCCGGAACGTCCCGCGGGTGAACGACATGTCGTTGCGGGTGTACTGCACGTCGACCAACAACCGCAGCAGCGCGTCGCGCGGCACCTCGTCGCCCACCTTGAGTTCCACCGAGCGGTCCAGGTAGGACTGCGGGGTGCCCAGACCGTAGATGCAGGACACCGACGCCACCACGACGACGTCCCGGCGCGACAGCAGGCTCGATGTCGCAGAATGCCGCAATCGCTCCACATCGTCGTTGATCGAGCTGTCTTTTTCGATGTAGGTGTCGGTCTGCGCGATGTACGCCTCGGGCTGGTAGTAGTCGTAGTAGGAAACGAAGTACTCGACAGCGTTGTGCGGCAACATCTCCCGTAGCTCGTTGGCGAGCTGCGCGGCCAACGTCTTGTTCGGGGCCATCACCAATGTGGGCCGCTGCAGGCGCTCGATGAGCCAAGCCGTGGTCGCCGACTTGCCGGTACCGGTGGCGCCGAGCAGCACGACGTCGTGCTCGCCCGCGCGGACGCGGCGCTCGAGCTCGTCGATCGCCGCCGGCTGGTCGCCCGCGGGCCGGTATTCGCTGACGACCTCGAACTTTCCGCCTGCCCGGACGACCTGGTCGACGGGCCGGTATTCCGAATGCGCGAGCACCGGGTGTTCAGTCGCGAAGGCCATGGCACCAGGGTAGAACCTGGCACCGACATGCCGCCTCGTCGCCGCTCGCCGGCCCGTGGCCGCACCTTATGCTGGGCGACATCCATCCTCCCAAGCGCGAGACCTTCGACCTCACCACGCGCACCAACACCGATCCCAAGGGCATCGACCGGGCGGTCGACGTGTACACCGTGCAGCCGTGGGGCCTCTACATGGCCCGGCCCGCCCCGGGCCGGGCACAGTTCCACTACCTGGAGTCCTGGTTGCTGCCGACGCTCGACCTACGTGTGACGGTGTTCCACTTCAACCCCGGCTACGAGCGGGACCAGGACTTCTACCTGGATGTGGGCCGCTACTCACCGGGCCCGCAGCGGTGGCGCAGTGAAGACCACTACCTGGACCTGGTCGTCCGAACCGGCAGATCGGTCGAGGTCACCGACGTGGACGAATTGCTGGTCGCCGTGCGTGACGGTCTGCTCAGCTCCGAAGTCGGGGAGCGCGCAGTCCACACCGCGATCTCCACCGTCGGCGCGCTGGCCACCCACGACCACGATCTGCACCGCTGGCTGGCCACCCTCGGCGTCACGCTGACCTGGCGCGACGCGTAGTTCGAGCGGCTGCGGGTATGCCACGGACATGCCCGAACTTCCTGACGTCGAGGGCTTCCGCGAACGGTTGTCCGCGACGTTGCCCGGCCGCCGCATCGACTCCGTCGAGGTCCGTGACTCCGGTGTGCTGCGGAACGCCTCGGCCCGTGCCCTGAACCGGGTGCTGTCCGGTCGCCGGTTCGAGGAGCCGAGGCGCCACGGCAAGTGGCTGCTGCTCCCCGCCGAAGGTCCGACGCTGCTGGTGCACAGCGGGATGACCGGACGCCCCTACTACACGTCCGCCGGAGACGGTGACCGCCACGACCGCGTGGTGATCACCCTGGACCGCGGTGAACTGCATTACGCCGATCAGCGCAAACTGCGTGGGATCTGGCTGGTCGGCGACCACGAAGACGACCACGAAGACAATGATGACCTCGACGACATGCTCGGTGACCAGGGGCCCGACGCGCTCGGTCTCGATCGGCACGTGTTCACTGAGATCCTGCGGCGCCACCGCGGCGCGCTCAAGCCGACCCTCATGGACCAGTCGGTGATCGCAGGGCTGGGCAATCTGCTGGTCGACGAGATCTGCTGGCGTGCCCGGCTGAACCCCAAGATCCGCATCGCCGCGCTCGACGACAGCGACATACGGCAGTTGCACCGCGCCGTGACCAGCGTGTTGCGCACCGCGGTGCGTCACGGTTGCGTTCCGGGGCTACGGCGCTGGCTCACCCGGGTCAGGGACGACCCCGATCCCAGTTGCCCCCGGTGCGGCGCGAGGGTGAGCCGCGGCCGAGTCGGCGGCCGCAGCACTGTCTGGTGCCCGCGGTGCCAGCCAGGCTGAGGAGGTCTCGACGGGGCGGGTAACGAACCGGCTGGCACGCGGCGATGATCTTGATGATGACGACGACCGCCTCCCCCAGCGCATGTGATCGACAGCGACGGGAAGTTGTAATGTCGGCAGTCATGAGGTTCGTTCCGCGCAGATGGCCGCTACCGGTCGCCGTCGCCGTGGCGTGCACCCTGCTGACTGCCCCACCGGCGTCGGCCCAGCCGGAGCCGTCCCAGACCGAGGCGCCGCCCGCCGCGGCCGAGCAGGTCCTGCACAACATCGTCTACCGGGCTCGCGTCGACGGGGTCTCGCGCGGTGCGACGATCACCTACCGCACCGAGGGAGACCAGTTCCACACCGCCAACCCGACAATGGTGCCGGGCCGGGTGTTCGAGGCCAACGCCGTGCTACCCGCATCGCAGACCGCCAACATCCGCGTGTCCATCGAGTGGCCGTACTCGGCGAACCTGCACTGCGAGATCCTGGTCGACGACGCGGTGGTCGCCCAAGCCGACGACTTCGTCGGGCCACGGCTGACCCCCCAGCGCGACGACCCCGACTTCGGCGCCCTGACCTGCCAGGCGCCCGTCGGCGGCCTCGACGCGGCGATTCCCGCCGCACCTGCGCCGCCGGCGGAACCGGCCGCCCCGGCCCCGTCCTCGGAGGTGGCGCCGGCACCGGCCTAGCGGCCGAACGTCCAGCTACGCGCTGGGACGCCATCCGGTCGCATCGGCCCACGCCCAGGCCCGACGGTAGGCGTCGAGGAACCACGGCTCCTTCGCCGCGGCATAGGCACTCCCGTCGGCCGGCCCGGCGTCGGCGACGCGGCGCTTGAGCGCGAGATAGTCCGACGCGGCGTCTGGGTTGGCCCGCAACCAGTCGACGAACAGCAACGCGAACTGCTGACCGGGCCACCCCGCCACCCGCAGGTGCACGTGGGTCGGGCGACCCGGATCGGCCGAACAGTACAGCCGCTTGCCCCACAGTGCGTCGTCGTCGGTGTGGTCGAACGGTGCCTGGGTGCTGCGCGCATCGGGCTTGCCGACGTCGGCTGTGACAGCGGTGGCCACGTAGCCGGCTGACAGCAACGCGTCACCGAGCCCGTCGGCGTCATCAAGGGAGGCGACCGTGACCTGGACGTCGATGATGTCCTTGGCGTCCATGCCGGCGACGGCGGTGGACCCGATGTGGTCGATCCGCGAAGCGCGGTGCCCGCATGCGGTGTTCAGCCGGGCCACGATCCGCCGCGCCTGCACGGGCCAGTCCGGGTCTGCCGCCACCAGCACGGGTTGAGTCCGCGCGGGCCGACGGGCCTGCAGGTTGTCGGCGAAGGGTCGGATGCGGTCGTGCCACAGGGCACGGGCCTTCTCGACGAGTTCGCCGGCGCTGCCGGAATTGTCCAGCCAGACGTCGGCCACGGCGCGACGCTGCTCCTCGGAAGCCTGGGCGGCGATGCGCGCGCGGGCGTCCTCTTCGGTGAAGCCGCGGTACTCGATCAGGCGTTTGACCCGCAGGTCCGGGTCGGCGTGCACGATCACCACGAGCGGGAACATCGGCGCCATCTGGGATTCTACCAGCAGCGGAATGTCCTCGATGATGACTGCATCGGCGTGCGCGGCCTCGATCAGCTCCGAGCGGCGGTGCGCCACCAGCGGGTGCACGATGCCGTTGAGGGTCGCGCGCTTCTCGTCGTCGCTGAACGCGATCGCCGCCAGCGCGGGCCGATTCAGCGCTCCGTCTTCGGACAGGATGCCGTCACCGAATGCCTCGACCAGGCGGGTCAGCCCCTCGGTGCCGGGTTCGACGACCTCACGGGCGATCACGTCCCCGTCGACGACGATGCCACCGAGTTCACTGAACGTCGCCGACACCGTGGACTTGCCTGCCCCGATTCCTCCGGTCAACCCAATGCGCAGCACCGGATCAGTGTGTCAGGACACCGTCACCAGACGACGATGACCCCGTCACCAGACGACGATGACCCCGTCACCCAACGACGATGACCCCGTCACCCAACGACGAAGGCCCCGGCTCGAATCGAGCCAGGGCCTCCGTTCGTGTGTCGAACTACGCGTTGCCGGCGAGCTTTTCGCGCAGCGCCGCCAGCTGGGCGTCGCTGGCCAGCGACCCGCCTGCCGACGACTCCTCGGACCGCGACGTGCCGTTGGACGCCGGACGCGCGGCCTCCTCGGCCTCCGCCGCGGCGAACTTCTCCATCTGGGCGGTGTGCATCTTGTAGCGGCGCTCCGCCTCGGCGTAGCGCGCCTCCCACTCGTCACGCTGCTTCTCGAAACCCTCCACCCATTCGTTGGTGTCGGCGTCGAAGCCCTCGGGGAAGATGTAGTTGCCCTGGTCGTCGTAGCTGTCGGCCATGCCGTACTTCCAGGCCTCGAACTCTTCGCTGTTGTAGTCCTCGTTGGCCTGCTTGAGGCTCAGCGAGATCCGGCGACGCTCGAGGTCGATGTCGATGACCTTGACCATCGCATCGTCGCCGACCTGGACCACCTGGTCGGGCACCTCGACGTGGCGCTCGGACAGCTCGGAGATGTGCACCAGGCCCTCGATGCCCTCCTCGACGCGGACGAACGCGCCGAACGGCACCAGCTTGGTGACCTTGCCCGGCACGATCTGGCCGATGGCGTGGGTGCGGGCGAAGTGACGCCACGGATCTTCCTGAGTCGCCTTGAGCGACAGCGAAACCCGCTCGCGATCCATGTCGACGTCGAGCACCTCGACGGTGACCTCGTCGCCGACCTGCACGACCTCGGAGGGATGGTCGATGTGCTTCCACGACAGCTCGGAGACGTGCACCAGGCCGTCGACACCGCCGAGATCGACGAAGGCGCCGAAGTTGACGATCGAGGAGACCACACCCTTGCGGATGGCGCCCTTGGTGAGCTGGTTGAGGAACTCGCTGCGCACCTCGGACTGCGTCTGCTCCAGCCACGCACGCCGCGAGAGCACGACGTTGTTGCGGTTCTTGTCGAGCTCGATGATCTTGGCCTCGATCTCCTTGCCGATGTACGGCTGCAGATCGCGAACACGACGCATTTCGACCAACGAGGCGGGCAGGAAGCCGCGCAGCCCGATGTCGAGGATCAGGCCGCCCTTGACGACCTCGATGACGGTGCCCTTGACGGCCTCGTCTTTCTCCTTGAGCTCTTCGATGGTGCCCCAGGCGCGCTCGTACTGGGCGCGCTTCTTGGACAGGATCAGGCGGCCTTCTTTGTCCTCTTTGGTGAGGACCAGAGCTTCGACCTCATCGCCGACGGACACAACCTCGTTGGGGTCGACGTCGTGCTTGATGGACAGCTCACGAGAAGGGATGACGCCTTCGGTCTTGTAGCCGATGTCGAGAAGGACTTCGTCACGGTCAACCTTGACGATCGTTCCCTCGACGATGTCGCCATCGTTGAAGTATTTGATGGTTTTGTCGATGGCGGCGAGAAAGTCCTCGCTCGAGCCGATGTCGTTGACGGCTACTTGCGGCGAGGTGACGGAGGGACTTGGCATATGGTGGGTTGCTCCGGACAGGTTCGATCGTAGGGACAATTGTGGTTGTTGCGTGACCTGAGATCTTGCACACAGGTGCGTGACGAGTTTACTCGACGGGGTGCAGCCCGAACAAACCTGGTCGCCTCGGCGCTGACACCGCAGGTCGACAGCGACCCAGCCGCCGGCGCACATCTGTGCTGGTCGATAGGCTGCTCAGGTGTCTTTCCCCGGCGCCTACGGCGGACCCGTCCATCCTGGCACACCGGCGGGAGCGCCGTTCGTGCGTCGGGTGCGCAGCGTCGGCGCACCGATCGGCGTACTGATCACGCTGGGGACGCTGGCCGGCCTGCTGGTCATCCTGCTGACCGCGGTGAACCCGGCGGGCACCGCGGTGGGGTTCGTGTTGTCCAGCGCCGCGATGACTGTCGTGGTGCTGGCCTACCTGTGGCTCGACCGGTGGGAGCCCGAACCGCCGCGGCTGCTGCTGTTCGCGTTCCTGTGGGGAACGTCGGTCGCGGTGCTGATGTCCGCGGTGCTGCAGATCGTTCTGGAGGTCTGGTTCAGCGCCGGCACACCGGCCACCGACGAGGCGACCCCGAGCGCACTCACGCTGGTCCTGGCCGCGCCGGTAACCGAGGAAGCGGCCAAGGGTTTGTTCCTGCTGCTCATGATGACCGGTGCCCGCCGCAACGAGATGAACTCGCTGACCGATTGTCTGGTCTACGCCGGACTGGTCGGGGCGGGATTTGCCTGGCTGGAGGACATCCTCTACATCGCCGACGGTGAGTCGCTGGCGGACTCGCTGGCCACCGCGGCTCTGCGCCTGGTGATGGCGCCCTTCGCGCATTCTCTGTTCACCACGCTGTTCGCGCTGGGCGTCTGGTTCGCGCTGCACCGACGCAGCGCCATCGCCAAGACCGGCTGCATCGTGGCCGGCTACGCCGGAGCCGTGCTGTTGCATGCGATGTGGAACGGCTCGGCGCTGCTGGGCCCCGAGGGCTACTTCGCGGTGTATGTGCTGTGGATGATGCCGGTTTTCGGGGCGACCGTCGCGCTCGCGCTGTACAACCGGCGGCGCGAACAACGCATCGTGGCCGCCAAACTGCCGGGCATGGTGGCCGCCGGTGTCGTGACCGCCAACGAAGCCAGCTGGCTGGGCGCCATCGCCACCCGCAAGCGCGCGATCGCCGAAGCCTCCCGGTTCGGCGGGAAGCAGGCCGGTGAATCGGTGAAGCGGTTCGCCCAGCAGGTCGTGGAACTGGCGTTCGTGCGCGACCGCATCGACCGCGGGTTCGGTGATCACCGCGTCGCCGCACTGTTGGTCGACGAGACCCACGCCGTCTACGCTGCCCGCGCCGCCTCGCCTGCGCTGAGACAGCTGGCGGGTTACCACGCCGGCGTCCAGCTTCGTGGTTTTCAGCCGCCTGGAAGGTAGCTGTCAGCTTTCCGCCCTAGCGTGCGGGTCGTGATCCAACACCTCGTCAACTACGTCGGTATCGCCGTGCTGGCGACCTCGGGGGCGGTCGTCGGAGTGCGCAAAGGGTTCGATCTGTTCGGTATCGCCACACTGGCGGTACTGAGCGGAATCGGCGGCGTCGTCCTGCGGGACATGCTGCTGGATCTGGCGCCACCGGCGTCGATCCAACACTGGCAGGACATCACCGTCTGCCTGGCAGCGTCGGCATTGACCACGGTCTTCGCCAAATGGGTGATCCAGCTCAACCAGCTCGTGCTGGTGCTGGACGCGGTCGGCATGGGGTTCTTCGCGACCTCGGGCGCGGCGATCGCGGCCGATCACGGGGCCAGCTGGTTCGCTGCCGCGTTGCTGGGCGTGATCTCTGCAGTCGCGGGAAGCGCGATGCGCGACGTGGTGGCGCGCGAGGTACCGATGGTGCTGGGACCCGACGACATGTACGCCGCGCCCGCGATGCTCGGGGCGGTGCTCTACGTCGCGATCGACCACGTCGGCCATCAGTGGCTGGCGGTGGTGGTGGGCTCCGCAGTCGCCACGGTGCTTCGGCTCGCGGCCATCACGTTTCATTGGCGGCTGCCCACCGGGCCGCGTGAGTTGATCATGCACATGCACGATCACCCCAGCCGCGAGATGTCGACGTCGGCGACAACTGGGCGTCAGTGACGCTGTCGGCGTCGGCGGACCAGCTGCCAGGCCACCAGACCCGCCTGCACCCCGAACGCGATGGCGATCATCGAGATCAGCGTGGCCGGCAACGCCGAATCGCCGTCGGCTCCGAACAACTCCGCCACCCCGATCAGCCCCAGCGAGCCCGGCACCAGCAGCCAGAAGCCGGGGACGACCATCGCCACCGCAGGCGGCGAGTCCCGGCGCCGCGCGATCATCAGCGCCGCGACTGTCAGGGCGAGCGCCCCGAAGAACCCGCTGGTGTAGCCACCCAACAGCAGATCGCCGAGATACTGCGCGACGTAGGCGGTGTAGGCCAGCACCGCCAGCCAGGGCAGGAACGCCAGTGGCGGCGCGAGGAACAGCATGATGCCGACGACGAATACGCCGACCCCGAGCCAGGGCGCCCACGGGCCGAGCTTGTTCACGGCCTGCGAGGTCAGCTGCGCGTCGTCGAGCCCGAGCATGTGGCTCGCGATGAAGATTCCGAAGGCGAGCTGCGCCAGTTGCATGAAGCCTGCGACGAGCCTGCTGGCACCGGAGATGACGTCACCGGCCGCCAGCTCGATCACCGAGACGGTGATGGCCAACCCTGGCAGGAACACCGCCAGGGGCGGGATCAGCGCTCGCAACCCGACATGGTCAAGGCTCAGATACTGTGCGCCGACGATGCACAGCCCCGCCACGAGCACCGCGGCAAGCACCGGCGTCACAGGAGCAAGCACCGGCACTCGTTCGCTGACCGTCCACATGACCCCGACCATGAACCCGAGCACCGTGGCCGCCACGAGGTTGAGCACGGTGGGTTCCATGACCAGGGCGAGCCCTGCCGAGAACACGCCGTACCCGAGCACGGTGACCCACGCTGGATACGGGCGGCGCCGCGCGATGATCCGGTTCAGGTCCCGCTGGCCCTCGGCGGGCGACACCCTGCCTTCGACGGTCCGGGTCACCAGCTGCGCGAGCGGGAAGGTCTGGTCGAACCGCAGGGCCGAACCGACGCTGGCGGAAGCCACCGGCGTCCCCTCGCGGGAGGTCGGTCCCACCACCTGCACGTTGTTGGGCAAGGCCACGACCTCGTTGTGTTGGCCGTAGCCGGCGGACACCCGTTCGAGCGTCTGCCGGACGAACGTCACCGGATAGCTCGCGCCGGCCATCGCAGCCCCCAGCCGGGCCAGGAACTGTGTGCGGTCCGTCGTCTCCTGCATCCTCAGTGAGCCGCGGAGTCCCAGCTGGGTCCGTAGCCCACCGACACCTCCAGGGGTACCGTCAACGGATACGCGTTGCCCATGTGCTCGCGAACCAGTGCGTCGAGGGTGTCCCGCTCCCCGTCGGCGACTTCGAACAACAACTCGTCGTGGACCTGCAGCAGCATCCGCGACGCCAGGCCGGCGTCCTTGACGGCCTTGTCGACGTTGATCATCGCGACCTTGATGATGTCGGCAGCGCTGCCCTGGATCGGCGCGTTGAGCGCGGCCCGCTCGGCGGCCTCGCGGACGTTGCGGTTACTGCTGTCGAGTTCGGGCAGGTAACGCCTGCGACCGAACACCGTAGAGGTGTATCCGTCTTTGCGGGCCTGGTCGACGACGTCACGCAGATAGTCGCGCACCCCGCCGAACCGGTCGAAGTACTGCTCCATCTGCACCTTGGCCTCTTCCGAGGAGATCTTGAGCTGCTGGGCCAGCCCGTAGGCGCTCAGTCCGTAGGCCAGTCCGTAGGACATCGCCTTGACCCGGCGCCGCAGTTCGGCGGTGACCTCGTCGAGTGGCACGGAGAAGGCCCGCGAGGCGACGAACGAGTGCAGGTCCTCGCCGGTGTTGAACGCCTCGATCAAGCCCTCGTCCCCGGACAGGTGCGCCATGATGCGCATCTCGATCTGGCTGTAATCCGCGGTCATCAACTCGGTGTACGTCGCGTCACCGCCGACGACGAAGGCATCCCGGATCCGCCTGCCGGCTTCGGTGCGGATCGGGATGTTCTGGAGGTTCGGCTCCGTCGACGACAAACGCCCGGTGGCCGCAATCGTCTGGTTGAACGTGGTGTGGATGCGCCCGTCGGAAGCCACCGCGTTGAGCAACCCGTCGACTGTCACCTTCAGCCGGGTCGCGTCCCGGTGGGCCAGCAGGTGCTGCAGGAAAGGGTGTCCGGTCTTCTCGAAAAGGCTCTGCAACGCGTCGGCGTCGGTGGTGTAGCCGGTCTTGGTGCGTTTCGTCTTGGGCATCTCCAACTCGTCGAACAACACCACCTGCAGCTGCTTGGGCGAGCCCAGGTTGATCTGCTTGCCGATAACCCCGTAGGCCGCCTCCGCGGCGTCGCGGATCTGATCGCCGAACTCACTTTGCAGCGCTGAGAGCTTCTGCAGGTCCACCGCGATGCCGGCGGTCTCGAGTTCGGCCAGCACGCACTGCACCGGCAATTCCATGCTGCCCAGCAGCGCCGAGGAGTCGATGCGCTCCAGTTCCTC
This sequence comes from Mycobacterium sp. PO1, assembly GCF_017312405.1. Classification (GTDB taxonomy): domain Bacteria; phylum Actinomycetota; class Actinomycetes; order Mycobacteriales; family Mycobacteriaceae; genus Mycobacterium. The sequence continues at coordinate 55,759 of NZ_BLTG01000004.1, forward strand.
GTCGAGAGCGTCGGCCAGGTCCCGTACCGCGTTGGCGCGCAACAGCAGCGTCTGCACCGCCTGGTCGTCGACGCCGTCGCTGTCGTCGAGCAGCGAAAGCTGTTGCTGTTCCGGGTTTTCCGCGCGCAGCTCACGCTTGAGGTAACGCAGCGAGAGGTCGTCGAGGGCGAAACTGCGTTGTCCGGGCCGCACCAGGTAGGCCGCCAGCGCGGTGTCCGAGGTGACCCCGGCCAACGTCCAGCCCCTGCCCTGCACGTCGTGCATCGCCAGCTTGGCTTCGTGCAGGGCCTTCGGCACCGCGGGGTCGGCCAACCAGGACGCCAGTGCCGCCTCGTCGTCGGGATGCAGTGTGGCGGTGTCGAGATAACGGCCGTCACCGTCCGGGGCGACGAGGGCGAGCGCGGTGGCGTCGCTGTCGAACGCGAGATGGTTGCCGACGACGGCCAGGCCGAACCGCTCGCCGCGGTCGTATTGCGCCAACCACTCGGCCAGCGTTCCCTGCTCTAGCGCGCCGCCGCGGACATCGAAGCCCTCGTCGACCTCCGGATCAGCCGAAGCCAGCGTGTCGAACAGCCGGTCGCGCAGCACCCGGAATTCGAGGTCGTCGAAGAGCCGATGGATCTGGTCTCGGTTCCACGGGAGCATGCGCAATGTGTCCGGGGTCTGCGCCAACGGGACGTCGCGAACCAGGTCGGTGAGTTCGCGGTTGAGCACGACGCTGGACAGATGCGCGCGCAGGTTGTCGCCGACCTTGCCCTTGACCTTGTCGACATTGTCGACCAGGCCCTGCAGCGTGCCGTACTCGGCGATCCACTTCGTCGCCGTCTTCTCGCCCACCCCGGGAATGCCGGGCAGGTTGTCGCTCGGGTCGCCCCGCAACGCCGCGAAGTCCGGGTACTGCGCCGGTGTGAGACCGTACTTCTCCACCACCGCCTCCGGGGTGAACCGGGTCAGCTCGCTGACCCCCTTGCGGGGATACAGCACGGTGACGTCGTCGTTGACCAGCTGCAGGGAGTCCCGGTCGCCGGTGACCACCAGCACGCGGTACCCCTCGCCCTGGGCCTGGGTCGCCAGCGTGGCGATGACGTCGTCGGCCTCGAACCCGGGCTCGGCGAGCACCGTGATGCCCAGTGCGCCGAGCACCTCCTTGGTGATGTCGATCTGGCCGCGGAATTCATCCGGGGTCGCCGACCGGCCCGCCTTGTATTCCGGGTACTTCTCGAGGCGGAAGGTCTGGCGGGAGACGTCGAACGCCGCGGCGATGTGGCTCGGCTGCTCGTCACGCAACAGGTTGATCAGCATCGCGGTGAAGCCGTAGACGGCGTTGGTGGTCAGCCCGCCCTGCGTCTTGAAGTTCTCCGCGGGCAGCGCATAAAACGCCCGGAACGCCAGAGAGTTGCCATCGAGCAACATCAGCGTCGGCTTGGAGTCTGACGTCTGGCCGGCCTTCGTCTCCGCTGCGGTCTTGGCTGGGCTCACGCGTTCACTCTAGGCACCGGCTACGACACCGACCGACGCTCCCCGATCATCTGGAGCGCACGCTCACAGATCAGGCGCGCCGCCGGATCGTTGACGCCGCGACGCCATGCCCACACCAGCCGGCCGCGCAGCGCCGGCACTATTCGCAGGGTCTGCAGTTGGGGGTGAGCCCGCGCCATCGACTGCGGCAGGATGGCTACGCCGAGGCCGTGGACGGCGAGCTCTGCAAGCTCCTGGGGGCTGGTCGCCTCGAAAGCGATCCTCGGGACCACACCGGCGGCCGCGCACGCGTCCTGCAGCCGGCTCCGCAGGCCGGTGCCGCTCGGCAACGATATGACCGGATGAGGCGCCAAGTCGCTCAGCCGCAGCGACTTCCGGCCGGCAAGCGGGTGGCAGGAGGCTACGGCGGCCTCGATCACCTCCTCGGTGATCATCGCGAAGTTCAAGTCGGGCGGGTCGTCGTCGACGCCGACCGACGCGATCGCCGCGTCGAGTCGACCGTCGCGGAGTTCGACCATCAGTTCGTCGGATGTCGCCGTCGTCAAAGCGATCTCAACAGCCGGGTGGTCGGCATGGAAGTCGGCCAGCAGACGCGCGATGTCGAAGGGGTGTGACGTGACAGTCCCGATCGCCACCTCACCACGCACCACGCCGGCGATCTCGTCGACCGCCGCCCGACCATCCCTGAGGGCAGCCAGCGCGGCACGGGCGTGCGGCAGTAGCGCCCACCCGGCCTGAGTCAGACCGATCTCCCGGCTGGTTCGGTGCAGCAACGGCTGACCGACGGCGCGCTCCAACCTGCGGATCTGGGCGCTGACAGCGGGCTGCGCAACCCGTTCACGCGCGGCGGCCCGAGTGAAACTGCGCTCTTCGACGACCGCCACGAAGTACTCAAGCTGACGAAAATCCATAAGCATTGATTATGGATTGCAGAACAAACATGTATTGGACTTATGGATGCGGCTCGGTCACCGTGGATGTGACGTCCCAGGAGGAAATTTGACCGCATTCATCCTCGTCCCCGGAATGTGCCACGGTGCCTGGTGTTTCGAAGGCGTTGCGAACTCCCTACGGTCGGTTGGGTACCGAGTGCACCCCGTGACCCTGTCGGGCGTCGCGGAACGGGCACACTTGCTGGCCGGCGCTGTGAATCTCGACACTCACATCGCCGACGTCCTGGCGGTGGTCGAGGCCTACGCGTCCATGGACGACCTCGTGCTCGTCGGGCACAGCTACGGGGGCATGGTGATCACCGGTGTCGCCGACCGCATTCCCGAGCGGATCACCTCGATGGTGTTCGTCGACGCGGTCGTCCCGCAGGACGGCGAGGCCTGCTGGGACATCGTGGACGAGGCAGAGCGTGCCTGGTACGTCAAAGTCGACAACACCGGCTTCGGGGTGCCGCCGCTGCCGTTCTTCGACCCGCGCGCCACCTCCCATCCGCTGGCAAGCCTGATGCAGCCCCTGCGGCTGCTCAGTGATCATTGCCGATTCCGGCGAACGCTTGTCTACGCACTGGACTGGCCTGGTGAGTCGCCGATTCGACCGTCGTACGAGCGGGTCCGCGACGATCCGACCTGGCAGATTCATCTGCTCGATGGAAAGCACGACCTGATGCGGGACAAGCCGGACGAGCTACTGCGCATCCTGCTCGACGCCGCGGCTGACTGAACTGGAACACGTTTCAGTTATTTCGCCGCACTGGGTACGCTGACCCCGTGTCAGCTTCAACTCTCCCTGCGATCGACGGATGGTTCGCCACTGACGGTGACGGCGGCGCCTACCTGATCGGCGGCAAGTGCAACACGTGTGGGACCTATGTCTTCCCGCCGCGCGCCAACAACTGCCCCAACCCGGCCTGCGACGGTGATGACCTGGCTCAGGTGCCGTTGTCGCGTCGCGGAAAGCTGTGGAGCTACACCGAGAACCGCTACGCCCCGCCCCCGCCGTATCCGTCCCCCGACCCGTTCGAACCCTTCGCCGTCGCCGCGGTCGAACTGGCCGACGAGGGCTTGATCGTGCTCGGCAAGGTCGTCGAGGGCACCCTGGCCGCCGACCTGAAGGTCGGCATGGACATGGAACTGACCACCATGCCGCTCTACGTCGACGACGACGGTGTGGAACGCATCGTTCACGCCTGGAAAATCGCAGGCGCATCGAGCACGGAAGGTGCAGCGCGATGACGACTCCCGAACCGGTGTACATCCTGGGTGCGGGCATGCACCCGTGGGGCAAATGGGGACGCGACTTCACCGAGTACGGCGTCGTGGCCGCCCGCGCCGCACTGGCCGAGGCCGGCCTGGACTGGCGCCAGATCCAGCTCGTCGCCGGCGCGGACACGATCCGCAACGGCTATCCCGGTTTCGTGGCCGGCGCGACCTTCGCCCAGAAACTGGGCTGGAACGGGGTCCCGGTCACCTCCAGCTACGCCGCGTGCGCCAGCGGATCACAAGCCCTGCAGAGCGCGCGCGCCCAGATCCTGGCCGGCCTCTGCGACGTCGCGCTGGTCATCGGCGCCGACACCACCCCCAAAGGCTTCTTCGCCCCCGTCGGCGGAGAACGCCGCAACGACCCCGACTGGCAGCGCTTCCACCTGATCGGCGCGACCAACACCGTCTACTTCGCACTGCTGGCGCGCCGCCGCATGGACCTCCACGGCGCCACGCTGGAGGACTTCGCCCAGGTCAAGGTCAAAAACGCCCGCCACGGCCTCAACAACCCCAACGCCCGCTACCGCAAGGAAGCCACCGTCGAAGACGTGCTGGCCAGCCCCGTCGTCTCCGACCCGCTGCGACTGCTGGACATCTGCGCCACCTCCGACGGCGCGGCCGCGCTGATCGTGGCCAGCAAGAGCTTCGCCGAGAAGCACCTGGGCTCGGTCGCCGGCGTGCCGTCGGTGCGCGCGGTGAGCCTGCAGTCGCCGCAGTATCCCCAGCACCTGCCCGAACTGCCCGACATCGCCACCGATTCCACCGCCGTGGTCAACGCCCCCGAACGGGTCTTCAAAGACCAGATCCTCGATGCCGCCTACGCCGAGGCCGGCATCGGACCCGAAGACCTGAGCCTGGCCGAGGTCTATGACCTGTCCACCGCGCTGGAACTCGACTGGTACGAACACCTCGGCCTGTGCCCCAAGGGTGAAGCCGAGCAACTGCTGCGCAGCGGCGCCACCGCCGTGGGCGGCCGGATTCCGGTCAACCCCTCCGGCGGGCTGGCCTCGTTCGGCGAGGCGATTCCCGCCCAGGCCATCGCCCAGGTCTGCGAACTGACCTGGCAGCTCAAAGGCCAGGCCACCGGCCGCCAGGTCGAAGGCGCCACCGTCGGCATCACCGCCAACCAGGGCCTGTTCGGACACGGCTCCTCGGTCGTGGTCGCGCGCTGAGCGCGCAAGCAGACCGGGCGCGCTGAGCGCGCAAGCAGACCGGGGCGCGCTGAGCGCGCACGGCGCGTGTTGTTTGTCCGGCGACACGCTGCGCACGGCGTGCATTCCGCGCGCGCTCGCGGTGCAATGCAGCCTATGGCCGACGTCGTCACCGTGCGGGTGAAGCCCGGCAGCGCGAAGGGACCACTCGTGCAGACCGGGCCCGACGGTGCGCTGACCATCTATGTGCGCGAACGGGCGGTCGACGGCAAGGCCAACGCGGCGGTGCTCCGAGTGCTCGCCGAACACCTCGGCCTGCCCCGCACCCGGATCACGTTGGTCGCCGGCGCCACCGCGCGAATCAAGCGCTTCCGTATCGAGTGAGCGCACTCCGCGCCGACGAGCGCGCGCAGAATGCCGCGCCGACACGCGGCGCGCAGGCGTGCAGACCCGCGCACTCGCGGAACGCGACCTACGCCACACCCAGGTAGGCGGCGCGAATGCTGTCGTCGGCCAGCAGATCCCGCGCATTTCCGGTGCGGGTGATCTCCCCCGTTTCGAGGATGTAGGCCCGGTCGGATCGGCTCAACGCCTGCTGGGCGTTCTGCTCGACGAGGAGCACCGTGGTACCGGTCGAATTGATCTCGGCGATGATCTTGAAGATCTGGGAGATCACCATCGGCGCCAACCCCATCGAGGGCTCGTCGAGCAGCAGCACCTTGGGCCGCGCCATCAACGCGCGTCCGATCGCCAGCATCTGCTGCTCGCCGCCGGACAGTGTGCCGCCCATCTGGTTCCGCCGTTCAGCCAGGCGCGGGAACGTCTCGAACACCCAGTCCTGACGTTCCCGGTGCGCGGCCCTGGACTCGAATTTGCGACCATAGCAACCCATTTCGAGATTCTCGGTCACGGTCATGCCGGGAAACACCCCACGCCCCTCAGGCGCCTGGATCAACCCGTCTGAGACCCGCCGATGCGCCTTGACCCGCGAGACGTCGCGGCCGTCGAACCACACCGATCCCGACGTCAGCGGCAGCAAACCCGAAATGGCGCGCATGATGGTGGTTTTCCCGGCGCCGTTGGAGCCCAGCAGCGTGACCAGCTCGCCTTCGTGCACCACCAGCGACACCCCATGCAGCGCCTGGATCCGCCCGTAGTGCGCGACGACGTCCCGCACCTCCAGCAGCACCCGACGCGTCGTTTCAGTGGAGTTCGTCATCCGGCACCCCCAGGTAGGCGGCGACGACCGCGGGATCCTCGCGGATGTCGGCGGGCAGGCCGTCGGCGATCTTGCGGCCGAACTCCAGCACCACGATCCGGTCGGTCACGCCCATCACCAACCTCATGTCGTGTTCGATCAACAGCACGGTGTAGCCATCGTCGCGGATCTTGCGGATCAAGTCGATCAACGCGGACTTCTCGCTGGGGTTGAAGCCGGCCGCGGGCTCGTCGAGACAGAGCAGCTTCGGCTCGGTGGCCAAGGCGCGGGCGATCTCGAGGCGGCGCTGGTCGCCGTAGGGCAGGTTCTTGGCCTTCTCCTCGCCTCGGTGGGCGATGCCGACGAATTGCAGCAGGGCCGTGGCGCGTTCGATCGCGTCGCGCTCTTCGCGGCGGTGACGCGCGCTGCGGAACAACGCACCGGGGACCGACGTCTTGTGCCGGGCGTCGGTACCGACGACCACGTTCTCCAGCGCGGTCATCTCGCCCCACAACCGGATGTTCTGGAACGTGCGCGCAATGCCCTTGCGGGTGATCTGGTGGCGTTTGACCGTGCCCAGCGGCGCGCCGTCGAACAGCACCGTGCCCGATGTCGGCCGGTAGACGCCGGTGATGGCGTTGAAGCAGGTCGTCTTGCCCGCACCGTTGGGGCCGATGAGCCCGAGGATCTCCCCGCGCCGGATGTCGAAGGTCAGCGAGTCCAGCGCGGTCAGCCCCCCGAACTTGACCGTCAGATCCTCGGTGCGCAACAGCACTTCGCCGGCGGCGGTGTGTACTTCGCGGTGCAGCGCGGCCTGCTCGGGGTCCGGATGGGGTTCGGTCATACCGGTGCCTGCTCGTCCGCGCCGCGCAACAGCTTGCGCGCGCTCTTGCCGTAGGCCAGCAGTTGGGCACGCACCGGGAACAACCCCTGGGGCCGGAAGATCATCAGCACCACCAGCGCCAGCCCGAAGAACAGGTATTTCAGGTCACCGAGGTTGATGCCGAACAGTTCCACGCCGAGCAACCGGTTGGGCAGGTACACGATCACGAACGCGCCGAACACCACGCCGAGTTTGTTGCCCTGCCCGCCCAGCACCACCGCACACAGGAACAGCATCGAGTTGATGATGTTGAACGTCGGCGGCGCGACGTACTGCACCTGACCGGCGTACAGCGCGCCCGACAACCCACCCACCGCGGCGCCGATCACGAAGGCCCACAGCTTGAACCGGAACGTCGGCACACCCATGATCTCGGCGGCATCCTCGTCCTCGCGCACGGCGATCCAGGCCCGCCCGACCCGGCTGCGCTCCAGATTGCCGACCAGCAGCAGGATGCCGACGATCAACGCCAGACCCAGCCAGAACCACCACGTGCCGTAGTTCGCGTCGCCCGACGAGTTGGCGCTGGAGAACACGCCGTTGGGCAGCTCTTCGGACGTACCGAGGCGGGGGTAGGCGACCTGGTTGAGTCCGCGCGGGCCGTTGGTGATGTCGGAGAGGTTGTCGGCCATCAGGCGGATGATCTCGCCGAACCCGAGCGTGACGATGGCCAGGTAGTCACCGCGCAGCCGCAGCGTGGGGGTGCCCAGGATCAAACCCGTCAGCGCCGTGATCGCCATGGCGATCGGCACGCAGGCCAGCCACGCCCAGTCGGTGCTGAAGAACTTCGACACGCCGACCTGGTTCCAGGGACTCTCAGGGCTGGTCAGCAGTGCGACGGTGTAGGCGCCGACGGCGTAGAAGCCGACGTACCCCAGGTCGAGCAGCCCCGCCTGCCCCACCACGACGTTGAGGCCGATCGCGATGATCGCCACCATCGCGAACTGCGCCATCGTGCCGCCGAAGCTGATGCCCGGGGTGTCCAGGAAGTGCGGGGTGTACAGCGGCAGCAGTGCCAGCGCGCCGAACGCCAGCAGGCCGACACCCCATTTCTGCACCCGGATTCGATCGGCCCACCAGCGCCGCAGCACGTCGCCGGGAGCCAGCAGCGCATTGCCTGTCGCTGTGGTGCCCTTCCCGTCGGCGCCCGTCTTCCCCACACTCATGCGCGTGCCTTCCCCAGACTCTCCCCCAGGATGCCGGTGGGCCGGAAGAACAACACCAGAACCAGCAGCGCGAAGGCGACCACGTCACGCCACTGCGTACCGAACAGCGCCTGACCGTAGTTCTCCATCACGCCGAGCAGCAGACCGCCGAGCAGCGCGCCGCGCAGGTTGCCGATACCACCGAGTACCGCCGCCGAGAAGGCCTTGATGCCCAGCAGGAACCCGCCGGAGTAGATGATGCCCTGGGGCACCTTCAACGTGTAGAGCAGCGCCGCCGCGCCGGCGAGCAGACCGCCGATCAGGAAGGTGGTCATGATGATTCGTTCGCGCGACACCCCCATCAGGGTCGCGGTGGCGGGGTCCTGGGCCACCGCCCGGATGCCGCGGCCCAGCCGGGTGCGGTTGATGGCCATGTCGGTCAGCAGCGCAAGCAGCAGTGCCGCGGCGATGATGACGAGGGTGACGTTGCTGACGTCGGCGCCGAAGACCGTGAACTGGGTTTCGGGAACCACCAGCATGATCGGCTGCTGGGCGTTGCTGCCGCCGTACCCGTCGATGATGCTCGGCAGGATGAAGTGGACGAACTCCTGCAGGACGAACGACATGCCGATCGCGGTGATCAGAAACGACAGCCGACTGGCATTGCGCCGCCGCAGCGGACGGTATGCCACCGCCTCCAGACCGACTGCCGCCGTGCCTGACACGGCCATCGCGAAAAGCATGGCCACCAACAGGTAGAACACGGTCAGCCCGATGCCGAGGTTGTAGTCGTTGCCGCTCGGCGTGAAGCCCAGGATCATGTCCAGGCAGAAGTAGGCGCCGAACATGCCGACCATGAAGATCTCGGCGTGAGCGAAGTTGATCAACTTCAGCACGCCGTACACCAGCGTGTAACCGACCGCGACCAGGGCGTAGATGGCGCCCCAGGCCAAACCGTCGATCGTCAACTGCCAGAACCCGTTACGGAGCCCATCGACGTTGAAGTCGATGTTCGCCGCGAGGCAGGCGTACTCGGTGAGACAGTCGGGCATCATCCGCGGGAGGGCTCCTGGAGACCGGGTGAGCGACGAAAACGCGTCCGGAACCTCGCTGTTCCGGACGCGTTTCGTCCTCGTCGACTACTGGACCTTGTACATCCAGATCAGACTGGTGGTCAGCTCGCCCTCGGGGGTCCACTGGTAACGGCGGGCCACTCCCTGCCCGTCGTAGTTCGCGAAGTAGTCCAGCATGGCCGGACGGGTGATCGCGCCGGAGTCGACGGCCTTGACCATGATGGTGCCCAGGTCGTAGCCCTCGGTGCTGTAGGTGCCCGGGGCCTGGCCGAACTTGTCGGTGTATTCCTGGGCGAACTGCTCCGAGGCCGGGCCGCACGGGCACGAGATCACCGCGTCAGCCGCCGACTGGCCGGCCTGCTTGACGAACTCGGGGTCTTTGACGCCGTCACCGGTGACGAAGGTGGTCTCGACGCCGCCGTCACGCAGCTGCTGCACGAACGGCGCGGCTTCGGCGTAGTAGCCGCTGAAGAACACCCCGTCGGGAGCGACACCGTCGATCTGGGTCACCGCCGCCGAGAAGTCCTTGTCGCCCTTCTTGACCGAGATGTTGCAGCCGGAGTCGGCCACCGGGCCGAGGGTGTCGCGGATCGCCTGGGCCAGACCGAGACCGTAGTCGGTGCTGTCGTCGACGACGCACACCTTCTGCATGCCGAGGGTGTTCTTCATGTAGTTGGCGACCGAGGGGCCCTGCACGCCGTCGTTGGCCAAGCCGCGGAAGAAGGTCCGCCAGCCCTGTTCGGAGAGCGTGACGTTGGTCGCCGAGGCGGTCGCCGCGGTCAGGCCGGCCTGGTTGAACACGCCGCCGGTGGCCTTGGTCTCGCCGGAGAACGCGGGGCCCACCAGGCCGACGGTGTACTGGTCGTCGACGATCTGCGGGGCGATCGCGGTGGCCTTCTGCGGATCACCTTCGGTGTCGAAGGTCTTCAGCTGGATCTGGCAACCCGGATTGGCCTCGTTGTGCTTGTCGACCGCGAGCTGCACACCGTTGCGGATGTTGATGCCCAGCGCGGCATCAGGGCCGGTGAGCGCGCCGGCCATCGCGATCGAGATGGGTGGGCAGGTGGCGTTGCCGTCACCGGCGGGATCCGCCGGGTCGGCGCTGGCGTCGGCCTGCACTTCGGCGCCGTTCTCGTCGATCTGGACCTGCTCGACGATCGACAGGTCCGAATCGCCGGAATCCTGTTCCGGCGCCGACTGGCTGCAGCCGGCCAGGCCGAGCACCACCAGACCCGCACTTGTGAGAGCAAATGCACTCCGTGCCACGCGACCTCGCACGCTTCACCTCCGGTTCACTGAGTTGATCGGCGCCGCCGGGGCCCTACCCAGGACAGCCGGGGAGGCGACGCTTCGCGGGAAACCATAACCAACCAGTAGCCGTGATGCGTGATGTTGGACAACGCGGCGTGTGCGCCGCGCCGCTCATCGGCGCGGAAACACGGCTCGGAAACGCACTCTTAACCGGACGGGGCCGGCGTCGAGCTATTTCTCGCCGTTGTCCGCGTTCTCGCCCGGCGGATCCAGCGTCTCCATGACGACCTCGGCCACCCGCTTCATCGTCGTGCGGCGATCCATGGCCGCACGTTGGATCCACTTGAACGCCTCGGGCTCGGTCATGCCCTGCTTGGTCTGCAACAGGCCTTTGGCGCGTTCCACCAGCTTGCGGGTCTCCAGCCGGTCGGAAAGGCTGGCGACCTCCTTCTCCAGCTCGGCGATCTCACTGAATCGGCTGACCGCCACCTCGATGGCCGGGATCAGGTCGGAGATGTTGAACGGCTTGACCAGATAGGCCATCGCGCCGGCGTCGCGGGCACGTTCGACGAGCTCGCGTTGGCTGAATGCGGTCAGGATGACGATCGGGGCGATCCGCTTGGCGGCGATCTCCGAGGCCGCGTCGATGCCGTCACGTCGCGGCATCTTGACGTCCATGATCACCAGATCGGGCCGCAGCGATTCGGCCAGGTCGACGGCCTCCTGCCCGTCGCCGGCCTCGCCGACGATCTCGTAACCCTCGTCGCGCAGCATCTCCGCCAGGTCGAGCCGGATGAGCGCCTCGTCCTCGGCGACGAGAACGCGGCGTGCGGGGACGGCGTCGGTCGGTGACGCACCAGGCGATGACATGAGGACATTGTGGCGCTCCCGGGCCGGATGAGCGAGCGCGGGGGCATCCTCTATGGTGAAAGGCCGCGCACTGACACGGTGCGACGCCCTCGTATCCCAACTGGCAGAGGAAACGGATTCAAAACCCGTACAGTGTGAGTTCGAATCTCACCGAGGGCACCGGATAACCACAGCTCACAGTATGTTTGTGAACGATATTCGAGCATAATCAGTGGCTCAGCCCGCAGCATCGAGAATCAGCATCATGGCTTCCGGACGGAATGCCCGTGCAGGGTAACAGACCGCTGGCACCGTCCAGTTCGTATCGGTGAGCACATCCTGGACCCAGTTGAGGCAGGGCTGGGTCATCCCGTGTGGTGCATCAACAACAAGCACGGCCAGGCGGGGACGCTAGTGTGCACGGCCCGTCACGATACGAGCCACGGCGTGGCCGTCTAGGTCTACTGCCCAGGCAGGTTGGTCAACCTTGTGATGGGTGGGACCTTCCCGATTGCTGAGTGTTGCCGGTGGTGATTGTAGGTATGCAGCCATGCCGGTAGTGCAGATCGCCTCGCCCGTTCGTTGGGGTAGAAGCGGGCGAGGGCCCATTCGGCGGTCATGCTGCGGTGAAAGCGCTCGATCTTTCCGTTGGTTTGGGGTCGGTACGGTCGGGTCCGGCGGTGTCTTATGCCGAGGTCGTGGCACGCGTGGCGCCATGCGTGGGAGCGGTAGCAGCCGCCGTTGTCTGACAGCACCGCTTCAACGGTGATCCCGCGCTCGGCGAACCACGCCGCCGCACGGTGTAGGACCGCGACGGCGGTATCGGCTGTTTCGTCGTCATGAATCTCGGCGTAGGCCACGCGAGAGTGATCATCGATGACGGTGTGTACGAAGGCATGCCCGAGCAACGGCTGGCGGTGTCGGCTGCGGTTGACCCCGGTGGTCAGGTGTCGATTCTTCTTGCCCTGAGAGCGGCCGACGAACCGCCAGCCGTTGCTCGGGCATGCCTTCGTACACACCGTCATCGATGATCACTCTCGCGTGGCCTACGCCGAGATTCATGACGACGAAACAGCCGATACCGCCGTCGCGGTCCTAC
>NZ_BLTG01000005.1 GCF_017312405.1 Mycobacterium sp. PO1
CTTGACATAGGGCTCTCAGGCCTTGGCGCCGTGACGGCCGGCGCCGGCCGCGAACCGGGAAGCACCCTCGAGCGATTCGGCCGCCACCCGGGACATGCTGCCGAACTCGAAGTCCATCGCCTCGGCCTCGGACCGGCCCCATTGGTGCAGCACCGACAGGCGGTCCGCGCGCAGGCACTGCTGAGGTAGGCCGGCGAGTTCGGCGGCCAGTTCCTCGGCCTTGTCCCGGCTTTGGCCGGTGGGCACCACCCGGTTGGCCAACCCGATCGCCAGGGCTTCCTCGGCTCCTACGGCACGGCCGGTCAGGATCAGGTCCATCGCCCGGCTGTGCCCGATCAGGCGGGGCAGCCGTACGGTGCCGCCGTCGATCAGCGGCACCCCCCAACGCCGGCAGAACACCCCCATGGTGGCGTCCTCCTCGACCACCCGCAGATCGGCCCACAGCGCCAGTTCCAGCCCTCCGGCGACGGCGAAGCCGCTGATCGCCGCGATCACCGGCTTGGACAACACCATCCGGCTGGGCCCCATCGGGCCGGGACCGCTGCGGTGCACGGGATTGGACTCAGCGGTACCGAACGCCTTGAGATCGGCTCCGGCGCAGAAGGTGCCGTTGTCACCCCACAGCACCGCGACGGCGGCGCTGTCGTCGGAATCGAAGTCGTCGAACGCGGCGTGCAACTCGGCGGCGGCCGGGCCGTTGACGGCGTTGCGCGCGTGCGGGCGGTCCATGATGACCGTGGTGACCGCGCCGTTCCTCTCGACGCGCACCCCGCCTGCCGAATCGGTCATTTCGCCTCCATCAGGTCGACATCGTCACGCCGCGCGACCAGTTCGGCGGCGAAGTCGTGGTAGGCGCGGCGCAGTGCGGCGCCGGGCCAGGCCGCCGGTAGCAGCTCGTCGGGCAGCACCGGATCGGTGAGCAGGTGCCGGACGATGCCCGCCGCGACGACGAAGCGTGCGGGAATGTCGGGCGCCGAGGCCATCTCGTCGAGCAGGGCGTGTCCGGAGCGCGCCCACGCGGGCAGATCCCACAGCAGTGCCGCCAGCTGAGCCGGAGCGTCGTCGCGGGCCGTCAGCGTCCGGACCCGGTCGCTCAGCTCCGGGTCGGTATCGATGTCCAGGTTGGCCGGACGCATCCACACCCCTTCGCGCAGTTCGCCGAACCGCCGGTCCTGCAGGGCCGTTCGCAGCGCGGCGCGGGTACGCGCGTCACCGCCGACGCCGGTGATCACCACCGTCCGCCACGAACCGTCCCAGGGGCGGGTGTGCGGGTCGATGGCGTCGTCCTGGCGTCGCTGCCGGGCCAGCAGGCGGTCGGACAGCCGGTAGCCGTCCGCGGACCGCACCAGGTCCCCCGCCCCCACCATGCGGGTCAGCGCGACCCGCACAGTCGGCTCTTTGAGGTCGAAATCCGCTGTCAGCCTGAGCAACTCGCTCGCTGTGGCCGAAGCGGGGTGGGCACCCAGCAGCACGCTGAGCACCACCGAGCGAGCGGTCATCCGCGACAGGGTCGCCACCGTCACACCCCGGAAGCCTTCCGGCCGTGGTCGCCGAACGGCTCGTCGCGGCGGCGCACGGCGTCACGGAAGCCGTGCTCGCGGGCGTCGGCGACGAACGCGTGCCCTTCGGGGGTGTGTCGGGCGACGCCGTCGAACACGGTGGAGATCATCGCGCTGTTGGCCACGCCCTGGTTGTACAGCGCGCTGTTCATCGCGAGCTTGACCATGATCAGCTGGTTGACCGGAACCGCGGCAATGCGCTGCACCAGCCGTTCGGTGCGCTCGTCGAGATCCGCGGCGTCGGGTGCCTCGACGGCGAGTCCCCACTCGGCGGCCTGCGCCCCGGTGAGGCAGTCGCCGGTCAGCAGAAGCCGTTTGGCGCGTTGATCACCCAGGCGGTGCGCCCACATCCCGGCGGCCGGCACCCCCCACACCCGGGTCGGCGGGTAACCGATCTTGGCGTCGGCAGCGGCGATCACCTGGTCGGCGTGCAGGGCGATGTCGGTGCCCCCGGCGATGCAGTACCCGTGGATCTTGACGACCGTCGGCTTGTCGGCGTGCATGAGGCTGGAGAACCCGCGGACGAACCGGCTCATCATCTGATAGTCGATCATCGGGTCCCACGGTTGATCGGGCAGATGGTTGACGGCCTGCGTCCGGCCCGACAACACGGTGTCGCGGTAGGGGCTGCCACCGCCGGCCGACGACGATCCCTCGGCGTAGGCGGACAGGTCGAATCCGGCGCAGAATCCTTCGCCGCGCCCCGACACCAGGATGACGTGCACGTCGGGATCCAGGTCGGCCCGCTCCACCAGCGCCGAGAGTTCCAGCGGCGTGTCGGCGATGATCGCGTTGCCCTTCTCCGGGCGGTTGAACGTGATGCGGGCGACCCGGTCGGTGACCTCGTAGGTCATCGTCTTCAGATCGTCGAAGTCGACGGGCCTGATCGCGTGGGTCATGAAGTCACCATGTCCCCGCCAGCGCGCGCGTCGGCACACCACAGGCCGCGCAGTTCTGGCATCTCGCGCGTGCTCACGCCTTGACCATGGCTCGTTCGAGGACCGGCGCGAGGTCCAGGCCGGTGGGCAGCGTGCCGAACGCCCCGCCCCACTGTCCGCCCAGCCGGCTCGCGAGGAACACATCGGCCACCGCCGGGTGACCGTGGCGCAGCAGCAACGAGCCCTGCAGCGCCAGCGAGATGTCCTCGGCCACCTTGCGGGCCCGGTACTGAATCGTCTCGGCGTCGCCGAGAGACGCCTTGAGCTCCGCCACGCGGCGATCCTGCCGGACGTCCTGCCCCTCGGTGCCGGCGAGCTCGTCGAACAGCACGTCGATGCATTCGGGCTTGGTCGCCATCGCGCGCAGGGTGTCCAGCGCGCTGACGTTGCCGGAGCCCTCCCAGATCCCCATCAGCGGTGCTTCGCGGTAGAGCCGCGGCATCCCGGAGTCCTCGACGTAGCCGTTGCCGCCGAGGCACTCCATCGCCTCGGCGGCGTGCGGGGTCGCCCGCTTGCACACCCAGTACTTGGCCGCGGCCAGACCGATGCGGCGCAGCAGTGTCTCCCGCTCGTCGCCGCGCACCGCCCGGTCGGTGGCGCCGGCCATCCGCATCGCCAGCATCGTCGCCGCCTCGGCCTCGACAGCGAGATCGGCCAGCACATTGCGCATCAACGGCTGATCGATCAGGTAGGCGCCGAAGGCTTTTCGGTGCTGCGCGTGGTGGATCGCGCGGGTGAGGCCGTTTCGCATGCTGGTCGCACTACCCAGCGTGCAATCCAGCCGGGTCAGGTTGACCATCTCGATGATGGTCGCCACCCCGCGACCCTCCTCGCCGACGAGCCACGCGGTGGCGCCGTCGTACTCGACCTCACTGGACGCGTTGGCGTGGTTGCCCAGTTTGTCCTTCAGCCGCTGCAGGAACATCCGGTTGCGGCTGCCGTCGGGGAGGATCCGGGGCAGGAAGAAGCAGCTCAATCCCCCGTCGCTTCGCTCGCCCCCGGCTGTTTGGGCGAGCACCAGGAAGATGTCGCACATCGGCGCGGAGGTGAACCACTTGTGTCCGGTGAGCCGGTAGGTCCCGTCACCGTTCGGCACCGCCTGCGTGGTGCCGGCCCGCACGTCGGAGCCGCCCTGCTTCTCGGTCATCGACATGCCTGCGGTGATGCCCGCCTTCGTCGTGGGTACGGCAAGCACCGGATCGTAGGCGCGGCTGGTCAGCAGCGGTTCGTAGACGGCCGCCAGTTCGGGGTTGTGACGCAGCGCCGGCACCACGGCGTAGGTCATCGAGATCGGGCAGATGTGGCCCGGTTCGGGGGTCCACACCGAGGTCTTGGCCGCCCGCACCACGTGCGCACCCGGCCGGTCATCCGCCCAGGGGGCGGCGTGCAGGCCGTGGCCGACCGCCACTCTCATCAGCTCGTGATAGGCGGGGTCGTACTCGACCTCGTCGACGCGGTGACCGACGCTGTCGTGGGTGTGCAGCACCGGACGGTGGCGATCGGCCAGCTCGCCCCATCGTTGAGCCTGCGCCGAACCCGAGAGTGCGCCCAGTTCGAACACCTCGTCGGTGCCCCATTGACCGCCTTCGCGGATCAGCGCCTCGGCCAGGACGGGCGAGGTGGCCGGGTTGTAGTTCTCCAGCGGCGGAACCTGGTTGGTGACGACATGCGTGTCGGAAGCAGCCATGGTGGCAGTGTTACATCTTTTCTGCAGTCGCACAACAAACTGTAATACGATGACCGGGCATTTCCGTGAGTGCGCGTCTGCGCGGCGAAACGCTCGCAATTTCTGGCAGTCAACGCCCGCTCGCGGCCGGTGAACGCGCCGATGACCGCACGGCGGCTGCGCGTGCAGTGACCTCGCGGGCAGTGACCTCGCATGCAGCGACCGCGCGCCGGTGAATGCGCACCGGTGTCCGCATACTTGTCCGATGAAGCCCAACTCCGTCGTGGCGGCCAGCTCCCTGCACCTCGAACCGGAACCCGTTCCGGCCGATCAACGCGTCGACGGGACGCCCAGCACCGCAGCCGCGACGCTGACCGACTTCGGCGGGCTCGAGGTCGGGATATGGGAGATGACCCCCGGCGTCATGCGGGACATCGAGGCCGACGAGGTGTTCGTCGTCCTGTCGGGCTCAGCCAGCGTTGACTTCGTCGACGGCAGCCCGTCGCTGCGCCTCGGCCCCGGCGACGTCGTTCGGCTCGCGGCGGCGACGCAGACGGTGTGGACGGTGCACGAGACTCTGCGCAAGGTCTATCTCACGCAGCTCTAGCGGGGCCGGCTCACGCGACGGGACAGCGTCGCGCCGGTTACGCCGCGCCGCGCGCATCGCGTCCCACCGGGTGAGCCCCGTGAGCACGACCGCGGCCAGCACCCAGCCCAACAGGATGTCGACGACGTAATGCTCAGCGGTGTAGACCAGCGTGAACGCCATGGTCAACGGATAGGCCACCAGCACCGGTCGCCAGCGGCGCTGAACGCGGTTCCACAGGAACACCGCGATGGCTGCCGACAGCCCGGCATGCAGCGACGGGATCGCCGCCACCAGATTGACGCTGGCTTGCCCCTGATCGATCAGTGCACTGGCCGAATGCAGGTTCAGCTTGCCCCAGCCCCGCCCGACGATGCGCTCGATCCAGCCGTTCGCGCCGTCCTGGGATACCTGCATCGCGCCGAGTAGACCCCCGTCTTCCACGCCGCGGGCCGAGCGGAACATGCAGCGCGGCCCCGACGGACCGCCGTCGACATCTGCCGCCGTGCAGCGCGCCGCCGCCCACGGGGGTGCCGCCGGCACCAACGCGTAGATGACCAGCGCCGTGAACGACAGCGTCACGAACAGCCGGACGAAGGCCTTCCACTCGTCGCGGTTGCGCAGCCACAGGGCACCGGCGATCACGTACGGCAGGATGAAGAACGACATGTAGACGCTGCTGATGACCACTTCCCACCACGGCGGGTGCGGCAGCTTCAGACGTTCCTGCAGCCATACGGTCGGCATCACGCCGAAGAACATCCACCGATCCACGTCGGCCTGCCATTGCCACAGGGTCGGACGGCCCACGACGGAGGCCGCTCCTCTGCTCAGGTCGTAGGCCAGCAGGACCACGGCGAACGGCAGCCAGTCGCGCACCACATAGAGCACGCGGCGACCCTGCCCGATGCTCGCCGCCACCAGACCTGTGCAGATGTAGAGCAGCAGCAACTCGCGGTTGAAGGCGAAGCCGTCGGTGACGGTGCGCCACACGATGACGGTCGCCCACACCGCGACAGCCACCCACCGGGCGACGCGCAACCAGCCGTCGCGACCCACATCGGCCGGGGACCCCTGGTCCGACGCCAGCTCACTCGACGACTGATCAGATACGGACACGGCTGCCTTCCGACGCGGGAACGGAGGGCATTCCCCGGGTCAGACTAATTAACCGCGCCGCTACCCGCCGTTCAACGCTCGTTCTGGGATCTGAGCGTGACCCATCAGCCGGATCAGCGAAGGTTGTCGCGCAGGAACGCGATGTCGTCCTTGCGCCCCTCGTCGGCGGTTTCACAGATGACCGGCGCGTCCGCGGCTTCGACGACCGCGACAAGCAGTTGGGGATCGATCTGGCCGGTGCCGAAGTTGGCGTGCCGGTCGGCCCCGGATCCGGCCGCATCCCGCGAGTCGTTGCAGTGCACCAGGTCGATGCGGCCGGTGATCGACTGGATCCGCTCCACTGCATCGATCAGCGCTTCACCCGCAGCCCAGGCGTGGCAGGTGTCCAGGCAGAACCCGATGCCCTTGTCGCCGATGTGGTCCCACAGTCTGGCGATGGTGTCGAAGTGCCGGGCCATGGCGTGATCTCCGCCTGCCGTGTTCTCCAGGTAGACGGGCACGTCGGTCTCGAGGTAGTCCAGTGCCTTGACCCAGCGCTCGAAGCCGGCGTCCATGTCGTTGTCGTCCGCGTGGCCGCCGTGCACGATCACGGCGGTGGCGTTGACCGCCGCAGCGGCATTGCAGGTGTCCTGCAAGATCTTGCGGGACGGGATCCGCACCCGATTGTTGGCCGAGGCCACGTTGATCAGGTAGGGGGCGTGTACGTAGATCGGAATCGGCGACGCCTTCAGCACGTCGGCATCCTCACGGGGCGGCGGCTTCTTCCAGCTCTGCGGGTTGCCGAGGAAGAACTGCACCACATCGGCTCCGTCTGACTGGGCCGCCGCCAGGGGGTCATCACCGTGGACATGGGATCCGATCAACACGGCCCCGAGTCTAGGCGGCAGTCCGGACAGCACGCCTGTGCGGGAGGAGTCGTCGGGACGGTCGTCGGCGGCCGACTCCCGTACCGGCTCCGGCACCGTTGGCGGCACGAACGTCGACAGCGGATCCCCGTATCGACGCTCGCCCAGTGTGAATCCTGTGCGAAAACGGGCACCGGATGTCGCACACACTTCACGCTCGGCGCGCAGAGGCGACCGGAGCTCACCGCGGCCTGCGCGCACCGCGGCCCGCGCGCACTCGCGGCCTGCGCGCACTCGCGGCCCGCGCGCACCACGCTCGGCGCGCACCGCCACACGCTCTGCGCGCACCGCCACTGTCTCGGCGCGCAGAGGCGCACGAAAAAGCCCCCGCCTCCGAAGAGGCGGGGGCATTTCCGAGACTGACTACCGGTAGTCCGAGTAGCCGTAGTCGTCCAGCGGCACCGCAGCGCCGGTGGCCTGGCCGAAGTCCGGGCTGTAGTACTGATCCTCGTAGGACGGGATCGTGTACGCCGCGGCACGGGCCTCTTCGGTCGGCTGCACCTGGATGTTGCGGTACCGGTTGATGCCGGTACCGGCCGGGATCAGCTTGCCGATGATCACGTTCTCCTTCAGACCCTGCAGCTTGTCGCTGCGGCAGTTGATCGCCGCATCGGTCAGCACGCGCGTGGTCTCCTGGAACGACGCCGCCGACAGCCACGAATCGGTGGCCAGCGACGCCTTCGTGATACCCATCAGCACCGGACGACCGGCCGCGGGCTCGCCACCCTCGGCGACGACCCGGCGGTTCTCCGACTCGAACTCGGCACGCTCGGTCAGCGAACCGGGCAGGAACTCCGTCGCACCCGAATCGATGATCGTCACGCGACGCAGCATCTGCCGCACGATGACCTCGATGTGCTTGTCGTGGATCGACACACCCTGGGCCCGGTAGACCTCCTGGACCTCCTTGACGAGGTGGATCTGCACCTCGCGGGGGCCCTGGACGCGCAGCACCTCGTGCGGATCGGCCGAACCTTCCAGCAGCTGCTGGCCCACCTCGACGTGATCGCCGTCGGTCAGCAGACGCTCGGAGCCGTCCTCGTGCTTGAACACCTTCAGGCGCTGACGACGGGAGAGCTTGTCGTACACGACCTCCTCGCCCCCGTCATCGGGAACGATGGTGATCTTGTAGAACTTCTCGCTCTCCTCCAGCTGCACCCGTCCGGAGACGTCGGCGATCGGGGCCCGGTTGCGCGGAACACGAGCCTCGAACAGCTCCTGCACACGCGGCAGACCACCGACGATGTCGGCGCCACCGGTCACACCGCCCTGGTGGAAGGTACGCATCGTCAGCTGCGTGCCGGGCTCACCGATGGACTGCGCGGCCACGATGCCGACCGCCTCGCCGATGTCGACCAGCTTGCCGGTCGCCATCGAACGGCCGTAGCACATCGCGCAGACGCCGGTGCCGGTCGCGCAGGTCAGCACGGAGCGGACCTTCACCTCGGTGATACCGGCGGCCAGCAGCGCCTCGATGGCCGGGTCACCCAGGTCGTGACCACGCTCGACGACCACGTTGCCGTCGGCGTCGACCGCGTCGGTGGCCAGCGTGCGGGCATACGCCGACGTCTCGATGTGCTGATCGCGGACGAGCGTAGCCCCCCCATCAGCACCGTCGGCGCGCTCGGCCAGCGTGACGTTGATGCCCCGCTCGGTCTCGCAGTCGGTCTCGCGCACGATGACGTCCTGCGACACGTCGACCAGACGTCGGGTCAGGTAACCCGAGTCGGCGGTACGCAGCGCGGTGTCCGCCAGACCCTTGCGGGCGCCGTGGGTGTTGATGAAGTACTCCAGCACCGTCAGGCCCTCACGGAACGAGGACTTGATCGGACGCGGGATGAACTCACCCTTCGGGTTGGTCACCAGACCCTTCATGCCGGCCAGGGTTCGCGTCTGGGTGAAGTTACCCGTGGCGCCCGAATCCACGATCGTGATGATCGGGTTGTCCTTCGGGTAGTGCGCCCGCAGCGCCTCACCGACCTCTTCGGTGGCGTCCTGCCAGATCTTGACCAGTGCCTCGTTGCGCTCGTCGTGGTTGAGCGCGCCGCGCTGGTACTTCTTCTCGATGCCGTCGGCCTCGGTCTCGTACCGGTCCAGGATCTCCTGCTTCTGCGGCGGCACCAGCACGTCGGCCATGGAGACCGTCACACCGGAGCGGGTCGCCCAGAAGAAGCCGGCGTCCTTGAGCTTGTCGACGGTCTGCGCGACGACGATCATCGGGAAGCGCTCGGCCAGATCGTTGATGATCCGCGCCTGCACCTTCTTGTGCATCTGCTCGTTGACGAACGCGTACGTCGGCGGCAGCAGCTCGTTGAACAGCACCCGGCCCAACGTGGTGTGCGCGGTCCAGGCGTCGCCGGGCTTCCAGCCGTCCGGGAACAACTCGGCCTCGACGTCGGCGGGCGGACGCAGCTGGGTCAGCCGCACCCGGATCTTGGCCCGCACGCTCAGCGCACCGCGGTCCATCGCCATGATGGCCTCGGCCGGCGAGCTGAACACACCGGTCTCCGGCTGATCCTTGGCGGCAGCGGTGTACTCGCCGAGGTCACCGTCGATCTCGGTGGTCAGGTAGTACAGACCGGTCACCATGTCCAGACGGGGCATGGCCAGCGGACGACCCGACGCCGGCGACAGGATGTTGTTCGAGGACAGCATCAAAATGCGGGCCTCGGCCTGTGCCTCCGCGCTCAGCGGCAGGTGCACGGCCATCTGGTCGCCGTCGAAGTCGGCGTTGAACGCCTCACACACCAGCGGGTGCAGCTGGATGGCCTTGCCCTCCACCAGCTGCGGCTCGAAGGCCTGGATACCGAGGCGGTGCAGCGTGGGCGCGCGGTTGAGCAGCACCGGGTGCTCGGCGATGACCTCTTCGAGGACGTCCCACACCTGGGGCCGCTGACGCTCGACCATGCGCTTGGCGCTCTTGATGTTCTGCGCGTGGTTCAGGTCGACCAGGCGCTTCATCACGAACGGCTTGAACAGCTCGAGCGCCATCAGCTTGGGCAGACCGCACTGGTGCAGCTTGAGCTGCGGACCGACCACGATGACCGAACGGCCCGAGTAGTCGACACGCTTACCGAGCAGGTTCTGCCGGAACCGGCCCTGCTTGCCCTTGAGCAGATCCGACAGCGACTTCAGCGGACGGTTGCCCGGTCCGGTGACCGGGCGGCCGCGGCGGCCGTTGTCGAACAGCGCGTCCACCGACTCCTGGAGCATGCGCTTCTCGTTGTTGACGATGATCTCGGGCGCACCGAGGTCGATCAGACGCTTGAGCCGGTTGTTGCGGTTGATGACGCGGCGGTACAGGTCGTTCAGGTCGGAGGTGGCGAAGCGGCCACCGTCGAGCTGAACCATCGGTCGCAGCTCCGGCGGGATCACCGGAACCGCGTCGAGCACCATGCCCATCGGCGAGTTGCTGTTGGTCTGGAAGGCCGCGACGACCTTGAGGCGCTTGAGCGCGCGCAGCTTCTTCTGACCCTTGCCGCTGCGGATGACCTCGCGCAGGTTCTCGGCCTCGGCCTCGATGTCGAAGTTCTCGATGAGCTTCTTGATCGACTCGGCACCCATGGCGCCCTCGAAGTACTCGCCGTAGCGGTCCTGCAGCTCGCGGTAGAGCAACTCGTCGACGATCAGCTGCTTGGGAGCCAGCTTGGTGAACGTCGTCCAGATCTCCTCGAGCCGGTCCAGCTCGCGCTGGGCCCGGTCGCGCAGCTGACGCATCTCGCGCTCGCCGCCGTCACGCACCTTGCGCTTGACGTCGGACTTGGCGCCCTCGTCCTCGAGCTCCTTCATGTCGGCCTCGAGCTTCTGCGCCCGCGCCTCGAGGTCGGCGTCACGCTGGTCCTCGACGGCCTTGCGCTCGACCGCCATCTCGGCTTCGAGGGTGGACAGCTCGTTGTGCCGCATCTCGTCGTCGACCGCGGTGATGACGTAGGCCGCGAAGTAGATGATCTTCTCGAGATCCTTGGGCGCCAGGTCGAGCAGATACCCGAGCCGCGACGGCACACCCTTGAAGTACCAGATGTGGGTGACCGGCGCGGCCAGCTCGATGTGGCCCATCCGCTCACGACGCACCTTGGCGCGGGTCACCTCGACGCCGCAGCGCTCACAGATGATGCCCTTGAAGCGGACGCGCTTGTACTTGCCGCAGTAGCACTCCCAGTCGCGAGTCGGTCCGAAGATCTTCTCGCAGAACAGGCCGTCCTTTTCCGGCTTGAGCGTGCGGTAGTTGATGGTCTCCGGCTTCTTGACCTCACCGTAGGACCAGTTACGGATGTCGTCCGCGGTGGCCAGACCGATGCGGAGTTCATCGAAGAAGTTGACGTCTAACACGTAACTCCCTTTCCCCTTTCGGGATTAGAAAACAATCACTACTTAAGCGAGCTCGAGGATCAGGCGAGATCCTCAACCGACGCGGACTCGTTGCGGGACAGGTTGATGCCGAGGTTGGCCGCAGCGCGCTCCAGGTCCTCGTCGTCACCGTCACGCATCTCGATCGCGGCGCCGTCCGACGACAACACCTCGACGTTGAGGCACAGCGACTGCAGCTCCTTGAGCAGCACCTTGAACGACTCGGGGATGCCCGGCTCGGGGATGTTCTCGCCCTTGACGATCGCCTCGTACACCTTGACCCGGCCGACGGTGTCGTCGGACTTGATGGTCAACAGCTCCTGCAGCGTGTAGGCCGCGCCGTAGGCCTGCATGGCCCAGCACTCCATCTCACCGAAGCGCTGACCACCGAACTGCGCCTTACCGCCCAGCGGCTGCTGGGTGATCATCGAGTACGGACCGGTCGAGCGGGCGTGGATCTTGTCGTCCACCAGGTGGTGCAGCTTGAGGATGTACATGTAGCCGACCGTCACCGGGTACGGGAACGGCTCTCCGCTGCGGCCGTCGAACAGCACCGCCTTGCCGTCGGAGTTGACCATCGTCTCGCCGTCGCGGTTGGGCAGCGTCGAACCGAGCAGACCCGACAGCTCGTTCTCGCGGGCACCGTCGAACACCGGGGTGGCGACGATGCTGTCGGACGGCGCCGACAGCAGGTCCTCCGGCAGGTTCGACGCCCAGTCGGGCGTGCCACCCACCACGTCGATGTTCCAGCCGGCCTTGGCGACCCACCCGAGGTGGGTTTCCAGGATCTGGCCGATGTTCATACGACGCGGCACACCGTGGGTGTTCAGGATGATGTCCACCGGGGTGCCGTCAGGCAGGAACGGCATGTCCTCGACGGGCAGGATCTTGCCGATGACGCCCTTGTTGCCGTGGCGTCCGGCCAGCTTGTCGCCGTCGGAGATCTTGCGCTTCTGCGCGACGTAGACGCGCACCAACTCGTTGACGCCGGCGGGCAGCTCGTCGTCGTCCTCACGGGAGAACACGCGGATGCCGATGACCTTGCCGGACTCACCGTGCGGCACCTTCAGCGACGTGTCGCGGACCTCGCGCGCCTTCTCACCGAAGATCGCGCGGAGCAGCCGCTCCTCCGGGGTCAGCTCGGTCTCGCCCTTCGGGGTGACCTTGCCGACCAGGATGTCGCCGTCGCGGACCTCGGCGCCGATGCGGACGATGCCGCGCTCGTCGAGGTCGGCCAGCACCTCATCGGAGACGTTCGGGATGTCCCGGGTGATCTCCTCGGCGCCCAGCTTGGTGTCGCGGGCGTCGATCTCGTGCTCCTCGATGTGGATCGAGGTGAGCACATCCTCTTCGACCAGACGGTTGCTGAGGATGATCGCGTCCTCGTAGTTGTGGCCCTCCCACGGCATGATCGCGACGAGCAGGTTCTTGCCCAGCGCCATCTCACCGTTCTCGGTGCACGGCCCGTCGGCGATGACCTGACCCGCCTCGACCCGCTGACCGGCGTCCACGATCGGACGCTGGTTGGCGCACGTGCCGTGGTTGGAGCGGGCGAACTTGCG
Source organism: Mycobacterium sp. PO1 (assembly GCF_017312405.1). Classification (GTDB taxonomy): domain Bacteria; phylum Actinomycetota; class Actinomycetes; order Mycobacteriales; family Mycobacteriaceae; genus Mycobacterium. The sequence continues at coordinate 12,683 of NZ_BLTG01000005.1, forward strand.
CATCCGGTAGGTGTGCCGGGTGCCGTCGTCGGCCATCACGGTGACGTAGTCGGCGCTGACCTCCTCGATCACGCCGGCCTTGTCGGCGACGACGACGTCGCCCGCGTCGATCGCGGCGCGCAACTCCATCCCGGTGCCGACCAGCGGAGCCTCGCTGCGCACCAGCGGAACGGCCTGGCGCTGCATGTTGGCACCCATGAGGGCGCGGTTGGCGTCGTCGTGTTCGAGGAACGGGATCATCGCCGTCGCGACCGACACCATCTGGCGCGGCGAGACGTCCATGTAGTCCACCTCGGCCGACGAGACGTACTCGACCTCGCCGCCCTTGCGGCGGACCAGGACGCGGTCCTCGGTGAAGCGCTGCGATTCCGGATCCAGCGGCGAGTTGGCCTGCGCCACGACGTGGCGGTCCTCCTCGTCGGCGGTCAGGTAGACGATGTCATCGGTGACGACACCGTCGACGACCTTGCGGTACGGCGTCTCGATGAACCCGAACGGGTTGACCCGCGCGTACACCGACAGCGAGCCGATCAGGCCGATGTTCGGGCCCTCCGGGGTCTCGATCGGGCACATCCGGCCGTAGTGGCTGGGGTGCACGTCGCGGACCTCGAGGCCGGCGCGCTCACGGGACAGACCGCCGGGGCCCAGCGCCGACAGGCGGCGCTTGTGGGTCAGACCCGACAGCGGGTTGTTCTGGTCCATGAACTGCGACAGCTGGCTGGTGCCGAAGAACTCCTTGATCGCCGCCACGACGGGACGGATGTTAATCAGGGTCTGCGGCGTGATGGCCTCGACGTCCTGGGTGGTCATGCGCTCACGCACGACGCGTTCCATCCGCGACAGGCCGACCCGGATCTGGTTCTGGATCAGCTCGCCGACGGTGCGCAGACGACGGTTGCCGAAGTGGTCGATGTCATCGACCTCGACGGGCACCTCGACTCCGCCGGGCACCGTCATCGTGGTGTCCCCGGCGTGCAGCCGCACCAGGTACTCGATGGTGGCGACGATGTCCTCTTCGGTCAGCGTCGAGCTGGTGATCGGTTCACCGGAGTGCAGACCCAGCTTCTTGTTGACCTTGTAGCGGCCCACCCGGGCCAGGTCGTAGCGCTTCTCCTTGAAGAACAGGTTCTCCAGCAGCGTCTGCGCGGACTCCTTGGTCGGCGGCTCGCCCGGGCGCAGCTTGCGGTAGATGTCGAGCAGCGCCTCGTCGGTGCCGGCCGTGTTGTCCTTCTCCAGCGTGGACATCATGATCTCGGAGAACCCGAAACGCTCGGTGATCTGCTCGTTTGTCCAGCCCAACGCCTTGAGCAGCACGGTGACCGGCTGGCGGCGCTTGCGGTCGATGCGCACGCCGACGGTGTCGCGCTTGTCGACGTCGAACTCCAGCCACGCGCCGCGGCCGGGGATCACCTTGACGCTGTGCAGCAGCTTCTCGGTGGACTTGTCGATGCTCTCGTCGAAATAGACACCGGGCGAACGGACGAGCTGCGACACGACGACGCGCTCGGTGCCGTTGATGATGAAGGTGCCCTTCTCGGTCATCATCGGGAAGTCACCCATGAAGACCGTCTGGCTCTTGATCTCACCGGTGTTGTTGTTGATGAACTCGGCCGTGACGAACAGCGGGGCCGCGTACGTCATGTCCTTGTCTTTGCACTCGTCGACGGGCGCCTTGACCTCGTCGAAGCGCGGATCGGAGAACGACAGGGACATCGAGCCCGAGAAATCCTCGATCGGCGACAGCTCTTCGAGCACCTCCTGGAGACCGCCGCGCGGTTCCACGTCACCGCGGTCGACGGCTCGCTGGAACCAGTCGTCGGAGCCGACCAGCCACTCGAATGACTCGGTTTGGACGTCCAGCAGCCCGGGAACCTTCAACGGCTCACGGAGCTTGGCGAAAGAAATTCGGTTAGGTGCTCCGGGAACGGAGTAATCGGTAGCTACTTCTGAACTGATCTGGCGGGACCCTGCCAAGATGCATCCTTCCAGCACCTCATGCGACCATTCGGGGGACCGGCAAGCCGGATCCCTATGAGCCGCGATATCTGCGTCGGTTCGGCTGGCCCGTCAAGCCCGGAGAACCCCCGACGCACGGCACGCGACCAGATCACTGAGCGTGGTGTTTCGGCTCAGGCGTGGTCCACGTGATCAGCGCGGTGATGGAGGGTGGGCAGGATGCAGCCAGCGCAACGTCCAACAGTACCGCAGGACGGCGTATTCCTCAACAAGCCCACGCGAGGGCGGTCAGGCGCTGGCTGGCCATCTCAACCCGTGCAAACATGCTGGCCAATAGATTGGCCCGGTTTCGTCCTTCCGTCAAGAGATAGGAGCGTGTCCGGCCCAGAAAATGACACGTTTTCTGCCGGCTCGTCGGCACAGGTCGCGAAGTCGATGCCGAACAGGATGGTCGCGCCGAAGGTCAACAGATGGTCGATCAGACTCAAGCGCTCCGCCGGGCCCGGGGTCACATAGGCGGTCGCGAGCCCCCGCGGGGTGTCGATCTGCAGCAGCTCACCCGGGTCGCCGTAGTAGGGGGCGGTGGCCTGACCGGCGAACATGTCGTTGAGCCAGGCTGCGTTCAGGATCTCGGAGGCGTCGATGTTCTGCTCCCGCGAGAACCCCGTGACGAGGTACAGCGCAAACTGGACCAGCGGGTTGCCACCCAGCATGGTGTCCGAGTGCAGACCGTCGACCAGTCGTACCCCGACGAACTCACCGGGGCGGGCGTCGCTGAGGGCCGTGTTCGCCGCACCGCTGATGTTCCAGAAGTAGGACCGGCCGGCGAGGTTGTAGATGGGCACGTCATCGGGCAGCGCGTCCAGCGCGTCCGGGACCACCGAGCCGAAGCCCACCCCGTCGAGCATGACGACTCCGGCGAGCCGGTCGGCGCTGCCGTTGCCGACCATGTAGCCCGCAGTGCCCGCGACCAGCCCGCCGCCCAGCGAGTGTCCGGTCAGTGCGACCTGCTCGACGCCGTCGAGCAGCGTGGCGCTGTAGCCGGCGGCCAGGGCGCTCTCCGCCAGCGCAGTGTTGCCGTCGGCGAACAGGTCGGCGACGGCGCGGTGCATCGGCGAACCGCCCAGCCAACAGCCGTCGCAGGCCAGGAAGTTCGACGTCAGCGAAGTCGTGACGACGATGCTGTTGGTCGACTCGGCCAGCCGGGCCGCGGTGTAGCTGTAGAACGGTCCGGCAGCCAGGAAGCCGTGCTGCAGATAGACCAGCCGCTGCGGAGTCGGCCCCGCCGGCACGTACCAGTCGGCGGGCACCTCGTAGCCCTCGCCGCAATCGATCTCCAGCGTCGAGCTGCGCACCGTCACGGTGCTGTCGCGGGGCAGCTGGGCGGGCCCACCGAACACCCGGATCAATCCGCCGTAGACGTTGAACACGATGGTGCCCAGCAGGCTGAGCAGCGTCTGCCGGGCGGGCGGGGCGGCGTGACTGGTCGCGTCGTCGGCATCGGCCGTCGTCGACGTCAGGGCCAGTTGCGTCGAGGCCGGCACGGACCGCAGCGAGGCGACGGGCGCGCGATCTGCCGCGGCCTCGGCCGACGGTGCTGAGGGGGCCGGGACGGCGGCCTCCCCCGGGACCGGCGCGGTGCCGGAGCCGGTGTCGCTGTCGCTGTCGCTGGATACGACAGGGTCGCCGGTGGGGTTGCCGACCGGCTCGTTCGTTGCGGTCTCCGCCGCGTCGCGCTCCGGCTCCGCGTCGCGCTCGGGCGCGGCGGCACCTTCCGGCTCGGCCGCACGCCCGGAGGCGCTGTCGTCGACGCCATCAGTCTCGTCGGAGGCCTCGGGGATATTCGCGTCCTCGGCCTCGTCGTCGACCGCTGCCGGCGGCTCGTCAGCCTCGCCGGTGTCCGCATCGTCGACGGCTCCGTCGTCAGCGGGAGCGGCCTCACCCTCGTCGAGATCATCGGTCTCGCCGAAATCGTCCTCGGCGACAGCGTCCGCGAGGTCGGACGGATCCGCACCGTCGGACGACGCGGAGGCCTCGGTGCTGCCGTCCTTGTCCTCGGGGTCCGGGCGCGTGCTCGGCTGTGTTTCCGCCGCGTCGGCGCCCCCGCCGGTTGCCCCGTCCACGGCCGCGAGCGCCAGTCCGGCTCCGCCCAGCATCGCTGCCGACATTCCGGCGGCGACGACGCCGGCCCCCACAACCACCGACCACCGGTCGAACATCGCAGCTCCCGTCAGGAAATCCAGCGAAACCTATCGCGGCCGCCGGACCGGCCGCCGGAGTTTGCGTCGAATCACGCCACCCGGGTGGTCGCCTTCGACGCCTGGCGCGTGTAACCGGGCGTGACGTAGGTGCACTGCACGGTCCCCGGGTTCAACAGACACGTGAAAAGCACGTCGAGCGGTCCGACGTACTGGTGCACGACGGGGTAGACCTGCGCCACCGACGGCACCCACCAGCCGGTGAAGATGTTGAGCATCGAGCCGGGCGTGCCGTAGAGGCGGGCCGTGTGGGTGCCGTAGAGCATGTCGGTGATCCATCCCGCAGACAGCATCTCGCCCGCTGCGACGTTCCACGGCTTGGAGAATCCGGTCGCGAGGTAGGACGCGAACTGGATCATCGGACTGCTGCTCTGCATGGCGTCGGCGTGCAATCCACCGTTGACGAGAACACCGGTGAATTCCCCGGGACGCGCCTCGGCGAGATCTGTGCTGGCGCCACCGAAGTCGTTCCAGCCGTACGGTTCGCCGGCGAGGTTGTAGACCGGGATGTCTCGCGGGATCTTGGCCAGGTCCGAGCTGAGGTGGTCGCCGAACCCGACGCCGTCGAGCATGACCACACCGGCGAGGTCGTCGGTGGCATCCAGATCGGCCAGGTACCCGGCCACGCCCACGGCGAGCCCGCCACCTGCGGAGTGACCGGCCAGGACCACCCGGCTCGGCAGGGTCTTGTGATACCCGGCCGCTTGCGCGCTGGCGTTCAGAGCCGCTCGGTCACCGGTGAACAGGTCGGCGACCGCCCGGTGCGTCCGGGACAGCATCAGCGGATAACCGTCGATGTCGAAGATGTTCCACGTCAAGGTCGGTGCCACGACGATGCTCAGCGTCTTCTCTGCCAGGTACGCCGCGGTGGCGCTGTAGAACGACGCCGTGGCCATGAACCCGTGCTGCAGATAGATGATGCCGGCGGGCTTGTCGGTGTCGGGGAAGTACCAGTCGGCGGGCACCTCGACGTCACCGATCTGCAGCGTCGAGCTCTCGACCCGCACGTTGCTGCCCAGCGGCGCCCGCACCGGGCCGGCGAGGAACTGCATTGCGCCGGTGTAGAAGTTGTAGATGGCGGTGCCGATGTCGTCGAGCATCTCGGCGAAGTCCTGCACGGCCTGCAGCCAGGGTGCCTGCACGGCGGCCGCGCGCATGACGACTGCGGCGTCGGTCGCCCCGAGGTCGGTCTCGACACTCGTCACGAACGACGACGGCTCGGCGTCCGGCGTGGTGACCGCGTCGTCGCCGGCGTCCTCTCCGGACTCAGCGGACGGCGGTGCGGCCTCGGCAGCATCGGTCTGCTCGACCGGAAGGTCCCCCGCCGCGGGGTCAGGCGCGACTGCGGACGGGTCGTCGACGTCCGGTTCCGCGGTCGCGTCGTCCGAGCGCTCTGGAGCTCCGGCAGAGTCGTCGGCCGGGGTCTCCGATTCGCCGGAGGGTGACGTCTCAGGCGGGGACGCTTCGGCATCCTCGCCGACGCCGTGATCGCCCACCTCGTCGTCACCGTCGTCGGTGATCTCCTGCTCGAGGTCGTCGGCGTCCTCGTCGTCCTGGTGTTCGTCGTCGCTGAGGTCGCTGCCGCCGCCGACGTCGCTGCCGCCGCCATCGTCGACGGACACGTCATCGTGGCCGTCCGGTTCCTGGCCGTCCGACACCGACTCCGCATCGACGTCGTCGTCCTTGCGGTGCTTGCCGGGCTTGTCCGCGCCGGTCGACGAGGTGGCCCTGCCCGGCCCCGAGGCGTCCCGGTCTGACTCACCGGAGTCCTTCGACCCCGACGCCGGCTGCGACTCCGATCCCGCCGAAGCACCGTCGTCGGCGGTCGCGATGCCCGCGCCGGTCAGCATCGCCGCCGACATTCCCCCCGCCAGAAAGCCTGCCCCCAGCCAGACCCGATAGCGGTCGACCATCTTTCTCCTGTCAAGAGTCGCGGACCGTCGCAACGCAGGTAGCCGGCAAGCAACTTCTGCGACCTGAACGGACAATTCTGGCAAACTGTATAGCCGAGCAGAGCAACCCGCAAGGGCGCCGTGCCAGAAAATTGACGAATCGGGAAGAAATTCGCAATGACGCTGTTCCTGCGGTTCTTTCTGTACGCCACTGCGGCCGACGAGCACACTCGACTGCCGTCTGTATCGCCACATTGCGCCACGCTTGTGCAAAACAGCAACTATTGACACAGGCGCCACACATGGTGGCGATATTTCCCTCGACAATATTTGCCGAGTTGCTGTAATCGCAGCTGAGCGCGCAATTGGAGACAGGTCACAATTGGGGAAACCGCTGTTCGAGCCACCGCAGTCGTCGCGGGGCACGGCGCGGCAGCACCACCCACGTCAGCGACGGGGCGTTGCCGGGCTGCGCGGTAGGCCTTCGTCCGGCAGCTGCACCGGGGGTGTGCGGGGCCGCGTCCAGTGCAGGCGCGGCGCCCCGCCGCTCACCGACAGTCAGGCGCAGTAGAGACGCCGACGGGCGCCGCGTGTGTCACGCGGCGCCCGTCTGGACGTAAAGCTAGGTGCTCAGCGCTCGCCGGCGACCGGGATGCGGCCGGTCGGCGCGTCATCCGCAGCATGTCGCTGGGTCGAGTCGTCGCTGAACTCGTGCACCGGGTACTTGTTGGTGCCCTCGAGATCATCACGAATGGCTTCCTGAGCCGCGGGCGGCAGCGTGTGCATGATCTCGCGGACGCGGGCCTGACGCCGCCCGACGGCCTTACGCTCGGGCATGCCCGGCGTGGCCTGGATCTGGGGCGGCACACCCTCGATCTCCTCGACGCCACCGTCGTGGTGACCGGCGTCGGCCATGGCCTGCTCTTCGGCCATCGTGCCTTCGTCCTTCTCCTCGGACATGCCGATCGGGCCGAGACGACGACCGTTGAGGAACTGCTTGACGACGGGCTCGTCGCTGGTCAGCAGCACTTCCCGCGGACCGAACATGACGAGCTTCTTGCGGAACAGCATGCCCATGTTGTCGGGCACCGTGCGCGCGATGTTGATGTTGTGCGTCACGATCAGGATCGTCGCGTCGATCTGGGCGTTGATGTCGATCAGCAGCTGTGACAGATAAGCGGTACGCACCGGGTCCAGACCGGAGTCCGGCTCGTCGCAGAGGATGATCTGCGGATCGAGCACCAGCGACCGCGCCAGGCCGGCACGCTTGCGCATACCGCCGGAGATCTCGCCCGGGAACTTGTTCTCGTCCCCGGCCAGACCGACGAGGTCCAGCTTCTCCATCACGATCTGACGGATTTCGCTTTCCTTCTTCTTGGTGTGCTCGCGCAGCGGGAAAGCGGTGTTGTCGTACAGGCTCATCGAGCCGAACAGTGCGCCGTCCTGGAACATCACCCCGAACAGCGTGCGGATCTCGTAGAGCTCTTTCGCGGAACACTCGATGATGTTCGTGCCGTCGACGATGATCTTTCCGCGCTCAGGACGCAGCAGACCGATCAGCGACTTCAGGAACACCGACTTACCGGTACCGGACGGCCCGAGCAGCACGCTCACTTCGCCAGCGGGGAGGTCGAAGGTGACGTCCTCCCAGATTCGCTGGGGTCCGAAGGACTTGGTCAGGCCTTCGATCTGAATGCCAATGCCCACGCAAAATCCTCTCGCCAATACCGGACTCCGACCACACGCTCCCCGCCTGTGGCTTGAGTCACTGTAACCTACCGGCCCATCCGAGAACACTTGGTCGGCGAACACCGCTGCCTCGGAGATGCCGTGGAGACGACTGTGGGGCCGGCCTGTTTGCCAGACCGGCCCCACAGCTCAATGTTCTCCACACCGACGTCATGCGCCGGTGGGACGGGTGGAACCCGGAACTACTTGACGGTGACCGACGCGCCGGCAGCCTCGAGCTTGGCCTTGGCGTCGTCGGCGGCCTCCTTGGTGACCTTCTCGAGCAGCGGCTTGGGAGCGCCGTCGACCAGATCCTTGGCCTCCTTGAGGCCCAGACCGGACACGATCTCACGGACGACCTTGATGACGCCGATCTTCTTGTCGCCGGCACCCTCGAGGATGACGTCGAACTCGGACTGCTCCTCGGCGGCCTCAGCGGCGGCCCCGCCACCGGCCGCACCCGGGGCGGCGGCGACGGCGACCGGAGCCGCAGCGGTGACCTCGAAGGTCTCCTCGAACTTCTTGACGAACTCGGACAGCTCGAGCAGGGTCAGCTCTTTGAAAGCGTCGAGCAATTCGTCGGTGGACAGCTTGGCCATGATTGGTCCTTCCTTGTTTCTACTTCGTGGCTGGGGGTGTGCGGAACGCCGCTACGCGGCTTCCTCGTCGGATTTCTTTTCCTGCAGCGCCGCGGCCAGGCGGGCAACCTGCGACGCCGGAGCGTTGAACAGGCCCGCAGCCTTGGACAGGTTGGCCTTCATCGCGCCGGCCATCTTGGCCAGCAGCACCTCGCGGGACTCGAGGTCGGCGATCGCCTCGACCTCGGCGACGCTCAGCGGGCGGCCGTCCATGTAGCCACCCTTGATGACCAGCGCCTTGTGATCCTTGGCGAAGGTCTTGATCGCCTTGGCCGCGTCGACGGCCTCGCCCTTGACGAACGCGATCGCCGTCGGACCGACGAACAGTTCGTCGAGTCCTTCGATGCCCGCCTCCGCCGCCGCACGCTTGACCAGCGTGTTCTTGGCGACGCGATAGCTTGCGGAATCGCCGAGGGATCGGCGCAGCTCGGCCAGACTGGTGACCGAGAGGCCGCGGTACTCGGTGACGAGCGTCGCCGTCGACGAGTTGAACCGCTCGACGATGTCGGCAATCGCTGCGGCCTTGTCATCCTTGGCCATGCATGCCTCCTCGTGGTTGGTATCGAGTGTTCCGCCTCAGACCCTCGTCGCCGAGCAGCCGGATCAACCCCGGAAACCACGAACGCCCCGACGCAGACAGGTCGGGGCGCACACAAGATCAGCCTCGTCCTCCTGCGTGGGTCGCCGGGCTGGCCCGGTCCTTCAACCGATCACTCGGTAACCGACGGTCTTCGGTGGAACTGGGCAAGAATAGCGCGCTGCACGCCCATCAGCCAAAACGGCGGACCCGAGCGTCTGGCACACCGCCGCCGCTAGCGTCGCTCCCGGGCCAGAGCCGCGGCGCCGACGAGGCCTGCGTCGGCGCCGAGTGCGGCGGGCACCACCTCGATGCCCCGCAGAAAGTCGAGTCCCGCGTACGTCCCCAGTGCGCCGCGCAACGGATCGAACAACACCGCGCCCGCCCGAGCGACTCCCCCACCGATGACGACGAGTTCCAGGTCGACCACCGCAGCGGCCGAGGCGACGGCGGCGGCGAGCGCCCCGGCACCGCGCCGGAACGCGCGCAACGCCACGTCGTCACCTCGCACGGCGGCGGCGGCGAGCGTCTTCGCGTCGGCATCCGGCGCAGCCTGCCACCCGTTGTCCCGGGCCCATCGCACCAGGTTCGGGCCCGAGGCCACCGTTTCGACGCAGCCGCGACCGCCGCACGAACACGGCTGCCCGCCCGCGTCGACGACCACGTGACCGACGTGCCCGGCGTTGCCGGTGCGGCCGTGGTACGGGATGCCGTCGAGCACGAGACCTCCGCCGATACCGGTGGACACCACCATGCCCAGCATGAATCGGGCGCCCCGCCCAGCGCCGGCACGGGACTCGCCCATTGCCATGCACAGCCCGTCGCCGCCGAGGTGCACCGGCAGCCCGGTGAGCTCACCGAGGCGGTCCACCACCGGGAAGCCCCGCACGCCCGCGATGTTGATCGGACTGATCGTGCCGGCCGGGATGTCGACCGGACCGGCTGATGCCACGCCCACCGCCACCACGGAACCAGCGCCGCGGACCTCGCGCACCAGCGCGGCGATCACGGCCCACAGCGCCTCCGCATCGCCGTGCGGGGTCCGGCGCTGCCGGAGATGAGTGAGCCGTCCGGCGTCGTCGACGAGAGCGGCGGCGACCTTGGTCCCGCCGATGTCGAGCGCCAGCACATGGTCGGACACGCCAGCACTGTAGGGCGACCGGTGGTGCCGATGCCGGCGATCCGCTCGCGGACCTACCCGGACGGGGAGTCGTAACAGTTGCTGCACATCAACCGATCTATCTATGGCAGCATGTGGACTTCGTTCGTCACGTAGCCACGCACCGCCACGAAACCAGAGGAGATCGCTGATGACCGGCCCTTCAGATGCCCTTGCCCGAGGAGTCAAGAAAGCCGGCCTGATCGGCCTGGGCGGTCTGGCCGCCGGCGCACTGTCCGTCGGCGTGGGAAGCGGCGTTGCCGGTGCGGACGTGGACGAGGTGGGCCCCAGCCCGACCGTGACCAGCCGGCAGGCCTCGCAGAACTCCGTGATCCGCATCAACGACTACGGCGTGGCGCGCGGGATCTCCGAAACCCGCCTGGCCGACGCCGGCGAGATCAGCGCGCAGGGCGAGATCCGCGACAACATCAAGGCCGTGCCGGGTGGCAAGGCCAGGGGCTTCCGCGGCGGCTACCCCGTGGGCCCGGCCATCGGCGACTGGTGATCATCAACGCCTGACAGTCGGCATGCCCGCGCGATGCGTGCGGCCACCGCACGCGCCGCCGCCACCACTGCCGGCGGCTCGAGCACCTCGAAGTCGCACCCTGGCACGGCGAGCCACGCGACCATGCGTTCGGGATCGTCGGCCCCCGTGGTGACGATGCAGGCCTGCGGCCCGTCGGGTTCGATGTCGACCGATGCGGTGGAGAACGTCTGGGCGATCCGTGCGGCGGGCGCGAAGTACCGCACCCGCGCGATATAGGGATACGGCGACGAGCTGATGGCCCTGCGTACGTAGGACGCCGCGTCCGGAGCTTGCCGTGGGACGAAGGTGCTGCCCACGGCACTGACATCGGTCATCCGGTCGAGGCGCAGGCTGCGCCAGTCGGCCTTGTCGCGGTCGTAGCACAGCAGATACCAGCGTCGCCCGGTCGTGACGAGCTGGTAGGGCTCCACACGCCGAAAACTGGCGGCTCCACGGATGTCGACATAGCCGGCGGTCACGTGTTCGCGGTCGCGGCAGGCTCTGGCCAGTGTCATCAGCACGTCGGGATCGACGGGGGTGTCGGTCGCCGAGCTGAGCGTCACCGTCGCGTCGTGGACCGCACTGACCTGTGACCGCAGCCGGCTCGGCATCACCTGGTCCAACTTGCTCAGCGCCCGCAGCGCCGATTCGCCGACCCCGGCCACGCTGCCTCCCGCCGCGACCCGCAGACACACCGCCATCGCGACCGCCTCGTCGGGGTCGAGCAGCAACGGGGGTAGCGCCGCGCCGGCACCCAGCTGATACCCGCCGCCGTGGCCGGCACTCGCATGCACCGGGTAGCCGAGTTCCCTGAGTCGTTCGACATCGCGGCGCACGCTGCGCGTGGTCACCCCCAACCGCTCGGCCAGCTCCTGGCCGCTCCACCCGCGGCGCGACTGCAGCAGACCGAGCAGCTGCAGGATCCGTCCGGTGGTTTCCGCCATACGACAAGTCTGCCCGACTTCGAGGACCGGAACTGTCCGCAAAGGCTGTCACAGTGGGTGCATGCCCACCGACCTGGCGTCTCGACTGGCCGATCAACTCGACTTCCATTGGTGCACACAGCTGCGTCCCCGCCTTACGGGTCTGACCGATCACGAGTACTTCTGGGAGCCCGTGGCGAAGTGCTGGAGCCTTCATCCAGACGGGTCCATCGACTTCAGCCACCCGCCGCCGCAGCCGGAACCGGTCACGACGATCGCGTGGCAGCTGGCCCACGTCATCGTCGGCGTTCTGGCCATGCGGAATCACGCGCATTTCGGCGGGCCGCCGGCCGACTACCTGTCCTGGTCGTACGCCGCCGATGCCGACACCGCGCTACAGCAGCTCGACGAGGCCTACCGTCGCTGGAACGACGGAGCGCGCCGGCTGTCGGAGGCAGATCTCGCCCGGCCCGTCGGCGCCGCCGGAGGCGACTGGGCCGAGCACCCGATGATCGAACTCGTGCTTCACATCAACCGTGAGGTGATCCACCACGGAGCCGAGATCGCACTGCTGCGCGACCTGTACATCCACACCCATCAGAAGGAAACCTGAGATGCCCGCGATGCCCCCGCCCGTAGCCGACGAACGCGCCGGACTGCGGGAGTACCTCGCCGCCCAGCAGTACGCGTTCCACGCCCTCGCCTACGGCCTGACCGACGAGCAGGCTCGCGCCACCCCGTCGGTCAGCGCACTGTCGGTGGGCGGTCTGATCAAGCACGTCACCAACTGCCAGCGGGGTTGGATGCAGCGGGTCGCGGCCGCACCTGAGCTCTGCGACCGCGACAGCCGCCCGATGGACAGCCAAGCCGCAGAGTACGAGAACGAGTTCGTCATGCGCGGCGAGGAAAGGCTGGCCGACATTCTGCACGCCTTCGATGAGCAGAATGCCGAGACGATGCGCCTGCTCGAGACCGCCGATCTCGGTGCGTCGGTGCCCATTCCCCACGATGTGCCGTGGTTCCCCAAAGATGTGTCCGCCTGGTCCGTGCGGTGGGTGTTCTTCCACATGATCGAGGAACTGGCCCGGCACGCCGGTCACGGCGACATCATCAGGGAGAGCATCGACGGGGCCACCCTCTACGAACTGCTCGCCGGCCTGGAGGACTGGCCGGCCACCGACTGGCTGACCCCGTGGCAGCCGCCTTCACCCCGCTAGGCGCTCAACGCAAGACGAGGCCGAGGGCGTGGTCGACGACCGCGTCCAGGTCGTCACCCAGGTGGCCCGCCAGCCACTGCTGCGCCAGTTCGGCCATCGCACCGGTGTACATCGCCGCGCCCACGAGCGCGGCGACGGCGTCGCTGTCGGGGTGCAGCCGCCAGCCCTCGGTGAGCACCGCCTCGCGCAGCAGGTCCTGTGTGGCGGTCCGACGGCTGGTGAGCACCGGGTTCGCGCGAGCGTCGGTGAACAGGATTCGCCCCCGGCGCGGGTCGGCCGAGCTGAAGTGGAGCACAGCGGCCATCCCGGCGCGGGTACGTGCGCGCAACGAGGGTCCCGCCTCGGTCATTGCCTCGTCGACCACCTCGGCCAGTTCGGCACTGACGCGGTCGTACACCGCGCCCAGGAGATCGTCGGTACCCCGAAAGCTCTCGTAGAAGTACCGGGTGTTCATTCCGGACTCCCGCGACACGGACCGCACCGACAGCGCCGCTTCCCCGCCGTCGCCGAACAACCGGAAGGCCGCGTCGACCAGCAGCGCACGCCGTTCCGCCCGGCGATCGACCAGAGGCACACCCGCCCATCTGGTCGCATTCGACGTCGGATCGGGCATCGGCTCAGCCTAAGCCGCCACCGGCTGGTTCTGGTCAGATCAGCTCCATGCACGCTATTCTGGTGACACTCGTAACCAGATTGGGAGGCGCCATGCTGATGCCCCATCAGATCGTCGGAGACCTACTCAACAAGCAGTTCGACAAAGACGTCCGCCGACATTTCTTCCGCGGCATGGATTTCGCCGGTCCGCAGGGAGATCCCGGGTGGTTCGGGCCGGGAAGCGCGGTATGGCATGTGCATTCGCACACCCAGGCGCTGGTCTTCGGCCTGCAATGCGCGGCCTATCTGGAGCGACTCGATCCGTCCATCTACTGGATGGGAGTCCACCACTCCCGTCTGGTCCGACCGGACACCCGGACCGACCCGGCACCGCAGATCGACCCCAAGGGAGCGGCGGTTCGTCTCGGTCATTCGGTCGCGTTCTTCATCGGCACCGCCTACGGTTCGACGCCTACGGCCGAGCGCCTCGCGCTGGCGGTCCGTTCGATGCACCACACGGTCAAAGGGGTGCGGCCAGACGGCGCGCGGTATGACGCCGACGACCCCGAGTGGCTGCGGTGGAACTACGCGACCGTCGTGTGGGGCCTGGCCACCGCCCACGAGCTCTACCACCCCCAGCCGCTGCGCGGAAAGGACCTGGACCGCTACTACGGTGAGTTCGTCCGGGTCGGCCATGCACTCGGCGGCACGGACCTCCCGGCGACCAAGCACGAGACACTCGACTGCCTCGAGTCCTATCTGCCCCGGCTGGCCGTCACCTACGGCACCGCGATGGCGACCGGACCGAATCTGCCCATGCCGCAGAGCGCCCTGGACTGGGCCGTGCGCGACACGATGCCGCCGTGGGCGCAGCGGCTGATCCAGCACCGCAACCCCAACATCGTCGAGCGCAGCGCGCGGCGCGCCGTGGTGTGGTCGATCATCAACGGAATCCATGTCGGCTCGGGTCCGCTCGCCGAGTTCGAACAGGCCAAGGCGCGGGTGGCCGAGGGAGTCGACCCGGACCTGGCACCGCACACCGAGCCCAGCTACCGGCCCGGCAGCGACCCCGCCCGGGGCCGCGCCGAGGTCGAGCACGCCTTCATGTGACCCCGTCGCCGTGTGACCCGGTCCACACTGTTTTTCCCCTGACCGGTTGGTTTTGAGACACTGCAGCTATGACTACACCCCGAAAAGCGCAGCACCGTGAGGTCGCCAGGCTGGACCGGGTTCCGTTGCCGGTCGAGGCGGCCCGTATCGGTGTCACCGGTTGGCAGGTCACTCGCACCGGCGCCCGCGTCGTGTCCAAGCTGGGCAGTCGCGGCTCGTTGCAGCAGAAGGTCGTCAAGCAGATCCCGCAGGCGTTCGCCGATCTCGGGCCCACCTACGTCAAGTTCGGACAGATCATCGCGTCGAGCCCGGGGGCGTTCGGCGAACCGCTGAGCCGCGAGTTCCGTGGTCTGCTGGACCGGGTGCCGCCCGCCGATCCCAAGGCCGTCCACCGGCTTTTCCAGGAAGAACTCGGCGACGACCCGGCCAACCTGTTCAAGTCGTTCGACGAGAAGC
Source organism: Mycobacterium sp. PO1 (assembly GCF_017312405.1). GTDB lineage: Bacteria > Actinomycetota > Actinomycetes > Mycobacteriales > Mycobacteriaceae > Mycobacterium. The sequence goes on from NZ_BLTG01000005.1 coordinate 27,717, forward strand.
CGTTCGCCTCGGCATCCATCGCGCAGGTGCACTACGCGACCCTGCACTCCGGCGAAGAGGTCGTGGTCAAGATCCAACGGCCCGGCATCCGTCGCCGGGTGGCCGCCGACCTCCAGATCCTCAAGCGCGGTGCGCAACTGGTGGAGTTGGCCAAGATGGGTCGGAGGCTGTCCGCGCAGGACGTGGTGGCCGACTTCGCCGACAACCTCGCCGAGGAACTGGACTTTCGCCTCGAGGCCCAGTCGATGGACGCGTGGGTGGCCCACATGCATGCCTCCCCGCTGGGCAGCAACATCCGGGTGCCGCAGGTGTACTGGGATCTGACCAGCGAACGCGTGCTGACGATGGAACGCATCACCGGCGTGCGCATCGACGATGTCGCCGAGATCCGCAAGCGTGGCTTCGACGGCACCGAACTGGTCAAAGCGCTGCTGTTCAGCGTGTTCGAGGGCGGGCTGCGGCATGGGCTGTTCCACGGCGACCTGCACGCGGGCAACCTCTATGTCGATGACGACGGCAAGATCGTGTTCTTCGACTTCGGCATCATGGGCCGCATCGACCCGCGCACCCGCTGGCTGCTGCGCGAGCTGGTCTATGCGCTGCTGGTCAAGAAGGACCACGCCGCGGCCGGCAAGATCGTCGTGCTGATGGGCGCGGTGGGGACGGTGAAGCCCGAGGCGCAGGCGGCCAAGGATCTCGAGAAGTTCGCCACACCGCTGACGATGACGTCGCTCGGCGATCTGAGCTATGCCGAGATCGGCAAGCAGCTGTCCGCGCTCGCCGACGCCTACGACGTCAAGCTGCCGCGCGAGCTGGTGCTCATCGGGAAACAGTTCCTCTACGTCGAGCGCTACATGAAGCTGCTGGCTCCCCGCTGGCAGATGATGAACGACCCCGCACTGACGGGATACTTCGCCAACTTCATGGTGGAAGTCTCGCGCGAACACTCCGATTCCTCGGACGCGGCGGGTGCGAAGAGCGGAACCGACGAGCAGACCAGAACAGACCCGAACGCGTGATGCAGGTACGCACCGGCACGGCGTCCTCTGGCGGGGTCGACATCCACTACGAGGACATGGGCGATCCGGCCGATCCGGCCGTGCTGCTGATCATGGGCCTGGGCGCGCAGATGATCTTCTGGCGCACGGAGTTCTGCCAGAAGCTGATCGACCGGGGGCTGCGGGTGATCCGCTTCGACAACCGCGACGTCGGACTGTCCGGCAAATTGCCCGACCACCACTCCGGGGCACCGCTGCTGCCACGGATGGCGCGGTCGTTCCTCGGGCTGGCCAGCCCGGCGGCGTACACGCTGGAGGACATGGCCGACGACGCCGCGGCGCTGCTCGACCACCTCGGCGTCGACCGCGCACACGTGGTGGGGGCGTCGATGGGCGGCATGATCGCCCAGGTGTTCGCAGCGCGGCATCGCGCGCGCACCAGGGCCCTCGGCGTGATCTTCTCGAGCAACAACCAGCCGGTGCTGCCGCCGCCCGGTCCGCAGCAGCTGCTGGCGGTCCTGTCCAAGCCCGCCGGCACCGGGCGTGACGCCATCATCGACAATGCGGTGCGGGTCACCAAGGTCATCGGCAGTCCCGGCTTTCCCCGACCCGACGACGCGATTCGCGCCGAGGCTGTCGAGGTCCATGACCGGTCCTACTACCCCGCCGGCGTGGGCAGGCAGTTCGCGGCGATCCTCGGCAGCGGCAGCCTGCGCCGCTACAACCGTCAGACCGCCGCGCCGACCGTGGTCATCCACGGCAAGGCGGACAAACTGATGCGCCCCTCGGGCGGACGCGCCATCGCCCGCGCGATCCCCGGCGCCCGGTTGGTGCTGTTCGACGGCATGGGACACGAGCTGCCCGAACCGCTGTGGGACGACATTGTCGGCGAGCTGCAGACGACGTTCGCGCACGCGGGGTGACCTGCGTCTCCGTCAATTCACAAGTTCGCGAAAACACGTACCATGCCTGACGGGTACGCATGACCGCCGTCTCAGGAGAACCTCTTCGGGCAGCGTCCCAAGGAAGGCCCTCATGGCCTCGACCAAGAAGAGCTTGAAGCCGCACTTCGACGACGTCCAAGCGCACTACGACCTGTCGGATGAGTTCTTCCGGCTTTTTCTGGACCCGTCGCAGATGTACAGCTGCGCGTACTTCGAGCGCGACGACATGACGCTCGAAGAAGCTCAACGCGCCAAGGTGGACCTCGCGCTGGGCAAGCTGGGTCTGGAGCCGGGCATGACGCTGCTCGACGTCGGCTGCGGCTGGGGCTACACGATGATGCGGGCGATCGAGTGCTACGACGTCAACGTCATCGGGCTGACGCTCAGCGAGAACCAGAAGGCGCACGTCGAGAAGATCTTCGCCGACTCCGACAGCCCTCGCAGCAAAGAGATCCGGCTGGAAGGCTGGGAGAGCTTCGACCAACCCGTCGACCGCATCGTCTCCATCGGCGCCTTCGAGCACTTCGGCAAGGACCGCTGGGACGACTTCTTCGCGACCGCCTACCGGGTGCTGCCCGACGACGGCGTGATGCTGCTACACACCATCACCGCGTTGACGATTCCGCAGATGATCGAACGCGGCATCCCGCTGACGTTCTCGGTGGCGAGGTTCATCAAGTTCATCCTCACCGAGATCTTCCCCGGCGGGTACCTGCCGACGATCGAGCTCGTCGGCGAGCACTCGGCGCAGGCCGGGTTCACACTCACCCGGGAGCAGTCCCTGCAACCGCACTACGCCCGCACTCTCGACCACTGGTCAGCCGCGCTGCAGGAACACCGGGACGAGGCGATCGCGGTGCAGTCCGAAGAGGTCTACGACCGGTACATGCACTACCTGACCGGTTGCGCGGACTCCTTCCGCAAGGGCTACACCGACGTCAACCAGTTCACGTTGGCCAAACAGCCCGCCACCTGAGCGGATTGGATCGGGCGACCTGCCTACAGATAGGCTGGTCGCCCTAGAAGCGTGTTTGCAGCAAGGCCCGGCCGTGGTTCGGTACGGTCGTCGGCAACCGCGCCATCTCATGGGAGCACTCGAAGTAAAGGGACGCAGGGACACATGTCTGATCAATCCACCGGCACCAAGGATATGACGCCTCATTTCGAGGACATCCAGGCCCACTACGACCTGTCGGACGACTTCTTCGGGGTGTTCCAGGATCCCACCCGCAAGTACAGCTGCGCATTCTTCACCGGCCCCGACGCCACACTCTCGGAGGCCCAGATCGCCAACGTGGATCAGCACCTCGACCGGCTGGATCTCAAGCCGGGAATGACCCTGCTCGAGGTGGGCTGCGGCTGGGGGCTGACGCTGCAGCGGGCGATGGAGAAGTACGACGTCAACGTCATCGGGCTGACCTTGTCGAAGAACCAGAAGGTCTACTGCGACCAGCTGCTCGCCAAGATCGACACCGAGCGCACCTTCGATGTGCGGCTGGAGGGGTGGGAGCAGTTCCACAGCCCGGTCGATCGGATCGTGTCGATCGAGGCATTCGAACACTTCGGCTTCGAGCGTTACGACGACTTCTTCAAGACGTGCTACGACGTCCTGCCCGAGGACGGCCGGATGACGATCCAGAGCAGCGTCGGGTATCACCCCTACGACCTGGCCGAGCGCGGCAAGAAGCTGACCTTCGAGCTGGCCCGCTTCATCAAGTTCATGATCACCGAGATCTTCCCCGGCGGGCGCATCCCGACGACGCAGATGATGGTCGAGCACGGCGAGAAGGCCGGGTTCGTGGTGCCTGAGACGCTGTCGCTGCGCAACCACTACATCAAGACGCTCGGCATCTGGGCCGACCGGCTCGAACGCAACAAGGACGCTGCGATCGCCGCCACCGACGAGGAGAACTACCACCGCTACATGCGGTACCTGAAGGGTTGCCAGTACTACTTCATCGACGAGGCCATCGATGTCAGCTTGGTGACGTACCTGAAGCCCGCCCTGGCGGCGTGACGGCGCGGCCGGATCGGCCCGCACCCGCCCGGACATGAAGAATCCCCCGCACGCCTGACTGCGGGGGATTCTTCATGATGGCCCTCGGGCCGCGGCTTGTTCCCTCGGCGCCCAGCGCCGTCATCGGTGTGATCACCCTCACATATCTCGGGGCCGGCGGGCTGTGAAACCCACGAACTGTCGCAATTTTCTGTCTCGTGTGTCGGATTGACGCGCGCTCATTCGTCAGTCAGGTAGAGAGTGGGACGCGAGGTCCTGCTCCCGGACAGGAAGACACGACGATGCACTACTTCGCGCTGCTGCTGCACCCGGAACGCACCACTCCGCCGTCGCCCGACCAGCAGGCCGTCGAGATGGCCGAGTGGGAGCGGTTTCACGAACGCGCCGCCTCGGCGATCCGGGCCGGTGATGCCCTGGCCCCGGCGGCGGGCGCCGTGCGCATCACCGGCGGACCCGACGCTCCCGTCGTCACCGAGGGCCCGTACGCCGAGGGCGCCGAGGTGGCCGGCGGCTACTACGTGTTCGAAGCCGACGACCTCGATGCCGCGCTGGCGATCGCCCAGGACATCCCCGCCGCCCGATTCGGTGCCGTGGAGGTGTGGCCGATGGTCGAATGGCGCACGCCCGCCCGTGCGTTGGCCGCGGACTGGTTGGCGCTGCTGCTGGAACCAGTGGAAACCGCGTCCGCGCCGGGCAGCGCGGAGTGGAACGACCGAGCACGCGCGCACGAAGCGTTCGGGCGGGCGGCCGACGAGCACATCCTCACCGGCGCGGCGCTGCACCACCACAGCACAGCCACGACGGTGCAGGTCCGGGACGGCAAGGCGGCACTGACCGACGGGCCGTTCGTCGAGGGAGCCGAGGTGGCCCACGGGTTCTACGTCCTCGCAGCCTCCGACCGTGACGAGGCCGTGAAGCTGGCCTCGATGATCCCCGCATCCACCGTCGAGGTGCGCCGGCTGGCGGGGATTTCGGGCCTGTAGGACAGGTGAGCGCACTGGACGGCGTCTTCCGCCGACACTGGGGCCCGGCGGTCGCCACGTTGGCGCGCTGGAGCGGTGACCTGTCGATCGCCGAAGACGCCGTCCAGGAAGCGTGTGCCGAGGCGGTCGATGCCTGGTCTCGGGACGGCATGCCCGACAACCCCGGCGCCTGGTTGGTCCGGGTCGCGCGCAACCGGGCCCTCGACCGCATCCGACGTGAATCCCTGCGTCCGGGAAAGGAGTTCGCCGCCGTGCTGGACGACATCCGCACCCGTACCGAGCGGACTCCGCCACCGCATCCCGTCCGCGATGACGAGCTGCGGATGATGTTCACCTGTGCGCATCCGGCGCTCGACCGGGTGTCGCAGCTGGCGTTGACGCTGAGGTTGATCTCGGGTCTGAGCGTCGCGGAGATCGCGCGGGCACTGCTGCAGACCGAAGCCGCCGTGGGCCAGCGCATCACCCGCGCGAAGAGCAAGATCCGGCAGGCCAACATCCCGCTTCGGGTTCCGCCACCGCACATGCTCCCCGAGCGCACCGAGCACGTGTTGAGCTGCATCTATTCGGTGTTCACCGAGGGCTACTGGTCGACGGCCGGACCGTCGGCGATCCGGGACGACCTGTGCGACGAAGCCGTCCGGATCAGTGCCGAGCTGTGCGCTCTGCTCCCGGACTCCCGCGACGCGCAGGCACTGGCGGCCCTGATCCTGTTGCACGATTCGCGGCGGGACAGTCGCGTCGACCGCGACGGGGCCCTGATCCCCCTCGACGAGCAGGATCGGCGGGCCTGGAGCAGGAGCAAGATCACCCGCGGGTTGCAACACCTGCAGAACGCGGCGGGCGCCGCCGGGCCCTATCTCCCGCAGGCGGTGATCGCCGCGGTGCATGCGACCGCGCCGGCCTGGCAGAGCACGGATTGGGACACGATCTGCATCGCCTATGACCGCGTGATCGACCTGACCGACTCACCCGTAGCGCGAGCGAACCGCGCCCTGGCGATCGGTTTCCGCGACGACTTCGCCGCCGGGTTGGCCGCGTTGGACGCCGTGGCCGACGACCCGCGGTTGGCGCGCTCGAGCACGGTGGCGTCGATCCGGGCAGATCTGTTGCGCCGGGCGGGCCGCTTCTCGGAGGCCGCGCGGTGCTACGAGCAGGCTCTGGCAGTCAGCGGATCCGCGCCGGCCCGGGCGTTTCTGCGCCGACGCCGCGACCTGTGCCGCCAGATCGGGGCCGCTGCCGGTGACGCCGTCAGCGGGCGCACTACCGCAGAACGACGCACGACCGCAGAACCATAGGGAAACGCCCGATTCCCCCGCCGCCAGACGCCGATACGGTCGGGCGATGACCGACGGCCGACGCGCCGAGAGCTACCTCGCGGAGTGGTATCTGCCCAATCTGGCCGAGCCGACCGTGGACGATGTCGTGGCCCGACTGTCCGCGGCGGCGTCGGCCGTCACCGGCGAAGGAACGCCGGTGCGGTTGACGATGACTCTTGCCAACCCCTCCGACGAGGTGCTCTACGGCGTGTTCGATGCCGCCTCGTCCGAGGCCGTCGTCCTCGCGTGCCAACGCGCGGGCATTCCGCATCTGCGGCTGTCGACTCCGGTGGTGGCGCGAGTCGACCGGCGCTCACATGGTTGCCCAGATGCCGAATCGCCACGCGATATACCGGAAAAGCTCGCACCGCCGTCGGAAATCTAGTTTGCTGTCGAACTTCTCGGAGCTGCGCCCCGCGTCGGTGCGTGGCGTACCCGCGTGCCGCCAATGCGGGAAAAGTACTGGAAAAGGCCTTTCCGCACCCGAACATCACGGTTGAACTCTCATCCGTGACCATTCGGTGATATGTTGCTGCGGGGGTGCTTCTCGACCACCACATCGAGGTTCGCGGACAGGGGGACGCGGGCGTCGATCGGCCGGGCAGGGCCGAGCCGCCGTTCGTGGGGGGCGGTAGGTAGCGGCCGCAGCCAGGCAAGTGGTGGCCGAGGAGCACTCCCAACAACGTGAGAGACGCAAAACCCCGCACCGTTCAGGTGCGGGGTTTTGACGGTCTGGTCGGTCGGCTCCGGCTGACGCCTGGCCCTGTTCTTTTAAGCCTCCGTGCCGGTCTGGTCGGCTCCGGCTGACGCCTGGCCCTGTTTTTAAGCCTCCGCGAAGTTCCGGGTGACCGACGGATCCACCTGGATCCCCGGGCCCGTCGTCGTCGACACGACGACCTTCTTCAGATAGCGGCCCTTCGACGACGACGGCTTGGCGCGCAGGATCTCGTCGAGCGCGGCGCCGTAGTTCTCAGCCAGCGACTTCTCGTCGAAGGAGGCCTTGCCGATCACGAAGTGCAGGTTGGCCTGCTTGTCGACACGGAAGTTGATCTTGCCGCCCTTGATGTCGGCGACGGCCTTGGCCACGTCCGGCGTCACGGTACCCGTCTTGGGGTTGGGCATCAGGCCACGCGGGCCCAGGATGCGCGCGATCCGGCCGACCTTGGCCATTTGATCGGGCGTCGCGATCGCGGCGTCGAAATCCAGGAACCCGCCCTGGATCCGTTCGATCAGGTCGTCGCTGCCCACCACGTCGGCGCCGGCGGCCTCGGCGGCCTCGGCCTTGTCACCGACGGCAAACACCGCGACACGGGCGGTCTTGCCGGTGCCGTGCGGCAGGTTGACGGTGCCGCGCACCATCTGGTCGGCCTTGCGGGGGTCGACACCGAGGCGGATGGCGACCTCGACGGTGGCGTCCTGCTTCTTCGACGACGTCTCCTTGGCCAGCTTCGCAGCTTCCAAGGGCGTGTACAGCCGGGTCTTGTCGACCTTCTCGGCCGCTTCGCGGTATGCCTTGCTGATCTTGCTCATTGGTTCTCCTGTTCAGAAGTTGTGGTTGCGAGCCGATGCCAGCTCTCCCACGATTTCTCTTGCGTTGAGACTGCAGTCACGGCGATGTTCACTCGAACTTCGTCGCCGTCAGCGCAGTCTCGACGAAGGAATCACTCGACTACTCGACTGCGATCCCCATGGACCGGGCGGTGCCGGCGATGATCTTCGACGCGGCGTCGATGTCGTTCGCGTTGAGATCTTCCTTCTTGGTCTCGGCGATCTCGCGCACCTGATCCCAGGTCACCTTGGCGACCTTGGTCTTGTGCGGCTCACCGGAACCCTTCTGCACGCCCGCCGCCTTGAGCAGCAGCTTCGCTGCGGGCGGCGTTTTCAGCGCGAACGTGAAGGTGCGGTCCTCGTAGACCGTGATCTCCACCGGGATGACGTTCCCGCGCTGCGACTCGGTCGCGGCGTTGTACGCCTTGCAGAACTCCATGATGTTGACGCCGTGCTGGCCGAGTGCGGGACCGACCGGCGGGGCGGGGTTGGCCTGCCCGGCCTGGATCTGCAACTTGATCAGCCCGGCGACCTTTTTCTTCGGGGGCATTGTTCCTTTCCTTTCTGCACGATTCGGGCGCAGTTCGGCACGTCAGAGGTGACGGACTACACCGGAATCGCTAAATCTTGGCGACCTGGTTGAAGGTCAGTTCCACAGGGGTCTCGCGCCCGAAGATGGACACCAGAACCTTGAGCTTCTGCTGCTCGGCGTTGACCTCGCTGATGGACGCGGGCAGCGTGGCGAACGGACCGTCCATGACGGTGACCGACTCGCCGACCTCGAAGTCGACCTCGATGGCGGGCCGCTCGATGCCTCCGGTCTCGGTCGCCGCCGCGGCGGTCGACGCAGCGGCCTTGCCCGGCTTCTTCGCCGCGGCCGGCGGCAGCAGGAACTTCACCACGTCGTCCAGCGTCAGCGGCGACGGCCGCGACGTGGCACCGACGAATCCGGTCACGCCCGGGGTGTTGCGCACCGCGCCCCACGACTCGTCGTTGAGCTCCATGCGGACCAGGATGTAGCCGGGCAGCACCTTGCGGTTGACCTGCTTGCGCTGGCCGTTCTTGATCTCGGTGACCTCTTCGGTGGGCACCTCGACCTGGAAGATGTAGTCGCCGACGTCCAGGTTCTGCACGCGGGTCTCGAGGTTGGCCTTCACCTTGTTCTCGTAGCCGGCGTAGGAGTGGATGACGTACCACTCACCCGGCTTGAGGCGCAGCTCCTTCTTCAGGGCGACGGCCGGGTCTTCGTCCTCGTCCGGCGTGGCGGCTGCGTCGGCACCTTCGGTCTCGTCGGCCACCTCGGCCGGCGCGGCGTCCTCGTCGGCGCCCACCGCCCCGGTGTCCAAGGTCTCGCTGTCCATGGTCTCGGTGTTCAAGGTCTCGGCATCCGTATCGGCCTGGCTGGTGGTCTCGTCGACGTCCACGGTGTCGACGGTGTCACCCGAAGGCGCTTCGCCGTCGAAGCTAGTCACAGGTCAGTCCTCTCTCAATGTCACTACGTCAGCCGAAAACCAGCATCACGAGCTTGCCCAGGCCCAGGTCGGCGAATCCGATCATCGCCACCATGAAGGCCAGGAAGACCAGCACGACGGTCGTGTAGTTGACCATCTGCTTGCGGTTCGGCCAGATGACCTTCCGCAGCTCGCCGACGACCTCCTTGAGGAAGTTCACGACGTAGGTGATCGGGTTGCTCGACGGACCGTCCTGCGGCTTGCGGGCGGTCTTCTTCACCGCCTTCGAGCCGTTCTTGGACCCGTCGTCCTTCGAGCTGCCGCTTTCGGTGTCGGGTTTGTCCTCGACGTCGTCGGTCTGGGTGTCGACCACGCGCCGCGACCGCTTGCCGGTGGGCCGCTGCGGGCGGGTCACCAGCGCGGAATGGCTGCGGTTGTCACCGTCGTCGGTCGCCGCGCCCGTCGCTGCGCCGCTGTCGGTGCCGGCTGAGCCTGCACCGTCGCGCTCGTCGCTCACCGCTGCTTCCTTCTCTGATCGTCGGTCGTGTGCGTCACCTTCCAGTGTCCACACTTGTCGAGTATCCAGTTGAGCAGGGGCGACAGGACTTGAACCTGCAACCTGCGGTTTTGGAGACCGCTGCTCTGCCAGTTGAGCTACGCCCCTTCATGGACCACACCGCTGACCCTGCCATACGGAGCCAACACCGTTGTCCGGCGCCGGGGCCCACACAATTCGCGCGCTCCCCGTTCGGTCGATCAAGGCCCGACGGACAGCGCGCTCAACTGGGAAAACCCCGAGGTCCGAGTGTAGCGCGCCGGGCCACCGAGTTACTAATCCGCGACGCCGGCTTCCTCGCCGCTCTCACTCGTCTCGGCTTCGCGGGCGACCGGTTTGCGCACCACCTGCCCCGTCTCGGGATCCCACCCTGCCGAGATCGAATTGTCACCTTCGTGGCCCATCAGCGTGGTGAACGACTCCATCACGATCTCGCCGGTGTGGTCGGTCAGCACGTTGCGAGTGGTGACGATGTCGGCGCCGAAGCGCTCGTCGACGGTCTGGACGTGCATCGTGCCGTCGAGCCGGTCACCCTCCCTGATGGGGCGGTGGAACAGGAACTTCTGGTCGACCTGGATGATCTGCAGCGTTTCGAAGCCGACGTCGACGTGCTGGAAGAAATGCCGTTGGATCATCACCGCGAAGATCGACATGAACGTCGGCGGGGCGACCAATCCGTCGTGACCCAGGTCCGAAGCGGCGGTGACGTCGTGCGAACCCGGATCGAACGCCTTCACCGATGTGGCGTACTGGCGGATCTGCTCGCGGCCGACGACGAAGGTGTCCGGGTACTTCCAGACCATCCCGCGGATGTCTGTTTTCAGTGCCATGTCCGTGCCCGCCTACGCCAGCTTCGCGACGGCGACGGCGCGACCGAAGATCTTCTTGCCGCCGGCGGTCGCGGTCAACGCGATCGTCACCGACTTGGACTCCGGATCAGCGGACTTCACGCGGCCGTTGAAGACGATGTCGGCGCCCTTGCCGTCGTTGGGCACCGGGACGACGGCGGTGAAGCGCACGTTGTACTCGGTGACGGCACCGGGGTCACCCACCCACGAGGTCACGTATCCGCCGCCGAGACCCATCGTCAACATGCCGTGGGCGATCGCGGTGTCGAGACCGACCTGCTTGGCGATGTCGTCGTCCCAGTGGATCGGGTTCAGATCGCCGGACACGCCGGCGTAGTTGACCAGGTCGGCCCGCGTCAGGGTGATGACCTTCTCGGGCAATTGATCGCCCACATTGACCGAACCGAACTCACGCAGTGCCATGTGAAAAGCCACTCTCTCCGTCTTCTTCGCTGCGTCCAGCAAGGGTGGTGTAGGACTCCTGGACGACATCGCCGTTCTCGTTGCTGACGATGTTCTTGGTGACGATGATGTCGGTGCCGTGCGCCTTGCGGATCGAGTCGATCCACACGTCGCAGTACAGCTTGTCGCCGGCCTTGATCGGCCTGACGAACTTGAGCGACTGGTCGACCTGGACGATCTGCGCGTCGCTGATCGCGATGTTGTTGGCCGCGAACATCGCCGACTGCGCCTGATAGCCGAATACCGAGATGAACGTCAGCGGGGCAGGCAAGGCGTCGTATCCCAGTTCGCCGGCCGCTGCGTCGTCGAAGAAGGCGGCGTCGTCGTTCTTGACCGCGGTCGCGTACTCCCGGATCTTCTCGCGGCCCACGACGTAGTGGTCGGGATAGCGAAAGTGCGCTCCGACGAAGTCATCCAGAAAGGACACGGGTGATGAACCTACCTAGTCGGCCCCGGCCATCGCGAGATGGACCCGGCCGGTTCGCTCAGCGCGACTCTTTGTGAGCCTGGTGCTTGCCGCAGTTGGGGCAGAACTTCTTGATCTCCAGGCGGTCGGGATCGTTACGGCGGTTCTTCTTGGTGATGTAGTTGCGGTGCTTGCACACCTCGCAGGCCAAAGTGATCTTCGGCCGTACGTCGGTACTGGAGGCCACGTCAGTCGTCCTTCTTCTTCTACGTTCAGTGCACAGGTCTGTAGCGGTGGGGGGGCTCGATCCCCCGACCTCACGATTATGAGTCGTGCGCTCTAACCAGCTGAGCTACACCGCCCCGGCCGGATCCGGGCTGGGCGCTTTCGCGTCGCTCCGCCCTTTTCCACCGAGCCCCCTAACGGAATCGAACCGTTGACCTTTTCCTTACCATGGAAACGCTCTGCCGACTGAGCTAAGGGGGCCGCGACCCACCGTCGAGTGGCGGGCCATAAAGAGGGTACATTCTCCCGGTTTCAGGCGCCAAACCGCTGGTCGTTGCCGCTCTTCGGGCGGGTGATCGGGCTGTCGGCGCCCATTCGCCCGAGCGGGACCATCGTTTCGTTGCGTGCGCCGGGCGACCCTGATCTCGATTCGGCGCCCCGCGGATGCATACGCTGGCCGGTATGGCCGACACCGAGCGTCTCTACTTCCGGCAGCTGCTGTCGGGCCGCGACTTCGCGGCCGGCGACATGATCGCCCAGCAGATGCGCAACTTCGCCTACCTGATCGGGGACCGGCAGACCGGTGACACCGTCGTGGTGGATCCCGCCTACGCGGCGCAGGATCTCGTGGACGTCCTCGAGGCCGACGGCATGCACCTGTCCGGGGTGCTGGTGACCCACCACCACCCCGACCACGTCGGTGGCTCGATGATGGGGTTCACGTTGAAGGGGCTGGCTGAGCTGCTCGAGCGGGTCAGCGTCCCGGTGCACGTCAACGTCCACGAGGCCGACTGGGTGGCCAAGGTCACCGGGATCGCGCGCAGCGAGCTGACCGCGCACGAACACGGTGACAGGGTTCTGGTCGGCGACATCGACATCGAGCTGCTGCACACCCCGGGCCACACGCCGGGCAGCCAGTGCTTCCTGCTCGACGGTCGGCTGGTCGCCGGCGACACCCTGTTCCTGGAGGGTTGCGGCCGCACCGACTTCCCCGGCGGAAACGTCGACGACATGTTCCGCAGCCTGCAGGCGCTGGCGCACCTGCCCGGTGACCCGACCGTGTTCCCCGGCCACTGGTACTCGGCGGAGCCGAGCGCCGCACTGTCGGAGGTGCGCGGCAGCAACTACGTCTACCGGGCGGGCAACCTGGACCAGTGGCGCATGCTGATGGGCGGCTGATCCGGAGAAAGCGGTGATGCCGCCCGATGAAGACCAGCCGCACGTGTCTGCCGGCTGGTATCCCGACCCGAACGGGTCGGGTGGGCACCGTTACTGGGACGGCCACACCTGGACCGGGTACCGGGCAGCCCCAGCGCCTCCGCGTCCCGCACTCGACGACGGCAGGCACACCTTGCTGGTGCGGTACCTGGTCATCTGTCTCGGGCTGCTGGCGGTGCTGCTCGCGCTGATCATCTACGCGGCATGCAGCGTCGGGGACACCTCGATGATCGTCCCCGCCGCCGCGCCCCGGGACACCGCCGTCCCCGCAGCGGTCGATCTGCCCGGAATCGCCCGCTGAGCAGGCCGTTCTGGCAAAGTAGGACCCGGCGCCGTCAGCAGTCTCACGTCGGGGGTCTTCGTGAAGAACATCGCGCTGTGTTTCGACCGTGTCCGTGATCGGCGCGGCCCGGGAACCTCGCCGGGTGTTGCCACCAATGCCGCCGCGCTGACCGAGCTGCTCGTCGCCGACGACCAGCAGTTGGTGTGGTGGTGTCCCTGCCCCACCGACGTCCACCGGTTCACGTCCCGCCGTACGCACCCGGACTCGGCGCGCGCCCGCGTCGCCGCGGCCTACACCGTGCTCGTGGAGCGTTGGTCGCCCGGCGACCGCCTCTTCCTGTTCGGGTCCGGACGCGGAGCCGCGTGCGCCCAGGCCCTGGCCCGCCTCCTCGGCGCCGTGGGCGTCGTGCGCGCCGCCGAGCTGACCGGGTGGACGACCGCCGAGTTCCGCCAGTACGTGCTGGCCACCTACGCCGTGCCGCGCACGCCGCGCGAACCGTCGGACTGGCAGCGGGTGCGGGAACTGGCGAGCCAGATCTCCGGGGGCGACGACGTCGCCGTCGAGGTGCAGTATCTGGGTCTGTGGGACAGCACGCCCGTCCCCGGTACCCCGCGGGCGGGCGCTCTCGAGACGCTGCCCTCTGTGCGCGCCGCGCGTCACGCCCGCGCCATCGACGGCAGCGCCCACTCGCTCGCCCCGACTGTCGGTCCCGACTCGCCTGGCATCGAAGAGGTCTGGTTCCGCGGAGCGCACTGCGACGTGGCGGGCGGCCCGCACGCCTGCGCGGCGCTGGCCGAGCTGTCCCTGGACTGGGTGCTCGACGGCGCGGTTCGCGCCGGCATAGTGATCGATCCGTCAGTCCGGGCCCACGGCGCGCCGGCGCCGGATCTCGCCGACATCGCCCCCACTCATCTGCGTCCGCTGCCCGGCGCCCGAGTGCCCGCCGGCGCGGCAGTCCACGCGAGTGTGCAGACCTACCTGCGGGCACATCCGTCCTATTGGCGGCGGTTGCCGGCCCACTTCGTGTGGGCCGACCCGGAATGGGCCGCCCGGGCCGAACGGCTGGCGGATCCGGTGGAGGTGCGTGGACCGCAGCTGGTGGGTTCTGGCTGAACGGCTCGTCACCCCGGGGGCGCCGACGGCGAGAACGCTGCTACGTTCGGTCCGGCTGAACCCGACAGGAGGACCATGACCGGCATCGTTTCCTACGAACTCGCGGACTCCGTGGCGACCATCGCTCTGGACGACGGCAAGGTCAACGTCCTCGGGCCCGCCATGCAGAGCGCCATCAACGAAGCGCTGGACCGGGCCGAGGCCGACTCCGCCAAGGCCGTGGTGCTGGCGGGAAACTCGCGGGTGTTCAGCGGCGGGTTCGACCTGGCGGTCTTCCAGTCCGGTGATCCGGCGGCAGCGCTGGGCATGCTCTCGGGCGGGTTCGAGCTGGCGGTGCGGACGTTGACCTTCCCGGTGCCGGTGATCATCGCCGCGACCGGGCCGGCCATCGCGATGGGCTCGTTTCTGCTGTGCTCGGCCGATCACCGCGTCGGCGGGCCGAAGTCGCGATGCCAGGCCATCGAGGTGGCGATCGGCATGACCATCCCGATCTCGGCCATCGAGATGATGCGGATGCGGTTGACGCCGGCGGCGTTCCAGCGCGCCACGGCCCTGGCATCGACCTATGTCGGGGACGAGGCGATCGCGGCGGGCTGGCTCGACGAGATCGTCGACGCCGATCAGGTCCTGTCCCGGGCCCAGCAGGTGGCCCAGGAGGCGGCCACGACGCTGAACGCCGGGGCTCATCTGGCCACCAAACTCAAGGCGCGGGAGAACGCACTGAAGGCGATCCGGGCCGGAATCGACGGCCTGGCCCAGGAGTTCACGCTCGGCTAGGTATCGGCGGGCTGGGCCCACGCGGAATAGGATTCCTGGCTGTGATCAAAGGCCCGATCGCAGCCCTGACTTCTCACACAGCGCGCCCAGCCCCGGCAGCGTCGGCGATGATGATGCGGTGACACATGTGCGCGGTCGCGTGTGGCGGCACGGCAAACCCGTCGACGACTTCGTCTTCAGCGAGATATCGGACTGCCTGGCCGCCGAGGACACGTTGGTGTGGTGCGACATCTACGACCCGGACCACGAGATCCTCACCGACCTGGCCGAGGAGCTCGCCCTCAATGCGTGGGCGGTCGAGGATGCGCTCGCCGACGCCGAACGCACCAAGGCCGTCGTCTACAAGACGCACACGTTCTTCACCGTCTACGGCGTGACGGTCAAGTCGCCGGCGCCGGAGGACATGTCGGAGTCCACCCTGGAGATCCACCGCGTCTCCGGGTTCGTGCTGCCCCGCGGCCTGATCACGGTGCGACTGTCGCCGCACTTCGACATCGACACCGTCTCACGCCGATTCGACGAGCTCGGCGGTCAGGAGCACGGGGTCGGCTCGCTCGTGCACGGGCTGCTCGACGTCATCGTCGACGGTCACTTCGACGCGGTCCAGGCCCTCGATGACGGCATCGAGGGCCTGGAGGACGATTTGTTCGACGGGTCGGCCCGGGCAGACCTGCAGCGCAGGACATTTCAGTTGCGCAAAGACCTGGTCGCGTTGCGCCGCGTGGTGCTGCCGATGCGCGAAGTGGTCACGGTGATCCAGCACCGCCGGATGGACGCCAAGACGGCTCCCGAGCTCGACCCGGTCTACGCCGATCTCTACGACCACGTGCTGCGTGCCTCGGAGTGGACGGAGTCGCTGCGCGACATGATCACCACGGTGTTCGAGACGAACCTGTCGATGCAGGACGCCCGCCTGAACGTGGTGATGAAGAAGCTCACCGGATGGGCCGCGATCATCGCCGTGCCCACCGCGATCACCGGCTTCTACGGCCAGAACGTCGCCTATCCGGGCATCGACACGGTCGGCGGTTTCGCCACCAGCTCGGCGGTGATCGTGCTGTTGGTGATCGTGCTGTTCGTGATGTTCAGGAAACGGGACTGGTTGTAGCGACCAGCCGCCCCACGATGTCGCCGCCGTCGTGGTAGGTCGCGACGAAGCCGTCGCGTTGGTCCACCACACGGCATCGCTCGTACGGGCCTCCCCAGCCGCGGTAGGCCAACCGGGATGTGCCTATCGTGCACGAGAACCCGCTTGCGGTGTCCCATTGTGCGGGGACCCCGGCGGCGGTCAGGCCGGCGACGCGTCCCTGCAGGGCCGCGTCGCGCCAGTGCTCGGAGACGACCTGCCGTCCGGCGGCGACGTTGTAGGCCAGCGTGACATCGCCTGCGGCGTAGATGTTGCGCGCCGACGTGCGCATCTGCTCGTCCACGACGATCCGTCCGGCGCGGATGGTCAGGCCGGCTTCGGCGGCGAGCCGCACGTCGGGCCGCACGCCGGTCGCCGCCACCACGACGTCCCCGTCCACACTCTCACCGCCGGCGAGGACCACGCCCGACTCCACGACCGCCGTGACATCGGCCGATCCGACGAAGCGCACCCCGGCGTCGAAGAGCATCTTGACCACCCGCTCGCCGACGTCGACACCGAATCGTCGCAGCAGCGGCACCGGTTCGGGCGCGACGACGGTGGTGGCCACTCCGAGCGCGGCGAGGCAGCCCGCGGCCTCACAGCCGATCAGACCCGCGCCGATCACCACGGCGGTGCCGGCGTGCCGTGCCGCCATCTTCAACGCCACCGCATCGGCGAACGAGCGCAGCGGCTGCGCGGTGCGGCCGCCCGGCACGGCCGGTGGTACCGGGGCGGCACCGGAGGCGATCACCAGATGCCAGTAGGGGTAGCGGGCACCGCCCGCGGTGACGACCTCCTGGGCGTCGACGTCGATGCGCTGCACCGTCACCCCGCGCAGCAGGTCGATGCGGTTGCGCTCGAACCAGCCCTCACTGTGCAGATCGAGGTCGGCGGGCCGCCCGCACAGGAACTGCTTGCTCAGCGGCGGTTTGGCGTAGGGCAGGGCGGGGTCGCTGGACAGGATGCGCACAGGAATGCCGCGGTGCCGGGCGCGGAACGTCTCCGCCGCGCTGACACCGGCAGGACCACTGCCGATGGCCACCAGACCTGCCGCCACCATGTCGCAGGAATACCACCGCACCGATGCGGCGAACCCTGACGCTGCGTGGAGGTCAGCGTTTGGTCAGATCGGCCGTCGGCACGTCGGCCGAACAACCGTTGAGCAGCGACGATCGGTGTGCAACCATCTGCGCATGGAGCCGGACGGGGACCCCGAGGCGCGCATCCGCGACCTCGAGCGCCCGCTTGCCCAGCAGGCCGACGCCAGCGAACTGGGCACCCCACCGTATCGATCGGCACCCCCCTCTGACGGATCAGGTCCGCAGTACCGGCATCAGGACGTCCCGGGCCATGTCCAGCCCCCGCCGTGGTCGGCGCCTCCGCCGTCCGGTCCGCAGTGGGGTTCGCCGTACTATTCGCCGCCTCAGCATGTGGTGCGCAAGAGCAGCAGACTGCTGTGGGGGCTACCGCTGACCATCCTCGGGGTGGTCGTGGTCGGAATGGCGGCGTTGCTCGCCGTGCACGTCGCCCGGACCGCCGGACCCGGGGCCGACGGTCCCGTCGCACCGACCATCGCGGGAGGCGGCGGGCGGCTCGACACGCCCGTCGCCGAGCCGCGCGAGCCGCGCACCGTCGAGGCCGATCCAGCCCCCACCGTCGTCGCTGGCCAGTCGCTGAGCGTCAGCGGCATCGATGAACAGCGCAGCGTGGTCTGCGCCGGCGGCGCGGTCAGTGTCAGCGGGATGCGCAACTCGGTCGACATCCGAGGCGAGTGCGCGGTGGTCACGGTCTCGGGGTTCGACAACGTCGTGACGGTGGAGTTCGCGCAGAGCATCACCGCCTCGGGTTTCGACAACCGCGTCACCTATGCCCGCGGCGAGCCGCAGATCGGTAACTCCGGCCTCGGCAACGTGGTGGAATCGGGCTGAGCCGGTCGCCGCCGCGCGGGGTGACCGTACTGTGAACGGCGATGGCGCTTCATCTCCATCGGGCCGACCGCACCGATCTGCTCGCCGACGGACTCGGTGACGTGCTGGCCGCCCCTCTTGCCGATCCGTTCGCCGAGGATCTCGTGTTGGTGTCGGCGCGCGGCATGGAGCGTTGGCTCAGTCAGCGTCTGTCCCATGTCTTGGGCGCCGGCCCGGGCGGCGACGGCGTCTGCGCCGGGGTGACGTTTCGTCACCCACGTTCGCTGCTCGCCGAACTGACCGGCACCGGTGACGAGGATCCGTGGGCACCGGACGCGTTGGTGTGGCCGTTGCTCGAGGTCATCGACGCCGGTCTCGACGCACCCTGGTGCGCGACGCTGGCCGCCCATCTCGGGCACTTCGACAGTGGTGAGGAACGTGAACTGCGGTTGGGTCGCCGCTATGCGGTGGCGCGCCGGCTGGCCGGGTTGTTCGATTCGTATGCCCGGCAACGCCCGCAGCTGTTGATCGACTGGCTCGACGGTGACACCGGGGAGCTGGGGGCCGATCTGCAGTGGCAGCCGCAGCTGTGGCGCGAGCTGGTCGACCGCATTGCCGCCGACCCGCCGCACGTGCGGCATGCCCGGGCCGTGGCCCGGTTGCGCACCGCGCCCGGCGATCTACCCGCCCGGGTGTCGTTGTTCGGTCACACCCGACTGCCCCGCACCGACCTGGAACTGCTCGAGGCGCTGTCGGTGCACCATGACCTGCATCTGTGGCTGCCACATCCGAGCGGGGCGCTGTGGGATCGACTGACCGAGGTGTGCGGTGCGGTGCCGCGCCGGGCCGACACCAGCCATCGTGGCGCCGCACATCCCCTTCTGGTGACACTGGGCCGCGACACCAGAGAGCTGCAACGCATCCTGCCCGCCGAGCGCGCCACCGACGAGCACCGCCCGGCTGGGGCCCGCCCGGACACGCTGCTGGGCTGGCTGCAGTCCGACATCGCCGCCAACGCCGTTCGCCCCGAAGGCCGATCGCTCGCAACAGATGACCGTTCGGTGCAGGTGCACAGCTGTCACGGCGCCGCCCGGCAGGTCGACGTCCTGCGCGAGGTGCTGTTGGGGTTGCTGGCCGACGACCCGTCGCTGCAGCCCCGCGACATCCTGGTCATGTGCCCCGACATCGAGACCTACGCGCCGCTGATCGTGGCCGGGTTCGGGCTCGGTGAGGTGGTGGGCGATCCCCACCCGGCGCATCACCTGCGGGTGCGGCTCGCCGACCGGGCGCTGGTCCAGACCAACCCGCTGCTGGGTCTGGCCGGGCAGCTGCTCGCCCTGGCCGCGGGCCGGGCCACCGCCAGTGAGGTGCTCGATGTGGCCGTGGCGGCGCCGGTGCGGGCCCGCTTCGGGTTCACCGACGACGACCTCGACGCCGTGACGGCCTGGGTGCGCGAGGCCAACATCCGCTGGGGTTTCGACTCGACGCACCGCGAACCTTTCGGAGTCGGCGAATTCATCCACAACACTTGGCGTTTCGGCATCGACCGCATTCTGGCCGGGGTGGCGATGTCCGATGATTCGCAGGCGTGGCTGGACACCACGCTGCCGTTGGACGACGTGAGCAGCAACCGTGTCGAACTGGCAGGCCGGTTGGCCGAGTTCGTCGCGCGGCTGCAGGCCACGGTGCAGGCCTTGTCGGGGACGAAGCCGCTGCGGCAGTGGCTGACCGCGGTGTCTGACGGCGTCGCATCGCTGACCGCGGTCGACGACGACAATGCCTGGCAGGCTTCGCAATTGGAGCGTGAGCTCGCCACCATCCTGGCCGATGCGGGCCCGCGGGCCGAGACGGTGTTGCGGCTGCCCGATGTGCGGGCCCTGCTGAGGCGCCAGCTGAGCGGACGGCCGACCCGGGCCAACTTCCGCACCGGCACGCTCACGGTGTGCACGATGGTGCCGATGCGCGCCGTACCGCACCGGGTGGTGTGCCTGGTCGGTCTCGACGACGGCGTGTTCCCGCGCTCCGGTGTCGTCGACGGTGATGACGTGCTGGCCCGCGATCCGCTGACCGGTGAGCGCGATCCGCGTTCCGAGGACCGCCAGCTGCTCCTCGACGCGATCTGTTCGGCGACCGAACGGCTGGTGATCACCTATACCGGCGCCAACGAGTACAGCGGCGCCCACCGTCCGCCCGCCGTTCCGCTCGTGGAGCTGCTCGACGCGCTGGACGGGACCACCCCTGAGCCGGTCAGCGACCGCATCGTCATCCGGCATCCGTTGCAGCCCTTCGATGTTCGCAACGTGACCCGCGGTGCACTCGGCATGCCGGCCGACACGCCGTTCACATTCGACCCGACCGCGTTGACAGCGGCCGAGGCCGCCTCGACGGACCGCGGCCCCGAGCCCGGCTTCCTGAGCGGACCGGTGACCGCACCGCTTGCCGCAGACGTCGCGCTGAGCGAGCTGACCGCGTTCGTCAAAGACCCGGTGAAGGGGTTCTTCCGCGCGCTGGACTACACGCTGCCGTGGGACGTCGACGGCGTGGCCGACGCGATACCCGTGGAGATCGACGCGTTGCAGGAGTGGGTCGTCGGAGATCGGATGTTGCAGGACATGCTGCGCGGTCATCCGCCCGACCGGGCACGCCAGATGGAGTGGCGGCGCGGCTCTCTGCCGCCCGGGCGGCTGGGTTGGCGCAAAGCGCAGGAGCTGCGCGACCAGGCGGCTCAGCTCGCCACCGCCGCACAGCCACACCGCGACTCACAACCCCGCGCCTTCGACATCGACCTGCAGCTCGGCGGCGGTCGCCGGCTCACCGGCACGGTGCCCGGGGTGCACGGGCAGCGCATCGTCGAGGTGACCTACTCCAAACTCGACGGTCGTCATCTACTGGAACCGTGGCTCGCGCTGCTGGCATTGGCGGCGTGCCATCCCGGCGGTGACTGGACCGCGCTGGTGATCGGCCGAGGCCGGCGAGGGCACGAACCCGTGCAACGGCTGCTGGGCGCGCCCGCGCACGCGGTCGCCGTGCTGACAGATCTGGTCGCCATCTACGACGCCGGCCGCAGGGAGCCGCTGCCGCTGCCGGTCAAGACGTCCTATGCCTGGGCGGAGGCACGCCACACCGCCGGGTTGCCCGAACGCGACGCCGCCGCGAAGTGGAAGTGGGACAGGGACGAGCCCGCCGTGCAACGGGTTTGGGGCGTGGGCGCACCGTTGGACGTCCTGCTCGAGCCGGTGCGAGACGGCGAGGAGTTCGACGGCGAACGCACCCGGCTCGGTGCTTACGCGGCACGGCTGTGGTCACCGCTGCTGCGTGCCGAGAGGACCGGGCACTGATGCAACGGTTCGATCTGCTGGGGCCACTGCCCGCCGCCTGCTCGACGACGGTGCTGGAAGCCAGCGCCGGCACGGGAAAGACTTTCGCGCTGGCCGGCCTGGTGACCCGCTACCTCGCCGAGGGCGTGGCCACATTGGACGAGATGCTGCTGATCACGTTTTCAAGGGCGGCCAGCCAGGAGTTGCGGGAGCGGGTGCGCCGGGCCGTCCTGGACACTCTGCATGCGCTCGATCATCCCCACGATCCGACCCACAATGACGTCGTCCGCCACATCGTCGACGGGTCGCCGGCCGACCTCGCCGCGCGCCGGGAACGTCTGCGTGATGCGCTCGCCGGTTTCGACGCCGCGACGATCGCGACCACCCACCAGTTCTGCCATCTGGTGCTCAGATCGCTGGGCGTCGCCGGGGACACCGACGCGGGGGTGACGCTCGTCGAAAGCCTCGACGACCTGGTCACCGAGATCGTCGATGACCTGTACCTGGCGCACTTCGGGGCGGCGCCGGGCGAACCGGTGCTGACCCGCAAGGACGCGCTTCGGCTGGCCCGGGAGGTGGTTCGGAATCCGCACGCGCAGTTGCGGCCCACCGACCCCGCACCGGGTTCGGAGCCGGCCGTGCGGGTGATGTTCGCCGAAGACGTTCTGCGCCAACTGGACCAGCGCAAACGGCGGCTCGGCATCCTCAGCTACGACGACCTGCTGTCCCGGCTCGCCGACGCGCTGCGCACGCCCGACTCCCCCGCACGCGCCCGCATGTACCAGCGCTGGTCCATCGTGATGGTCGACGAATTCCAGGACACCGACCCGGTGCAGTGGCAGGTCATCAACCGCGCCTTCTCCGGCCGGTCGACGGTGATCCTCATCGGCGACCCCAAACAGGCCATCTACGGTTTCCGCGGCGGCGACATCGTGACCTACCTCGACGCTGCCCGCGGCGCCGCTGATCAACGCACCCTGAGCGTGAACTGGCGCAGTGATCGTGCGCTGGTCGACTGCCTGCAGGTGGTGCTCGGTGGCGCCGAACTCGGCGACCCCGACATCAAGGTCCGCGAGGTCTCGGCCCACCACCAAACCCGCCGGTTGACGGGCGCCCCCCACGGCGAGCCGTTTCGGATGAGAGTCGTCGGCCGCGACACCTTCGGTACCCGTCAGGGCAGCACGATCCCGATCGCGAAGCTGCGCCGGCACATCTGCGCCGACCTGGCCGCCGACGTGGCCACGCTGCTCGGCAGTGACGCGACGTTCGACGGCGCCCCGGTCCAGGCCCGCGACATCGCTGTCATCGTCGAGTTGCACGACGACGCCCGCCGCTGTCACGAAGCGCTCGCCGCCGCCGGAATCCCGAGCGTGTACACCGGTGACTCCGACGTCTATCGCTCGCCGGCCGCCGACGACTGGCTCTACCTGCTGGAGGCATTCGACCAGCCGCACCGCAGCGGCCTGGTGCGCGCGGCGGCCGCGACCCGGTTCTTCGGCGAGACCGCCGAGAGCCTCGCCCGCGGCGGCGACGAGCTGACCGACCGCGTCACCGAGACGCTGCGGGAGTGGGCCGATCACGCCCGCGAGCGCGGCATCGCCGCCGTCTTCGAGGCGGCGCAGCAGAGCGGGCTGAGCCGCCGCGTGCTGTCCTATGCGGGCGGTGAGCGGCACATGACCGACCTCGCCCACATCGCCCAGCTGCTGCACGAGACCGCGCACCGCGAACACTACGGCCTTCCGGCGCTGCGCGATTGGCTCCGCACCCAACGCGAGGCCCGCGGCGCCACCGAACACAGCCGGCGCCTCGACAGCGATGCGGCGGCAGTGCAGATCATGACGGTGTTCGCCAGCAAGGGGCTGCAGTTCCCGGTGGTGTATCTGCCGTTCGGGTTCAACCGCCGGCTGCACGACTCGGAGTTCGTCGGTTTCCATGACGGCCACACCCGATGTCTGCACATCGGCGGCCCGGACAGCCCCGACTTCAACCCGGTCACCGTCCAGGGCGGTCACGAGCAGGCCGGTGATCACATCCGCCTGACGTATGTCGCAATGACCCGCGCGCAGTCTCAGCTGGTGGCCTGGTGGGCGCCCGCGTGGGACGAGCCGAGCGGCGGGCTTTCGCGTCTGCTGCGGGGCCGCGGCCCCGGGGAGTCCACGGTGCCCGACCGGTGTCCGGACCGCGTGACCGATGACGAAGCGCGGACCAGACTGCGCGAGTGGGAAACTGCGGGCGGTCTGGTGCTCGAGGAGTCCGTCATCACCCCGGCCCCGGCACCACCGCCCATCCCGTCCCCTCACGGGTTGGCGGTGCGGCATTTCCACCGCTCGATCGACACTACGTGGCGGCGCACGTCGTACTCCGGGCTGATCCGCGACGTCGAGCCCGCCGGGGTGAGCAGCGAACCCGAAGTCGCCGAACTCGACGACGAGGTGGGTGAGACGGCAGGTTTGACACCGGCGCCGGCGGCCGCCGGCGTCGACATGTCCTCACCGATGGCTGCACTGCCGACCGGGGCCAAGTTCGGCACCCTCGTGCACGCTGTGCTGCAGACCGCAGATCCGTTCGCCGCCGACCTGGCCGCCGAACTGGCGGAGCAGGTCGAGGTGCACTCGGTATGGTGGCCGGTCGACGTGCCGGACAACGAATTGGCGGCCGCACTGGTGCCGCTGCACGACACCCCGTTGGGTCCGCTGGCCGGCAACACCACCCTGAGGCGGATCGGTCTGCGGGATCGCCTGACCGAACTCGACTTCGAGCTCCCGCTGGCCGGTGGTGACGCCGGCGACCGGACACCCGACATCCGACTCGCCGACGTGGGCGCGTTGCTCGCCGCCCATCTGCCGGCCGCCGATCCACTCGCCGGGTATTCCACGCGGCTCAGCAGCGCACCGCTGGGGCGGCAGTCGTTGCGTGGGTATCTGACCGGCTCGGTGGACGCGGTGATTCGCCTCGACGACAGATACCTGGTGGTGGATTACAAGACGAACTGGCTCGGCACCTCTGATGCGCCGCTCACCGCTGCCGACTACCGGCAGCCCAGGCTGGTCGAGGCGATGCTGCATTCCGACTATCCCCTGCAGGCATTGCTGTATCTCGTTGCACTGCATCGTTTCCTGCGTTGGCGGCAGCCGGGTTACGACCCGGAGCGCCATCTCGGCGGCGTGTTGTATCTGTTCTTGCGTGGAATGTGCGGCCCCGCCACCCCGACAGAGGACGGCGTGCCCGCCGGGGTGTTCAGCTGGCACCCGCCGGGCGCGCTCGTGGCAGCGTTGTCCGACCTGCTGCACACGGGAGCCACCCGGTGAACCTGACGCAGTGGGTCGACGCCGGCACCCTCGATCTCTCGGACACCGTTGTCGCTCAGCGGCTTTGTGAGATGGCCGGCGAATCCGACTCTCGGGTGGGACTCGCGGTGGGCCTGCTGGTCGCCGCATTGCGCAATGGGTCGGTCTGCGTGGACCTGGCGTCGGTGCGCGGCCGGGACGCGGCGGACGTCGCGGTCGACCTCCCCTGGCCGGAGCCGCAGGCATGGCTGGCTGCGGTGCGCGCCAGCCCGCTGGCGGGCAACCCGCCGGTGCTCAGACTTCTCGACGAGCTGCTGTATTTCGACCGGTACTGGCTCGAAGAGCAGCAGGTGTGTAGTGACGTCGCGGCGCGGCTGGCTGCCTACCCGGCACCCGACGCGGCGGCGCCCGACCTGACACGTCTGTTCCCCGAGGGCTACGCCGAGCAGCGGGCGGCCGCGGAGGCCGCTGTGGCGCAACGGCTTACGATCCTGACCGGCGGCCCGGGCACGGGCAAGACGACGACAGTGGCCCGGTTGCTTGCGGCTCTGGCCGAACAGGCAGACTTCACCGGCGGCACCGGGCTGCGGATGGCACTGGCCGCGCCGACGGGTAAGGCCGCTGCCCGACTGCAGGAGGCGGTCGCCCTGGAGGTCGCGCGGCTGTCTCCGGTCGACCAGCGCCGGCTGGCGGGTGTGCGCTCGACGACGCTGCACCGGTTGTTGGGCAGCAGGCCCGACACCTCGTCACGGTTCCGGCACCACCGCCACAATCGGCTGCCGTATGACGTCGTGGTGATCGACGAAACCTCGATGGTGTCGCTGACGATGATGGCGCGGCTGCTGGAAGCGGTGCGGCCGGATGCGCGGCTGGTGCTCGTCGGTGATCCCGACCAGCTGGCGTCGGTCGATGCCGGCGCGGTGCTCGCGGACCTGGTCGAGGGGCTCGGCGACGTCGGTGTCGTGGAGCTCAAGACGCCCCACCGGTTCGGCCAGTCGATCGGGGCGTTGGCGCACGCGGTGCGCACCGGTGACGACGACGCGGCGATGGACGTGCTCCGCCGCGGGGGCGACGCCATCGGCTGGGTGGACACGACCGACGCGGTCGACGCTCTGCGCGACTCGCTGCTCGAGCGGGCCGTCCGTATGCGCCGGGCCGCGGTCCTCGGTGACGCGCCGGCGGCGCGGTCGATTCTCGAGGAGCACCGTCTGCTCTGTGCGCATCGGCGCGGACCGTTCGGGGTCGCGGTGTGGAATCGGCGGGTCGAGGGCTGGTTGGCCGAGGACTCCGGCCAGCCGTTGTGGACGCCGTGGTATGCGGGACGGCCGGTGTTGGTCACCGCCAACGACTACGGATTGGGCGTCTACAACGGCGATGCCGGTGTGGTGGTGGCCTCCACCCAGGGATTACGGGCGCACATCGGTTCGGCGGACTTTGCGCCCAGCCGGTTGGGCGAGGTGGAGACGATGTTCGCGATGACGATCCACAAGAGCCAGGGCAGTCAGGCCGATGAGGTGACCGTGCTGCTTCCCCCACCGGAATCCCGTTTGCTGACAAGGGAATTGTTCTACACCGCAGTGACGCGAGCCAAGAAGCGTGTCGTGGTGGTCGGCCCCGAGTCAGCTGTCCGCGCGGCGATCGGCCAACGCGCGATGCGAGCCTCGGGGCTGGCCAAGCGACTGCAGAATCGGCGTCCTACAGATCCGTAGCAGGACAACATCGATACTGCTGACCACGAGGTGCTCCGGTTGCAGACGTTTGACGAGCTGGTGAATTGGCAACCCCGTCAATGACCTTACAGCCTCAACACTTGTTGGCTTGTTCGTGTTTCGTAGAACCGAATCTGCAGGAGAACCAAAGATGAAGAAAGCAAACGTGATTGCCGGTGTCGCAGGCGGGTTGTCTGCCGCTGCGCTCTTGGTGGCGTCCCCCGCCGTGGCCGAACCGGTGGTCGGCGACAACGCCGCTGACGCCGTCGCCGAGTTGAAAGGTGGCGGCAACCGCGTGTATGTCGAGAACCTCAGCGATGCCCCACTCGCCGAGGCGCAAGTGGTGGCCATCACCCCAGGGCCCGACATCCGTGAAAGGATCGGTGTGCAGGATCCGTATGCCAACAACGAGAACCGCCAGGACGTCCCGGTGGGTCAGGTGTACTACCTCACAGTGGAATGACCACACAGGTGTGAGTGACAGGACTGTGCGTCCCCAGGGGCGCACAGTCCTGCTGTGCACGCACGCGTGGCGTGGGAGCCGAGATGGCTTCCACCTCCGAAATCGCCGGCGTGAAGCGCCGAGCTATCAACAACCCGAACTCATTCTGTGGCAGCTCGAAGCAGAGTGCGGTATCTCGCTGATGCGCCTTCCCGCCACGGTCCTGGCCAATATGCGAACGACCCCGTCGCAATGAAATTGTCACTTCCCCCGGGTTGTTTCAACAAGAAGATCGGGGAAACCCGGTGTGTACGAGAGCTGATCGGACGATTGTGTCAAGACGTCGCAGATTGCTCCACGGCTCCGATGTGGAAAGAAGGGAGCATCACCCGTATGACGAAGAAGTTCATCACCGCCGGCGCGACTGTGGTTGGCACCGGGCTTTCGGCCCTGGTTCTGGGGCTGGCTGCGCCTGCTGCAGCGTTGCCGAACCCCGGCGACAACGCTGCTGAGGCGATCGCCGAGCTGAAGTCCGGCGGCGACCGCGTGATCGTGGAGAACCGTTCCGGCGCGCCGCTGTCCGAGGCGGACATCGTGTCGGTGATTCCGGGACCCACCATCAACGACACGGTTTACGAGAACGACCAGTACGTCATCAACGAGACGCGGCAGGATGTGCCCGTCGGCATGGTGTATTACGTCACCGTCGAGTGACCGTTCCCGGAATCGGGGCGCCCCTTTTCAGGGGCGCCCTTTTTCTTTTGGTGTACGGCTGACAAATAGACACCCATTGAGTGGACGAGAAAAGACACCGTCCGCCGAAAATCTGACGACTTTCTGACCCGGGGGCGGTGTGCGCCCGCGCCCAACCGCACCCCTTTTCGGTCCGCGCCTGTCAACCTCTGCCAACGCCGCACAAACAATCGCTAAGTTGTCGGTGAGCCGAGCACGGCTCCCGGGCCGAGTCGAGAGATCGTTGAGTCATGCGAGTTGACGGACGCGAGATTGCCGTAACAGGCAGCTTGCTTCAGCCGTTGATCCGTCGCACCAACGACATCCTGCGGCTGGCGCTGTCCGGCATCTTCCTGCTCATCGTCGTGACCAGCTCGCTGATCACCCGATACGAGTGGGAGACGCTGGAGCGATCGATCTCCGAGATCATCGGCGTGCTGACCCCGACGCAGTCCAACACCGTCTACCTCATCTACGGCGTAGCGATCTTCGCGTTGCCGTTCGTGATCCTGATCGGCCTGATCGCGTCGCGGCAATGGAAGCTGTTGGGTGCCTACGCCGCGGCCGGGCTCAGCGCACTGCTGCTGTTGTCGATCACCGGAAACGGCATCGCCGCGCCGCGCTGGCACTTCGATCTGTCCGACCGCCTGGACACGGTGTTGTCACAGTTCCTCGACGACCCGCGGTGGATCGCGATGCTGGCAGCGGTGCTGACGGTGTCCGGCCCGTGGCTGCCGGCCCGCTGGCGGCACTGGTGGTGGGCGTTGCTGCTGGCGTTCGTGCCGATCCATCTGGTGGTCAGCGCCGTCGTACCGGCCCGCTCGTTGTTGGGGCTGGCCGTCGGCTGGTTCGTCGGGGCGCTGGTGGTGCTGGTGGTGGGCACGCCGGCCCTGGAGGTGCCGCTGGACGGTGCGGTGCGTGCGATGGCGCGTCGCGGGTTCACGGTGTCGGCGTTGGCGGTGCTGCGCCCGGCCGGCCGTGGCCCCATGCTGTTGTCCGCGCGGCGCGATCGCGGCGACGGCGATGGCGGCGAGGCACGGGCCGCCGTGGTCGAGTTGTACGGTCCTCATCAACGTGGTGGCGGCTTTCTGCGGCAGTTCTGGCGCAAGGTCCGGCTGCGCGACAGCGAGACGGCGCCGATCCAGCCGTCGATGCGCCGGGCGGTGGAGCATCGCGCGCTGATGGCCATCGCCGTCGGTGAGCTTGCGTTGTCGAACTCCACCCCGATCGCGGTGGCGGCGCTCGAGCGCGGCTGGACGCTGTATGCACACCGACCTGCCGAGGGCATCGACCTGCCCCGGTGCATGGACACCACTCCGGTCGCGCGGGTGTGGGACTCGCTGGCCATGCTGCACAGCCAGCAGATCTCGCACGGCGACCTGCGCGCCAAGGAGATCACCGTCGTCGACGGCACCCCGATGTTCGGCGGGTTCGCCCACGCCGAATACGGGGCCTCCGAGGCGCATCTGCACACCGACATCGCCCAACTGCTGATCACCACCACCGAGTTGTACGGCGCCGAGGACGCGGTGGCCGCCGCGATCACGGTGTTCGGCAACGAGGCGGTGCTCGCCGCGTCGCGGCGGCTGACCAAGGTGGCGATGCCCAAGCGGGTCCGCGACGCGGTGAGCGATGCCGGGTCCGTCATGGCGGCGGCGCGAGACGAGGTCAAACGCCAGACCGGCGCCGACCAGATCACCACCGCGACCATCACGCGGTTCACCCGCAACCAGATCATCCAGATGGTGCTGCTGGTGGCGCTCGTCTACGTCGCCTACCCGTTCATCAGCTCGGTGCCGGTGTTCTTCTCTGAATTGCGCAACGCGAACTGGTGGTGGGCGCTGGTTGGGTTGGCGGTCTCGGCGCTGAAGTACGTCGGCGCCGCTGCGGCGCTGTGGGCGTGCGCCGACGGGCTGGTCAAGTTCCGCACGCTGACGATCATGCAGGTCGCCAACACGTTCGCGGCGACGACGACCCCGGCCGGGGTGGGTGGACTGGCGTTGAGCACCCGCTTCCTGCAGAAGGCTGGGCTCGGCGCGTTGCGGGCGACCACCGCGGTGGCGCTGCAGCAGTCGGTGCAGGTGCTCACCCACATCACGTTGCTGGTGTTCTTCAGTGCCGCGGCGGGCGCGTCGGCGGACCTGTCGCAGTTCGTGCCGAGCACGACGGTGATCTACCTGATCGCCGGCGCCGCGTTGGGCGCGGTGGGGGTGTTCCTGATCGTGCCCAAGCTGCGGCGCTGGCTGGGCAGTTCGCTGCGGCCGCGGCTGAAAGAGGTCATCGACGATCTCGTGGTGCTCGCCCGGGAGCCCAAGCGGCTTGCGGTGATCATTCTGGGTTGCGCCACAACGACACTCGGCTCGGCGCTGGCGCTGTGGGCCAGCATCGAAGCGTTCGGCGGTGACGTGAACTTCGTGACCGTGACGATCGTGACGATGGTCGGCGGAACGCTGGCGTCGGCTGCCCCGACACCGGGTGGGGTGGGGGCCGTCGAAGCGGCGCTCATCGGCGGCCTGGCCGCGTTCGGGGTGTCCGCGGCGGTGGCGGTGCCCGCCGTGCTGCTGTATCGGATCCTGACCTGCTGGCTGCCGGTGTTCCTGGGCTGGCCCATCATGCGATGGCTGACCCGCAAGCAGATGATCTAGCACCACCCGCGAACGTGCGTTCCCTGTCGTTGTCGTGCGCGCGGCGCTACCGGGAATGCACGTTCGCGACCGGGTCGCCGGAGGTGATACCTGCGCGCTACCGAGATTAATCTGCCCGAAACGCAGCCGTGGTTTCCTCTCATCAGACGCTGTTTCCTGACAGAGATCATGCTGGAGGCTTGATGACGAGTACCGCCGCGCCGACCTTCCTGGTGACGTCCGGGTTCTGGAAGACCCTGCCCCAGATGCCGCTGGAGCAGTATCCCGGTACCTAGGGCTTCATCGACGACGTCTACGCCAACCCCAACGGGGTGCCGATGTGCTCGGGCTACTTCGAACTGCGCAACACCGACGCGCCGCTGGACTACTACTACGACTACGACGAGATGAAGATCGTCCTGGAGGGCGAATTCCGGCTGGAGAACGTCGACACCGGACAGGTCGAGATCGCCCGCGCCAAGGACGCGATCTTCTTCCCGAAGGGGTCACGAATCCTGTTCTCCACACCCGATCGTGCGCTGGCGTTCTACGTCGGCTACCGCTCCTTCGCCCCCTGACCTCGCCGCAGCAGGAATGCGCGCACCTGCCGGCCTCGACGACCCGGTCGAGCGGTTCCGAGTCCGCCCGGGGGCGGTCACCGCACTGCGGGTCTGCGGCGGCGACCGCCTCGACGTCATCGACCCGCATGGCCGTCAGCCGGCCGAACTGACCGTGTTGTCCGCCGATCCCGCCGCGGTGCCCGGCACGGCACCCGACGCCCCGGCCAGTGTCCTGCGGCGACTGTCCGCCGGGCCCAGCGAGGACGGCTGCGCGGCGGCGCGAATCCTGACGCTCTTGTCCGAGTATCGGATCGACCCGCCGGCCGCGGTGGCGACGCGGCTGTTCGACGGTCGCTCGCCCGCCGGTGCGCGGGCCGGTTTCACCGTCGGCGCCGACGCCGTGGTGCTGGTCGCCGCACCCGGTGCGCCGATGTCGCCGACGGCCGAGGACCCGAACCCGCCGTCGGAGGTCTGGGTGGAGGTGCGCCGCGCCGACCCGCGCCGCCTCGAAGTCGCCGAGCTGCCCGAGCCGCTGGCCGAACCGTTGTACGACATGCGCATCGACGCCATGACCGCCTCGGCCTACGAGGTTCGCGCCGGACAGTTCATCCAGGTCATCGATGTCCAGGGCAGGCAGTGCTCGGATTTCCTGGCCTTCGACGCCCGCGCATTGCACGACGGCACCGAGTACGGCCTCGACGCCACCACCACGCGCACCGTCGGGGGCGGCGCCTACCCGCGACCGGGGTTGGCGGGCAAGTTCTTCGACCCGCGAGCCCGTCCCCTCGTCGAGGTGGTCCGCGACACCGTGGGTCGCCACGATACGTTCGCCCTGGCGTGCACCGCCAAGTACTACGCCGACCTGGGCTACCCGGGCCACGTGAACTGCACCGACAACTTCAACGCCACGCTGTCGCGGTTCGGGGTGACAGCGCGCGCCGGCTGGCCGGCGCTGAACCTGTTCTACAACACCGCCTTCGACGCCGACCAGCAGCTGGTCACCGACGAACCGTGGTCCCGGGCAGGCGATTACGTGCTGTTTCGGGCCTGTACCGATCTGGTGTGCGCCTCGTCGGCCTGCCCGGACGACATCGACCCGTCCAACGGCTGGATGCCGACCGACATCCACGTCCGCGTCTACGACTCCACGAGGAGGTTCTCCGTGGCGCTGGGACATCGGCTCACGCCCGACGCCGACACGGTACTCACCAAGCCGACCGCCTTCGCGGCACGCACCCGTGCCCTGACGCAACAGTTCAGCGAGTACCGCGGCTACTGGCTTCCCACCGCGTACGACAACTTCGGCCCCCAGGACGAGTACTGGGCATGCCGCGAACGGGTCGCGGTGATGGACCTGTCGGCGCTGCGCAAGTTCGAAATCCTCGGCCCCGATGCCGAAGCGTTGTTGCAGGCCACGCTGACCCGCAACATCCGCCGGCTGGCGCGCGGGCAGGTCGTCTACTCCGCGATGTGCACCGAGGCCGGGGGTGTGATCGACGACTGCACCGTGCTGCGGCTGGGCGAGAACACCTTCCGCCTCGTCGGCGGCGACCCCTACGACGGCCAGTGGCTGCGTAGCCAGGCCGACCGGCTGGGTCTTTCTCAGGTGTGGATCAAGGACTCCACCGATCATCTGCACAACCTCGCCGTCCAGGGGCCCCTCAGCCGCGACCTGCTCGCCGAGCTGATCTGGACGCCGCCGACCCAGCCCGCGCTGCCCGAGCTGGGGTGGTTCCGGTTCCTGATCGGCCGGCTCGGCGGGCCTGACGGAGTGCCGCTGGTCATCTCGCGCACCGGGTACACCGGCGAGCTGGGTTACGAACTGTGGATGCACCCCGACACCGCCGAGACGGTGTGGGACGCGGTGTGGGAAGCCGGGCAGCCGTACGGGCTGACCCCCTTGGGTCTCGAGGCGCTGGAGCTGTTGCGGGTGGAGTCGGGACTGGTCGCCGCGGGCCACGAGTTCGACGACCAGACCGACCCGTTCGAGGCCGGCATCGGTTTCACTGTGCCGCTGAGGTCGAAACACGACGACTTCGTGGGACGGGCCGCTCTGCTCGAACGCCAGGCGCACCCGCAGCGGTGCCTGGTCGGGCTGCTGCTGGACGGCAACGAGGTCGCCGGGCACGGCGACTGTGTGCACGTCGGTCGATTCCAGGTCGGGGTGGTGACCAGCGGCGCCCGCTCTCCGGTACTGGGGTCCAGTATTGCGCTGTGCCGCATCGCTGTTCAGCACGCGACGGCCGGCACCCGCGTCGAGGTCGGCAAGCTCGACGGGCACCGCAAGCGGCTCGGCGCCACCGTCACCACGTTGCCGTTCTACGACCCGGACAAGACCCGGCCCCGTTCCTGACACCGCCCACTCGTCGACTACCAGGAGGAACCATGACCCGAACCGCCGTGATCGGCGCAGGCCCGTGCGGTCTCGCCCAACTGCATGCCTTCGAACAGGCCCGCCTGGCGGGTGCCGACATCGGTGACATCGTGTGCTTCGAGAAGCAGAGCGACTGGGGCGGGTTGTGGAACTACACCTGGCGCACCGGACTCGACGAGCGCGGAGATCCCGTGCACGGCAGCATGTACCGCTACCTGTGGTCCAACGGGCCCAAGGAGTGCCTGGAGTTCTCCGACTACACCTTCGACGAACACTTCGGCCGCGCGATACCGTCGTTCCCGCCGCGCGAGGTGCTCTACGACTACATCGTCGGCCGCGCGAAGAAAAGCGATGTGCGCCAGTACATCCAATTCGAGTCCCCGGTGCGCGCCGTGTCGTTCGACGGATCCACCCGGATGTTCGAGGTGACGGTGCAGACGTGGGAACCGTCCGGGGGCAGCGTGCTGCGCACCGAGTCCTTCGACCATGTGATCGTCGCAACCGGACACTTCTCCACCCCGAACGTGCCCGAGTATCCCGGTTTCGACCGATTTCCCGGGCGCATCCTGCACTCCCACGACTTCCGCGACGCCGCCGAGTTCACCGGCAGGGATCTGTTGATACTGGGCAGCAGCTACTCGGCCGAGGACATCGCGCTGCAGGCGCTGAAGTACGGAGCTGCGTCGATCACCGTGGCCTACCGCACCGCCGCCATGTGTTTCGACTGGCCCGACGGCATCACCGAGGTTCCCTCGCTACGCCACCTCGAGGGCCGCACAGCGCATTTCGCCGACGGCACCAGCCGCGATGTCGATGCGGTCATCCTGTGCACCGGTTACCTGCACCATTTCCCGTTCATCGACCCGGACCTGCGACTGAGCACCCCTAACAACCTCTACCCCGACGGCCTGTACAAGGGTGTGGCCTGGGCCGCCAACCCGCGGTTGATGTATCTCGGCATGCAGGACCAGTACTACACGTTCACCATGTTCGACGCTCAGGCGTTCGTCGCCCGCGACCTCGTGCTGGGCCGGTTGCCGTTGCCGTCGCCGCAGGAGATGGCGGCCGACGTGGCTGCGTGGCGGGCCCGGTACGCCCAGGTCGACAGCATCATGGAGCAGATCGACTTCCAGACCGAGTACGTGCGCGACCTGATGACGTTGACCGACTATCCGTCGTTCGATCTCGACCTGGTCAGGCAACACTTCATCGAGTGGGAGCACGACAAGGACGAGAGCATCACCGGCTACCGTGACAAGTCGTTCGCCTCACCGTGCACGGGCAGCGTGGGACCGACACCGAGCACCACCTGGTGGGACGAGCCCGACGACAGCCTTGCGCGGTTTCTGCAGCGTTAGCAGAGCACGCCGGCGAACACGGCCCCGGTGACGAGCGCGACGACGATCGCGACCGTGGGCATACCGCTGGACAGTGCCACGACCACGCCGGCGATCGCGGCGATCAGGATCAGGCTCAGCAGCGTGGCGAGCAGCCAGTTGGCCGAGTGGGAAGCGTGTGTCGGCCGAGGAGTCTCGCTGTGCTGCGGGATCATCGCGCCTTCGCCAATTCCAACCATGGCCGCCCTTTCTGTGACTGCGGACACACTATAACCCGGGCATGGCGCAGATCACACCGATGCGCCCGAGTTTGTGACCTTGGCGACGATTTCGAAAGCCCTACTAACAGAACTGATTAGCGGTGCTAATCGGATCTGGATGCTTCGGTACGTTGGGTCCGATGGTGATCGCGAGGCTGGCCGCGCTGGTGGCCGTGACGGCAGCGCTGGTGCAGTGCGCGCCCGATCGGGGGCACCCGGCCACGCCGTCACCGGCCACGCCATCACCGGCCACCCCGACGGCAGCCGAGCCGGCACCGGAGACGTTCCGCACCGTTCCGCGGCCGCCGCAGACTCCGCCTCCGCCGACTGCCGGCCCGGCCGAGATCAGCTCCGTCACGGCGGCTGACCTCGGCAGCACCTGGAGAGCGGGCTGCCCCCTGCCCCCGGAGCGGTTACGACAGGTCGAACTTGACTACCGGGGTTTCGACGGGCAGACCCACCGCGGCCAGCTGGTGGTCCACGAGGATCTGACCGGCGAGGTCATCGACGTGTTTGCCGAGCTCTACCGCATCGGCTATCCCATCGAGCGGATGCGCACGGTCGAGAACTACCCCGACGCCGACGACGAGCTGTCGATGCGCGACAACAACACCTCGGCGTTCAACTGCCGCGACATTCCCGGAACCGGGCAGTGGTCGTATCACGCCTACGGCCGGGCGATCGACGTCAACCCGCGGCTGAACCCCTTCGTGGATCGCCGCGGCGACTACCAGCCGGCCAACGCCGCTCGGTGGGTCGACCGCACCCGCACCGAACCAGGCATGCTGCACGACGGTGACGCCGCGGTGCTCGCGTTCACCGACCGCGGCTGGACGTGGGGCGGCCATTGGCGCACCCCGCTGGACTACCAGCATTTCGAGCTTCCCTGACCAAATGCTGACAGGGCGCTGATGAGGTGAGCCCCCGCGCGGGCTTGCGGTAGCGTAAATTCGGGCGCCGTCAAGGAGCGGAGGTTGCCCTGCTGCATCGAATGACAGTGCTGGCCTTGGCCGCGCCGCGACGCATCATCGCCGCCGCGGCCGTGCTGACGGTTGCGTTGGCCGTGTTCGGCGTGCCCGTCGCCAATCACCTCTCCCCCAGCGGTTTTCAGGACCCCGGCTCCGAGTCCGCCAGCGCGGCACGGCTACTCACCGAGCGCTTCGGTCGCGGTGACGTCGAGATGGTCATCGTGGTGTCGTCCCCCGACGGGGTCGACAGCCCCGCCGCGCGCACGGCGGCCCAGGACATCGTCACCGCACTCGACGACAATCCGCACGTCGCCGACATCTCCTCGGCCTGGTCCACCCCCGTCACACCGGACCTGATCAGCACCGACCGCACCGCCGGACTGATCGTCGCGGGCATCACCGGCACCGAAGCGCAGCAACAGACCTACGCCAAGGACATCTCCGAGCGGGTCAGCGGCGAGCGCGATGGCGTCTCGGTGCGCACCGGCGGTACCGCGATGGTCAACGTGCAGATCACCGAGCAGTCCCAGCGTGACCTGCTGCTGATGGAGTCGCTCGCCATCCCGCTGAGCTTCCTGGTCCTGGTGTGGGTGTTCGGCGGGCTCCTGGCCGCGGCGTTGCCGGTGGCCATCGGCGCCATGGCGGTGATCGGCGCACTGGCGGTGCTGCGCGTGGTCACATTCGCCACCGACGTCTCGATCTTCGCGCTCAACCTGGCCGCGGCGATGGGCCTGGCGCTGGCCATCGACTACACGCTGCTGATCATCTCCCGCTACCGCGACGAACTGTCCGGCGGCGCCGACCGCGCCACCGCACTCTCGCGGACGATGAACACCGCCGGCCGCACCGTGCTGTTCTCGGCGACGACCGTGGCGCTGTCGATGTCGGTGATGGTGCTGTTCCCGATGCACTTCCTCAAGTCCTTCGCCTACGCCGGGGTCGCCACCGTCGCGTTCGCCGCCGCGGCAGCGGTCGTCATCACCCCCGCCGCCCTCGTGCTGCTCGGCGACCGGATCGACTCGCTGAACGTGGCAAGCCTGGCCCGTCGCCTGCTGCGCCGCCCCGACCCCGATCCGGTGCCGGTGCAGCAGCGGTTCTGGTATCGCTGCGCGCACGGCGTGATGCGCCGGGCGCTGCCACTGGGCCTGGCCGTCGTGGCGCTCCTGCTCGTCCTCGGGGCACCGTTCCTCGGAGTCCGCTGGGGGTTCCCCGACGACCGGGTGCTGCCGCCGTCGGCCTCGGCCCATCAGGTCGGCGATCAGCTGCGCGAGCAGTTCGCCGCCAACTCCGACACCGCCGTGACCGTCGTCGTCCCCGACAACGCCGGTCTGTCCCCCGAGCAGGTGTCCGGCTACGCCGCCGATCTGTCACGGGTTGCCGACGTCGCCGCGGTGTCCGCGCCGACCGGCACCTTCGTCGCGGGCAGCCGCACCGGCCCGCCGACCGCGCCGACCGCCGCACGCGACGGCAGCATGTTCCTGACTGTCACCACCACCGCGCCGTTGTTCTCCGACGCCTCGGAGGCTCAGCTCGACCGCATGCACGACGTCGCCGGGCCCGGTGGGCGCACCGTCGAGTTCACCGGTACCGCACAAACCAACCGCGACAGCGTGAACGCGATCACGTCCACCCTGCCGCTGGTGCTCGGCCTGATCGCCGTCATCATGTTCGGCCTGCTGTTCCTGCTGACCGGCAGCGTCGTGGTGCCGCTGAAAGCCCTGGTGCTGAACATGCTTTCACTGACCGCGGCGTTCGGTGCGCTGGTGTGGATCTTCCAGGACGGCCACCTCGGCGGGCTCGGTACCACCCACACCGGCACCCTGGTGGCCAACATGCCGGTGCTGTTGTTCTGCATCGCGTTCGGCCTCTCGATGGACTACGAGGTGTTCCTGGTCGCGCGCATCCGCGAGTTCTGGCTCAGGCCCGGCATGTCCAATGACGAGGCGGTGGCGCTCGGTATCGCCCATACCGGCCGGGTGATCACCGCGGCCGCGCTGATCATGTCGATCTCGTTCGCAGCGTTGATCGCCGCGAGTACCTCGGTGATGCGGATGTTCGGCCTCGGGCTGACGCTGGCCGTCCTCGCCGACGCCACGCTGGTGCGGATGGTGTTGGTGCCCGCCTTCATGCACGTCATGGGCAGCGCCAACTGGTGGGCGCCGCGCTGGCTCAGACGGGTGCACGACCGCCTGGGGATCGCCGACGAACCCGCAGCGCCCCTCTCCCAGCTCCCCGGCACCACGGAACCCGAAGACCCCCACACCGAGGTCCCCGACGAGAAGTCCGAACGGATCATCACATGAGCCCCACTTCCGGCAACCCGATCAGCGTCATCACCGGTGTCCAGGGAGCACTGCCGAAACACCGCTACCGCCAAGACGAGATCACCGAGGCCTTCCTCGCGGTGCCCGCGTTCGCCGATCTCGGCGACGTGGTGCGCGGCCTGCACGCACACGCGAAGGTGTCCACCCGCAACTTCGTGCTGCCGTTGGAGCGTTACCCGACGCTGACCGATTTCGGTGCGGCCAACGACCTCTACCTCGAGCATGCGGTCGAGCTGGCCTGCGAGGCGCTCTCCGCCGCGCTGGACGAGGCCGGCCTCGGACCCGGTGACCTCGACATGATCATGACCACCACTGTCACCGGCATCGCGGTGCCCTCGCTGGACGCCAGGATCGCCGGCCGGCTGGGTCTTCGCCCGGACGTGCGCCGGGTCCCGTTGTTCGGGTTGGGGTGTGTGGCCGGGGCCGCGGGGGTCGCCCGCATGCACGACTACCTGCGCGGTGCGCCCGATCACGTCGCCGCGCTGGTGTCGGTGGAGCTGTGCTCGCTCACCTACACCGCGGCCGAGCCGACCATGGCCAGCCTGGTCGGCAGTGCGCTGTTCGGGGACGGCGCTGCGGCGGTGATCGCCGCCGGTGAACGCCGCGCCGAAAAAATCGGCGCCGCAGGACCCGACGTGCTCGACTCCCGCAGCCGGATGTATCCGGATTCGCTGGACACGATGGGCTGGAAAGTCGGCCCGGCCGGATTGCAGCTGATCCTGTCCCCGAACCTGCCCGAGCTGATCGACCGGTACCTGGCCGACGACATGAGCGGCTTTCTCACCGACCACGACCTGACCCTCGGCGACATCGCCGCGTGGGTGTCCCACCCCGGCGGCCCCAAGGTGATCGAGGCGATCACCGCCGCGCTCGGTCTCGCCGACGACGCGCTGGAGCTGACATGGCGTTCACTTGCCGAGGTGGGCAACCTGTCCTCGTCGTCGGTACTGCACGTGTTGCGTGACACCCGCGCGAAGAAACCGCCGGCCGGCCGCCCCGGGCTGCTGATGGCGATGGGCCCGGGCTTCTGCTCCGAACTCGTGCTGCTGCGCTGGCGCTGAGGATCCCGATGCTGGCCTACACCCTGCTGATCGCCCTCATCGCCGTCGAGCGAGTCGCTGAACTCGTTGTCTCGCAACGCAACCTGGCGTGGAGCAGACAACACGGCGGCGTCGAGTTCGGCGCCGGCCACTACCCGGTGATGGTGGTGCTGCACACCGCGCTGCTGGCCGGTTGTCTGCTCGAGGCCGCGCACCGCGAGTTCCTGCCCGCCCTGGGTTGGCCCATGCTGGCGCTCGTGGCGGCCGCTCAGGCGTTGCGCTGGTGGTGCATTCTCACTCTGGGCCGCCAGTGGAACACCCGTGTGGTCGTCGTCCCCGGCGCCGGGCGCATCACCGGCGGGCCCTACCGGTTCCTGTCGCACCCCAACTACGTCGCCGTCATCGTCGAGGGGATCGCGTTGCCGCTGGTGCATACGGCGTGGCTCACCGCGCTGGTGTTCACCGTCCTGAACGCCGCGCTGCTGCGAACCAGGATCTCGGTGGAAAATGATGCGCTGCGGTCACTGGACACCGGTGAGAGGCCGCCGACGTGATCGACCTCGCGGTGGTCGGCGGTGGCCCGGCCGGTCTGGCCACCGCCATCCACGCCGCCCGGGCGGGGTTGCGAACCACCGTCGTCGAAAAGCGTTCCGGCCCAATAGACAAGGCGTGCGGCGAGGGCCTGATGCCGCACGCGACCCGGCAGCTGGAACTGCTCGGCGTGGCCCCGCCGGGCAGGGCGTTTCGCGGGGTGTCCTACCTCGACGCGCGCCACCAGGTCACCGCGCAGTTCGACTCGGGGGCCGGGCTGGGCGTGCGCCGCACCACGCTGCATGCCGCGCTGCTCGACGCAGCGGTCGCCGCCGGGGTCGACATCGTGCAGGACTCGGTGCGCGAGGTGAGCCAGGACCACGACGCGGCGACGGTGCACACCACGCGGGCAGACCTCCGCGCCCGCTACGTCGCTGCCGCCGACGGCCTGCACTCCCCGATCCGCGCGAGCCTGCACCTCGAGCGCCCGGCCGGCCGCGCGCGGCGCTGGGGCCTCAAACGCCATGTCGCGGTGGCACCGTGGAGCGAGTTCGTGGAGGTGTACTGGGCGGCCGACACCGAGGCCTACCTCACGCCGGTCGCCGACGACTGCGTCGGCATCGCGATCCTGACATCCCGGCAGGCACGCTTCGAGCAGCACCTCGCCGCCTTCCCCACGTTGCGCGACCGTCTGGACGGGCACGTGCACGGGCCCGACCGGGCGGCCGGTCCGCTGCGGCAGCGGGTCCACCGCCGCACCGCGGGCCGGGTGCTGCTGGTCGGGGACGCGGCCGGCTACGTCGACGCGCTGACCGGTGAGGGGCTCGGGTTGGCGTTCGCGGCGTCGCGGCTGCTGGTCGACAGCGTGGTGGCCGATCGTCCGCAGGACTACGAACAGCAGTGGCGCCGGGCCACGCGTCGCTACCGGCTGCTCACGGAGGGCATGCTGGCCGTCGGCACGTCGCCGCTGCGCTCAGTCGTCGTGCCCGCCGCCGCCCGCTTCCCGCGCCTCTTCGCCGGCGCGGTGAACCTGCTCGCCGACTAGCGCTTCGTCGCGGGCCAGCGCGATGGCGTTGCGGCCCTGCGACTTCGCCACGTACAGCGCCTGGTCGGCGCGCTCGAGCACCTGGCCCACCGCGGCGTCCGGGTCCACGCCGTGCACGGTGCGGGGGTAGGCGGTCGCGACCCCGATGCTGATCGTCAAGACGCCGCACGGCGAGGCCGGATGGTCGATTCCGAGCGCGCGGATCGCCGCAGCCACCCCCTTGGCGAACGTGTACGGGTCGTCGCAGCCGGCC
Source organism: Mycobacterium sp. PO1 (assembly GCF_017312405.1). GTDB lineage: Bacteria > Actinomycetota > Actinomycetes > Mycobacteriales > Mycobacteriaceae > Mycobacterium. The sequence continues at coordinate 68,701 of NZ_BLTG01000005.1, forward strand.
AGCACGACGGCGAACTCCTCACCGCCGTACCGCGCGGCCACACACGTCTCCGGGGCGGCCAGATTCTGCAGGACGTCGGAGACGTCGCGCAGGCACGCATCACCGGCCTGGTGGCCGAACTCGTCGTTGAACGCCTTGAAGTGGTCGACGTCGACGAACAGTGCTGTCAGGGGTTGGTCGAGTTCGTGGGCGCGCAGCCAGATCTCGCGGGCCCGTTGGGTCAGCCCGCGCCGGTTGGCCAGGCCGGTCAACGCATCGGAGTTGGCCAGGTCGGTCAGCGACTCCTGCATTTCCCGTTCGAGTGTGACGTCGCGCAGGATGGCCGCCGACATCCCGTGCGCCGCGCGCCGGCTGTGCACGACATACCAGCGCCATCCGCCCTCGCGGGAGCGCACGCGAAACGGCAGCGACACCCCTTCGCTCCGGGACGCCATCCGGTTGGTGATCAGGTGCTGGTCCTCGGGATGGACATGCTCGAGCCATTCGGTCCGGCTGATCCGGCCCTGCGGCAGGTCCAGGTGGGTGTGGCCGGTGTAGGCGTGGTGCAGCACGTCGCCGCGGGGGTCGAGCACCAGCACCAGGTCACCGGTCAGATCGGCGACGAGGTCGTAGATCTCGCGGCTGACGTGGTCGAGGGCGGACAGCCGGTTGCGTTCCTCGAGCGCCGCGGCGACGATCACCACCATCGCGTACCCGGCGAGCAGGAACGCCTGGGCGTGGATCATCGCCTGCGTCGCGGTGTCTGCGGTGGCGATGAACGGTCCGCGCCCGGCGAAGGTGGTGCCCAGGATGATGACGGCGCCGACCGCCAACTGCCAGAACGCCGCGGCGATGCCGAACTCGATGAGCATCAGCAGTGCCGGTACGCCGGTGAGGAACATCAGCAGGAAGTTCGACTCGGAGGCCGCCACCGCGCCGAGGCCCAACATCAGCAGCGTGAGCCCGGCGGTGGAGATCAGTTGCCGTCCGGTGTAGCGCCGCCAGTATCGGCGCCAGCGCAGCAGCACCGGGGTCAGGAACGCGATGCCGACGGCTTCGGCGAGGTACCAGATCAGCGCGGTGCGCGCGAGGCTCTGCGGGTCGGGGTTTCCCTGCTGGTGCACCAGCACGCTGGCCGCGCCGATCAGTCCGGCCAGCATCGGGGCCACCAACACGGCGTAGATGACGAAGCGCCGCCAGCTGCGCACTGAATCACTGCGCCCGAACACCCAGTCCCGGTCGGGGTGCAGGACGGTCGCGGCGAACAGCACCGCGCTGACAGTGGACAGGGCGGCGAGCTCCGGGCGCTGGCCGAGCAGCAGCCAGGCCGGCAGGTACTGCGTCACCGCGAATGCCAGCAGATACACCGGCCAGTGCCGGCGACGGGAGGTCAACAGCGCCACCAACTGCGGCGCTGCGGCCAGCCAGACCACGGTGAAGGTGCGCGCGTCGACGCTGGCCAGCCAGCGCACCAGATAGGACGCGGAGGCGACGGCGGCGGTCCAGCCGATGAGCTGCCAGAGAGGGGGAACCAGGTCGGCACCGCGCACGGGTGCGCGCAGACCAGCACCGCGCACGGGTGCGCGCAGACCAGCACCGCGCACGGGTGCGCGCAGACCAGCACCGCGCACGGGTGCGCGCAAACCAGCACCGCGCACGGGTGCGCGCAAACCACCACCGCGCACGCGGGCACGCAGACCGGCCCACCAGCCGTCTGCTTCGGCGCCCGCTGCCATGCGTCTAGTCAACCGCGTCAATATTCGTCTCGGCAATCCCCCGACTGCCCATCCGAGGCTAGCGCGGAGTTCACATTCCCGACTTTGTCGGGAAACACGCGCGCGACACAATGACGCGTCCACGCTCGCAGGCTCGGATACCAGGAGACGCAGTGACCGACGTCGTGACCTCCACGCCGGAAGATTCCACCGACCACAACGGCGCCAACCTCGCCCCCACCGGACAGACCCGTTCCGGCATGACCGCCGACGCGTTGCGCGCCGCGGTGTCCGATCACCTGGTCTATTCGATCGCCCGCCCGCCGGCGGTGCTCACCCCCGAGCACTACTACAAGGCGCTGTCGCTGGCGGTGCGCGACCGCATGCAGAAGCGCTGGATGGCGACCACCCAGGACTGGCTGGACCTGTCGTGCAAGGTCACCTGCTACCTGTCCGCGGAGTTCCTGATGGGCCCGCAGCTGGGCAACAACCTGCTCAATCTGGGCATCGAGGCGCAGGCGCGTCAGGCTCTGGCCGACCTCGGCCAGGACCTCGACGTCATCCTCGACTGTGAAGGCGAGCCGGGCCTGGGCAACGGCGGGCTGGGCCGGCTGGCGGCCTGCTACCTGGACTCGATGGCCACGCTGGAGCGCCCGTCGATCGGCTACGGCATCCGCTACGAGTTCGGCATCTTCAAGCAGGAACTGGCCGACGGCTGGCAGGTCGAGAAGACCGACAATTGGCTGGTGCACGGCAACCCGTGGGAGATCGACAAGCCGGACGCCGCCTACACCGTCAACTGGGGCGGTCACACCGAGACCTACGAGGACGTCACCGGACGGTTCCGGGTGCGCTGGGTTCCGCAGCGGGTCCTCAAGGGCGTCTCCTACGACACCCCGGTCCAGGGTTACGGCGTCAACACCTGCAACACGCTGACGCTGTGGAGCGCGCGGGCGGTCGAGTCGTTCGCACTGGATGCGTTCAACACCGGCGACTTCTACAAGGCCGTCGACGAGGAGGTCGTCTCCGAGACGGTGTCGAAGGTGCTCTACCCCAATGACGAGCCGGAGGCCGGTAAGCGGCTACGGCTGCTGCAGCAGTACTTCTTCGTGACGTGCTCGCTGCAGGACATCCTCAACATCCACCTGCAGCGCGCGCACCTGCCGCTGTCGGCGCTGCCGGACAAGTGGGCCATCCAGCTCAACGACACCCACCCGTCGATCGCAGTCGCGGAGCTGATGCGGTTGCTCATCGACGACTACCAGCTGTCCTGGGATGCGGCCTGGGATCTGACGGTGCGCACGTTCGGCTACACCAATCACACCCTGTTGCCCGAGGCGCTGGAAACGTGGCCGCTGCGCATCTTCGGTGAGGCGCTGCCGCGGCACCTGGAACTGATCTACGAGATCAACGAGCGGTTCCTCGAGCAGGTGCGCGAGCGCTTTCCCGGTGACGAGGAGCGGGTGGGGCGGATGTCGCTGATCGGTGAGGACGACGGCAAGTGCGTCCGGATGGCGCATCTGGCCACGGTGGGCAGTCACACGGTCAACGGGGTCGCGGCGCTGCATTCGGAGCTGCTGAAGGCCAGCGTGCTCAAGGACTTCTACGAGATGTGGCCGGAACGCTTCGGCAACGTCACCAACGGGGTGACGCCGCGACGGTTCCTGGCGCTGGCCAACCCGGGCCTGCGCGAGCTGCTCGACGACACCATCGGGCCCGGCTGGATCACCGATCTGGGCCGGCTGCGCGGCCTGGAGTCGTTCGTCGACGATCCGGCGTTCCGGCAGCGCTGGCGGGATGTCAAGCGCGCCAACAAGTCCCGCCTGGCCGAGTACGTGCACGCGACGACGGGCATCGAGCTGGACCCGACGTGGATGTTCGACGTGCAGGTCAAGCGGATCCACGAATACAAGCGCCAGCACCTGATGGTGCTGCACATCATCGCGCTGTATCACCGCCTGAAGACCAACCCGGGCCTGTCGGTTCCGCCGCGGGTGTTCATCTTCGGCGGCAAGGCCGCGCCGGGATACTTCATGGCCAAACGGATCATCCGGCTGATCACCGCGGTGGGCGCCACCGTCAACAACGACCCGGACGTCAACCGTTGCCTGAAGGTGGTGTTCCTGCCGAACTTCAACGTCAAGAACGCCCACCTGGTCTATCCGGCGGCGAACTTGAGCGAGCAGATCTCCACTGCGGGCAAGGAGGCCTCGGGCACCGGCAACATGAAGTTCATGATCAACGGAGCGCTGACGATCGGCACACTCGACGGCGCGAACGTCGAGATCCGCCAGGAGGCCGGCGCCGAGAACTTCTTTTTGTTCGGCCTGACTGAAGGCCAGGTGGAGAAGGTCAAGTCCGAGGGTTACCGGCCGCTGAGCTACGTGGAGTCCGATCCCGAGTTGGCCGCCGTGCTGGAACTCATCGCACGCGGAGAGTTCACCCACGGCGACACCGAGGTGTTGCGCCCCATCGTCGACAACCTGATCCACCACGACCCGTTCCTGGCGCTGGCCGACTACCGCGCCTATGTCGACTGCCAGGACGAGGTGTCGCGGGCCTGGCTGGATCGGGACACGTGGTCGCGGATGTCGATCCGCAACACCGCGCGCAGCGGCAAGTTCTCCTCCGACCGTGCCATCAAGGAGTACTGCGACGAGATCTGGGGTGTCGGCCCCATGTCGGTCGACCTCTAGCTCCTGGCGAATCGGGCGCGCGCAGGCACCCCAGGTGTCGCATAGCGCGCCGGATTCACGCGTGGAGGCCGCGTTCGAGCGCACGCAGCACCGCGACCGCGGACGCGATGTCGTGCTGTTCGCCGGAGGCTTCCAGTGCGTCGCCGAGCAACCGGGCCCAGATGCCGCGCAGGGTCGTGAGGTTCTCGGCGGCGAGCTCGGTCGAGCGCACCACCACACCACGGCTGTCGGCCGGGTCGACTGAGCGGCGGACCAACCCCTTGGATTCCAGATCGCGCAGAGCACGGCTCAGGTTGCTGCGTTGCAGACCGGTCGCCGCGGCGACAGTGCTGGGGCTGACGTCGGGATGGTGGTCGAGGTAGCGCAGCACCGTCACTTCGGTCACCGACAGCTCGAAGACCGACGGTTCATCGGCGACGTGGGCCTTGACCGCGCGAGAGACCGTCATCACCAGGTCGGCGAGGTCGGCGAGCTGATCACCACGCGGTCGTCTGGCTTGCACAGAGCCACCCTACCTGATAGTTATTTACTGATAATTATGTTTCGATAATCACCTGGAGATCCTCATGAGCACTGCTGTCGATTCGCGGCGCGACACCGTGCCCGGGCTGAGCGCGGGGCTGCTCATCACCCTCGCGCTGCTGTCCGCGGTCGCCCCGTTCGCCACCGACCTCTATCTGCCCGCATTCCCGGCGATGGTCACCGACCTGCACACCTCGCCGACCGCTGTGCAGCTCACCCTGACGGCCTTCCTGCTCGGGTTGGCCAGCGGGCAGCTGGTCTTCGGTCCGCTGTCGGACCGCTTCGGCAGGGTCAGGCCGCTGGTGATCGGTGCCGCCGTCTGTGTGCTCGCGAGCCTGGCCGCGGTGCTGGCCCCGTCGGTCGAGGTTCTGGTCGCCGCCCGGTTCGCGCAGGGCCTGACCGGAGCGGCAGGCATGGTGATCGGTCGGGCCATCATCTCCGACCTGGCCACCGGCCGGGACGCCGCACGCGCGTTCAGCTTGATGATGATCGTCGCCGGCGTCGCCCCCATCGTCGCTCCGCTGGCCGGCGGGTTCCTGGTCGAGCCGCTCGGCTGGCGCGGGGCGCTGGCGGTGATTCTCGGTCTGGTCGTCCTCATGCTGGTGGCTGTACTCGCCGTGGTCCGCGAGACGCACACCAGCGAGCGCCGCGCCAGGCTTCGCGACCAGACGGCCGCAGCCGGTTCGCCATTGCGCGAACTGGCCGGGCGCAGCTACCTGGGCAACCTGATCGCCTTCGGCTTCGCCTTCGCGGTCATGATGGCCTACATCTCCGCGTCGCCATTCGTCTACCAGACGATGATGGGTCTGAGCTCGGCCGAGTACGGAATGATGTTCGGGGTCAACGCGTTCGGCCTGCTGCTGATGAGCGCGCTCAGCGCCCGCTGGACCGCGCGCGCCGAACCACGCGCCCTGGCCCGAGCCGGCCTCGTGGTGATCGTCGTGTCCAGCGTGGTGGTGTGGGCGCTCGCGATATCGCCGGCGCCGGCCGGGTGGCTGGCACTGCCGCTGTTCACCGCGGTGGCCGCGATGGGCCTGATCTTCGGCAACACCACGGCGCTGGCCCTGTCGGCCGCACCACGCGCTGCCGGCACCGCCTCGGCCGCGCTCGGGGCCACCCAGTTCCTGCTGGCCGCGCTGGTTTCGCCACTGGTCAGCATCGGTGGTGAGCACACCGCCCAGCCGCTCGCGGTGGTCATGGTGGTCGCATCGGTGCTCGCCTGCGCCGGCTTTGCACTGGCCCGCCCCGCGTCGGAGTGAATCCGGCGCGCGCAGGCACCTCAGGTGTCGCATTGCGCGCCGGAAAACCGTTGGCGCGGCGATGTCTGCGCGTGCCACGCTGCCCGCATGGTCGACGTCGAGAGGTTCGCGGCCGACGGTTACGTCAAGCTTGCCGGCGCGGCACCGCGGCAGATCGCCGACGCCGCCCGGTCGGTGCTGTGGGCGCAGCTCGGGCTGTCCCCCGACGACCCGTCCTCGTGGACCGCGCCCGTGCGGTGGGCCGCCGACCTGACCGGAGCCGGCCCGTTCGGTGGGTTGACTCACAACCCGGTGTTGGCCGCGGGACTGGACGGGGTGTGCGGTGTCGGTCGCTGGGTGCCGCGTGGCTCGCTGGGCAACATCCCTGTGCGCTTCCCGGTGTCCCCCGCCGCCGACGACCGGGGCTGGCATCTCGACCTGAACACTCCGCAGTCCGACGGTCTGTGGGCGGTCAGCGCCCGCCCGCACACCGTCCTGGTGTTGACCCTGCTGTCGGAGGTGACCGTCGACGACGCGCCGACGCGAATCCGGGCGGGCTCGCATCGTGACACCGCTGCAGCGCTCGGGGACGACCTGCTCGACGCCGCCGAGGCCGCTGCCCTGGCCGAGGCAGCCAGCAGTGCCCGGCCGGTGCACCACGCGACCGGGGTGCCCGGTGACGTGTATCTGCTGCACCCGTTCACCGTGCACGCGGCCGACGAACACCGGGGCTGCACACCGCGTTTCATGGCCCAGTCACCGGTCATGCTGACCGAACCGCTGACTCCCGAGTCGCTGTCGCCGCTGGCCCGTGCCTACCGGTGAATTCGGCGCGCCCAGGCACCCACGGTGTCGCATTGCGCGCCGGATCCGCCGAGACAACAGCTCGGTAACAAGGCGGTCACCGGCCCGCGCGTTCTGCGGCCCCACCACGACGCGCTGCTAGCTTCGCCAGGCGTGACCTCCCTACGGCTGCGGTTCTCCCGCGCCTGCGCACGCCTGGCCGCGGCGACGCTGCTGATGTCCGCGGCGCTGTCCGCAGCACCCGCCCCGACCGGGTACGCCTTCTCCCCGGCGGGCCTGCCGATCGAGCAGCTCGACGTGCCGTCACCGTCGATGGGCCGCACCATCCGCGTCGAGTTCCAGGGCGGCGGACCCCATTCGGTGCTGCTGCTCGACGGCCTGCGCGCGCAGGACGACTTCAACGGCTGGGACATCAACACCGCGGCGTTCGAGTGGTTCCACCAGTCCGGGGTGTCGGTGATCATGCCGGTCGGCGGCCAGTCCAGTTTCTACACCGACTGGTATCGACCCGCCCGGGGCCGCGCCGGAACCCTGACCTACAAGTGGGAGACATTCCTGACCCGTGAGCTGCCGGAGTGGCTGGCCGCCAACCGCGGCCAGGATCCGTTCGGCAACGCGGTGGTCGGGTTGTCCATGTCGGGCAGCGCCGCGTTGACGATGGCGGCGTGGTATCCCCGCCAGTACAAGTTCGCCGCGTCGCTGTCGGGATATCTGGCCCCGTCGCAGGGCCTGTGGCCGACGTTGATCGACTTCGCGATGCAGGACGCGGGCGGCTTCGACTCCAACGACATGTGGGGCCAGCCCGGTTCGGGAGCCTGGCAGCGCAACGACCCGACGGTCAACGTCAACCGGCTGGTCGCCAACCGCACCGCGCTGTGGATCTACTGCGGCAACGGGGTGTCCTCGGATCTCGACGGCGGCGGGGGTGACTTCGGCACCCGGTTCAGCGCGCAGTATCTGGAGAACATCACGCTGAGCACCAACAAGGAGTTCCGCGACAAGTACCTCGCGGCGGGCGGACGCAACGCGGTGTTCAACTTCCCGCCCAACGGCACCCACAGCTGGGGCTACTGGGGTGCGCAGCTGCAAGCGATGAAACCCGACATCGTCCGGTTGCTGACCGCGCCGCCACCGCCACCGCCGCCTCCTGCACTGCCACCGCCGCCACCACCGGCTCCCGCGCCACCACCACCGGCTCCGGCGCCGGCCTAGCGACATCCGTTGAGGCTGCGTCCACCGCGGGAAAGTTCGAGTGACCTCCACCGTGGACGCAGTCTCAACGAGGGTGCGTCGCGCTAAGCCGCTACCGGACGTGCGGCTCGAGCAGGGTGCTCCAGGCGCGGTCGAGCTTGGCCCACTCGTCGTCGCATCCGTCGGCACGGTCTTCGGGGAGCTCGCCGCTGGCCACCAGGTCGGCGTTGGCGTCGGGGTCGGCGCCGTAGATCCAGCACTGCAGATTGAACATCCGCGTCTCGCTCAGCGAGTGCACATCGGCGAAGTCGTCCAGCCCGGCGTCGCCGCGGCGCTGCCCGTAGGCACCGAACTCCCGCGCGAAATCCTTGACCGCCGCGACGGATTCGGGGTCGGGTGCGCCGTCCTCGCCGGGCTGCAGCAGCACGTAGGCGGCGAGCTGATCGGCGACGTCCTCCTCGCGGCCGGTGGCCGGCAGGTCGTACAGGTCGATCGCCATGTGGCCGAGCTCGTGGTAGAAGGTGGCGATCTCGGCGTTGATCGCCGACGCGTCGGGATCGTCGTCGCCGGCGTCGCGGAAGATCTGCTGGCTCAGGTCGGCGTCTTCGTAGCAGATCGTCATCGACTTCTCCTCCGGATCCCAGAACGCGTTGGCCTCATCGCACTGCGCGCCGATGACCGGGATGTCATACGGCAGCCACAACGAGTCGTTCACGTCCTCGGCGAGGTCTTCGAGCACGGTGTTGTCCTGCAGCAGCGCACGGCCGTTGATCGCTTCCGCGGTGGTGGCGTCTTCATAGCTGACCACCATCTCGCCGGTGTCCTCGGCATGGGAGTCGTCGGTGTCCGTTTCGGCGCCGCCGTCGGCCACCTTCTCCTGCGCCGTCGGAGGCGGCGGCTCGGCCGGCTGCGGGCCACCGCATCCCGTCAGGAGCACCACCGCTGCCACAACCGGAAGAACTCCTCGATGCGCCACCCGGCCCCCTCTCGACGTTGTCGGGAGATTGTAGAGCCAGCCGGCCGCTATCTGCTGTAGTCGGTCGACAACCAGCGTTGCGGGCGCATGCGGATGACCACCGACGACGGGCCCAGGTTCTCATCGGTGAACTGGCCGCCGGCCTCTTCGCCCAGGTAGCGGACGGCGAGGGCGCGGACTTCGGCGGCATCGGCCGCGTCGATCGACGTCACGTCGCCTTCGGCGGTGACGTACTTGTAGGGCGGCTGTTCGTCCTGCACGGTGATCGCGAAACGGCCGGCTGATCGAATCAGCTTGTGTTTCAACGAGTCCGCGTCGGTCCACAGCAGCACCTCACCACCGGGCTCATATCCGTACCAGATCGGCACCGCCAGCGGGGCACGCTCCGGGCGCTCGACGGCAATCACGCCGACATGGACGTCGGCCAGGTAGCGCTCTCGTTCGGCAGGGGTCATCGTCGCCATACCGGGTGCCAACCGCGGCGACGCGCGTCACATTCCCGTCAGTCGACGGGCAGCAGTTCGAAGACGGGGATGACGCGGTCGGTGCGGGTCTCGTACTCGGCGAAGCCGGGCGCGCGCTCGGTGATCACCGGGTAGATGCGGTCTCTCTCGTCGCGGGGCAGTTCACGCACGCTGACGCGGCGCGGCGGGTCGGCCCCGATCTCGACGCTGGCCTGCGGGTGGGCCCGAATGTTGAACGCCCAGGAGGGGTCCGAGTCGCGACCGGCAGAGGATCCGACGATGTAGAGGCGATCGTCGATGTCGAAGTAGGCGACGGGATTGATGCGCTGCTGCCCGCTCTTGGCCCCCGTGGAGGTCAGCAGCAGCAACGGAAATCCCTCGAACTGACCTCCGACCTTGCCGCCGTTGGCGCGGAACTCGTCGATGTTGCGCTGGTTGAAGTCACGTTCACCGCTGAGCTCGTCGGCCATGGCATCAGCCTATGCCTCGAGCCCGGTCAGCAGCACCGAAAGCCCGTACTCGAAGGCGTCGTCGGCGCGGTGCGGATTGGGCGTGGCCGTCGCCAGCGCGGCAGCGAACTCCGGGCCGACCTCTGCGCTGGCGAGCCACGGTTCCTCCGGGGCGGCGACGTCGAGGGCCGAACCGAGCACGAGGTAGTCGATCAGCGTGATCACGCGCAGGGTGTCGGCGTGGTCGAAACCCGCCTGTACCAACGTGACCGCCAGCGTGTTGTACATCGTGATCGCCGATGCGCTGTTGACCGGATACGCGGTCAACAGCGGGATCAACCGCGGGTAGCGGGAGTAGCTGCGCCGGTAGGAGCGGGCGATGTCGGCGACGGCCTCGCGCCAGGGACGCGGGGGCTGGCCCGGGTCGCAGCTGGGCAGCTCCACCTCCGACATCGCGCGTTCCCGCAGCAGTTCGACGATCGCGTCGCGCCCGGCGACGTGGTTGTAGAGCGAGGACGGCCGCACTCCGAGGCGGGCCGCGAGCGCGGGCATGGTGAATCCACCGGTGGCGTTGACCAGCTCCAGCGCGGCGTCGGCGATGCGGTCGGCGGACAGCAACGGCGTGCGGGGTCGTCCCATGCTGTCTCCTCTTGCGCTCGCCGGTGACCCAGTTCACAATAAACGAACTTCATTCGTTTTAGGAGTCGGATGCTCACCCTGACCGCCACCGCGCCCCCGCCGTTGTCGCGCTCGACCGAGTCGCAGCGAGCGCCGCTGCGCGTCGGACTGGTCCAGCACCGCTGGCGGCCCGACGCCGACGAACTGGCCGCCACACTGCGCGCCGGTATCGACCGGGCGGCCGCGGAGGGCGCCACGGCGGTGTTCCTGCCCGAGATCACGCTGCTGCGTTACCCCGCCGACCAGCCTGGGGGCGCCGACCCCGACGCGCTCGCCGAGGACCTCGCAGGCGGGCCCACCGTCACGTTGGCCGCCGACGCGGCGCGGACCCATGGAATCTTCGTTCACGCCTCGCTCTACGAGAAGGCGCCCGGCCCAGACGGATTGGGCTTCAACAGCGCGATCCTGGTGGACCCGGCGGGGAACCTGGTCGCCCGCACCCGCAAGCTGCACATCCCCATCTCCGCCGGCTACTACGAGGACACCTACTTCCGGCCGGGCCCCGCCGGGGACCCCTACCCGGTCTACGAACCCGACGGGCTGGGCGCGCGGATCGGCCTGCCGACGTGTTGGGACGAATGGTTCCCCGAGGTGGCCCGCAGCTATTCGCTCGGCGGCGCCGAACTGCTGGTCTTCCCGACCGCCATCGGGTCGGAACCGGTGTTCCCCGACTTCGACACCCGCCCGCTGTGGCAGCAGGTCATCGTCGCCAACGGCATCAGCAGCGGGCTGTTCATGGTGGTGCCGAACCGGGTGGGCGACGAGGGCTCGGTCACGTTCTACGGCTCGTCGTTCATCTCCGATCCGTACGGCCGGGTGCTGGTGCAGGCACCCCGCGACGAGGAGGCGGTGCTGGTGGCCGACCTGGATCTCGACCAGCGCCGTGACTGGTTGGAACTGTTCCCGTTCCTGCTCACCCGCCGCCCGGACACCTATCGAAGCCTCACCGAACCTGTTGACCCGCAACGCCCCTACGGCGCGGGACACCGGCGGACGGCGGTGGTCAAGTGAGCTCGACGCTGTTCACCGGCGGCACGATCTGGACCGGCGACGGTGACACCGACGCACTGCTCGTCACCGACGGCGTCGTCACCGCCACCGGGCGGGCGGCGCAGCGAGACGACGCGCACGTCGTCGACCTGGGTGGCGGCTTCCTGATGCCGTCGTTCGGCGACGGTCACGCCCACCCCCTCTACGGGGGTCTGGAGGCCGTCGGACCCGCCGTACGGGCCTGCGGCTCGGTCGACGAGATCGTCACCGCGGTCCGGCGTTACGCCGACGCACACCCCGACGACGAGTGGATCGTCGGCGCCTCCTACGACGGCAGCCTGGCCCCGAACGGGCTGTTCGACGCGCGCTGGCTGGACGCCGCGGTACCGGACCGTCCGGTCGTGTTGCGCGCCTGGGACTATCACACGCTGTGGTGCAACTCGGCTGCCCTGCAACGAGCCGGGATCACGGCCGACACCCCCGACCCGCCGCTGGGCGAGATCCCGCACCGCGAGGACGGTTCGGTGCTGGGCACCCTGCGCGAATGGGGCGCCACCGACCTGATGATGCGCGTCATGCCGGCCCGCGACGAGCAGGTCCGCATCGCGGCGCTGGGCACGGCCGCCGACTACTACGCGGCGCGCGGGGTGACGTGGGTGCAGGACGCATGGGTGGAGCCGGCCGACGTCGAGACCTACGCAGCGGCCGCGCGCCAGGGCGCCTTGCGGATGCGGTTCAACCTCGCCCTCTACGCCGATCCGCGGCACTTCGACGAGCAGGTCACCCAGTTCGCCGAACAGCGCCGCCGGGCCGACGCAGCCGGCAACGAGCTGCTGACCGCGCACACGGTCAAGTTCTTCGCCGACGGCGTGGTCGAGAACGAGACCGGCGCGTTGTTGGCACCGTACTGTTCGGGCCTGCACAGCCATTCGGGGGACAACCGCGGCATGCGCAACTGGGAGGGCGATGCGCTGGCCGAGGCGGCCTGCCGGGTCGACGAACTCGGCCTGCAGATCCACATCCACGCCATCGGCGACGCCGCGGTGCGCCAGGCTCTCGACGCCATCGACGAGGTGGTGCGGCGAAACGGTCCGCGGGACCGGCGGCCGGTCATCGCGCACGCGCAGCTGGTCGACGACACCGACATCGACCGCTTCGCCCGTCTCGGCGTCATCCCGAACATGCAACCGCTGTGGGCTCAGCTGGATTCGTTGATGACCGTGCTGACCATCCCGCGGCTCGGTCAGGAGCGGGCCGACCGGCAGTACCGGATCGCGACGCTGCAGCGTTCCGGCGCGGCACTGAGCTTCGGGTCGGACTGGCCGGTTTCCTCCGGCGCGCCGTTGGACGGAATCGCGGTGGCGGTGTCGCGGCGCACGGCCGACGGTGAACCCGAGGGCGGGTGGACGCCGCAGGAGATCCTGCCCGTCGAGCAGGCGCTGAGCGCCTACACCGCGGCGGTCGCAGCGCAGGCATTCGCCGAGAACCGCTGGGGGCGGATACTTCCCGGCGCAGCCGCCGACCTGGTGTGGCTGGACCGCGACCCCCGCCGGACCGCGCCGCTGGAGCTCCCGCACATCGGCGTCCGCGCCACCTATCTGCAGGGCGAACCGGTCTATGAGGCCGACAACGGAAGGGCAGAGTCATGACCAAGCCAACCCAGCCTGCCACGGCCGGCGTTGACGCCTCCCAGGGGCATCTGAAGCGTGCGCTGGGCACGCCCTCGCTGGCGCTGTTCGGGCTGGTGTACATGGTGCCGCTGACGGTGTTCACCACCTACGGCATCGTCACCGAGACCTCCGGGGGCCGGCTGCCGCTGTCCTACGTGGTGACGCTCGTGGCGATGGTCTTCACCGCGTTGTCCTACGCGCGGATGTCAGCGGCGTTCCCGCTGGCGGGGTCGGCCTACACCTACACCCAGAAGTCGTTCGGCGCCCCGACCGGCTTCCTGGCGGGGTGGTCGCTGCTGCTGGACTACCTGTTCCTGCCGATGATCAACTATCTGGTCATCGGCATCTATCTCAATGCCGCGCTGCCCGCGCTGCCCGAGTGGGTGATCGTGCTCGTCGCGATCGGTGTCGTCACCGTGCTCAACATCGTCGGCATCGTGTCGGTGGCGCGGGCCAACTTCCTGATCATCGCCGTGCAGGCGATCTTCATCGTCACGTTCGTCGTGCTCGCATTGGGCGAGACGTTCGCCGGCGGCAGCGTCGACCTGGCGGCGCCGTTCACCGGCGACGGCACGGCCACCGGCCTGGGTCCGGTGCTCGCCGGTGCGGCGATTCTGTGTCTGTCGTTCCTCGGGTTCGACGCGGTGTCCACGCTGTCGGAGGAAGCCAAGGACCCCCGGCGCGGAGTGCCGCGGGCCATCATGATCGCCACCATCTCCGCGGGCCTGATCTTCATCCTGCTGTCCTATGTGGGTCAATTGGTGTATCCATCCAATGAATTCGCCGACGTCGACTCCGGGTCGCTGGACGTGATGGTCGCCGCGGGCGGGCAGTTCCTGAACAACTTCTTCACCGCCGCCTATGTCGCGGGCGCGTTGGGGTCGGCGTTGACGTCGCAGGCGTCGGTGGCCCGGATCCTCTACGCGATGGGCCGCGACGGCATCCTGCCGCGCAAGCTGTTCGGACACATCTCCCCGCGGTTCAGCACGCCCGTCTACGCCATCCTGGTGGTAAGTGTGGTGTCGCTGCTGGCGATCGTGATCGATCTGGCCACCCTCGCGTCGCTGATCAGTTTCGGTGCGCTGGTGGCGTTCTCGGCGGTGAACCTGTCGGTGATCAAGCACTTCTTCGTCGACCTGCGGGACCGTTCCAGGGTGGCGCTGAACCTGATCGCGCCGGGGGTGGGCTTCCTGTTGACGGCGTGGCTGTGGACCAGCCTGTCGGGGATGACGCTGGTGCTCGGGTTGATCTGGCTGGCCCTCGGTTTCGTGTGGCTGCTGGTGGTCACCCGCGGCTTCCGTCGCCCCACCCCGGTGCTCGACCTGGCCGAGTGAGCGGGTCGGCGTAGCGGAGTCGCGCAGTGCGCGACCAGCCACGACGACGTCAGCGGGACGCAGCGGCGAGGGCGAGGACGTCCTCGGCGGGCGGCGGGCTGGCCGGGTGATACGACAGGCACCACGGCGCGACGATGCGGTGGAACGCCTCGCCTTCGGTGGCGACGTAGAAGTTCCCGGCCCGCAGCCTGCTGATGTCGTCGACCAGACCGCCCTTGGCGCGGGCCATTTCACGCGCCGTCTCGATCTGGGCGGGCGAGTTCAACAGGCCGTAGAACTGGGTTGCCGCGTTGCCCGGGATGCTGTTGTCGAGCGCCTTGGGATGTTGGGTGGCGAACACCAGCCCCAGGCCGTACTTGCGGGCCTGCGACGACAGCGCCAGGGTGCTGCGCTTGCAGGCGGTGAATCCTCGTGACGGGGCGAGGGTCTGAGCTTCGTCCATCACCAGCAGCCCGCCGAGCGGACGCTCCCCGGCGGGGTTGCGCTTGATCCACGCGAACAGCGCCATCTGCAGCTGGTTGACGAAGCTCTGCCGCTGTTCCTCGGAGGTCAGTCCGATCATGCTGATCACCGACACCCGCGCCCGGTACCCGTCGGCCGGGGTGAGCAGCACGCCGGGGTCGACCGGGGTGCCCGAGCCGCCGAACAGCGGGTCATTGACCATCGCCGCCTGCAGATCCTGGGCGATGTTGCCGGCGATCTTGCGGGCGTCTGCCAGCCCGCTGACGTCGTCGGGCAGGTCGGCGAGCAGGCCGATAAAGCCGGGCAGGGTCGGCGCGGGTGTGGTGCCGTAGTACTGCAACGCTTCTCGCAGCACCGCACGCGCCCGGCCGGCTTTCTGGGTCTGACCGGAGATCAGTGCCCGCGGTTCCAGTGCTGCGCAGGCGGATTCGACGGCGTCGATGAACTCGTCGTGGTCGTCGACGACGCTGGCGAAGTCGGGCAGCGGCTGGAAGGCCAGCGGGGCGCCGTTGGCGCGTCGCGGTGTCCAGATCCGGACGTCGGTGTGCTGCAGGTACTCGGCGGCGGCCGCACCGTCGGGGCGCCGCCATCCCGACGGCGGCTCGGGCCAGGCGGTGCCGAGCCGGGACAGATCGTTGTTGGGGTCCAGCACGATCGCCGACACCCCGCGCAGCGCGCACTCTTCGACCAGCCGGCGGATCAGCACGGTCTTGCCCGATCCCGATCCGGCGAAGATCGCCACATGCTTGCGCAACGCGGACAGCTCGATCGTCACCGGCGCCTCGGTGTGCAGGTCCCGGCCGAGCGGAATCTCGTTGTCGGGCACCGGGATGTCGGGCACGTCGATGACGTCGGGTTCGGTGCCGGCGTCCTCGGTGCCGGCGTCCACGGTGCCGGCGTCCACGGTGCCGGCGTCCTCGAGCCCGGGCCCGGCGTCCTCGAGCCGGGGCCCGGCTTCCTCGACAGCCGGCGCGGGGGTGTCCCCCTCGCCGCCGAGCGCCTGGCGCAGCAGCGTCAAACCGTGGGCGGGCCGGTTGCGGCGCAACCACCCGGGCAGGTCGTGATGGTCGTCGTTGATCAGGTCGCGCAGCGCGATCATCGTGCGCAGGTCGTCGTCACCGAGCTCGAGGGTGCGCGCGCCGGCGGCGTGCACGTCGGCCATCAGCTCGGTGGTCTTGGGGCCCGTCGGCCACGGCGTGTTGCGCAGCAGGAACAGCTGCCTGCGGTCGGAACCGGCCTGCAGACCGGCGGCGGTGAACGCCTTGCGGACCCGGCTCTGCGCGGACAGCGCGTTGCTGGCGGCCACCGCGCGGAACGCCCAGTGCCGTTCGTCGTCGGTCGCGGCGTCCAGGCTCTGGCGTAACCGGCCGTGCAGCATGACGTGCGCGCCGGGCGGCGGATCGCACAGGTATGCCTGGTCACCGTCGCGTTCGGCGATCCAGGCGGTCAGCGCCGCGCCCAGCAGCTCGGGCATCGTGACGTCCTCGCCCTCCGGGTCCAGCGCGGCGGCGGGCACCGCGCGACGCCGGTAGTCGGCGAAGGCGCGGTCCAGCTCGGAGGACGGTGCGACGTTCCGGTCGCCCTCCTGCGTGTCCCAGACGGGGCCGTCGTCTTCGGCGAGGTGGTCGAGCTCGAGGACCTCGCGGTGACGCAGGCACTGCCGCACGTGGGTGTCGGCGCGGATCAGCAGCTGACGGGGCGTGTAGTCCAGCGCCTCGTCGAACGCCGACGGCCGGATCGGCCAGCTCGGATACGGCGGCCGGAAGTCGACCGACGCGTAGCTGGCGCTGAAGCGGCGCTCCAGGATCGCCCGGCCGATGTCGGCGGACGGCACCGGCGTCAGCACCCCGGTGACCCGGAACCGGTCGGCCACGCTGGCGGTGGCGCGGTCACGGATGCTCTCCCACACCGCGGGCAGGCACGCGACCACCGACACCGTGCGCCGTGTCGTCTGTCGCAGCGCCATCAACCCGTGGGCGACCTGCTCGAGCAGCGTGTCCCCGGCGTCACCCGGCTGCGCGAGGGACGCCGCCAGCAGCGTGTCGATCTGGTCGACCGCCAGCACCGACGGGCCGACCAGCGCCACCAGACGCGAGATCTCCCGCACGCATTCCTGCGTCAACGACGGCGCGGCGCGCAGACCCCAGCGCAGGCGTTCGTCACCGCCGGCCTCCGAACTCGCCTGCAGGTACGCCTCGCCGATGTCCTGGGCGGTCAGGTCGGTCGCCGCGAACAGCACCAGGGCCCGCAGCGTCTGATGGCAGTGCCGCACCGTGTCCTTGCGGACCTTGGCCAGCGCGTTGATGAACCGGTCGAGCACCTCGGGTTCGAGGTCGGCGTCACCGACGATGGCGCGGCGGTCGGCGCGCGACACGTGCGCCAGCGACGACAGCTCCCACAGCAGGTCCTTGAGCTGGGTTTCGCGGTGTGCGCCGGGCCTGCCGAAGCTCTCCAGGATGCCGTTGCGCACCGACTGCCAGAAACTTGCCGCGTCGAGCAGCTCGATGACGAAGAAGAACCCGCCGTCGGCCTGTGCGCGCTCGCGGACCTGGCCGAGCAGGTGAGTCTTGCCCGAACCCGCGGGGCCGCGGATCACCACCCCGAGCGGGGAGGACGACTCGTCGCGCAGCGCGTCGGTGAAGGCGTCCATGACGTCGTCGACGGCGTGCTCGTTCAACCCGCTGACGTGGGTGGCTGCCTGGGGTTTCCACAGGTCGTCCACGGTGGGCGCCCACGTCAGGCGCAGCGAGGCGAGGGCGTCGCGCTGCAGTGAATCCATCAAGCCTCGATCGCGATCAGGTGCTTGGGCCGGTCCCCGATGAGCACCGCGGCGGCGCGGTCGTCGGG
The DNA here is from genome assembly GCF_017312405.1 of Mycobacterium sp. PO1. GTDB lineage: Bacteria > Actinomycetota > Actinomycetes > Mycobacteriales > Mycobacteriaceae > Mycobacterium. The sequence goes on from NZ_BLTG01000005.1 coordinate 86,716, forward strand.
CGTCAGCTTCTTCTGGTCCTCTTCGGGAATCACGCTAACCCCCGGCGCGCGGGACAACGCGGTGAGGGCGGTGTCGACGTCGCCGCGGGCGTCGTCGAGCGCGGCACGCAGCTCGGCGAGGCGCACCCAGCCACCCGGCCGCGGCGCCAGCCGTGCATACGCCACGCGGACCCGGTCCTCGAGGGTCCGGTCCTGAGGGGTTTCGGCCTCTGAGGTCTCGGCCGGCCAGAACAGCTCGGCCAGGCTCACCTCCGAGCGCTGCAGGTAGCGGCCCAGGGCGCCCAGCACGGTGTAGAGCGTTTTGGCCGGGCCGGTGGACCGCGGCGGCGGACCTGCGGCGACGATGTCGCGGCACAGCGCCCACCCGCGGTCGGTCAGTTCATGCACATAGCGGCCCTTGACGCGCTCGGACTCGATGAGCCCGAGTGCGTTGAGCTTGTCGCGGCCCGGCTTGTCCAGCGCGGGACCCAGCGCGGCCAACTCGGGGTTGGCCACCGGGCGGGATTCGGCCATCAACACGATGAGGACGGCCCGCTCGGTTCCGGTCAGGTCCGTCGGCGTCACACTCACCCCGCCAACTTAACGGCGTGGGGCAGGATTGCGTCCGGCATGGTCGACAGCGAAGACACTCCCCCGGTATCGCGGCGCCCGCACATCGTGCGGTTGGCGCTGTTCGCCACGGTGCTCGGGGTGCTGTTCTATCTGGTTGCCGTACAGCGGGTCATCGACGTGGAGTACGTGCGCGAGCTGGTGGCCGCGACCGGTCCGCTGGCGCCGCTGACCTACGTGGTGGTGTCGGCGCTGCTGGGTGCGGTGCTGGTGCCCGGGCCGCTGCTGGCGGCGGGCAGCGGCTTCCTGTTCGGGCCGCTGATCGGGACGTTCGTGACGCTCGGTGCTGCCATGGGGACCGCGGTGATGGCCGCGCTGGCGGGCCGGCGGGCGGGCCGCGACAGTGCCCGCGCGCTGCTGGGCCCCTCCCGCGCGGAACGTATCGACGTGCTGGTGCAGCGCCGCGGGCTGTGGGCGGTCGTCGGGCAGCGGTTCGTGCCGGGTATCAGTGATGCGCTGGCCTCCTACACGTTCGGGGCGTTCGGTGTGCCGATCTGGCAGATGGCGGTCGGCTCGCTGATCGGGTCGGCGCCGCGGGCGTTCTCCTACACCGCAGCGGGCGCGGCGATCGGCGAGTTCTCGGCACCGCTGGCCGTCGCCGCGGTGACGGTGTGGTGCGCGACGGCGGTGATCGGCGCGTTCGCCGCGCATCGCGGCTGGCGGGCGTGGCGGTCCGGCCGATCCTCCGCGTAGCCGCCGGGGTGCCGCCGGGGTGCCGCCGGGGTGCCGCCGGGGTGCCGCCGGGGTGCCGCCGGGGTGCCGCGAACGTGCATTCCCTGTAGTCGCGAGTGCACGCGCGCTACAGGGAATGCACGTTCGCGATAGCCTGCCGCCATGGGGATCGTCCTCACCGACGAGTTCCGTCACGCGCTGGATCTGCTGGCCGGCGGCCGCCACGTCTTCCTGACCGGCAAGGCCGGCACCGGCAAGTCGACGCTGATCCGGCACTTCATGGCCGACACCGAGCGCAACGTGGTCGTCGTCGCGCCGACGGGCATCGCCGCGCTGAACGTCGACGGTTACACCATCCACCGGCTGTTCGGATTCCGTCCGACGACGACGCTGGACGACATCCGGTCCGGCGGCTACCGGCCGGGCCGGTTCACCAAGACGCTGGCGTCGCTGCAGACGCTGATCGTCGACGAGGCCTCGATGGTGCGCGCCGACACCTTCGACATGGTCGCCGCTGCCCTCGAGCGATTCGGCCCGGTGCCGGGTTCCCCGTTCGGCGGCGTGCAGATCGTGTTGGTCGGTGACCTGTACCAGCTGCCGCCGGTGGTCAGCGAGCACGAGAGCGGGTTTTTCTCCGGCGCGCCCTACGAGACGCCGTACTTCTTCTCGGCACGCTGTTTCGAGCGCTCGCAGTTCCCCACGGTGTCGTTGACGACGGTGTTCCGCCAGCTCGGCGATGACCGGATGACGGCCATCCTCAACGAGATTCGAGAAGGGGTGTTGCTGGGTCACGCCCAGGAGCAGCTCAACGCCCGCGCCGACGCCGACTTCGTGCCGCCCGACGACGAGCTCTGGCTCACGCTCGCGCCGACGAACAGGCTGGTGACCGCCCGCAATCGTCAACATCTGCAGCGGCTGCCCGGCGACGAGTTCGTCCACCAGGCAAGGTCTTCGGGCGATCTGTCGCTGTTCGACCCGCCGGTCGAGGAGACGCTGCGCTTCAAGGTCGGCGCACAGATCATGATGCTCACCAACGACCAGGGCAACCGGTGGGTCAACGGCACCATCGGCCGTGTGGTGGGCGTCGGTTACGACCGTTACGGCGCAGTGGTGGAGGTCGAGTTCGCCGACGGCAGCTGCGCCGAGGTCCCACCGTTCACCTGGGAGGCCACCCGACCGGTGCTGTCCGGGGGCTCGCTGGGCCGGGAGGTGGTCGGGTCGTACACGCAGTTGCCGTTCAAACTGGCGTGGGCGATCACGATCCACAAGAGTCAGGGGCAGACGCTGCCGCGGTTGATGGTCGACCTCACCGGCGGCATGTTCTCCACCGGCCAGCTCTATGTGGCGTTGAGCCGGTGCACCTCGTTGGCCGGTCTGGTGCTGAAACGTCCTGTGCTGCCGAAGGATCTGAAGACCGATCGGCGCATCGCCCGTTTCCTGCGCGGCGCCGGTGACAGCACCGCGGCCCGGCGCTACTGCGCCATCGGAATGCTGACCGTCGGCGACGAGGGCCGGATGTCACGGCCGCGGCCGGTGGAGCTTGCGGTTGCCTTCGACGACGGTGCCGCGATCTCGACGCTGATCAACCCACAGCGCGACATCGCCGACGCGCGAACAGCGTTCGGCGTCGGGGTCGCCGATGTGCTGTTGGCTCCGACGCTGCGCGAGGCGTGGGCGATGCTCGCCCCGATGCTGGCCGGCTGCACACCGGTCGCGGTCGGCGTCGACGAGCAGCTCGGCCTGATCGACTTCGAGCTCAAGCGGCTCGGCCATGTGACGGCGATGCCGCTGGGCGTCGAGCTGCGTGGCAGCCGGGTGACGGGACGCACCGCGCTGGAGCGGGCCCGTTCGGCACTGTCGGCACACACCCGCGCCGACGCCGAGGACGGTTCGTCGGCGTTCGACGAACCCGAACCCACAGAGGTGACGTCGGGGCTGTTGATCAGCCGCGACCGGGATGTGGCCACGCCTGCGGCCGATCATCTGCCGGCGCTCTCGGCGCTGTTACGGATCAGCCGCGACGTGGGCGCGGTGTTGCTCGGCGCGCCGGTGCCCGCGGGCGACACAGCCGACATCGGCTGGGACGCGGCGGCGCGCCGTTCGGTGGCCGATCAGCTCCGCGCGGCGGTGTCGCGGGTGCGTCTGCCCGCCGAGGTGCTGGACCGGCTGCACGCGACCGAAGAAGTCCTGGGCATCCAGATCGCCGGCGAAGCAACTCTTCTCGACAGCTATGCGATCGCTGACGCGCTGGTGCCCGGCGCCCGGATCTGTTTCACCGGGACCGCACAGGACGCCGACGGTCGCGTCGTGGAGCGCTGGGAGATGGAGGATCTGGCGCGGTCGGTGGGGCTCACCCCGGTCAAGTCGGTGTCCAAGACGCGCTGCGACGTGCTGGTGACCGCGGAGGCCGGCACGCAGTCGGGCAAGGCGCGCAAGGCGCAGGAGTACGGCAAGCCGGTGTTCTGCGCCGACGAGTTCTTCGGCTGGGTCGCCCACGGCCCCGCGAAATAGGATTCCCGGTCGCGATCTGCCCCGTGACCACGACCCTGCGTTCTCGCTCACGGAGCTCGCGGAGGCCACGGAGCTCGCGGAGGCCACCAAGGCCGCCGAGGCTGCGGAGGCCGCGGAGGTCACGGCGCCCGGAGTGCGATCATGGCGGAGTGTCCGTGTCAGCCGCGTTCGCCTCCGACAACGCCGCGCCGGCGCACCCGAACGTGCTGGCGGCGCTGCAGCGGGTCAACGAGGGCCCGATGCGCGCCTACGGCGCCGACCCGGTGACCGAACGTGCAGCCGAGGCGGTGCGCAGCGCGTTCGACTGCCCCGACGCCGAGGTGCTGTTCACGTTCACCGGCACCGCGGCCAACATCATCGCGCTGTCGGCCGCGGCCAGGCCGTGGCAGGAGATCTTCTGCAGCGACGTGGCCCACGTGCTGGTCGACGAGGCGGGCGGACCGGTGCGGCTGTCCGGCGCACAGCTGACCCGGCTGCCCAGCGACGACGGCCTGATCGACCCACAGGTTCTCGCCCGGCGCGTGCTCGGCCGCACTGCGGTGCACCATTCGCAGCCGCGCATCGTGTCGATCACCCAGTCGACCGAGAGCGGGCGGGTGTGGAGCGCAGCGGCAATCGCCGAATTCGTCGACCGGGCCCACGGTCTGGGTCTGCTGGTGCACGTCGACGGGGCGCGGATCGGCAACGCCGTCGCCGCGCTGGGGGTCGACCCGGCCCAGGCGATCGGCGCCGCGGACATCGTCTCAGTTGGCGGCACCAAGAACGGCATGATGTTCGGCGACGCGATCCTGGTCCGTCGCCCGGAGCAGTTCGACGGCATTCACTTCGTGCAGAAACAGATCGGGCACCTGGCGAGCAAGCAGCGCTACGTCGCGGCCCAGTTCGAGGCCATGTTCGCCGACGGCCTGTGGCTGTCCACCGCCGCGCACGCCAACGCGATGGCCGCCCGGCTCAGCGACGGCATGACGGCGCTGGGGCTGAGGCTGGCGTCCCCGGTCGAGGCCAACGAGGTGTTCGTGGCGATGGCCCCGGAGCTGCACCGCCGGTTCGGCGAAACCTACGCGGTGCATCAGCCCGATCTCGGCGAGCCCGTGGTGCGCTTCGTCTGCTCGTGGGCGACCACCGACGCCGACGTGGACGGTGCGCTGGCGACGTTGCGCGGGCTGGGGTAGCGGCCGCCGCCAGGGTGCTCTGGCGGTCGTGAAACAGGCCGGTCGGCTACCGGGAATGCACGTTCGCGGGCCCGGAAACGAGCCCGGGAACGGGCAGCAAGTCTGACCGGCCCCGCTACCACGTCTGACCAGTTCCGTGCGGTACGTTTGACCGCTGGTGGCACCGGGAACCCGGCACCCACCATCATCGACGACAGGATTTGCTGTGCCCGAAACACCTAGCGCCGAGTCCAAGTGGCTGTCCAAGTCTGCCTCGCAGACCCGTGGATCGGACAAGAAGGAAGTCCAGTTCCACTACGACATTTCCAACGACTTCTTCAAGCTGTGGCAGGACCCGTCCCAGACCTACAGCTGCGCCTATTTCGAGCGCGATGACATGACGCTGGAAGAGGCGCAGCAGGCCAAGGTGGACCTGTCGCTGGGCAAGCTGGGCCTGGAGCCGGGCATGACGCTGGTCGACATCGGCTGCGGCTGGGGTTCGACGATCCAGCGTGCGGTGGAGAAGTACGACGTGAACGTCATCGGCCTGACGCTGTCGGAGAACCAGAAGCAGCACATCGAGCAGAACCGGTTCCCCAACATCGACACCACCCGCAGCATGGAGGTGCGCCTGCAGCCGTGGGAGGATTTTGACGAGCCCGTCGACCGCGTGGTGTCGATCGGCGCATTCGAGCACTTCGGATTCAACAAGTACGACGATTATTTCAAGAAGACTTTCAACCTCCTGCCCGATGACGGCGTGCAGTTGCTGCACACGATCATCATTCCCAGCGATGAGGAGATCAAGGGCAAGAATCTGCCCCTGACGATGTCCAACGTCAGGTTCATCAAGTTCATCATGGACGAGATCTACCCCGGCGGGCGTTTGCCACTGGCGGCGCAGGTTGAGCAGAGCGCCACCAAGGCGGGCTACACCGTGACGCGCCGGCAGCACCTTCAGCCCCACTACGTGAAGACTCTCGACACTTGGGCGGCTAACCTCGAAGCGAAAAAAGACGAGGCGATCGCGATCACCAACGACGAGATCTACGAGCGGTTCCTGAAGTATCTGAAGGGCTGCGCGGACCTGTTCCGTGACGGATACACCGACGTATGTCAGTTCACGTTGGAGAAGGGCTGACACAGCCCGGCGCTCGCCGCCACGGCATGAGAAGGAGCGTTTGATGGCGGACAACGGGTCGGGGGGCTCGACGAAGCTGGAACCGAACTTCGACGATGTTCAGGCCCACTACGACCTGTCCAACGAGTTCTTCGGACTGTTCCAGGATCCGTCGCGCACCTACAGTTCCGCGTTCTACGAGCGGGACGACATGTCGCTCGAAGAAGCTCAGCTGGCCAAGATCGATCTGGCACTCGGCAAGCTCGACCTCAAACCGGGGATGACGTTGCTCGACGTCGGCTGCGGCTGGGGCTCGATGATGAAACGCGCCGTGCAGCGTTACGACGTCGACGTCGTCGGGCTGACGCTGAGCCGCAACCAGCGCTCGCTCGGCCAGGAGATGCTCGACGGGCTGGACACCGAACGGTCCCGCCGGATCCTGCTCAAGGGCTGGGAGGAATTCGAGGAACCCGTCGACCGGATCGTCAGCATCGAGGCGTTCGAGGCGTTCCCCAAGGAACGCTACGAGGCGTTCTTCGCGACCTGCGACCGGGTGATGCCCGACGACGGCCGGATGGTGCTGCAGACCATCATGGGTCATCCGCTCAAGCGCTGGCCCGAGATGGGCATCCCGATCGTGATGAGCGACCTGAAGTTCATGCGGTTCATCGCCAAGGAGATCTTCCCCGGCGGGGCGGTGCCCTGCGACGAGGACGTCATCGACTACTCCAAGCGTGCGGGGTTCACCGTCGAGGAGACCGACTACCTGACGCCGCACTATGTGCGGACCCTGAACACGTGGGCGACGGCGCTGGAGGCGCACCGTGACGAGGCGATCGCGGTGACGTCGGTCGAGGTCTACGACCGCTACATGCGCTACCTGGTGGGCTGCGCGGACTTCTTCGAACGGGGCATCAGCGAGGTCGCGCAGTTCACGCTCGTCAAGAACTGACAGGTTGTCCGTCGCGGGCGCGGGGTAACCCGCCGCCATGGATACCGTCCCCCAGGACCCGCCGGAGCGTCTGACGCCCGAGGAGGTTCCCGAGCGTCTCACGCCCGACGACCCGCCCGTCACCCCGCCCGAGCCTGCGACGACGCCCGACCCGGGTCCCCCGCAGCGCTGAAGAAGTGACCCGCCCGGCGCCGGTGATGACGCGCCCCGCGCCGGTGATCTCGAACGGCAAGTGGGTATGCACCCGCCATGAGTGATTCCGGATTGGTTGTCCTCGGCAGCGGGCCCGCGGGCGTGGCCGCCGCCGAGGCGTACCGCGACCGCAGACCCGATGCCCCCGTGCGGATCCTGAGCGCCGACCGGCGCCGCCCGTATGCCCGGCCGCCGCTGAGCAAGGAGTTCCTGCGTGGCAAGACCGATGACATCGATCTGCACCCGGAGCAGTGGTTCACCGAGCGCGACATCGTGCTGGCCCTCGATTCGCGGGTGCAGGGCTTCGATCCGCAGCAGCGCGTCGTCACCGTCGACGGTGAGCCTCACGGCTACGACGCGCTGATCTTCGCGACCGGTTCGAGTCCGGTTCCGCTGCCGGTGCCGGGCGGCGAACACGCTGTGCAGTTGCGGTCCCTCGACGACGCCGAGAGGCTGCGCGACGCGGCCGAGTCCGCCCAGAGCGCGGTCGTCGTCGGCGCCGGGTTCATCGGTTGCGAGGCCGCGGCGTCGCTGGCCCTGCGTGGACTGACGGTGACACTCGTGGCGCCCGACGAAGCGCCCCAGCAGAAGCGGCTGGGTGTCGAGGCCGGCCGCAAGCTGGCCGGGCTGGTGGAGGCGTCCGGGGCGCGCTGGCTGGGTGGCGCGAGCGTCGAGCGTCTCGACGAATCGGTCGTGCACCTCGACAACGGGGAGGCGCTCGGGGCGGACCTGATCCTGGCCGCGACCGGGGTCCGCCCGAACACCGAGCTGGCCGGCGTCGCGGGCGTCCCGATGCAGGATTCGCGCATCGTCGCCGACGAGGATCTGAGCACCGGGGTGCCACACGTCTACGCCGCCGGCGACGTGGCGTTGGCGTTCAACACCGGTGCGGGACGGCGGTTGCCGATCGAGCACTGGCAGGACGCCGAGGACCAGGGCAAGGTCGCCGGGGCGACGGCGGCCGGTGACGACGCCGCCTGGTCGGGTGTCCCGGGCTTCTGGACCACGATCGGGGACACCACCGTCAAGTACCACGCGTGGGGTGACGGTTATCAGGACAGCCGGATGGTCGAACACGGCGACGGATTCACCGTCTGGTACGAGGCCGACGGAGCCGTCGTCGCGGTATTGACGTGCAACGCCGACGACGATTACGACCTCGGCGGCGAGCTCATCCAGGCCGGCAAGCCCGCCCCGCTGCGCTGAGCCTGTTTTCGGAGGTCGCGACGCCGGGTAGTCCCCAGGGCATGAGTTCCCACCCGGCGGTGCTGTTCGATGTGGACGGCACCTTGGTCGATTCCAACTACCTGCACGTCTACGCCTGGCAGCGCGCCTTCCACGAGGCGGACGTGCCGATGGAGACGTGGCGGGTGCACCGCAGCATCGGCATGGACGGCACCACTCTGGTGAAGACCCTGCTCGAGCAGTTCGGCCAGGATCCGACCGACGAGCTGGTCTCGCAGCTCAAGGACGGCCACAGCGAGTACTACCAGCGCAGCGCGTCGCTGCTGGAACCGCTGCCCGGTGCGCGGGAGTTGCTGCGCCGCGTCGCCGACATGGGGTTGCAGGCGGTGTTGGCCACCTCCGCCCCGCCCGACGAGCTCGAGCTGCTGCGCAAGGTGCTCGATTGCGACGACGTCATCGCGGCGATCACCTCGGCCGAGGACGTCGACACCGCCAAACCCGAGCCCGACATCGTGCAAATCGCCCTCGAGCGTGCCGGCGTGAGCGCCCAGCAGGCAGTCTTCGTCGGCGACGCGGTATGGGACGCCGAGGCGTGTGCCCGCGCCCAGGTGGCGACCATCGGGTTGCTCACCGGCGGGTGTGGACGCGACGAACTGCGCGACGCGGGTGCCGCCGAAGTATTCGAGAACCCGCGGGAGCTGCTGGACAACCTGGCGGGCAGCGCGATCGCCAGGCTCGCCGGCCGGGAGTGACGGGTTTGGGTACGTTTTCCTCGCTCGGCAGGGGGTAACCCTCGGGAGCAGCGGTGCGCAGCCCATGCCCGCTTCCCCTTTCCCCTCACATAGGAGGTCTCCTGTGTCTGCTCCCAGCATCACCAAGGCCGACGACGTCATCGAGTACCTGGTGGCCCAGCACGAGACGATCAAGAAGCTGTTCGTCGAAACGCTCGACGCCGCCGACGTCGACACGCAGCGCGACGCGTTCACCAAGTTGCGCACACTGTTGGCCGTCCACGAAACCGCCGAAGAGATGATCGTGCATCCGCGGGTGCGTCGTAAGATCTCCGGCGGCGCCGAGATCGTCGACGAGCGGCTGGCCGAGGAGCACGACTCCAAGGTCGCGCTGAGTGAGCTCGAGGGTCTCGAGCCCCAGACCTCGGAGTTCAGCAAGGCGCTGATCCATCTGCAGGCTGCGGTCACTGAACACGCCGAACACGAAGAGACGCTGGAGTTTCCGGCGCTTCGCGACGGTGTGGACGCCGACGAGCTCGCGAAGCTGGCCGAGGCGGTGCGGGTCGCCGAGCGCATCGCGCCGACGCACCCGCACGCGGGCGTGGAGTCTGCGGCGCTGAACTTCGCTGTCGGACCGTTCGTGTCGATGGTGGACCGGGCGCGTGACGCGCTGGGTCGCGCGCTGAGGTAGGCGCGACGATGGCGAACACCGCGGTGCTGGTCGTCGACATGATGAACACCTACGACCATCCCGATGCAGAACGGTTGGCGCCCAACGTCGAAGCGATCATCGACCCGCTCAGCAAGATGGTCGATCGCGCGCGCAGCCGCGACGACGCGGACCTGATCTATGTCAACGACAACTACGGCGACTTCACCGCCGCACCAGGCGATCTCGTCGAGGACGCGCTCAACGGCCAACGTCCCGATCTGGTGCGCCCGGTCGCGCCGAGCAAGAAGTCCCGGTTCCTGACCAAGGTCCGGCACAGCGCCTTCTACGCGACGCCGTTGGACTACCTGCTGGGCCGGCTGAAGACCGAGTGCGTGGTGCTGACGGGTCAGGTCACCGAGCAGTGCATTCTCTACACGGCTCTGGACGCCTATATCCGTCACCTCGAAGTGATCGTGCCCGAGGACGCGGTCGCGCACATCTACGACGATCTCGGCGACGCCGCGCTGCAGATGATGCGGCGCAACATGGGTGCCCGGCTTGTGACCACGGACGACTGCCTGACCTGACGGTGGGGCGGCTCACAAACGCAGATGGTTTACCTGTGAGTGCGAAGTGGGCATATAGCCGTCAAGCGAATCGACCATCCGATTTGCGAACCTTAAATTGTGGAGGTGCACGATGGCTGACAACAACAGTGGTCCCGAGGAAGGCATCAAGGGCGTCGTCGAGGACGTGAAGGGCAAGGCCAAGGAAGTGGTCGGCACTGTCACCGGTCGCAACGACATGGTCGAAGAGGGCAAGGCCCAGCAGGACAAGGCCGAGGCCCAGCGTGACGCCGCCAAGAAGGAAGCCGAGGCCGACGCGGCCCGCGGGGCTGCCAGCGCAGCCGAGAAGCGCCAGGAGGCGCAGCAGTAGAAGCATGAATGCGAAGGGCCCGGCCGTCATGGCCGGGCCCTTCGTCATGCCTCGCGCATCGAGGGGCCAGCCAGGCCGGTGGTCATGCGTTGAGACTGCATCCAGCGCGGCAAAGTGCGAGTGACCCCCGACGTGGATGCAGTCTCAACGGTTCTGATGTGGACCCAGCCTCATCGGGTCTGCTGGTAGCGGGCGAGTTGCTCGGTGAGTTCGCGCGCATAACCCAGTTGTTTGGTCAGCGTGGCGCACGCATCGGCGGCGCGCCGGTGAAACTCAGCCAAAGCGTCGGTGGCCCGGGCTCGTTCAGCGCCGGTCGATGTGCCGTCGTCGAGGACGGCCAACGCGTCGAGCAGCTCCCGCATCTCGTCGAGGGTGAACCCGAGCGGTTTCATCCGGCGGATCGCGATCAGCCGCGCGACGTCGTCGCCGGTGTAGAGCCGGAACCCGCCCGCCGAGCGTGCTGACGGCACCACCAGCCCGACGTCGTCGTAGTGCCGGATGGTCTTGATCGACAGCTCGGTGCGCGCCGACACCTCACCGATCTGCAACAGCTCCATGTCGGCGTCCCTAGTGCGCGCCGCTGAGTTGGCCCGACAGCCGGGCGTGCCGCTCGGCGCTGTTGTCGTTCATGCCGATGATGGTGACCGACTTGCCCTTTGCCGCGTACTTGGTGGTGATCGCGTCCAGCGTGGCAACGGTGGAGGCATCCCAGATGTGGGCGTCGCTCATGTCGATGACGATGTTGGCGGGGTCGCCCACGTAGTCGAACTGGTACACCAGGTCGTTGCTGGAGGCGAAGAACAGCTCGCCTCTGACCGCGTACACGCGGGTGTCGGCACCGGCACCAGCAGGCGCGTCATCGGGGGTGGCGTCCAGCGCCACGACCTCGGTGAAGTGCGCGACGCGGCGCGCGAACAGCACCATCGCCGCCAGCGTGCCGACCGCCACCCCGTAGGCCAGGTTGTGGGTGGCCACGGTGACGGCGACCGTCGCCACCATCACGAAGGTTTCGCTCTTGGGCATGCGGCGCAACGTCTTCGGGTTGATGCTGTGCCAGTCCAGCGTGGCGACCGACACCATGATCATGACGGCGACCAGGGCCGCCATCGGGATGCGCGCGACGAGGTCGCCGAGGCCGACCACCAAAGCCAGCAGGAACACCCCGGCCAGGAACGTCGAGATGCGGGTGCGGGCGCCGCTGACCTTGACGTTGATCATCGTCTGCCCGATCATCGCGCAGCCGCCCATGCCGCCGAAGAATCCGCTGACCACGTTGGCCACACCCTGCCCGACGGCTTCGCGGGACTTGTTGGAGTGGGTGTCGGTGATGTCGTCGACGAGCTTGGCGGTCATCAACGATTCGAGCAGCCCGACGACGGCCATGGCCAGCGCGTAGGGGGCGATGATGCGCAGCGTCTCCATCGTCAGCGGTACGTCGGGGATCAGCCACGACGGGAGATTCGACGGCAGCCGGCCTTCGTCGCCGACGTCGGGCACGTTCCACCCGGCGAGCAGCGTGGCCGCGGTCAGCACGGCGATCGCGACCAGCGGTGCGGGGATCGCGGTGGTCAGCCTGGGCAGCGCGACGATCACCAGGATGCCGACGGCGACCATCGGATACACCAGCCACGGCACCCCGAGCAGGTGTGGCACCTGGGACAGGAAGATCAGGATGGCCAGCGCGTTGACGAAGCCGACCATGACGCTGCGCGGCACGAACCGCATCACCTTGGCCACGCCGAGGCCGCCGAGCACCAGCTGCAGCACCCCGGCCAGGATCACCGCAGCGATCAGATAGTCCAGGCCGTGGCTGGCGACCAGGGGCGCGATGACCAGCGCGACGGCGCCGGTCGCGGCGGAGATCATCGCCGGACGCCCGCCGACGATCGCGATGGTCACGGCCATCGTGAACGACGCGAACAGCCCGACCCGCGGGTCGACGCCGGCGATGATGGAGAACGAGATCGCCTCGGGGATCAGCGCCAGCGCCACCACCAGACCGGCCAGCACCTCGGTGCGCAGCCGCCGCGGCGACCGCAGCGCGGCCAGCACGGACTGCTGTTGCTGGGGTGAGACATCACTGCTCGTCGGCGACAAGACGGCTCCTTTCGCGCGGGCACAACGGCCCTGGTGCGCGGGCTCTCGGGTCATTGCGCGCGGGCCCTTCGGCACGGACGCGGACATGATCGTGCGCGTCATCGCGCAAAAGATCTTGCTAGGAAGCCGAATTCAGTAGAGACGGGCCGCACGGCGCGGCGCACATGGCGCTTCCTGCGCGGTGAACTCTACCCCTACCGGAGGGTTGCCTGGCAACTTCTGTCACGCAGATCACCCCGCCCCTGGCGTTGAGACTGCGTCCACTGCGACAAAGTGCGAGTAGCCCTCACCGCCACCGCAGTCTCAACGCAGGGGGTTCACCCGCCCAACGCGGTGGCGGCCGGTCCGAGATCGAGGAACTGGGTCTCGCCGTTGGCGTCGTCGAGTCCGTCGTTGTCGGTGACGACATAGAGGTTGCCGTTGCCGGCGACCGCGAAGCCCTCCACCTTCTCCTGCACGAACCCCCTGGTGGCCTCCAGATCCGGCACCAGGTTGCGCGCCAACGTCTTCGGCAGCACCTGCGGCGCCTCGGTGGCCGAGGTCACCCCGGAACCCTCGGGCAGGGCCACCCGGTAGATCGCCTTCACCCGCGCGTCGGGGCCGTTGAGCTTGTCCCGTTCGAGCACCAGCAGCGATCCGTCGTACACGGCGATCTCGGACAGGCCGATCCAGTCACCCTCGGTGTCGGTGGTGTCGAGCTGGTAGCCGAACCACTCCCAGGAATCGCCGTCGGGCGTGTAGCGCCCCAGCCGCGCGATACCCGGCGGATCGCTCTCGAGCTCACGCTGCAACGCCACCCAGACGGCGTCCCCGTCCACGGCCACCCCCTCGATGCCCTGCCCACCCATCGCGTCGGCGATGTCGGCGGGCAGTGTCACCCGATTCTCGACGCTGCCGTCGGCGGAGACGATGACCAGCTCGTTGCCGGGGCCTTCCTCGCCTTCGACGCCGAGAACGAAGCCACCGTCCGGACGCGCCGAGATCCCTTCGACGTCGAGGGTGACGGCCTCGCCGTTGTCGGTGACCGGCAGTTCGGTGTCGATCAGCGCCGGGGTCTGGGTCAGGTCGATGCCCAGCACCCGCGCCGGGCCGTAGGCGTTGTCGGTGGCCGTGTAGAGGCGGTTCTCGTCGGCCGGGTCGACGGACAGCGCACCCAGCGCGCCCCATCCGATCGGAGTGCCGTCCACATCGCCGGAGACGATGGACGGGAACATCGGGGTGCCGCCGGCGGCGGCGAACTCATCCCCGAAGCCGTAGACGTTCAGCGACGCGCGCACCCCGGCCTCGGCGTCGTCGGCCTCCGACGAGATCACCAGCAGGTTGCGCGACGGGATCGGCAGCACGCCCTCGGGGCCCGGTGTGGTGGGCAGGATCTGGCGGAACTGCGGTGCCGTGACGTCGCTGACGTCGTAGACGGCGACGAAGTTGCTGCGCTCAGAGGCGACCAGAGCGGTTGGGGTTCCGTTGATCTCGGTGATCGCCAGACCTTCTGGTTCGGGACCCTTGGATTCGGCCCGGCCCTCGATGTGCAGCCCGGTGCGCACCGCGAGCTGAGAGAACGAGTTGCCGGCGTCCCACACCACCTCGCCGGTGTTGGCGTCGAAGATCGTCCAGCCGCGGGTGCCGCCCTTCCAGTCACCTTCGTTGGCGGTGACGACATGGCCGTCGCCGATCCAGCCGATCGCGTCCGGCTCGCGCGGGGTGTCGGAGATCGAGCCGCTCTGATCGATGGTGCCGTCCTCGGCGGTGTCGATGCCCTCGACGGATTCGCTGCCCGCGCTGAAGATGTTGGTGACCTCGCCGGTGCGGCCTTCGATGATCGCGACGCCGTTGTTCTCCTGGAGGGACAGCGCGACCTGGCCGCGTGAGTTGATGCTGACGTATTCGGGTTCAAGGTCTTCGGGGGTGTCCAGGCCGGCCGAGCGGGCCGCCTCGACATCGAAATCGACGCGGCGGGCCGTCCACGTGTTCGGCTCTCCCGCAAGGTCGATGAGTTGCAGGAAGCCGGTCGGCGGCTGGGGCAGGTCGCCTTCCTCGCCGCCGGGCGGGGTGGCTTCCTCGTCGCGCTGATTCTCCATCGCGATCGCGGCGAACGAGCCGTCGGGGCTGATCGCGATCGAGTCCGGTTGGCCGCCGAGGTCGATGCTGTGCACCGGGGTGCGGTCGCTGAGGCGCACGATGTCGACGCGCCCGGACGGGTTGGCGAAGTCGCCGCCGGTGGTGTCGATGACGACGAGGACGACGTCGCCGACGGCCGCCACCGAGGTGGGCTGGTCGTCGGCGTTGCCGAGCTCCTCCAGCGACAGCGTCCCCTGCCCGACTGGGTTGGCCGGGTCGCGGACGTCGACGAAGCCGATGCGCTTGCCGGCGGCGTCGGTGTAGATGACGGTGTTGCCGTCCGGGGTGACGGTCGAGATCTCCGCGACGGTCTCGGCGTCGACCGGGTCGCCCTCGGGTTTGTTGAGATGCACCGGGTAGGTGGCGGTGCGGTGATAGCGCTGCGCGGCCGGCAGGTCGAAGTCGATCGGCGAGGTGGCGCGGGTGTCGGGTGCTGCCGTGTCACCCGCGTCGTCCTGGTTGTCGGTGCTGCATCCGACCACCACGACGGCGGTGATCGCCACCGCGGTCACCGCCCGCCGCGCAGTGCCCCGATTCGTCCCGGCCATGCATCACCTCTTCAGTTGTGCCGTGTGCGTCGAGTCACCCTTGCGTGGGCAAGTAATGCCGCGGCGGTCAGTCGATGAACAGCAGGCGACGGGTGGGTGTCCGCTTACCCATCGGTCAACGGAGGCCGGGAAGCGATCCACTCCCCCGGGTGTGGGCCGGCAGCGGCGCCTGCGCGGCCGCGACGCCATACAGCACGACGAGGATCGCCAGGAGGGTGACGAGCATGCGACGCTGCATGGCCTCTCCGATCGGGACTCTGGTCATGGTGGAGCACTTTCCGGGGGGAGGGCGATGGGGACGAACAGTTCGTCAGGGCGAATTCTGCTGTGCGCGAACAACATCGACGCTCACGATGCGGACGACCGCGCCGCGGTGAGGGCATTTGACAGTCTGGCGCCTAGGAATTCGCTGTGCGGACGCTGGACGTCGAGTGGTGTTTGCCAGCAACCATAAGCGCGATTAGGTTGCGGCTCAAGCCAAGTGCCATCGGCCGGTGGGAATCACCGATTCCGCACACCGACCGTCCGCGGCACGTCATACTTTCGTCAGCTTCTCCCGCGGAGGGTTCGGATACCACCCCGCGTGGGGAGGCGCGCGGCCGTTTCGCTCCAGACCCGGGCGGACGCGCCGGAGCCATTGAACCCGACGAGACGACCGGGACGTCGCCTTCACAACTTCTCGGCGACCCGCCCGGCGCAGGAAAGGGATCGCCAGATGCCCCCGATCGCCACGTCCATCCCCGCAGCACTCGCCGCCCGCGCGCAGGCACAGCCCGATGACGTCGCCTACACGTTCATCGACTACGACTACGACCCGGCCGGCGCCGCAGAGAGCCTGACGTGGTCAGAGGTGCACGAGCGGGTCCAGATCATCGCCGAGAAGCTGAGCAAGCTGGGTGCGCCCGGTGACCGTGCGGTGATCCTGGCTCCGCAGAGCCTCGACTATGTGGTCGCCTTCCTGGGCGCCATCCAGGCCGGCTTCGTGGCCGTGCCGCTGTCGATGCCGATGTTCCGCCAGCACGACGAGCGGGTGTCGGCCGTGATGGCCGATGCGACCCCGGTGGCGGTGCTGACCACCTCGGACGTCATCGAAGACGTCCGCAAGTACGGCCAGGTCGAATCGCGGTCGCACGCCCCGAAGTTCATCGAGGTCGACACGTTGGACTTCGACTCCCCGGCCAAGCCGCCGGCGCCGGTCGCGCTGCCCAAGGCCGGCTACATCCAGTACACGTCGGGGTCGACGCGCCGACCGGCCGGCGTCGTGGTGACCCATCAGAACATCTTCGAGAACATGGAACAGATCCTGCCGGACTATTTCGAGGCGTACGACGAGCCGCCGGCCGACCTGACCGTGGTCACGTGGTTGCCGCTGTATCACGACATGGGTCTGCTGGTCGGGGTGTTCCTCGGGATGCGGATGGGCCGCGGCACGGTGCTGATGAGCCCGGTGGCGTTCATGCAGAAGCCGGCCCGCTGGATCCAGCAGCTGACACTCAACCCGCACACGTTCACCGCCGCACCGAACTTCGCCTACGAGCTGGCGGTCAAGCGCACCAAGGACGAGGACCTGGCCGGGTTGGACCTCAGCGGCGTCGTGGTGATGATCAACGGCGCCGAGCGCGTGCACGGCGCGACGGTGCGCCGGTTCAACGAGCGGTTCGGCCCGTACGGCCTGCCCGAGGCGGCGATGCGGCCGTCCTACGGGCTGGCCGAGGCCACCGTCTACGTCACGTCGTCGGCCGGCGGGCGGGCCCCGACCTCGGTGCGATTCGACTACGACGAGTTGGCCGCCGGTCGGGCGCAGCCCTGCGCCGAAAATGCCGGCTCCGAGCACATCGGCCTCGGGGTGCCGCGTTCGACGACGGTGCGGGTGGTCGATCCGCAGACGCGTGTGGAGGCCCCGGCCGGCACCATCGGCGAGGTCTGGCTGCACGGCCCGCATGTGGCCGGCGGCTACTGGCACAACCCGCAGCTGACCGAGGAGTTGTTCGCGGGCCAGCTGGCCCGGACCACCGAGGGCACCCCGAAGGGTCCGTGGCTGCGCACCGGTGACCTCGGGGTCATCTACGACGAGGAGCTGTTCATCGTCGGGCGGATCAAGGATCTGCTCATCGTCGACGGCCGTAACCACTACCCCGACGACATCGAGGCCACGGTGCAGGAGCTGACCGGGGGCCGCGTCGCCGCCGTGTCGGTTCCCGACGACCCGAGCGAGAAGCTGGTGGTGATCGCCGAGCTGAAGAAGCAGCTCGACGCCGAGTTGCTGGACAGCGTCAAACAACAGGTGACGGCCGCGGTGTCCAAGACCCACAGCGTCCGCCTCGACGATCTGATGATGGTCGGTCCCGGGTCGTTGCCGCTGACCACCAGCGGGAAGGTGCGCCGCGGGACCTGCGTGGAGCTGTACCACTCCGACGGGTTCCGCCGGTTGGACGTCGCACCGGCATAGTCGAACATATGATCGATTCGTGGGCGATCTACAGAGCATCGGCCACGGCGGTCAGCCGACCCCCGTGGTCTTCCGTGCGGTCGACCCACCGCAGGACGTGTTGGTGGATCTGGTGGCCCTGTTCCCCCGCGAGCCGCACAGTCACGGCCGCTACCACCCGTTCGGGTTGCAGATGCACAAGGTGGTGCGCGGCGAGCTGACTCGGTGGGGCATGTGCGAGCAGGGGCACTGGTGGGGCCTGGTGAGCTATCCGGTCAGCCACGGGCCCAAGAGCGACCTGGTCATGCACTGGATCCCGGCCTGGATGTTGAAGAAGGCCTGATCGTCAGGTTCTGGCGGTGCCACTCCCCCACGGGGCACCGCCAGAACCCGACGCGTCGCGGCCTCACTCGACCCCTCGCTGCGGTACTCCACGCGCCGAGCGACGCCACGGGAAGATAGTACATAAACGTTGACGTTCTCGAAAAACAACTGTGTTCGCGAATGTCTTGCCCGGCCGGCCTTCGATGGACGACGCACCTAGCATTGACGCAATGCAGAGACCTGCATCGACCGAGGGGGGCGCCGCGTGGACGAGCGGCTGAGTTCCGGCCGGCATCATCTCAGTCCCGACCAGGTGGCCGCAGACCAGCAGAAGCGCTTGTTCAAGGCGCTGGCCGCGGTGATGGGTGAGAAGGGTTACAGCAACACCACGGTCGGTGACCTGATCAAACACGCCAGGGTGTCGCGGGCGACGTTCTACCAACAGTTCGAGTCCAAGCAGGACTGCTTCATGGCCGGCTACGCCCGCATGCAGAGCAACGTCATCGGCGGCCTGCGGACGACACCGGTGTCGGGAACTCCGATGACGCGCTTCCGCGCGATGCTCACCAACTACCTGAACTTCCTGGCCGCGGACCCGCCGACGGCGCGGTTGTACCTGGTCGAGGTGTACGCCGCGGGGCCGGAGGCGCTGCGCCGTCGCATGCAGTTGCAGCAGGACTTCGTCGCCGGTGTGGCCGAGGTGTTCGCCGCCCGCAGCAAAGCCGACAGGTTCGCCTGCCAGGCGCTGGTCGCGGCGATCTCGATGTTGGTCACCGGGGCGCTGGCCGACGGCGACGCCCAGGCAATCCTGGCGCTGGAGAAGCCGCTGGTGGAGTTCACCGAGCGGGTATTACCGGCGTCGCTGCACTGAATCAGTGTCGGCAACAGCCATTTTCCGATAGCGTCGCCCGCTTATGAGCGTCAGCCATTCGGAGTCGAAGGGTTTGCGCGAGCGGAAGAAGGTGCAGACGCGCCTGGCGATCCGCCGTGAAGCCTTCCGTCTGTTCGAGGAGCAGGGCTACGCCGAGACGACGATCGAGCAGATCGCTGCCGCCGCCGAGGTCTCCCCGCGCACGTTCTACCGGTATTTCGGCGTCAAGGAAGCACTGTTGCTGTCGGACGATCACATCTCGCCGACCGTCGAGGCGTTCGCCAACGCTCCCCGGCACCTGACCTACGTGCAGGCCTACCACCACGCGGTGACCGAGGTGTACGGGGCGCTGTCGCCGGAAGAGCGCGAGGATGCGATCGCCGGCCAGCGAATTCTGTATCAGGTACCCGAAGCGCGTGGGTTGCTGTACACCGCGTATCTGACGCTGGCCGATCTGCTCACCGAGGCGCTGCTGCGCCGCCCAGACGGGCCCGCCGACGAGGCCGAGCGCCGGGTCATCGCCGGTGCGATCATGGGCGTGCTGATCCTCACCGCCCAGGACACTCCGCTGCCCGAGGCGGCGATGGACCGGGCGTTGACGCTGCTGGACTCCCGGTTGTCCTGACCTCTTTTCGTTGAGACTGGACTGACTGCGGCGTCTTCTCGCACTTTCCCGTCGCCAGCGCAGCCTCGATGCACGAGGCCCACCCGCGGCACCAGTAGGGTCGGAAGAACCGCCCCTCCCCCGGCCTGGACTGTCGGCGCGGTGGCCTATCTTGGACCGTCCGACGAAGACGCCAGTTGCATCGAGGAGTCCAGTGGACGACACCGCCCAGCCGTCGGTTGCTGAGCTGCTCGACCACAACCGTGACCTGCAGGGATCCCGGGCGATCCGGATGCTGGCCACCCACAACCTCGGGCTCTACGCGACGCTGATGGAACGTCACCTGGCCGACGGCGTGATCCCCGAGACCGAGCTGGTGATCCGCTTGGAACGCGACCTGGACGACGTGGGTCACCCCGACGGACAGTCCGGCCTCGCGCTGATCAAGTCGTGGGCCAGCCAGGGCTGGCTGCATCGCATCGTCGACGAGCGCAGCGACCAGAATGTCTGCTATCTCACCCAGGACGCCCGCCGGGCGCTGGATTTCGTCCGGGGCCTGCGCCGCAACGACACCATCGCCACGGGCGGTTCCATTCACGGCATCGCCTCGCGGCTCAAGCAGGTGGCGGTGCGGGTCGACAACGACCCGGCCCGGATCCGCAAGCACATCGAAGCCGAGATCGCGGCCCTGCACAGCGAACTCGACCAGCTGGACGCCGGTGAGCGACCCGCCCCGGACCCCACCGACTGCTACGACGAGGCCCGCGCGATCGCGCTGCAGATGGAACGCCTGATCACCGACATCGGCCAGTACGGCACGATGATCGAGCAGGCCACCGCGGCGCTGGACGAGCCGATCGACACCAACACCGAGTACCGCGACCGTCAGCGTCAGATGTACGCCGACTACCAGGCCGCGTGGGACTCGAAGGGCCGCGACAGCCACCGCGCGTTCCTGCGGATGATCAACGACCCCGACCAGCGCGCCGAGTTCGAGGCCGACGTCGCCGCGGTCGCCGACGCACTGCCCGCGCTCGACCCCGCCCTGCGCAAGGTGATGGCGGGGTTCTTCGAACTGGTCGGTCACCAGATCGATGAGGTGGAACGGATTCAGCAGCGCTGCGCGCAACGGGTCAAGCGGTTCACCGCGTTCGGCACCCTCGAGCAGAGCCGCGGGGTCGCCCGCCAGCTCAACGAAGCGCTCGGTGCCGCGCGGGCGTTGCTGAAGACGTCGCTGACCGACTCGCGCCTGGACCTCGACGTGCCGCTGGCCCGTCACGCCATCAGTTCGGTGGGCGCACTGAGCTTCAAGATCGGTGACCTGTCGGCCCCCAAGCCGGCGCGGCCCGCCGACGGACAGGTCGACCTGGCCAGTTTCGCGGCGCTGACCACACAGGTCGACGCGCCGGCGATGTCTCAGATGCTCAACACGGCCCTGCACCACGGTCCGGTGTCGTTGCCCGACGCGGTGGCGCTGCTGGAGTCCGCCTACCTCGGGCACGTCATCGTGTTGTGGTCGTGGGCACTCAAACAGCCTGCCGCCGAATCGGTTCGCGAATCCGCCACGGTGCGGTTCCGGTCTCTCGACGGACGCGACCGCGAGATCGCCGTGCCGAGGCTGATGTTCACCGAACCGATCACCGCCCTCGTGGGAGCCGGCACATGAGCACCGATCAGTCCGTCGACAGCGGGAGCGCCGACACCGGGTCCCCTGACAGCCAGTCCGTCGCCGCCGAGTCCACCGGCACCGAGTCCATCGACTACAGGGGCTTTTCCGAACTGCCGCAGGTCGACCAGAACGCCCGCCCGCCTGCGCAGCGGCGGCCGCGGTTCGACGGCGACGTCTCCGAACTCCCGGACCGGGCCTGCTGGGCCCTGCAGCACCTGCTGACCCGGCGCTACGTCAGCGCCGAGAACGACGCCGACATCTACTCCTGGGTGTTGGAGTACCGCAACCAGCTCAGCGTGCGACTCTCCGAACTGGACCTGCTGCTGCGGGTGGTCGACGGCACCGACGTCGCGTTCGTCGAACAGGCCCGCTACGAATCCGCCAAGGGTATCAAGCTGTTACGCCGCGAACCGCTGGGCACCTACGACTCGATCCTCGCGCTGCACCTGGCGCAGATGATGCGCGCCGCCGGAGGGCAGCGGGTGCTGATCAGCCGCGAGGAGATGCACGGGCTGTTCTCCGGCGTGCTCAACGACACCGACCGCGACGCGGTCACGTTCACCGCCCGCATCGACGCCGCGATCGCACGCCTCACCGGGCTGGAGATCCTGCGTCGCAGCCGCGACGACGAGGACAGCTACACCATCAGCCCGGTGATCAGCGCGATCATGACGGCCTCGGTGATCACCGAGCTGCAGCAGCAGTTCGAACTGCTCACTCGTGGCGGCGCACCGGCCGACGACACCGAAGAGGTCGAACTCGATGACTGAACAATTCCATCTGTCGCGGCTGCAGGTCATCAACTGGGGCGTGTTCGACGGGTACCACTCGATCCCCTTCAGCATCGGCGGCGCGCTCATCGCCGGCGCCTCGGGCAGCGGTAAATCCTCTCTGCTGGACGCTATTTCGCTGGGATTCCTGCCGTTCAACCGGCGCAACTTCAACGCTTCCGGCGACAACACCGCTGCCGGGTCGAGCGCTGGCCGGCGCACCGTCGACAAGTACGTGCGCGGGGCGTGGGGCCAGCGCAGCGACGGTGGCAGCAGCCGGGTGATGTACCTGCGCGGCGACGGCACCGCCTGGTCGGCGGTCGCGGTCACCTACACCGGCGACACCGGGCGCTCGGTGACGGGGCTGGTCCTGAAGTGGCTGACCGGGGAGTCACGCAACGACTCGTCGAGCCGGTTCGTGCTCGGTGACGGCGACCTCGACATCGAGGAGATCTGCAACCGTTGGGCCGCAGGGAGATTCGACACCGGCGTGTTCAAGGAGGGCGGCTGGCGGTTCACCACCAAGGTGGAGTCGCAGTATCTGGCCCAGCTGTACGCCACGATCGGCATCCGCGCCTCCGACGCCGCCCAACAGCTGCTCGGCAAGGCGAAATCCCTCAAGAGCGTCGGCGGGCTGGAACAGTTCGTCCGCGAGTTCATGCTCGACGAACCGGACAGCCTGGCCCGGCTGCCCGAGGCGCTCAAGCAGATCGACCCGCTGGTGGAAGCCCGCGAGCTGCTGGCCGTCGCGCAGCGCAAACGCAAGATCCTCGGCGACATCGAGGCCATCCAGCACCGCTACGCCTCGGAGTCCTCCGATCTGGGCATCATCGACCTGGTGGACGCGCCGATGGTGCGGGCATTCACCGACCACGTCCGCGTGGCGCAGTGCCCCGCCCAGATCGCCGAGCTCGACACGGCCATCGACCAGCTCGACAACGAGGACGAGGACGTCACCCGCGCACTGAATCTGGCGAAGGCCGAGGCCGATTCGATCAACGCACAGATCAGCGGTTCGAGCGCGAGCATCGGACCGCTGCAGTCACAGGTCGCCGCCGCCGAGACCGAGGCCGAACAGGTGTCGCGTCGGCGCAGCGCCTACGAGGACCTCGTCCTCGCGCAGGGGCTGGAGGTGCCCGGCAGCGCCGAGGAGTTCTGGAATTTGCGTGAGGAGTTGCTCACCAAGGTCGCCGAGCTGCTGGCCCGGGTGGAACGCAACCGGGAGGCCTCGACCGACGCCGAGTACGCCCAGAAGGCCGCCCGCATCGCCCGCGACGACGCCGCCAAGGAGCTGCGCCGCGTCGAGCAGGTGGGTTCGGCACTGCCGGAGTTCGCGCTGACGATGCGCGACCAGGTCTGCGCCGCCATCGGGGTCGACGCGTCGGCCCTGCCGTATGTGGCCGAGCTGATGGACCTGCGCGCCGACCAGACCCGCTGGCGCGTCGCGGTGGAGAAGGTGCTGCGCGGGGTCGGCCTGCGGCTGCTGGTGCCCGACGAACACTGGGCGGCGGTGTTGCGGTTCGTCAACGAGACCAACATGCGGGGACGGCTGGCGCTGCATCACGTGCGGGTCAGGTCGCTGGGCGCCGAGCCCCCGCCGCTGGAACCGAACACGTTGGCGGGCAAGCTCTTCGTCGTCGACCCGGCCCATCCGTGCGCGGCGGAGGCCGCCGACGTCGTCGGCGCGGCCGGCGATCACCTGTGTGTCGACACCCCGGACGTGTTCGCGCGGTTCCGCCGCGCGGTCACCGACACCGGCCTGTACAAGGATTCCGACCGGTTGGCGGTCAAGGACGACCGGCGTCCGCTCAAACAATCGGACTACCTCTACCAGGGCGACGTGTCCGCGAAGATCAACGCCCTGACCGTCGACCTGGCTGCCGCCGAGGACGCCTACCAGCGGGCGCGGCGGGCGGCCGACGACATCGCCGCGCAGCGTCAGCAGTGGCGCGACCGGGCGACGGCGGCCAAGGCGATCTGTGATCAGTATCCGCAGTGGAGCCAGATCGACTCCGAGACCGCCGACGGGCACGCCGACCGGCTGCGCGAGCAGTACGAGCTGCTGCTGGCCGAGCACCCTGACATCGAGGTGCTCAACGCGCGTGCCGACGAATGCTGGGAGCAGATCCAGAAGCTGATGACCCGCCGAGGGGTGATCCACACACGTCGCGAGGATCTGGACACCCGGCGCACGCGGTTGCTCGAGCTGTCCGAACGGCTCTCGCCGGCGTTCGTGTCGGAGCCGCTGACGGATCTGCTGCGCCGCTACACCGCGATGGTGCCGGTGTCGCTGGAGTTGCTGGAGCCCGAGCCGCACCGGGAGGCCCTGTTCGGGGCGATCAAGCGTGAGCGCGAGCAGCTCCGGGAGAGCCGGCGCCGGTCCTACGACGAGCTGGCGCGCATCCTGAACACGTTCGACACGACGTTCCCGGATGCAATTCCCAACGACAGCAGTGACTTCGACGAACGCGTGCACGACTATGTGGCGCTGTGCCGGCACATCGATGAGCGTGAACTGCCCGAGGCCTACGAGCGGATGATGCGGCTGGTCACCGAGCAGGCGCCGGACGCGATCCTGACGCTGCACCGGGTGGCTGAACAAGAGGCCCGGCGCATCAGTGACCAGATCGACAGGGTGAACACCGGTTTGGGTGCGGTGGAGTTCAACCGCGGCACCCGGTTGACGTTGCGAGCCACCCCGCGGGCGCTGGCGGCGGTGTCGGAGCTGACCGAAATCGTACGGGCGATCTCCCGCCGTATCGCCGAGGTCGGGCTTGGCGACAAGCAGGCCATCCTCGACCAGTACGCCGACATTCTGCGGCTTCGAAATCGGTTGGCGTCCAGTGCACCCGAGGATCGGGCCTGGACCCGCGATGCGCTGGACGTGCGCAACCGGTTCACGTTCGACTGCGCCGAGTGGGACATCGCGTCCGAGGAGTTGATCCGCACCCACAGCAATGCCGGCGACAACTCCGGCGGCGAGCAGGAGAAGCTGATGGCGTTCTGTCTGGCCGGTGCGTTGAGCTTCAACCTGGCGGCGCCCGGACACGCGGGAACAGACGAAGCCAACAGGCCCGTTTTCGCGCAGCTGATGCTCGATGAGGCGTTCTCCAAGTCGGATCCGCAGTTCGCGCAGCAGGCCCTGCAGGCGTTCCGCAAGTTCGGCTTCCAGTTGGTGATCGTGGCGACGGTGCAGAACGCGACGACGATCCAGCCGTACATCGACAGTGTGGTGATGGTGTCCAAGACGGAGGCGACCGGGCGCAACGCGCGTCCGGTGGCCACGGTGGCGACACGGTCGATCGCGGAGTTCGGTGAGCTGCGCCGGGAGATGTCGGTGAGTGCGGCCCGGGTCCCCGCGGGCGTGTAGTCGGTTCCGGCCCGGGGGGTGCAGCCAGTTCCCGCGGGGGGTGGTGTGCGCGCGGGGGGGTGTGGTGAATGCGCGGGGCCGTGTAATCGTCGCGCCGAGGGGTGTTTTCGGGCCTGTACGCTGGTCGTCGACACGTTTGCTGGAATCGTCGCGTCCGACAATTATGCGGACCGTAGGCCCACCGGGGAGGGGGAGCCGTGACCGTGGAGCAGCCCTTGGACGAGGCCCGGCGGGCCACGATCGTCGCGGCAGTGCACGACGAGCTGGCGCGCTGGGGCATCGACCGGTTCAACCTGGGGGCGATGGCACACCGACACGGGCTCGACGCCGAGGAGATCCAACGTCATTGGCCCGATCCGGAGAGCCTGGTGCTCGACGCGTTGGCCAGTCGCCCCGGCGACGACTCACCGCTGCCCGACACGGGGTCGCTGCGCGAGGACTTGTTCCAGCTCGCGGTGCGGATGGCCGAGATGGTCACCTCGGAGGCCGGGCGCAAACTGCATGGTGGGCATCTCATCGCCGACCAGTTCCTGGCCAGCCTCGAGGTGAGGCAGACCGCCTGGCGTGACCGGGCGGCCCGTCTCGCGGTGGTCTTCGAGCGGGCCCGACAGCGCGGCGAGATCCGCGCCGGTGTCGAGCACACCACCGCGTTGGAGTTGTTGTTCGCGCCGATCAACATGCGCGCGCTCTACACCGGCGAGGTGGTCGACGACGCCTACTGCCGCACGGTGTCAGAACTCGTGTTCAACGCCGTCGCCTCCTGACGTTGAGACTGCAGCCCCGGCGACAAAGTGCGAGAAGACTCCGCCGTGAGCGCAGCCTCAACGGGTCTCCGACGAGCGCGACCGGCGTTCTTGGCCGAAAATGATCTATGAGCAGTTCCGAGTTGAGCGATGTGGCTTGGGACTTGGTTGAGCACTGCCGTGCCGCGCTGAGCATTCCCGAGCTCAACACCGCGTTCGTGCGCCTGGGTGTAGGTGACTACAGCGAAGCGATGGTGGTCGCTCTGAAGTCGCTGACCCGCAGCGCCGGCCCTCCGCTGACCGACCAATTGCTGGCCCGACTCACCACCGTCGCGCAGACCTATCACGTGGAACGCGAGTTCTCCGAGCTCCTCGCGGCGGCGCCACGCTCGGCCTGACCCCACCACTTCCCGTTGAGACTGCGTGGGCTGCGGCAAAGTACGAGAAGACGCCGCCGCCACTGCAGTCTGAACGTCGGCCCGGCGTGCAATTGGTGTCCTGACAGCTGTCAGGATGGGGCGATAATGAGGGGCATGGTGGGAGGCCGGGCGGGATGAGCGTGCTCGACGCGTTCCTGTCCACCTGGTCGAACGCCCGCGCCACCTTCGGTGAGGGTGTCCCCCAACCAGGCACCGGCTACGACCAGAGCGCACCGCTGACCACGTTGAAGAGCGACCTCGACCAGGCCGCCCCCGGGACTCACTGGTCCGGCGGAGCGGCCACTGTCTACGGCAACGCCAACACCGAGCACCAGCGCGTCATCGGCGAGCTCGGTGGCCTCGACCGTCGGCTCGCGGCGAAGGTGGACCAGTCCGCGCAGATCGTCGCCGCGGGCCGACAGGACCTCGACGCCGTGCGCAAGTGGGTGCTCGACGCCGCAGCCAGCGTTCCGAAGAACCGCGCCGGTGAGCAGATGCTCGTGCCCATCGTGAGCCGGGGTCTGGGTAGGCTCAGCGACATCGTGACGCGCCGCAACGGCGAGCTCAGCACCGTCGGCGGTGACATCCGCACCATCGGCTCGGAGTATCAGGCGCTGGGCACCGATCAGAAGTTCGCCGCCGACGGCGACCATGGCGACAACGACGGCGAGGACGACGGCGAGGACGCCCCAGAGGAGAGCTCCGCAGCCGAACAGGGCAGACAAGACTCCGAAGCACTGCAGGACGGCACGCTGACCGATGAGCAGCGTCAGCGGCTGGCCGAGAGCACCACCCTCACCGCGCAGCAGCAGAGCGCCCTCGACGAGGGAAACCTGACAATGCCGCCGGAACAGATGTCGTACCTGCAGGGGTTCTCGCAGGCGTTCGGAGACAAGACCCCCTCCGAGATCAAAGCGGACATGCAGGCGGCCGGGCCCGACGGCGCCCGGGTCGCCGACGCATTCCAGCTCGCGTCCAACCCCACCATCACCACCGGGCTGCCGGGGGCGGAGCCGCCCTCGGTCGAGCGGCCTGCCGCCGGCGGCGAGCACGCTCTGCCCGACGGCGTTCGTCAGGTGCTCGACGGGCCCGCACTCACCCAACCGTTCAGCGACACCATCCGTGATGACAACGGCAACGTCATCGTGCACGGCGAGCCGACCGGCCCGCTGCAGCCGACAAAGGGCCTCGACGATCTCGCCGACATCGTGCAGAGCGGCAACCGCGACCTGCAGGTCGGCACGGATCTGGACCGCGGCTTGATGGCCAAGGGCCAGGAGATGCTCGAGCAGTCCAACCGGTTGCCGATCGAGCAGGCCCCCGGGCCGGGGTTCGGTCCGCTCGACGACGGGCCGCGGTGGTACCACGAGCACGTCGACCCGACCCTGCAGAACATGTTCAACGCGGTGAATGCCGACGACGTGGTCGTCCACGACGTGGTGACCGGTCCCGGCGGCGGGGAATTCCTCGACGACCTGACCAAGCACCAGTGGCAGGACGACGGGCTCGCTGCCGGCGGCTTGTTCGACTGGGTCGCCGAGACTGCGCAGGACGACCCGACCGGACGTGCGGCGTCCACCGCTCACGCGTTGGCCGAGTACACCAGCGGTCACCAGCCGCAGCTGCTCAACCTGGCCGGCACCGACGGGCAGTCACTGGGTCAGGTGAACCCCGAACTGACCCGGGACCTGTCGCGGGTCTTCGCGCCCTACCTCGACGACATGGTGGGCAACAACATCGACGGCACCAACGACCGGTTCTTCCCGCCGCTCGACGGAGCCGAAGAGCAGCCGCTGAAGACCCGGGCACTGATGAGCGTCATGTATTCCGACGACCAGGCGGCAGAACATCTCTACCGAAACGCAGGATCGACGGTGGAGCACTACCTCGAGAGGGCCGCAACGTCCATCACAGACCAGGACCCCACGAGCGACAACATGGCGATGAAGGCTGCTGGACGATTGCAGAGCGCGCTCGATCTCGGATCTTTCGATGAGTCGTATGACCGCCTGCAGGACGGTCAGCAGGCTCTGCAGGATTCCTACCAACGTCGCTCAGCGCTTTTCGCCGGCGCTGCCGGACTAGTCAGTACCGCCCCTGTGGTCGGCAGCGGAAGCGCCTTCCTGAGCCCGTACCTGCAAGATCTCTTCGTAGGGGCTGCCCCAGCCGTCGACGCGACGGTGCCCACCACGCCACCACGAGATGCGTTCCCGATGCAGGTCAGGATGGCAGAGGTGCTGATTCATCATGAGCTGGGCGACGCGCAACTTCGCGAATGGGTGCAGGGCCAGGTCGGGTCTGACGGAAAAATCTTGGTGCCCTCCCACCAGCACCAGCCCAACGACTACAACATCCTCGCCAACAAGATCTCGTCCTTCTTTGAAGACATTCGCGGCGCCAACACCCTGATGGAGAATTACTGGGAGTCTTACGCCAAGTCTTACACCACTGCTGAACCGTCCATAGGTGGGCAGAAATGATCCGTCGCACATCAGCTTTGGTTATCGCAGCCCTGGTCGCCATGACCAGCACCGCCTGTGACACAGACGCCGACCGCGACCCTGCCAATGCATCCGATCCTCCGGCCCAAACCACCGTGGCGAAGTGGCCGAATTCACTGGCTGAGTTCAGGTTCCACTGGTCTTCCGGACCGGGTATCGACGTGGCGTTTGGCGCCGCAGTCCCGCTCCGCGCCTATCTCGAATCCTGGTATGTAGCAACCTGGACCAACGACGCAGACAACGTGTATCCGGGTTTCACCCGCGCCACCGCGGAAAGCGACGACCGCGATGGCGATTACCTCGGCCAGCTCGTCTTCATCAGACCGCTAGAGAACGTGCCCGCTCACGACGCAGAAAGCGTCCGGCCTTTCGGCTACATCCCGTTTCACATCCTGAGTGTCGAACCGATCGAGAAAGGCGTGCGCGCCTACGTGTGTGAAGGGTCCTACGCGATCTACTTCAAAAGCCTTACCCAGCCTGGAAAATTCATCTCGGTGGCCGCCGATAAGGCAACCGGCACCGTCAGCGATCCCCTCGACACCGTGTACGTCAACAGGATAGAGCTCAGCCAGGAGGACCCGCGCATTCCGGCAGGCGCCTCGGATGTCGACACACCACAAGAGGGTCCCGCCCCCGCACCGGTCGGGGACGTGTTCGGTCACTGGTTCATCACCGGCGCCAGCAGTTCCCTGTGGGGACCTGTGGACGCCGACCCACCGGATTTCTTCGTCACCCCCGACATGCGCCGACAGTGCCAGGAGGCCATGCCGGACTCACCGGAAAAGCAAATCGAGATGGCCACCGGGTTCAAGAACATCCCACCACCTCACGGCCGGCCGATCCCCGGCTGGCCCCTCGCACCGCAATAACTCGCCTCGCGGCAAGCGCTACCATCCACACATGGCCCGGCCCCCGAAGTTCGACCGCGACGAAGCGCTGGGCTGCGCCATGAAGGTGTTCTGGGAGAAAGGTTTCAACGGCTTCAAGCGCGACCCCGGCAAGACCGAGATTCGCGAGTGGCTGCAGCAACGGATCGGTGAGGACGGTCGACTGCAGGTGCCTGACGATGACGCAGATCCAAAGATCTACAACGAGTTCGCCGACAACATTAAGTCTCTCTTCGAATATGTCGACGGAGCAAACTCACTCATGGAGACCTATTGGGAAACGTATACCGGTGGCTATCACCAGGCCGATCCCAGGATCGCTGGCGAATGACGCGAAAGACTATCGCCTGCCTGTTCTTCGTGGCCTGCATCGCGGGCCTCACCCAAGGGTGCGGTTCTGGCGGACAACCTCCGACCGGGCACGGTTCCTCGGCTGAACAGTTCGCGAACTGGCCGAGCGCCTTGGACAATTTCCGATTCCACTGGACCTCTGATCCCGAGGTTCCACTGACGACGGGTTTCGCGGTACCGATCAGAGCGTATTTCGAGTCGTGGTACATCGCCTCCTGGACCAACAACGCGGAAGCGGTGTATCCGGGATTTCTGCGCGCCACTCCGGAAAGTGACGACCTGGACGGGGATTATCTAGGCCAGCTTGCCTGGGTCAGGCCGCTGAACGGCCGGCCGGGTTACCCCACCGAGCCGGTAACCCCCTACGGCTTCATGCCAGTGCACATCCAGAGTGTCGAGCCCATTGATAATGGCTTGCGAGTGACCGTATGCGAAGGCCAATATGCAGCGTTCTTACCCAGCGAATCCGCACCGAACCAGATGATTTCCCTCGCTGCGAACAAGCAGACTGGCGAGCTACGTGATCCACTCGACACGGTGTTGGTGAATCGAATCGAGTTGACCCAAAACCACCCCCGAATTCCGGCCGGAGCTTCGGACGTCGACACACCGCAAGAAGGACCCGCCCCCGCTCCGGTCGGGGACGTCTTCGGCCACTGGTTCATCACCGGGGCGAGCAGTTCACTGTGGGGGCCTGTGGACGCCAAACCCCACCCAGATTTCTTCGTGACGCCCGACATGCGCCGGCAGTGTCAGGAGGCCATGCCGGACTCACCGGAAACTCAGATCGAAATGGCCACCGGGTTCAAGGACAACCCACCACCTCACGGCCAGCCGATTCCCGGCTGGCCCCTCGCGCCCCAGTAGCTCGCATCGTGGCAAGCACTACCCTCGACACACAGCCCGGCCGCCGAGTCGACCGCGACGACACGCTGGACTGTGCCATGAAAGTGTTCTGGGAGAAAGGTTTCGACGGAACCTCGAGCAGCGATCTCATCGCCGCCATGGGTATCTCATCCCCGAGCCTCTACGCAGTGCGTTCACTGTTCGGATTCGTCCACGGGGCGGACTCCCTCACCGAGACCTATTGGAAAAAATGCACAGGTAGCTATCACGCAGCCGATCCGAGAACTGGACAATCGCCGTGAAGAAATTCTGGTCACTGGCAACGGTAGCTGCACTCGTCGCTGGTGGAACTCTCGCTTGTCGACCGGGCGCCCCGGAAGGAACTCCACATACGACGCCAACCGGCCAAGAACACTCTGCCCATTGGCCGGATTCGTTGGAGCGCTTTCGCTTCCACTGGTCTTCCAGCCCCGGTCTAGCATTGACGACCGGTGTCGCTGTACCCATTCGCGCCTATCTCGAATCGTGGTACATCGCCTCGTGGACGAACGATCCCGAGAATGTCTACCCGGGCTTCCTTCGGGCGACGCCAGAGAGTGCTGATCTGGATGGCAACTATCTCGGCCAGCTGGCGTGGATCCGGCCACTCAACGGCGCGCCGTCATATCCTGTCGACCCTGCAAAACCTCTGGGCTACATGCCGATGCACATCCAAAGCGTGGATGCGGTCGCGAGTGGACTGCGCGTCACGGTATGCCTGGGCGAGTACAGCATTTACTTCGCCAGTGATTCCTCCGCCGGGAAGCTCGTTTCCGTTGCGGCGGACAAGTCAACGGCTCAGCTCGCCGATCCGCTCGACACGGTTCGAGTCAAACGAATCGAGTTGACGAACAACGATCCTCGAATTCCTGCAGACGCCTCGGATGTCGACACACCACAAGAAGGCCCCGCCCCCGCACCGGTCGGGGACGTGTTCGGCCACTGGTTCATCACCGGCGCCAGCAGTTCCCTGTGGGGACCTGTGGACGCCGACCCACCGGATTTCTTCGTCACCCCCGACATGCGCCGACAGTGCCAGGAGGCCATGCCGGACTCACCGGAAAAGCAAATCGAGATGGCCACCGGCTACAAAGACAGCCCGCCGCCACACGGCCGGCCGATCCCCGGCTGGCCCCTCGCACCGCAATAACTCGGCTCGCGGCAAGCGCTACCATCCACACATGGCCCGGCCCCCGAAGTTCGACCGCGACGAAGCGCTGGGCTGCGCCATGAAGGTGTTCTGGGAGAAAGGTTTCGACGGCACCTCGATCAGCGACCTCACCGCAGCCATGGGCATCTCGCCCCCCAGCCTGTACGCGGCCTTCGGCGACAAACAGTCCTTGTTCGACGCGGCCGTGGATCTCTACGAGCAGGACGCGGTGCTGTCACCGGCTCTGAAGGCAGCCACCGCCCGCGAGGTGGCAGAACAGATCTTCAGCCGCGCCGTCGACCTCTACGCCCGCCCCTCGCACCCGCGCGGCTGCATGGTGATCGCCGACCCCACCCTGCAAGATCGTCGCCGCAGCGGAAAAGACGCCATCGTCCGGCGCTTACGCCGGGCCAAACGGACCGGTGACCTTCCCGTAGACAGCGACCCCCGAGCTTTGGCCGACTATCTCGACCTGGTCCTGCGAGGGATGTCGAGCAAGGCCCGCGACGGTGCCACCCGGGCCCAACTCCGCGCCGCCGCCGACATCGCGCTCGCCGCGTGGCCCGCCCCGGCGCGCAACCTGGCAGACTGAGTTGATGACCGAGCACGACGACACCACCGCTTCCCACCGCCCCGACGCCACCGACGGGCTGGCCTCGGTGGCACCCGGCCTCGAGGAACTGGCGCAGCAGCTCAACGTGAAGTCCGTTCTGGTCATGCGCTCGGAGCCGGATTCGATGGTCGTCGCCGCCACCGGGGGTGAGGCCACCCAGCACTACACCGTCGGCGCGGCAGGTAAGAAGGCCGGCGACGACGAGGATCGCACCCCGTTGTACTGCGAGCGGGTGGTGAACTCCGACGAGGCGTTGTTCGTCCGCGACTCACGCGCCGATGCCGTCTTCGCCGGCAACGAGGACGAGACCGAGTTCGGCTTGCACAACTATCTGGGTCTACCGGTGCACGACGCCGAGGGCAACGTGGTCGGAACGGTGTGCGCCCTCGACGACACCGCCCGCGACTACTCCGCCGAGGAGCAGCAGAAGCTGGCGCAACTCCGCTCGGATGTCGAAGCTCTCGTGCGGGAGAACCCCGACGCGCTACGCTGACGGCCGGATCATCCCGGCTGTGTTGTCACCACCGTGAACAGCTTTGCGATGACGCCGTTTTAGACGAGCGCCACATCGAAGCCCGATACCAGGGGTGTGCCGGGCTCGTCCCCGGGCGGGAAGACGTCCCAGGCCAGAAACCCCATGCTCCCGGCCTGATAGACCGGACCTGACTGCGAGAATCCGAGCCCGGCGAGCTGGCCGTCGAGAAGTTCCTGAGCCTTCTGATGGAGCCGGTCCTGGCCGGTGACCGTCTCCTCGCCGTCGGCCCAGCGGACGTCGGGGGCGTAGTTGCGCCGAATCACCTCCAGCCGTCGCTGCGGATCCCGCTCGTTGAACACCGCGAGCAAATTCTCTTCCATCAACGCAACGACGCTGTCAGCCAACGCGACTCCTCCGGTCAGGCGTACCGGGGAATTCTATAACGATCGTTCAAGTTGGTGCCACGGGTAGACCCCTCGAAAGGAAGCCCGATGACACACTCCCCCACCTTGCCGCTCAGCGGTCGCCGCGCCCTGGTGACCGGCGGCTCCCGAGGTATCGGCGCGGGCATCGTGCGCCGTCTCGTCGCCGACGGAGCCGATGTCGCCTTCACCTACAGCACGTCGGCGGGCGCGGCAGACAACCTTGTCGCCGAGCTGTCGACCAACGGCACGAAGGTCGTTGCGCTGCAGGCTGACAGCGCCGATGCCGACGCGGTTCAAGCCGCCGTCACCGAGACGGTCCACCAGCTCGGCGGCGTGGACATCTTGGTCAACAACGCCGGCATCGCCTCCCTCGCTCCGCTGGAGTCGTTGTCTCTGGAGGAGTTCGACCGGATGGTGGCGGTCAATGTACGGGCGGTGTTCGTCGCCATCCAGGCCGCCGTCGGGCACATGACAGGCGGGGGTCGCGTCATCACCATCGGCAGCGTGAACGGCGACAGTGTGCCGGTGGCCGCCGGTCTGTCGGTCTACGCGATGACCAAAGCGGCGGTGGCCGGGTTGACGCGCGGGCTCGCCCGGGAGCTGGGTCCGCGGCAGATCACGATCAACAACCTCGCCGTCGGACCCGTTGCGGCCGACTTGAACCCCGACGAGGGTGACTTCGCCGACGCGAACCGGGCCCAGACCGCACTGGGCCGCTACGGCGACACGGCCGACGTCGCCAGCGTCGTCTCCTATCTGAGCCGACCGGAGGCCGCCTGGGTCACCGGCGCCACCTGGGCGGTCGATGGCGGCTACACCGTCTGACCCCACCCGTTGAGACTGCGTCAGCGGNNCCGCTGACGCAGTCTCAACGCAACCTGGGGCCCGTTTCGCCGTCTGCGCAGGGGGTAGCCCGCAGGTTCAGGCGCGAACACAACGGAGGACCCATGCGGGCAGCAGTGCTGGAGGCAGTCGGCGAGACGCCCCACGTCAAAGATTTCGAAGAGCCAGGCGGGCAGGACATCGTCACCGTGACACTGGCCGGCTGCAACCCCGTTGACATCGTGCTGGCGTCGAGCGACCTGCTCAAGCCGAGCGTCCCGCTGGTCGTCGGCCGGGAAGGTGTCGGCTTCACCGATGACGGCACCCGCGTCTACTTCAACTCGCCGCCGATGCCGTTCGGCTCGTGGGCCGAACGCGCCGCCTTCGACCCCGACCGTGCCTTCCCCATCCCCGAGACCGTCGACGACGACCTGGCGGTGGCGCTGGGCATCGCCGGCCTGGCCGCGTGGCTGCCGCTGACCCGCCACGCCGAGCTCTCGGCCGGGCAGTCTGTTCTCGTGTTGGGCGCCACCGGGGTGGTGGGCAGCATCGCGGTTCAGGCCGCCAAGATCCTCGGGGCGGGTCGCGTCGTCGCCGCCGGCCGCCACAAGGACGCCCTGGAGAAGACACGCGACCTCGGCGCCGACGCCCTCGTCGAACTCGGCGGCGGTGATGACGCGCAAGCGCTGAAGGAAGAGGCCGGCGACGGATACGACGTCGTCCTCGACATGGTGTACGGCGAGCCGTTCCTGGCCGCGCTGGAATCTTCCGCACCCCAGGCGACCCTCGTCACTGTCGGTGAGGGTGCCGGTGGAGCGCCGCAGGTGCCATTTCGGAGTCTGATGGGACGCACGCACGTCGGGCACAACAACAACGTGATGGGCAACGCGGTCATGCGGCAGGGTTACCAGGAGCTGATCGCGCTGGCCGAGCAGAAGCGCCTCACGGTGGAGACGGTCCGGTACGACCTCGAGGACGCCGGGAAGGCGTGGCAGGCCCAGGCAGACAGCCCACACGTCAAGATCGGCATCGTCCCGAAATGACCCTCCGCCCCGGCGTTGAGACTGCGTCCACGGCGGCGAAGTGCGAGTAGGGTCCGCGGCCAGCGCAGTCTGAACGCAGGGTGTAGTTCTGCGGGCAAGGTACAAATGACCCATGTCCGAGATCAGCGGGTTGACGTGGGGTCTGACGATCGGTGTGGTCGTCGTGTTGCTGGCGGTGGATCTGATCCTGGCCGCGCTGCGGCCGCACAAGGTCGGCTTCAAGGAAGCGACCGCGTGGTCGCTGTTCTACATCGCCGTCGCCATCGCCTTCGGCGTGTGGTTCACCGTCACCTACGGCAGCACTCTGGGCACCGAGTACTTCGCCGGCTACATCGTCGAGAAGAGCCTGTCGGTCGACAACCTGTTCGTGTTCGTCATCATCATGGCGACGTTCGCGGTGCCCGAGGAGCACCAGCACAAGGTGCTGACCTTCGGCATCATCCTGGCGCTGATCATGCGCGCGATCTTCATCGCGCTCGGCGCCACGCTGCTGTCGCTGTTCAGCTTCATGTTCCTGCTGTTCGGAATCCTGCTGATCTGGACGGCCATCCAGTTGTTCCGGCACCGCGACGAGGATCCCGACGTCGAGAACAACATCATGGTGCGCGCGACGCGGCGGTTCCTGCCGGTCACCGAGACCTACGACGGCGGCAAACTCGTCACCCGGGTCGACGGCCGCCGGATGGTGACGCCGATGATGGCGGTGCTCATCTCCATCGGCAGCGTCGACCTGCTGTTCGCGCTGGACTCGATCCCGGCGGTGTTCGGCATCACCCGGGAGCCGTTCATCGTGTTCGCGGCCAACGCGTTCGCACTGCTGGGCCTGCGGGCGCTGTTCTTCCTCGTCAAGGGCCTGCTCGACCGGCTGGTGTACCTGTCGACCGGGCTGTCGATCATCTTGGCATTCATCGGCGTCAAGCTGGTGCTGCACTGGGCGCACGTCGACATCAACCCGAGCATCCCCGAGGTCGACACCTACGTCAGCCTCGGCGTGATCGTGGTGATCCTGACGATCGTCACGGTGGCGAGCCTGATCAAGACCCGCCAGGATCCCACTGCGAAGGCACATCCGGGCTCGCTGCGCGCCAGCCCGCCGCGCGACGACAGCAAGGAACGCTGAGCCGGCTACGCGCGGGGCGAGCCCAACGCGTGCAGGACGGTATCGACCACTCGATCGAGGTATGCCGGCGTCACCTGTTCGCGGCGTCCGCAGATCCGCCAGAAGACCGGGGCGGCGATCAGATCGAGTACGTATTCGCTGTCGACGTCCGGTGACACCTCGCCGCGGGTGATCGCGGCGTCGATCACCGCCTGCCCGTAGTTCCTGCGGGCGGAGCCGAGCCGTTCGGTCAGAGCGGCGGCGAGCTCGGGGTTGCGCGTGGCCTCGGCGATGAGGTCGGGGATGATTCGCGACATCCGCGCGTCGGTTAGCCAGTCGGCGACGCCGTGCACGAGACGGGCGATGTCGTCGGCGAGATCCTCGGTCGGGGCGGTCTCGGCCATCGGCACGCTGATGGTCGTCACGACCTCGAGCACCATCTCCTGCTTCGACGACCAGCGCCGGTACAGCGCCGCCTTGCCTGCTCGCGCGCGCCGGGCCACCCCGTCCATCGTCAGCCTGCCGAAGCCTACCGCGGCGAGCTCGTCGAGCACCGCCTCGACGATGCCGTCGGTCACGCCGGCTCGCAGCGTCGCCCTGGTTCGCATACCGGGAATACTATCCGAAACGGAACGGTTCCGTTCCATATGAACGACGAAAGAACCACCGTGGCCACCGACGACGAACGACACGCCCACTCCGATCGGGTGGTGGACACCCTGCTCGACAGCCTGCGCCGCAATGACATGCGAGCCTTCGCCGACCAGTGGGCCCCCGACGGGGTGATGGAGTTCCCGTTCGCGCCACCCGGATACCGGGTGCTGAACGGCCGCGACGACGTCTGGGATTACGTCAAGGACTACACCGCCACCATCCGCCTGGACGAGATCACCGAGCACCGGCGGCATCACACCCTGGATCCGACCGTGGTGATCCTCGAATTCTCCGCCAAAGGTGTTGCCGTACAGACGAACAACCCCTACCGGATGGACTACGTCGGGGTCGTCACGATCGGACCCGACGGCATACGGCACTACCGCGACTACTGGAACTCGCTGGCCGCGGCGGCCGCGATGGGCGGAGTGGACGCCCTGATGGCCGGCTTCACCGCGAAGGCCGCCGATGACTGAGCCCATCCTGGTCACCGGCGCGACGGGCAACACCGGCGCGCCCGTCGTGTCGGGTCTGCGCAGCCGCGGTTGCGTCGTGCGCGCGGCTACCCGCCGCCCCGACCCCGGTGACGGCGACGCCGTCAGGTTCGACTGGTTTGACCCGAGCACCTTCGCCGCCGCCCTGGCCGGCGTGCGGTCGATCTACCTCGTCGCCCCCGCCGGGGTGGCCGATCCGGCACCGGTGGTGCGTCCCTTTCTCGAGCAGGCCGCGGCGGGCGGGGTGCGGCGCGTCGTGGCGTTGAGTTCGTCGGCGGTGGCCCGCGGGGAGCCGCTGCTCGGCGAGATCCACACGATGGTCGTCGACCTCCTCAGCGAGCCCACGGTGCTGCGACCGTCGTGGTTCATGCAGAACTTCACCCGCGATCACGCACTGGCCGAGGGCATTCGGCGGTCACGCGAGATCGTCGCGGCCACCGGCGACGGCCGCCTCGGCTTCATCGACGCCGCTGACATCGCCGCCGTCGCAGTCGAGGCATTGGTGGCGGAGCGGCCGGTGGGCGTCGAGTTGGTGCTGACCGGTCCGGAGGCGCTGTCCTACGGACAGGCCGCAGCCATCATCTCCGACGTCGCAGGCACGCCGGTCCGGCATGTGGACGTGACGACGGCCGAATTGGCCGAGCGGCTCACCCGAGCCGGCTTGACGGGCGAGTTCGCCGCCGGGCTGGCAGCGCTGGACGAACGCGTCCGGGCCGGCGAGCAGAACCTGGTGACGACGACCGTCCACGACATCACCGGTCGTCGACCGACGTCCTTGCGAGAATTCCTCGCCGTTCACCGCGCGCGCTTAGCATGAGCGCCATGACCAGCCGGCATGCCACGTCCCTGATCAACGGTGAGCTCGTCGAGGAGTCCGACCTCGGCTCGATCCGCCGCGTCATCGCGGATCACTTCCCCATCCTGTCGGGGCTGTCGATCAAACGGATCGTCATCAACCCCGGCGCGATGCGCACTCCGCACTGGCACGCCAACTGCAAC
The DNA here is from genome assembly GCF_017312405.1 of Mycobacterium sp. PO1. GTDB lineage: Bacteria > Actinomycetota > Actinomycetes > Mycobacteriales > Mycobacteriaceae > Mycobacterium. The sequence goes on from NZ_BLTG01000005.1 coordinate 125,786, forward strand.
GAGCTCACCTACGTCGTCTCGGGCACGTCGTTCGTGTCGGTGCTCGACAGTTACAGCAAGTTCTCCAGTTTCACGGTCAGCGCCGGCGACATGTTCCACATCGACTCGGGGTCGCTGCACCACATCGAGAACATCGGTGAGGAGCCGGCCGAGTTCATCCTGGCGTTCCGCAGCGAGCGCCCCGAGGACTTCGGGTTGGCGGCGTCGTTCGGCGCGATGACGGACGCGGTGCTGGGCAACACCTATGACCTACCCGCCTCGGACTTCACCGCGATGCGCCGCGACACCGTCGACCGCAAGCTGGCCCGACGCAGCGGCGACGCCGAGGTACCGGCGACGGCGTGGTTCGACGATCCGCACAAGTTCTCGATCGAGGCGCAGAGCCCGGCCATCGGGGTCGCGGTGGGGTCCGCCCGGCTGGCCCGCGCGCAGTACTGGCCCGCGTTGAAGGATCTGTCGATGTATTCGCTGCGGATTCGCGAGGACGGCATGCGCGAACCGCACTGGCATCCGATCACCGCCGAAATGGGCTACGTGCACAAGGGTTCTGGGCGGATGACGGTGATGGACCCGGACGGTTCGCTGGACACGTACCTGCTCAACGAGGGCGACGTGTACTTCATCCCGCGCGCCTACCCGCACCACATCGAGGTCATCGACTCCCCCGACATCCACTTCGCGATCTTCTTCGACCAGCCGATGCCCGGCGACATCGGTTACCGCGCGTCGGCCAGCGCGTACTCACGGGAGGTGCTGGCCGCGACGTTCAACATGCACATCGACGACCTGCCCGCGTTCCCGTTCACCAAGACCGACCCGCTGATCGTCGGGCGGGTCAACCCGGTGGACGCGGTGTGACGACCTGCGCCACCTGAGGCGCTGCGGCGCCGGCTGAGGCGCCGACAGCCTAGGCGCCGCGGCGCCGACAGCTTAGGCGCCGAAAATGCCGTGGCACCGCCGGCTGAGGCGCCGAGAATGCCGTGACGGTCGTGGATTCGCTCGCGATACGACCGTGACGGCATTCTCAATGTCGATCGCGTAGGACTACTCATGCCCGCCGCCCAGCCCCGACGGCAGGCTGGGCGCATGGATGCTTTCGACGCGATGTCCAAGAACACCAGCGCCTTCTTCCTGCAGGCCGCGATCGCCTTCGGGGTGAGCTTCCTCGGGGTGCTGGGCGGGATCTTCTTTCTGCCGCTCGACATCTGGCCGCGGCTGTTCCTCGCCATGAGCGCGGTCTTCCTCGTCACGAGCTCGTTCACGCTGGCGAAGGTGATCCGCGATCAGCAGGAAGCGGCCACGATTCGCGTCCGGCTCGACGAGGTGCGGATGGAAAAACTACTGGCCGAACACAACCCGTTCACCACCGACCCGCTGAAGTAGCGTTCAGACCGCAACCACCGCGGAGAAGTGCGAGTAACCCCCGCAGCCAGCGCAGTCTCAACGCCTAGAGGGAGTCCCAGAACTCGGTCAGGGCTGCCGCGCCGCGCCGCGGGTCCTCGACCATCCACCAGTGGCCCAGGCCTTCCAGCACCGCGGTGCGCGCCCCCGCCCGTTCGGCGGCGCGGTGACGGGTGTCGCCGGCGCCGATGTAGGGGTCGTTGGTGGCGAGCAGCGCCAGACCGGGCCGCGCCTGCGCACGCTCCAGGTTGCGGCCGGCTTCGGCCATCGCGGGCTGGGCGGCCGACCGGTAGAGCGCCAGGATCGCGGTCACCATGTCGTCGTTCTGGTGTTCGGCGATCGCCGCCCCGATGTCGGCGGGGATCCCGAGCGAGACCATCAGCTCGGTGCGAGCCTCCACTCCTCCGCCCATCATGTTCTGCAGCATCTCCTCGCCCGCGCCGGGCGTCTGCCACGCCTGGGCCATGTCGTGCCACACGTAGTCGGGGTCGAACAGCCCGACGACGTCGCTGGCCCAGCTTCGCACCAGCTCCGGGCGGTGCATGACGACGTTGACGACGTGCCCGCCACCCCAGTCGTGCCCGACCAGGTCGATGGGGCCGTCGATCTTCTCCAGCTCGGCTTCGAGCCAGTCGCGGTACTCCAGATAGGTGGCGCCGAACCCCTCGGGAAGCGGGGCGCCGAAGCCGGGCGGCGACAGCAGCACGACGTCGTCGCGGCCGAGTGCCGCGACGAGCGGTCCCCAGATCGCCGAGGTTTCCGGATTGCCATGAACGAAGACGACGGTCATGCCCGCCATCCTGACACGGCGATCGGACGTTGAGACTGGACTCAGCGCGAGGAAGTTCGAGTAACGGGCGCACTCAGCGCAGTATGAACGCCTATCAGATACGAATGATGGTCAGCCCGGCGACACCGTCGAGAGCGTCGAAGTCGCCGTCCTGAGTGACGACGGGCAGCCCCCGCGATGCCGCGATCGCGGCAATCCACAGGTCGTTGATCCGCACCCGACGACCGCTCTCCGCGAGATGAACCCGCAGGCGCGCCCACATGCGGGCTGCGTCCTCGTCGACGGGAAGCGCGGTGATGTCGGCGACGGCGTCGAGTGTCGCCAATCGTTGGGCCCGAACGTCCGCCGACGCGGCCGCCAGGACGCCGGTGTTGAGTTCAGCCAGCGTGATGACGGTGGTCGCGACCTCGTCCGGGATCAATTCGCCGCGCAGCTGCCGTCCGCTTTCGCTGGCGATGAACACCGACGTGTCCAGCACGCCAACCGCTGTCACGGCAGCGGGCCCAGATCGTCTGTGTCGTCGCCGGCGAGCATCGCGAGGTCGGCACGCAGTCCGGGATCGGCCTGCACGCGAGATATGCGCGACAGCAGTTGTTCTCGGGTCAGCCACCGGCGCCGTGGAGGTTCGTACGCCGTGAGCCGGGCGACGGGTTGGCCGTTCACCGTCACGGTGATCTCCTCACCTGCCTGCACACGCCGGAGTAGACCAGCCGTACCGTTGCGCAGTTCGCGGGACGCCACCTCCGTCATGCGACGATCGTAGCACCGACGTAGCACCGCGGCCACCAGCCGCACTCAGCGCAGTCTGGATGAGTTCCTAAGGGATGTCA
>NZ_BLTG01000006.1 GCF_017312405.1 Mycobacterium sp. PO1
ACACTAGTTCGACACCCCGACAGGTCCGCCCGCGGATGTGGCCACAGAAACCACAGTGACAAAAGAGATTTCTGAGGAGCGAACTACTCGAGTTTCTGAACCGCGCGTCGGCATTCAGCGCCCAACGCCTGCTCGCGGCCGTACAGCAGACCGAATGTGAAGCCGTTCTCACCGTCTGTGGTCCCGGCGGCGACACCGATTCGCCGCAGCCATGCCATCGCCACCACGGTGTCCTGGTGGTCGCCGAGCACACTCTGAATGTGCTTGAAGTGCTTGCGCTCTCGTTTGGCCGCCTTGGCATCGATCGGCTCCATGAGCTCGGCGGCGTAACGGGCCCGCTTGGCTGCCTTACGCGCCCGGTGCAACAGCTCCGCATCGTCGGCCTCCAGCGCGGTGGTGAGACGACGCCGTGCCTTGCGCTGCGCCTTGTTCGCGAGCCTGCGCACCGCCGCAGCCTCGATCCAGTGGTGAAACGGCGCCCGGCGACGCCAGACCTGGAGGTGCGACATCATCTTTGCGTACCGCGGTGACCTCATGGCCTCGTCGACCGCCTCGCGGGCGGGCAGTTCCACGGCCATGAGGTCGTTGCGGAGTCGCGCGCGGACCGGGCCGAGGATCAGCTCCTCGGGCAGCTCGTCGAGGGCGGCACCGAGCCGTTCCTGCTGCACCTGGCAGTCACGGACGTCGCCGAGCACCCCGGCGAACCATTTGAGGTCGGCTTCGACGTCGGCGACATCGTCTTCGGCGAAGACGTCGACGAGTTCGTCGAAGACTCGGATCGTGCTGCGCAGCCGACGAATCGCCACGCGGGTGTCGTGGATCGGATCATGCCCGCGCCGCAACTCGATGTCGCCGCGCACGATCTCGTCGACCTGCGCTGCCACATAGCGGTCGAGCGCCTGCGCACCGGCTGCCACAGCCACCGCGTCGCGCTCGGCGTCACCGGCCAGCAAGCGGTCCACCCGCGGCGGCTCGGTCGACCGGCGCGCTCCCGCTTCCGACAGCCGCTCCCGCAACCGCGCCGGCGCAGGGGCGGCGTGCACCTCCCGCCAAGCCAGCAGCCGGTCCCCGAGCGAAGCGCGCAGTTCGTCGTCGTCGATCTCGAATCGCGACCCGCCCTCGGCGTCGCTGACCAGGTAGCGGTCGCGGAGCGTGCGGATCGTGGCGATGTGCGCCAGGTCCCGTCCTGCGGTGACTCCATGGGTGATCGTCGCCAGTTCCTCGGGTACCGACGTCGAATCCGCGAAGCGCAACGTCGCGCTGCTACCGGGCATGGTCAACACCCATTCGGCATTGTCGGCCACCCGCCGGGTCACAGTCATGCCGAAGGCGTGCAGGTCGCGCTCGGCAGTGTCGAAGTAGGCCGTCTCGACGTCGTCGGTGGCGTGCTCGACCCGGCCGTCTGTGACCAGGTCTCCGAAGTGCGGGAGGGTGAACTCGCGGTCGACTTCCCAGTGGTCTCTCTGGTCGAGTGTGTCCGCCATGCCTTACAACTAGCCGTTTTTGCCCGCCATCAACCGGGCGACGACCTGCTTCTTGTCCACCTTCCCGACCGCGGTGGTCGGCAATGCGGGCATCGCGACGAGGGCGTCCGGGCGCGTGTGCGCCGACACGCCCCGCTCGTCGAGGAAGGCGTTCAGTTCGGTCAGCGTGATCGGGCGTCCGCGGAAAACGACCGCCGCGCAGATCTTCTCACCGAGGTACTCGTCGGGCAGTGCCACCGCAGCCGCGCTGTAGATCTGCGGATGGGTGTGCAGATGGTCCTCCAGGTCGGTCGCCGACACCGTCTCGCCGCCGCGGTGGATGACGTCCTTGATCCGTCCGGTGACTTCGACATACCCGGCTCTCGGGCCGCGGTCGAAGATCCGCACCCGGTCGCCGGTGCGGTAGAAGCCGTCCGGCGAGAAGGACCGCGCGTTGGCATCGTCGGCGCGGTAGTACCCGTTGAGTGTGTAGGGCCCCCGCACCAGCAGTTCGCCTTCTTCACCGGGCGCCACCTCGTCGCCGTTGTCGTCGACGACGCGCATCTCGTCGGCCGGCGACATCGGTCGGCCCTGGGTGTGGACGACGACGTCGAGCGGATCGCCGGGTCGGGTGAAGTTGAGCATTCCTTCGGCCATGCCGAAGATCTGTGCCATGCCGGGCGTGAGCCTGTCGAGAATGAAGCGCGCGTCCTCGGGGCTCATGCGGGAGCCGCCGACCTGGACGTAGCGCAGCGACGTCGGCAGCACCGGTTCCCAGTCGCAGGCCTGAGCCCACAATTTGGCCAACGCGTTCACCAGGCCGGTGACGGTGACCGAGTGCTTGTCGATCAGCGCGAAGGCGGATTCGGGGCTGGGGTCGGCGGTGAACACCGTCGTCGCACCCACCGTCATCGAGCCCAGCAGGCCCGGGCACGCCAGGGGGAAGTTGTGACCGGCCGGCAGTGCGACGAGATAGACGTCCTGAGCGGTCATCTCGCAGGTCTGCGCGCACGTGCGGGCGTTGTAGAGGTAGTCGTCGTGGGTGCGGGCGATCAGCTTCGGTAAGCCGGTGGTGCCGCCGGAAACGAGTAGCAGCGCAGGGCTGTTCGGGTCGACGGGCTGACGGTCGGCGGGCTCACCCGGATGCTCGACGAGTGAGGACCACGGCACGAAGTCCGCGGAGTCGCCGTCGACGATGACGTGGCGCAGGGCAGGATGCCCGGCGACGAGCGTGGCGGCCATGTCGCGGTAGTCGAAACCGCCCACCTTGTCGGCGACGATCAGCGCGACCGCGCCGCTGACCTCGGCGAAATGTCCGAGTTCGGCCGTGCGATGCCCCGGCAGGCACATCACCGGCACCGCCCCGGCGCGCAGCAGCCCGAACAGCGCCACCGCGAACTGGCAGGAGTTGGGCAGCTGCACCATCACCCGGTCGCCTTCGGCGATGCCGAGCTCCGCCAGCCCCGCGGCGACCCGATCCGCCACGGCCGCCAACTCCGCGAAGGAGTACGAGGTCGCGGAGTCGACGATCGCGGTGCGGTCCGGCCATCGCGCAGAGGCGTCGGTCAGAATCGAATCCAGTGGTCGGCCCGTCCAGTAGCCGGCCTCCCGGTAGGCCTGGGCGCGGTCCTCCGGGAAGGGCACGAAACCCGTCAGCAGGTCAGCGGACGCGTGTCCATGTGGTTTGCCCTGGTCAGCCAGGAATCCGGTGCTCATCTGGTGAAATCGTCCGCTCGGGGTAGAAGTGTTCGGTGAACCGAATATAGGGTAGCCTCCACAAAGTTAGGGCAGCCTGACTTAACGCTGGAGGCTTTGTGGGTGTGGCGGTGACGAGAGCGCAGACGGTTCGAGACGAAGTCGCCGAACTGCTCGGCATGAGTGCGGACGAGCTGGATCCGCATGCCGATCTGATCGCGTCGGGCCTGGACTCCATCCGGATGATGTCGCTGTCGGGGCGGTGGCGCCGGCAGGGCATCTCCGTCGGGTTCGCCGATCTGGCCGCCAACCCGACCGTAGCTGCATGGGCGGACCTCGTCGCCGCTCACGACGCCACCACACCGACCGGCACGGCGCCGACCTTTACCACCGGGAACCCGGGCGCTGACGGCTCGAGTTCCTGCAGCGATCAGGCCGAGGACAACGAACCCTTCCCGCTGGCGCCGATCCAGCACGCTCTGTGGGTGGGCCGCAACGACGATCAGCAGCTGGGGGGCGTGGCTGCCCACCTCTATGTCGAATTCGACGGTGTAAGAGTCGATCCCGAGCGGCTGCGGGATGCCGCGGCGCGGCTGGCCCGGCGCCACCCCATGCTGAGGGTGGAGATCCTGCCCGACGGGACGCAGCGCGTCGGCGATCGCAGCCTGCCGGTCACCGTCTTCGACCTGCGCGACCTCGACTCCGCGGCGGCTCAGCGACGCCTCGACGAGATCCGCGACGCCAAATCGCATCAGATGTTGGTGGACGAGGTCCTCGAACTGTCGCTGTCGCTGCTTCCCGACGGCAGCACCAGGCTGCACGTCGACCTGGACATGCAGGCCGCCGACGCGGTCAGCTACCGCAACTTCATGTCAGATCTCGCGGTGTTCTACGACGGCGGAACGCTGCCAGAGCTCGGCTACACCTACCGCCAGTACCGAGCAGAGGTCACGGCCGACAACTCCCAGTCAGACGCTGACCGCCGGTGGTGGGCCGAACGAATCCCGGATCTGCCGGAAGGCCCCGCGCTGCCGCTGGTTCCGCGTGACGAACAGGCCGACCCACGTCGCGGCACTCGGCGCTGGCACATCTTCGATGTCGAGACCCGCGACGCGTTGTTCGCCGCGGCGCACCGGCGGGGGATCACCCCGGCGATGGCCGTGGCTGCGTCCTATGCCGGCACACTGGCGCGCTGGTCGACGAACCGGCGGTTCCTGCTGAACCTGCCGATGTTCGGCCGTGAGCAGTTCCACGCCGACGTCGACAAGCTGGTGGGGGACTTCACGTCATCGCTGATGCTCGACGTCGACCTCACCGATGCCACCACTCCCGCGGCCCGCGGCCGGGTTCTGCAGCGGGCACTGCATGTTTCGGCGGCACACTCGCACTACTCGGGTCTGTCGGTGCTGCGTGACCTGACTCGCCACCACGGCACCCCGGTTCTGGCGCCGATCGTCTACACCAGCGCCCTCGGTCTCGGTGATCTGTTCGCCGGCGAGGTGACCGAGCAGTTCGGCAGGCCGGTGTGGACGATTTCTCAAGGCCCGCAGGTGCTGATCGACGCTCAGGCCACGCCGGTGGCCGAGGGCTTGATGATCAACTGGGATGTGCGCGAGGATGCCTTCCGGCCCGGCGTCGCCGACGCCATGTTCGCCCACCACCTTGCTGAACTGAAGCGGCTGGCCGACGACGACACCGCCTGGGAGACGGCGGACCAGCCCGCCGTCACGCCGGAACAACAGACTGCCCGCGACGCGGTGAACGCGGTGCAGGCGCCTCGCAGCGGCGAAGCGCTGCACGACGGATTCTTCCGCCGGGCACAGCTGCAGCCCGACTCGCCGGCCGTGTACAGCAGTGCCGGTGACCTCACCTACGGCCAGCTTCGTGAGCAGGTGCTCGAGGTCGCCGCCGGCTTGACCGTGGCCGGTGTGCGGCCCGGCGACGCCGTCGCGGTCATGGGGCCCAAGGGTGCCGAACAGGTGACCGCGCTGCTCGCCATTCTGGCTGCCGGCGCCGTGTACGTGCCGGTCGGCATCGATCACCCGGACGAGCGTGCCGCACGGATGCTGACCGGCGCCGGGGTCCGGATGGCTCTCGTGTGCGGCGACCAGCCCCCAACCGGCTTACCGGCGCTGACCGTGACTGAAGCGCGGCGCGTCGGCCGCCACGAAGCCGGTTTCGAACCCGCGGCAGCCGAGCCCGACGACCTGGCCTACACCTTGTTCACCTCGGGTTCCACCGGTGAGCCCAAAGGTGTGGAGATGACGCACTCGGCGGCGATGAACACCGTCGAGTTCATCAACGCCCACTTCGAGATCGGACCGCAGGACCGGTGCCTGGCACTGTCGACGCTGGAATGCGACCTGTCGGTGCTCGACGTGTTCGCGATGCTGCGCGCCGGCGGATCTCTCGTCGTGGTCGACGAGGCGCACCGACGCGACCCGGACACCTGGGCTCGACTGATCGAGGCCAACCGGGTGACCGTGCTGCACTTCATGCCCGGCTGGCTGGAGATGCTGATCGAGGTCCCCGGCGACCTCTCGTCGGTGCGGGTGGTGCCGACCGGCGGTGACTGGGTGCGCCCGCAGATGGTGCGCGCGTTGCGAGAACGCGCCCCGCACATGCGTTTCGCGGGTCTGGGCGGGGCCACCGAAACGGCCACCCACAACACCGTCTGCGACGTCCGAGAGATCCCCGCCGACTGGTCCTCCGTGCCTCTGGGCGTGCCGTTGCCCAACAACGAGTGCCGCGTGGTGGGTCCCGACGGTCAGGACTGCCCCGACTGGGTTCCCGGCGAATTGTGGGTGGGTGGTCGCGGCATCGCCCGCGGCTACTGCGCCCGCCCCGACCTCACGGCCCAACGATTCGTCGAGCATGCCGGCCGCCGGTGGTACCGCACCGGCGACCTGGTGCGCTACCGGCCCGGCGGCGTCATCGAATTCGTCGGACGTGCCGACCACCGGATCAAGATCAGCGGCTACCGCGTCGAACTCGGGGATGTGGAATCCGCGCTGCGCCGCATCGACGGGGTGGAAGCCGCGGTCGCCGCGGTGGTGCCCACCGACGGGCGCGACGTGCTGGCCGCTCTGGTGTGCGCCGCTGCCGAGCCGCGCCACATCGCCGAGGAACTTGCCGGTCTGGTGCCACCGCACATGGTGCCCCAGATCATCGTGTGCGCGCCACGCATCCCCTTCACCGTCGGAGGCAAGATCGACCGGGCCGCGGTCGCCCGCGAGCTGAGAAACGCCGATGTCCTCGCCACCGTGGCCGGCTACCGTGCCCCGGCCACCCCGCTGGAGTCTGCGCTGAGCAGCATCGTCGGCGAGGTCCTCGGCCGCGACAGCATCGGCGCCGACGACGACTTCTTCTCGGTGGGAGGCGATTCCGTCCTGGCCACCCAGGTGGTGGCGCGGATTCGCACCTGGCTGAACACCCCGTCGGTGATGGTCGCCGACATCTTCGCGACTCGCACCGTGTCCGCGCTGGCCGCGCGGATGAGCGCCAACGAGCCGAACAACAGCAGGTTGAGCGAGGTCGCCGCGCTGTATCTGGAGGTGGCGGAGATGGAGAACGCCGACGTGATCGCGGCGCTGGAATCCGCGCGATGATCGGCGAGCCGCAGCAACTGGATCTCGCGCCGTGGATCAAGCGGTTCCCGGGAGAACCCGGTACGGCGACCATCGTGTTCCCGCACGCCGGCGGAGCCGCCGCCGCATACCGCAACTTCGCGCGCGCGTTGGCGGCCCACGGCGTCGACACCTTCATCATGCAGTACCCGCAGCGCGGTGAACGACTCACCGACCCGCCCGCCGAGTCGGTGACCGACCTGGCTCGTGACATGCTCGACGCGGCGGACTGGGCAGGCCTGGGTCCGCTACGGCTGTTCGGCCATTGCATGGGCGCTCTGGTCGGGTTCGAGTTCGCCCGGCTTGCCGAACAGCGCGGCGTCGCTGTCCGTGAGCTGTGGGCCTCGGCCAGTCAGGCGCCCGCCACGGTCGCAGGGTCTCGTCCGGTGCCCACCACCGACAGCGGACTGCTCGCCGATATCGTCGACCTCGGCGGCACCGACGCCAGCCTCCTCGACGACGAGGACTTCCTGGAGCTGCTTTTGCCCGCGGTGCGGTCCGACTACCAGGCATTCAACCGCTACACGTGCGGCCGCGAGGTGCGGGTCGCCGCCGACATCCACGCCGTCGGCGGTCGCAGCGACCATCGTGTCGAGCCGGATCTGTTGCGCGCGTGGGAATGCCACACCGACGGTGTCTTCACGCTGACCATGTTCGACGGTGGCCACTTCTATGTCGACGGCCACCTCGAGGAGGTCGCCGAACTGGTGAGTTGCACATGACCGATGATCCGGTGGTGATCGTCGGGATGGCAGTCGAGGCCCCGGGCGGAGTGGACAGCACCCACGACTACTGGCGGCTGCTGTGCGACGAGCGGGAAGCGCTGGGCCCGTTCCCCGACGATCGCGGCTGGTCGATCCGCACTCTGCTGGACGGATCACGCCGAGACGGATTCAAGCCCATCCACAACCTCGGCGGATTCCTCAGCGGCGCCGCCACCTTCGATCCCGAGTTCTTCGGCATCTCGCGGCGCGAGGCGGTCGCCATGGATCCCCAGCAGCGGGTCGCGTTGCGGGTGACCTGGCGTGCGCTCGAGGACGCCGGCATCAACCCCGACGACATCGCCGGACATGAGGTCGGCTGTTACATCGGAGCGTCGGACATGCGCTACGGGCCGGACATGGCCGAGTTCTCCGAGCACAGTGGGCATCTGATCACCGGCACCTCGCTGGCTGTCATCTCCGGTCGGATCGCCTACACGCTGGCACTCGCCGGTCCCGCGATGACCGTCGACACGTCCTGCTCGTCGGCGCTGTCGGCGGTACACCTGGCGGTGCAGGGACTGCGTGCCGGCGACTGTGACGTCGCACTGGCCGGTGGGGTGTGCGTGATGGGTGCACCCGGATACTTCGTCGAGTTCTCCAAGCAGCACGCGTTGTCCGACGACGGCCATTGCCGCCCGTACAGCGCGCACGCCAGCGGCACCGTGTGGGCCGAGGGCGCCGGGATGTTCGTGCTGCAACGCAAGTCGGCCGCACTGCGGGACCGCCGCCCGGTCCTGGCCGAGGTGCGGGCGAGCGTCGCGAATTCCGACGGACGGTCGGTGGGTCTGACCGCACCGAGCCGCGAGGCGCAGATCCGGCTGTTCCGGCGCGCCCTGCACACCGCCGGTACCGGTCCCGAAGACATCGGCATGGTCGAGGGCCACGGCACCGGCACCCGACTCGGTGATCGCACCGAGTTGACCTCGCTGGCGGCCACCTACGGCGCGGGCGCCCCGGGCCGTGGACCGCTGCTGGGTTCGGTCAAGTCCAACGTCGGACACACCCAGGCTGCGGCGGGCGCGCTCGGCCTGGCCAAGGTGCTGCTGGCCGCCCGGCATGGCACCGTGCCGGCCACCCTGCACGTCGACGACCGCAGCAGTGAAATCGACTGGGAGAACACCGCTCTGCGACTGGCCGCGAAGTCCACTGCGTGGCCGGCGCGAGACGGAGCCCGGATCGGCGCCGTATCGGCATTCGGGATGAGCGGCACCAACACCCATGTCGTCGTCGAGGTGCCCGACACCGGGGGAGAGGGCGCCCGGGGGCAAGGCAGGGCGGCTTGATGGGAGTCAGCCGGCTGCCCGACGGCCGGGTGCCCGTCGTCCTCAGCGCCCACGACGAGAACCTGATCGCCACCGACGCGCGCGCCGTTCTCGACTACCTCGACCGGACACCGTGCGGGGTCGCCCAGGTCGCCGCGCAGCTGACCGCCACCCGCCGAGTCCGGCGGCACCGCGCGGTACTGCGTGCTGCCGACCGGGCCGAGCTGACCGACGGACTGCGCGCGCTGGCCGACGGATACGAGCACCCGTTGATCGCGCGCTCGTCCCGGCGGGAACGCGCCCGGGCGGCGTTCGTGTTCGCCGGGCAGGGTGGCCAATGGCCGTCCATGGGCGCTGACGCCTACGACCACCTGCCGGCCTACCGCGCCGAAGCCGATCGGCTCGACGTCGTCCTGCAACGGGGTGGAATGCCTTCGGCCCTGCCGTTTCTGACCACACCGGCCGAGACCGCGACGGTGTCGCAGCAGGAACTGCACAGCGCCCAGTTCGTTCACGCCGTCGCGCTGGCCGCGGTGTGGCGCTCCGTCGGTCTCGTGCCCGACCTCACGGTCGGGCACAGTCTCGGCGAGGTCGCCGCTGCCTACATTGCGGGCGCGATCACCCTGGGCGACGCGGTGGCAGTGCTGGCCGCGCGGGCCCGCGCGATCGCCGCCATACCCGGGCGACACGGCGTCGCGGTGCTGGGTGTCGACCCCGCCGACGTCGACGGATTGATCGCGGCCACCCCTGGCTGGCTGGAACTTTCGGCCGTCAACGCGTCCCGTTCGGTCGCGGTGGCGGGGGAGAGCAGCGCGATCGCGGCCATCGCCGCCGCTGTCGCGGGTCGCGGGCTGTTCGCCCGCGAGCTGGCGATGAGCTTCCCGGCCCACACCAGCGCGATGGACGGTCAACGCGACGCACTGATGCGCGCGCTGGCCGGCTCGGCGTTCACCGAGTCGCCGGTGCAGTTCGTCGGATCGGCCACCGGAACCGTCGTCACCACCGGCACCGACTTCGCGGACTACTGGTATGCCAACCTGCGCAACACCATTCGCTTCGATCGCGCAGCTCAGGCAGCCATCGCGCACGGCGCAGGGTCGTTTGTGGAGATGTCCGCGCACCCGGCGCTGTTGTTCGCGATCGAGGACGCACTCGAGCAGTCCCGGAGTTCCGACGCGGTGCTGGTGGGCTCGGGCCGCCGCGGCGAGCCGGTCACCGAGCAGCTGTCCGCCGGCATCGTCGCGGCTGCCGTCGCCGACCCCGCCTACCGGTGGGCCGACCTGCTCGCCGCGGCGCCGGAATCGTTGCGCGGCTTTCCTGGGGCGCCCATGCGCGCCGACCATCTCTGGGCCACGGCCGCCCCGCTCGAACCTGTCGCGCAGCTCACCGTCACCAGCGAGACATGGCAGCCCCGGCCGGACACCCGCCCGGGTGAGGCCACCGCGTCGGTGACCGTCCTGGACCTCGACGTGTCGTCCCCGCAGGCGCGGATCCTGCGGGCGACCCTCACCGAGCACCCGGGCGCGGGTCTCACCGGCCCGTCGGAGGCCGACATCCTGGTCGTGGTGGCGCCCACCTGGACGGGTCACGACCCGATTGCGGCGCTTGCCGACCGCATCGACTCCGGGCTGCTCAGCTACGCCGACCAGATCGGACCCCGGTGCCGGGCCGTGTGGCTGGTCACGACAGCGGCGGAGACGGTGACGGCGGCCGACCTGCCGGCCGAACCTGCCCAGGCGGCGCTGGCCGCGATGCATCGCAGCATCGGGTTCGAGCATCCCGATCAGGCCTTCCATCATCTCGACCTCCCCGATGCCGCTTCGGCCGCCGATCCGGCTGTGGCCGAGGCGATCCTGACCGGGTCGGGGGAGATCGCGCTGCGCGGCGAACCGGCGCGGTGGTATCGACGGGCCCTGGGCGAGGACATCTCAGCTGCCCGATCATGGGAGCTGACCGACGCCCTGCTCGATCATGTGGTCATCACCGGCGGTTCCGGCGCGATCGGCTTGAGTTACGCCAGGTACCTGGCCGCGCGCGGCGCCGCTCGCATCACGTTGCTGAGCCGCCACGGTCTCGAGGCGGCCGTCGTCGCGGAACTGTCCGCACACGGATCCCACATCGACGCACCACCGTGCGACATCACCGACACGGCGCAACTCGCTGCCGTGGCCGACGCGTGCGCCGGCACCGGGGCGACGCTGGTGATCCACGCCGCGGGCAGCGCATCCTTCGCGCCGCGGGCCCAGGTCACCGGCGCCGCGCTGGCCGACATGACCGCGGCGAAGGTCACCGGTCTGGAGCGATTCGTCCGCGCCTGGCCGATACGTCGCGGTGCACCGATGCTGTTGTGTTCCTCGGTGATCGGCGTCTGGGGTGGTCAAGGAACCGCCGGTTACGCGGCGGCCAACCGCCTGCTGGACGCGATGGCGTCGCGGCTGAGAGCCGACGGACACCACTGTGTCTCGGTGCGGTGGGGACTGTGGGAGGGTGCCGGCGTCATCGACGCCGCCGAAACCGCCCGAGTCGAACGCGCCGGGTTGAAGCCGATGGACCCCGAGCGGGCGGTCGAGGCCAGCCTCGCGGAGTATCCGCGTGATCCGCTGATCCTGCGGGCCGACCGCGAGCGGCTCCGAATCCTGTTCGGCGCCGACACCGAGATCCGAGGCGAGCTCGCCGCGCCATCGACCTCCGACAACTCGGTGATGGCCGCCCCGGCGGCGGTGCGCAGCCAACTGGCCCTCGTCCTCGACGTCGACGCGACATCGCTGGACCTCGACGCCACGCTGTTCGACCTGGGCGTGGACTCACTGCTGGCGCTGGACCTGCGCAAGCGCCTGAAAAAGCTGACCGGACACACCGTTCCGTTGGCCACCCTGCTCGGTGGCATCACCGGCACCGACCTGATCGCTGCGATCGAAGGAAGTGAACCCCTCGCGTGACTGACATCGACACCCGAGCCCAGCTCACCGAGCGGCGGTTGGAGCTGTTGCGCCGCAGGCTCGACGAGCGCGGCCTCACCGCCACACCGGCGCCCGTCGACGACGCGCCGGCCATGTCCGAAGGCCAGCTGCGGATGTGGTTCGTGCACGCCGCCGATCCCAGCCGTGCCCTGTTGAATGTGTGCCTGTCCTATCGCATCACCGGTGCGGTCGACACCGATCGGCTGCACGAGGCCGTCGACGCGGTCGCGGTCCGGCACCCGGTGTTGCGCACCACGTACCGCACCGCGAGCGCCGACGATGGTTCGACCGGCCTGCCGGTGCCGACCGTGCACCCGGATCTGCGGCCCGGCTGGGCGGAACACGACCTGTCCGAACTGTCCGAGCGGGCCCGCCGGCTACGGCTCGAAGTGCTGGCCCAGCGTGAATTCAGCGCACCGTTCGACCTGAACGCGGAATCACCGCTTCGGATCAGCGTGATTCGCATCAGCGCCACGGAGCTCGTCCTGCTGCTGGTCGCCCACCACATCGCCTGGGACGACGGTTCCTGGGAGGTGTTCTTCGCCGACCTCACGCGCGCCTATCAGGGTGACCCGCTCGCACCGGGCCGGGCCTGGGCGCCGCCCCCGGTGAACGACGACGCCGACGTGGCGTACTGGCGCGCGGTGATGGCCGACCCGCCCGAGCCCCTCGAGCTGCCGGGGCCTACCGGTTCGGCGGTGCCCACCAGTTGGCGCTCCCGACGCACCACGCGGCACCTCGGTGCCGACGTCGCGGCGCGGGTCAGCGCGATGGCCGCCGATGCCGGCGCCACGCCCTACACGGTGCTGCTCGCCGTGTTCGGCACCCTGGTGCACCGCTACAGCCACGTCGACGACTTCCTGGTCGCGACCCCGGTGCTCAACCGGACCGCCGACGCCGAGGACATCATCGGATATTTCGGCAACACCGTGGCTCTGCGCCTGCGACCGCAGGCGGCGATGACCTTCACCGAACTGCTGGACCAGAGCAGGGACACCGTCATCGGGGCGTTCGCCCACCAGCGGGTCGGGCTGGAACGCATGGTTCGCGAGCTCAACCCCGACCGGCGGCACGGCGCCGAGCGGATGACGCGGGTCAGCTTCGGATTCCGCGGCCCCGACCGGTACGGTTTCACCCCACCCGGGGTGAGTTGCGAACGCGCCGACCTGCGGGCCCATCTGACCCACCTGCCACTGGGCATCATGGTCGAGTTCAGCGCCGACGAGATCGTGGTCGAACTCGAGTATCTTGTCGAGATCATCGAGCCGCAACTTGCCGAGCAGCTCATCGACCACTATCTGGTGCTGCTCGACAGCGCGCTCGCGCGACCGGACAGCTCGCTGCGCGAGCTGGATCTGATGAGTGACGCGGACCGGGAATGGTTGCGCGAGATGACCCATGGTCCGGCCTTCGACACCTCGCCGGCCACGATCGTCGACCTCGTCGAAGCCCAGGTGGCGCGCACCCCGGAGGCCACCGCCGTCGTCTACGAGGGCCGCCATTACAGCTATCGTGAGCTCAACGAGCACGCCAATCAGGTCGCGCACTGGCTCATCTCGCACGAGATCGGTACCGAAGACCGCGTCGCGGTCCTGCTGGACAAGTCGCCGGAGCTGGTCGTCACCGCACTGGGTGTGCTCAAGGCCGGCGCGGTGTACCTGCCGATCGACCCGACCTACCCCCAGGATCGGCTGGACTTCATCCTGGGTGACTGCGACGCGAAGCTGGCGGTGCGCGAGCCGGTCACAGGGATCGAGGATCTGCCCACCCACAACCCGACCGACGCCGACCGGGTGCGCCCGCTGTGCCCGGCCAACACCGCCTACCTGATCTACACCTCCGGCTCCACCGGTCTGCCCAAGGGGGTGCCGGTCCCGCACCGGCCCGTCGCTGAGTACTTCGTCTGGTTCAAACACGACTACCAGGTCGACGCCGCAGACCGGTTGCTGCAGGTGGCCTCACCGAGCTTCGACGTGTCGATCGCCGAGGTGTTCGGCACCCTGGCGTGCGGCGCCCGGCTGGTGATCCACCGCCCCGACGGGTTGCGCGACATCGGCTACCTGACCGACCTGTTGCGCGACAAGGGCATCACGGCCATGCATTTCGTGCCGTCGCTGCTCGGGCTTTTCCTGTCGCTGCCCGGCGTGAACCAGTGGCGCACGCTGCAACGGGTGCCGATCGGCGGTGAGGCCCTGCCCGGGGAGGTCGCCGACAAATTCCACGCCACGTTCGACGCACTGTTGCACAACTTCTACGGCCCCACCGAAACCGTCATCAACGCCACCCGGTACAAGGTCGAGGGCCGGCAGGGCACCCGGATCGTGCCGATCGGCAAGCCCAAGATCAACACGGCAATCCACCTTCTCGACGATGCGCTGCGCCCGGTTCCGCCCGGATCGATCGGCGAAATATACATCGGCGGAACCCATCTCGCCCACGGTTACCACCGCCGCCCGGGGCTGACCGCCGAACGCTTCGTCGCCGACCCGTTCATCCCCGGGGCCAGGCTGTACCGGACCGGCGACCTCGCGCGGCGCAACGCCGACGGTGACGTCGAGTTCGTCGGCCGTGCCGACGAACAGGTCAAGATCCGAGGTTTCCGGATCGAGTTGGGCGATGTCGCGGCGGCGATCACCGTGGACCCCAGCGTCGGCCAGGCCGTCGTCGTGGTCAGTGACCTGCCCGGCCTGGGCAAGAGCCTGGTCGGCTACCTGACCCCGGCCGACGGCTCAGCTGTCGACGTCGACCGGATCCGAGCCCGGGTGGCCGCAGCGCTGCCGGAGTACATGACTCCCGCCGCCTACGTGGTGGTCGACGAGATCCCGATCACCGCGCACGGCAAGATCGACCGCGCCGGGCTGCCGGAACCGGAGATCCTGGCCGCCAGCGAGTTCCGCGAGCCCGCCGACGGCACCGAGACGCAGGTCGCGCAGCTCTTCGCCGAACTGCTCGGCCACGACCGGGTGGGCGCCGACGACTCGTTCTTCGACCTGGGTGGGCACTCACTGCTGGCCACCAAGCTGGTCGCCGAGGTCCGCGCCCGGTGCGGGGCCGACGTCGGTGTGCGTGACATCTTCGAGCTCGACACCGTGGCACGGCTCGCCGAACACATCGACTTTCTCGCCGCGGACGATCGCGGCGCCCGACCACGGCTGGTGGCGCAGCCTCAGGACGGTCCGGCGCCGCTGTCGTCGTCGCAGTTGCGGTCGTGGTTCGGCTACCGCATCGAAGGCGCCAACCCCGTCAACAACATCCCGTTCGCCGCAAGGCTGTCGGGCCCGTGCGACGTCGACGCACTCGTGGCGGCTCTTCACGATGTCGTCGAGCGGCACGCGATCCTACGCACGACCTACCGGGAGATCGACGGCACGCCCTATCAAGTCGTCAACGACATGACACCGCACTTCGTGGTGCGGCGGGCCCGCGGTGACGGCGAGGACTGGCTGCGTGGCGAGCTGGCCCGCGAACAGCGCTACGCCTTCGACCTGGAACAGGACTGGCCGATCCGCGCGGCGGTGCTCGGCGTCGAGGCTGAGCGTGGCCCGGAACTGGTGGTGTCACTGGTGATCCACCACATCGCCGGTGACCACTGGTCCGGCGGCGTGCTGTTCACCGACCTGGTGACCGCCTACCGTGGCAGAAGCGCTGGACGCCAGCCGGATTGGGCGCCGCTGCCGGTCCAGTACACCGACTACGGTGCCTGGCAGGCGCAGCTGCTCAGCGACGAGGCAGGTATCGTCGCCCCGCAACGCGAATACTGGGCCGGCCAGTTGGCCGACGCCCCCATCGAATCCGGCCTGCCGCTGGACCATCCACGGCCCCGGTTGCCCAGCGGCACCGGTGACGCGGTCGAGTTCACCATCACGGCATCGACCAGGGCCGCGCTGGCGCAGCTGTGCCGCGACCTCGGCATCACCGAGTTCATGGCGCTGCAGGCGGCGGTCGCCGTGGTGCTGGCCAAAGCCGGTGGCGGTTCGGACATCCCGATGGGAACACCGGTGGCGGGACGGTCGGAGGCCGAGCTGGCAGAACTGGTCGGCTTCTTCGTCAACTTCGTCGTGCTGCGTAACGATCTGCGCGGCAACCCCACGTTGCGCGAGATCCTGGTGCGGGCCCGCGAGACAGCCCTGTCGGCGTACTCGAACGCCGACGTGCCGTTCGAGCAGGTGGTCGAGGTCGTCAATCCGCCGCGCTCGCTGGCACGCAACCCGCTGTTCCAAGTGGTCGTGCATGTGCGCGAACAACTTCCCCAGCAGCAGATGATCGACGACCGGACGTCGTTCACGGCGCTGGAACCCAGCTTCGACATGGCCCAGGCCGACCTGTCGCTGAACTTCTTCGCCGCCGACACACACGCCGACACAGGGGCCGGGTACCGCGGCCACGTCATCTACCGGCCCGAACTGTACGACCGCGCCACCATCGAACGCCTCGCCGGCTGGCTGGACCGCATCGTCACCGCGTTCGCCGAGCATCCTGACCGCCGGCTCGGCGACGTCGAGATCATCACCGCCGAAGAGAAGCAGCGGATCGTGACCGACTGGGCCGCCGGCGCGAACCGGGTGTACGTGCTCGATGACGCACTGGCACCCGTCCCGGTCGGCGTACTCGGTGACGTCTATCTCGGCGGCACCGAGTTCACGGGCGACAAGCTGGTCGCCGACCCGTTCAGCTCGCGCGACGGAGCGCGGTTGTACCGCACCGGGGACCGGGGCCGGTGGGACGACGACGGCCGTCTTCACCTCGTCGCGGCGACCGTGCCCGGCGACGCCGACGTGGTGACGAGCGCGCCGGCGACCGAATGGGAGGAGCCCCGCACCGCGACCGAGCACGCCCTGGCCGCGTTGCTGACCGAACTGCTCGGCGCCGAGGACGTCGGCCGTCACGACGACTTCTTCGGTCTCGGCGGAGACAGTGTGCTGGCCGTGCAGCTGGCCGCCCGAGCCCGCGACGCGGGTCTGGACCTGACCGCCCGCATGGTCTTCGAGCATCCCGCGCTGGCCGAGCTGGCCGCCGCGCTGGACTCGGGCCCGGTCGCCGACCCCCAACCCGACGACGTACACCACGAACCGATGTCGGCCTCGGGCCTGTCGGAGCGGGAACTGGCCGCGCTGACGGCGTCGTGGAGCGGTGGGGGACCGGAGGCGCCGCGATGACCCAGACCGACGCACGCCCGAGCGCACCGGCCATCGAAGATGTGCTGGCCCTGAGCCCGCTGCAGCAGGGGCTGTTCTCGATGGCCACGCTCACCGAGGGCGGGGCGGCGCGCACCGATCCCTACGTCATCGCGATGGCCGTCGACGCGACCGGCGACCTGCAGGTGGAACTGCTGCGCGGCTGCGCTGAACAGCTGTTGACGCGGCATGCGAACCTGCGCGCCAGCTTCGTCCAGGGGGACCTCAGCCGAGCCGTGCAGATCATCCCGAGCCGTGCCGAGCTGCCGTGGCGGCAGGTCCGCGTCGACTCCGACGAGGAGGCGGCGGCCGTCGAAACCGCCGAGCGCAGTGCGCCGTTCGAGCTGACCCACGGACCGGTGATCCGGTTCCTGCTGATCGAGACACCTCAGCGGTGGCGGCTGGTCGTCACCGCACACCACATCCTCATCGACGGCTGGTCGCTGCCGCTGTTCATGGGGGAGCTGCTGACGCTGTACCGGGCCGGTGGTGACCCCGCCGCGCTGCCCGACCCGCCGCGGCCCTACCGCGACTACATCGGCTGGCTGGCCGCCCGCGACCAGGTGGCCGGCCGGCGACTGTGGCGCCGCCACCTCGACAGGATCGACGCTCCGACCCTGCTCACCCCGGCGCTGACGTCGTCCGCCCCGGCGCCCGGGCGGCCCCGGCTCACCGAGGTGAAACTCGACGCCGAGTCCACCCGCCAGCTGACCGAAGGCGCGCGCAGCCGCGGTGTCACCGTCAACACCCTGATCCAGCTCGCCTGGGCCAGCGTGCTTTCCGTGCTCACCGACCGCACCGACGTCACCTTCGGGGTGACGGTATCGGGGCGGCCGGGCGAGCTGGCCGGCGTCGAGCGGATGGTCGGATTGTTCGTCAACACCGTTCCGCTGCGGGTACGCCTGGATCCCGCCGGCCGCACGGGCACCCAATGTCTGGCGCTGCAGCGCGAAGCCGCCGGGCTGCGTGACCACAGCTACCTCAGCCACGCGGACCTGCGGGCGATGGCCGGTATCGGAGAGCTGTTCGACACGCTGCTCGTCTACGAGAACTTCCCGCCCGGAGGCCTGGTCGGCGCCAGCGAATTCGCGGCCAACGACGCCACATTCGTGCCGTCGGCGCTGGAGAGTCTGTCGCATTTTCCGGTCACGCTCGCCGCACATCTGGCCGGCGAGCAGCTCACCGTGTTCGTCGAGGTGCTCGACGGGGCGCTGGGTCAGCTGCAGCCCGAAACGATGGGCAGGCGGGTGCTGCACATCGCGCAGCGCCTGATCAGCTGTTGGGACCGGCCGTTGCGCGACGTCGGCATCCTGCTCCCCGGCGAGGATCCGGTGCCGTCAGCCGCCGGTGAGGCAGTCGGCGGAGGTGGGGTGCACACGCGGTTCACCCAGGTCGCCGCCGCGCGCCTCGGGTCGGTGGCGCTGACCTGGGACGCCGGACGGATGACATATCGCCAGCTCGACGAGGCCGCTGACCGGGTGGCCTCGGCGTTGCTCGCCCACGGGGTCGGTGACGAAGACGCCGTGGCGATCACACTGCCCCGCGGCCCCGACTACGTCGTGGCGATGTTGGGCGTGTTGAAGGCGGGTGCGGTCATCGTGCCGCTGGATCCCGCGATGCCCGCCGATCGGGTCGCCGACATCCTGGATCAGGCCGCGGCGCGCGTCGTCGTCGACGACGCGTTCATCGCCGCGCTGCCCGCCGAACCGGCGGCGGACTACCGGCCCGCCGAGGTGACGGGGGCGCAGGCCGCCTACGTGGTGTTCACCTCGGGGACCACCGGCAGGCCCAAAGGGGTCATCGGGACGCACGGCGCTCTGCTCGCCTACACCGGCGATCACGCCGAGCACGTCCTGCGTCCGGCGCGGGCACGGCTCGGACGGCCGCTGCGGGTGGCCCACGCGTGGTCGTTCACCTTCGACGCCGCCTGGCAACCGTTGGCCGCACTGCTCGACGGCCACACGGTGCACATCGTCGGCGACGAATGTCAGCGCGACGCAGAGGCGTTGGTCTTCACGATCGGTCGGTTCGGCATCGACATGCTCGACACCACACCGTCGATGTTCGCCCAGTTGCGCGACGTCGGTCTGCTCAGCACCGTGCCGCTGGCCGTGCTCGCCCTCGGCGGGGAGGCCGTCGGCGCGACGACGTGGCGGTTGATCGGGGAGGAGTGCGCCCGCACCGGCATGACGGCGTTCAACTGTTACGGACCTACCGAGACGACCGTGGAGTCGGTGGTCGCCGCCTTCGATGCGCACGCCGAGCCGTCGATCGGCTTCCCCACCGCGACCGTCGGTGCGCGGGTTCTGGACGCCTGGCTGCGGCCGGTCCCGGCCGGGGTGGCCGGCGAGCTGTACCTGACCGGCGACCAGGTGACCCGCGGCTACCTCGGGCGCGGCGCCGAGACCTCGGCCCGGTTCGTCGCCGACCCCTTCGGGGCGGGCCGGCGGATGTACCGCACCGGCGACATCGTGCGGCGTGGCCCCGACGGCGGGTTGCAGTTCCTCGGCCGCGCCGACAGTCAGGTCAAGATCCGCGGCTTCCGGGTGGAGCCCGACGAGATCGCCGCCGTACTGGGCACCCATCCGGGTGTCCGCGACGCATACGTGACAGCGACGCGCCGGGGTGCGCAGGCGCGACTGATCGGCTACGTCGTCTGCGGTGGGCAGGACGTGCCGCTCGACGAGTTGCGGGCGTTGGTGTCGGCGCGGCTGCCCCGGTACATGGTGCCCCAGCAGCTCGTCGTCGTCGACGCACTGCCGCTGACCTCGCACGGCAAGATCGACGACGCCGCTCTGGTCGAGATCGCCGGTGCCGGTGCGGGTGCCGAGGTGGCGGGGGTGTCGCCGGCCACCGCGACGGAATCGGCCCTCGCCGACGTGCTGGCCGCCGTTCTCGGCGCCGACGAGGTGGGAGTCACCGACGACTTCCTGGAGATGGGGTTGGACAGCATCGTCGCGTTGACCCTGGTGCAGGAGGCCCGCCGCCGCGGGATCGAGATGCGCGCTCGACTCATGCTGGAGTGCAGCACCATTCGGGAACTGGCGGCCGCCATCAACAACCCCGACAACTCCGACAGTGTTGGCGGTGAGTCGGCACCGGCACCGCTGGACGACGACCGCTACGGCGAGGTCGACCCCGCCCCGATCATGCGGTGGATGTTCGAGTACGGCAGCTTTCGTCGGTTCACCCAGAACGTGCTCGTCAGCGTGCCCGACGAACTCACCGAAGAGCAGATGCTGAAAATCCTGCAAGCCCTGCTGGATCGCCACGACATGCTGCGCTCGACGCTGCAGGACGGACAACGGCTGGTCACCCGCGCCCCGGGAGCGGTTCCGGCCGCCCAGGTGCTCACGGTCGTCGGCGGCTCAGCGCACGACCACGCCGGCGCAGAGGCCGTCGCGGCGCTGGAGCGCATCGACCCGACTGCCGGGTCGATGCTGCAGGCGGTGTGGTTCCGCGGGAAGCCGTCGGTGTTGCTGCTGTGTGTGCATCACCTGGCCACCGACGTGGTGTCCTGGTACGTCATCCTCGGTGCGCTCGCCGAAATCGCCGCCGACGTCACAGCGGGCAGGACACCCGCGCTCGCCGCCGAGTTCACCACCTACCGCCAGTGGACACGAATGCTCGCCGAGCGCAGCCGTTCTGGTGAACTCGACGAGCAGCTCGGGTACTGGGCCCGTCAGCTTGAAGCGCCGGACCCGCCGCTGGGGGCGCGACGGCCCGATCCGAGCCGAGACACCTGGGCGTCGCACCGTCTCACCGACGTGGTCACCGACGCCGGCGCCACCGCGGCCATCCTGCACCGTCTCGATCGGGCAGGTGTCGAAGTGCGCGATTTCCTGCTGGCGGCGCTGACGTTGACCCTGACCTCATGGCGGGTCGAGTGCGGCCGGCCCGCGCACCACGGGGCGCTGATCGCGCTGGAGGGCCACGGCCGAGAGGACGCCGTGGTCAGTCAGTCCTGTGACACCTCGGCCACCGTCGGATGGTTCACCTCGGTGTATCCGGTGCGGCTGGGCGCCGGGGAGGCGCCGGTGGACATCGGCTCGGCGAAGGATGCTGCGGTCGCCCGCACGCTCGTGCGCTCGATCACCGACCAGCTCGCGCTGGTACCGAACCGGGGGCTGGACTACGGAGTGTTGCGTTATCTGCGCGGGGATTTCACGGGTCAGCCCGAACCGCAGGTGGAGTTCAACTACATCGGACGACACGACCTCAGCGGCGAGAAGTCCGGGGCTGATTGGTCGCTGCTCACCGACGCCGCGCTCAACGCCCAGTTGCCCGTCTCCGCGGAACCGGACCTCCCGCTGCGCTACACGTTCGACGTCATCTGCGTCGTCGCCGCCGGCCCCGACGGACCACAGCTGCGGACCAGTTGGCGCTGGAGTGACCAGCTCAGCAGCGAGGCCGAGGTCGATCGGCTCGGTGAGCTGTGGAGCCAGGCCGTCACGGTGCTGGGTGATGCACTGTGAGCGGCGCGGGTACCGCCACCCTGGCGGTGATCGGCGCCGGTCCCAAGGCGATCGCGGTGGCCGCCAAGGCCGCCGAGCTGCGCGCCATGGGTGTCGACGTCCCCGATGTGGTCGTCATCGAGCGCAGCGGGGTCGGCGCGAACTGGCAGGCGGTCGGCGGATGGACCGACGGCCAGCACCGGTTGGGCACCAGCCCGGAAAAGGACGTCGGGTTTCCGTACCGCTCGACGCTGGTCCCGCGTCGCAATGCCGAACTCGACGAGCGCATGACCCGGCACAGCTGGCAGGCCTACCTGATCGCCAGCGCGCAGTTCGCCGAGTGGGTGGATCGCGGCCGGCCGGCGCCGACCCACTCCGGATGGAGTCGCTATCTGCGTTGGGTCGCCGACAACGTCGGCATGACGGTGCTGGCCGACGAGGTCGTCGGCGTCGATGTGCGCGACGACCGGTGGGCACTGTCTACGACGCGGCAGACAGTGCAGGCCGACGGTCTGATGATCACGGGCCCGGGCCAGGCGCACCGCTGCATCCTGCCCCACGACCCGCGGGTGCTCTCGATCGCCCAGTTCTGGTCCCGTGCGGCCGGTCGTGAGCTGATCGCCGCCGACCGGGTGGCGGTGATCGGCGGTGGTGAGACGGCGGCGTCGATGCTCAACGAGCTGTTTCGCCATCGCGTTTCGACCATCACGGTCATCTCACCACAGGTCACGCTGTTCACCCGCGGCGAGGGATTCTTCGAGAACACGTTGTTCTCCGACCCCACAGACTGGACCAGTCTGACGCTCGCCGAGCGCCGGGACGCGTTCGCGCGCACCGACCGCGGGGTGTTCTCCGCGCGCGTGCAGGACGCGCTGCTGGCCGACGACCGGATCCGTCATCTCCGCGGGCGCGTCGCGCACGCTGTCGCGCGCGACGACCGAATCCGGTTGACGCTGAGCAGCAATCGCAGCGGTGAGGCGCTGGAGACCGTACACGGTTTCGACCTGGTCATCGACGGTTCGGGCGCCGACGCGATGTGGTTCACGCCGCTGTTGCGCCAGCAGGCGCGCGATCTGCTCGAACTCGGGTTGGGTGCGCCGCTGGCCGGGGATGTGCTCGAAGAGTCCATCGGTGTCGACCTGGCGGTCTCCGGCGTGACCCCAAAACTGTTCCTGCCCGGCCTGGCCGGGCTCATGCAGGGTCCAGGCTTTCCCAATCTCAGCTGCCTGGGCCTGTTGTCCGACCGAGTGCTGGGCGCCCGCTACCCCCGACGGGCCGACGCCGACGAGATCACCAGGAGAACCGATGAGCACCAACCCGTTCGATGACGACAACGGCACGTTCTACGTGCTGGTCAACGACGAGGAGCAGCACAGCCTGTGGCCGACGTTCGTCGACGTCCCCGCGGGCTGGCGGGTCGTCTACGGCGAGAGCGATCGCGCAGACTGCCTGGCCTGGGTGGAGGAAAACTGGACCGACATGCGCCCGCGCAGCCTGCGGGAGTCGATGTCGAGCTAGCAGCGGACCTGTGGGCAGACGCGCTATACCGTTATCCCCAACAATTTCTCGGCATTGCGAAACGCGATTTTCTCTTTCGTCTCGCGTGGCAGATCCACCGCCCTGAACCAGTCGGTTCCTTCCTTCATGTTGGCAAATGGGTAATCGATGGCAAACATCACTCGATCCGCGCTGATGTATTTCAGCAATAGCTGCAGCAGTTCGTCTTGGAAGAATGCGCTGGTCGTGTACCAGAAATTGTCACTGAAGTATTGCCCGACAGGCCTATTCAACGAACCCGCGGTCGATTCGCCGAGATCTTCCACGATTCGCTCGTAATAAAACGGGAGTCCCTCTCCCATGTGGCCGATGATCATCTGGAGTCTGGGGAATCGGTCGAACACCCCGGTCATGATCAATCGAAGGCATTGAGTGAGCACTTCTTGGTGCCAGCCATACCCTGAACCACTGAAAATGTAGTCCTGGCACTCATCGTTATAACCTGCGCGCTCAATTCGATAGTAGATATCGAAGACTTCGGTGGGTGGGTAACCCGGGTGCAGATATATCGGAACATCAAGCGCCTGGGCACGCGCCAGAACGGGCTCGAAGTCCCGGTGGTCGAGGAACTTCCTGCCCACGAAGCCATTGGTCATGGCGCCGACGAAGCCGTCTTCGCGGACAGCGCGTTCCAATTCGTCCGCAGATGCCTCGGGGTCCTGCAGGGGCAACGTGGCGTAGGCCGCATAGCGCCCCGGATAGGCGGTCATCGGGCCATCGGCGATCATCTTGTTGAGGCGATACGCAAAGTCGTTGCCCTGCTGTCCGGCGAGATCCTGCACGCCCGGGGTGTGCGCGGAGAGAATCTGGACATCGACACCCGCCTCATCCATCGCGCCGATGCGGCCGGCTCCGAGGTCGGCAAGGCCGGTGTCCTCGAGGTACTCCGCGTGATCAGCGTTGATCGCGTTCAAGACAATCAGCTCGCGGGTGGTGTAGGTCTCTTCCGTGGCGATGAACGGCAGATCCCGGTCTCGCAGCGAGATGTCCGGCATGTCTGTCGCGGGTTCACCGGATCTGGGGGTGCACGCGGACAACCCGGCGCCGACACCAAGTGCGGCAGCAGCACCCAGAAAATTGCGGCGTCTCATCGCAATTGTCCCCGAGTGGTTTTCGCTCATCGACAGTGCGAGGTTCATGAGGAGAGCATGCTCATCGAAAACGGCAGTGTCGCGGGGGATAACCTCCCGTTTGCCGGTGGATAACCTCCGTTTGTCGACGCGGTCCATGCGACACCCGCCAGGCCGCGCGACGCACGGGTGTGAAGGACGCCGGGACAGCTGCGGGTTAGCGCGTCGTGCCGTCGACCCATCGCACGATGTCGGTGACCACGGCTTCGTCGACGTGCTGCGCCGGTTCGTAGCTTGCGGGGGTCGAGGGTCCGGATCCGGGGAAGAACAGATGGTCGTCTGCGGGGTAGACCCGGATCGTGACGTTGTCACGGTCAGCCAAGCCGTTCTGCCAGCCGGCCAGATCGTCGGTGACGGTGACCTGGTAGTCACGACCGCCCTGCATGATGAGCATGGGCAGGTCGAGCTGCGCGGCTACCGCCACCGGGTCGTAGCCTCGGAGGTCGAGCCAGTACTGCGCTGGAACACCCAGCGGCAGAAGGTGATCCGGAGTGGACGGCGAGAGGTCGGGGTCGTCGATCAGCGCCACCTGTCGGGTGATGGTCTGAACGCTCGGATCGGCCTCGGGGTCGGCTGACGGCGTGTGCACGGTGGCGAGGTAGCGAACCTGGCGAAGCACGGAACGGTGCATCGGCTCGGTGGCGCCCGCGAGCAACACCAACCCCGCCACCGACGGTTCGGCAGCCGCGATGCGCGGGGCCATCGTGCCGCCCTGGCTGTGCCCGAGGACGAAGATCCGGTCGCCGTCCACCATCAGTGTTCGCGCAGCAGGCGCACCGCCGCGACCCCGGGCCGCACGAATTCGTCGAAGGCGGTGAATGCTCGGACGTCGATGGTGTCGCGGTGGACGTAGGTCACTTTGTCGAAGCGCAGCACCGCGATTCCGCGACTCGCCAGGCCCCACGCGAGGTCCCGGAAGATCTTGTTGCGGCCCATCGTGACGTCCCGGTCGGACGGCCCGGAGCCGGCGATCAGGACGACGGCCGGCCCTGGTCGCGGCGGCTGCGGCAGGCTGAGCGTTCCCGGCGTCGCCCATGGCGGTTCGCCGACAGTGACCTCGTGTTCGGTGAGAGCGGCCGGGTCCACGTACGGCGGCGCCTCCCACGGCTGCATCGGCTCGGCCGCCCCCGGCGGGGCGAACTGCAGGCCGTGCAGTCGCCCGGATCCGTCGATGACCATGAGCACGGCATAGGCGCCGCGCTCACACGTCACCCCGATCTTCACGAGCGTGTGGTCCGCGCCCGCCGGTTCGGTCAGCGGTGTACCGCCGATCCGTGCGTCGCGCTCAGCTCTCGCCACGAGTCACGCAGCGCTTCAGCCGACACCAACTCGCGCAGCGAGGGCGCCACCATGTCGACGACATCACCGAATTCGTCGGCTTCCATCAACGCCAGCACGGCTTCTGCGGTGGCAACGACGTCGCGTCCGGTCACTCAGATCGCCCGCTCACAAGACCGTCCCGTCACGACGACCATTGTCCGGGCGCGGGGGATACACCGACGATGTCACCGGGGGTCCATGTCGAACACCCGGGCGTGCAGCACGGTGCGGTTCCGCAGCGCGGCGCGCACGGCGCGATGCAGGCCGTCCTCGAGGTAGATGTCCCCGCGCCAGCGCACGGCGTGGGGAAACAGGTCGCCGTAGAACGTGGAATCCTCCGACAACAACCGGTCCAGGGCCAGCACCGTGGTCGTCATCACCAACTCGTCGAGGCGGATCTGACGGGGCGGGATCTGCGCCCACTGCCGATGCGTGAGACCGTGGTCGGGGTAGGGTCGGCCGTCGCGGACTCCCTTGAAGATCATCGCCGTGCCTTCGCTCGCCCCGTGCCCCTGCGTGGTCAACCCCGGCCTGCACAGTAACCCGGCCGCGGCGGAGACGCGGGCCGCTCGGTCGGTGCCCAGGCCCACCGTCACCGTAAAATGAACGCGACCAGGACACATTCCGAGAGGTGGGTGAACAGTGGGCAGCGCCGATGACCGTCGTTTCGAAGTGCTCCGTGCGATCGTCGCCGACTTCGTCGCCACGAAGGAGCCCATCGGTTCCAAGTCGCTCGTGGAGCGACACAACCTCGGGGTGTCCAGCGCGACGGTCCGCAACGACATGGCCGTCCTGGAGGCCGAGGGGTACATCGCCCAGCCGCATACCAGTTCGGGCCGGGTCCCCACCGAGAAGGGGTATCGGGAGTTCGTCGACCGCCTCGATGACGTCAAGCCCATGTCCGGCGCCGAGCGTCGCGCGATCCTGAACTTCCTCGAATCGGGTGTCGACCTCGACGACGTCCTGCGCCGCGCGGTGCGGCTGCTCGCGCAGCTGACCCGCCAGGTGGCCATCGTGCAGTACCCGACGCTGTCCACGTCGTCGGTGCGGCGGCTCGAGGTGGTGCAGCTCAGCCCGGCTCGGCTGCTGCTCGTGGTGATCACCGACTCGGGCCGGGTCGATCAGCGCATCGTCGAACTCGGCGACACGATCGATGACACGCAGATGACCCAGCTGCGTGATCTGCTCGGCCAGGCGTTGGAGGGCAAGCCGCTGGCCGCTGCGTCGATCGCCGTGTCCGACCTGGCGTCTCACCTCAACGGCAGCGGTGGTCTGGCCGACGCGGTGGGCAGGTCGGCGACGGTACTGGTCGAGACCCTCGTCGAGCACAGCGAGGAACGTCTGATGCTCGGCGGCACCGCCAACCTGACGCGCAACACGGCCGACTTCGGCGGCTCGTTACGCTCGGTGCTCGAAGCGCTCGAGGAACAGGTGGTGGTGCTGCGGCTACTGGCCAAGCAGCAGGAGGCCGGGAAGGTCACCGTCCGCATCGGGCACGAAACCGAGGCCGAGCAGATGGCCGGCACCTCGGTGATCAGCACGGCCTACGGTAGTTCGGGCAAGGTGTTCGGCGGTATGGGTGTGTTGGGTCC
The DNA here is from genome assembly GCF_017312405.1 of Mycobacterium sp. PO1. GTDB lineage: Bacteria > Actinomycetota > Actinomycetes > Mycobacteriales > Mycobacteriaceae > Mycobacterium. Next base: position 26,998 of record NZ_BLTG01000006.1, read on the forward strand.
CACACGGATGGACTATCCGGGAACCATCGCCAACGTCGCCGCTGTTGCTCTCTATATTGGCGAAGTCTTAGGTAACCGCTGACCGGCGTAGCGTCGAGTCAACGGGTGGGAAGGTACAAGCGTGGCACGCGACTATTACGGGCTGCTCGGAGTGAGCCAGGGTGCGAGCGACTCCGAGATCAAGCGCGCCTACCGCAAGCTGGCGCGTGAACTGCACCCCGACGTCAACCCCGACGAGGGTGCCCAGGCCCGCTTCCAGGAGATCAGCGCCGCCTACGAGGTGCTCAGCGATCCCGAGAAGCGGCGCATCGTCGACATGGGCGGTGATCCACTGGCCTCGGCCGCGGGTGGCGGCGCTAGTGGTTTCTCCGGCTTCGGCGGCCTGGGCGATGTGTTCGAGGCGTTCTTCGGCGGCGGCACCGCCGGGCGTGGTCCGGTGGGCCGCGTCCGGCCGGGCTCGGATTCGCTGCTGCGGATGCGGCTGACCCTCGACGAGTGCGCGACCGGGATCTCCAAGCAGGTGACGGTCGACACCGCGGTGCTGTGCGACCTGTGCCACGGCAAGGGCACCCACGGCAACTCGACCCCGGTCACCTGCGATACCTGCGGTGGACGCGGGGAGATCCAGACCGTGCAGCGCTCGCTGCTCGGGCAGGTCATGACGTCCCGGCCGTGCCCGGTGTGCGGCGGCGTCGGCGAGGTCATCCCCGATCCGTGCAACCGGTGCGCCGGCGACGGTCGCGTGCGTGCCCGCCGCGAGATCACCGTCAAGATCCCCGCCGGAGTCGGCGACGGCATGCGGGTGCGGTTGGCCTCGCAGGGCGAGGTCGGTCCGGGCGGCGGACCTGCCGGCGATCTGTACGTCGAGGTCCACGAGAGCCCGCATGACGTGTTCGTGCGCGACGGCGACGACCTGCACTGCACCATCTCGGTGCCGATGGTCGACGCCGCGCTGGGCACCAGTGTGACCGTCGACGCCATCCTGGACGGTCCGGTGGAGATCGCCGTCGCCGCGGGTACGCAGCCCGGCGCGGTCACCACGCTGCGCGGCCACGGCATGCCGCACCTGCGTTCCGGGGTGCGCGGCGACCTGCATGCGCACATCGACGTCGTGGTGCCCTCGCGTCTCGACCATGAGGACGTCGAACTGCTGCGCGCCCTGCAGGAACGCAGCCGCGACACCCCCGAGGTGCGCTCGGCCAAGGCGAACAACTCGTCGCACGGCGCCGGCGGTCTGTTCTCGCGGCTGCGTGAGACGTTCACCGGCCGCTAGCGGCAGTGCGCAGTCTGTTCTACGTCGACGCCGTACCCGGCGTCGGTGACGTTGTCGTCGTCGACGGCGACGAGGGCTTCCACGCCGCCAACGTGCGCCGCACTCGCCGGGGGGAGCAACTCGACCTCAGCGACGGCGCGGGCACCGTGGCGCACTGCGAGGTCACCGAGGTCGCCAAGGGTCGGCTGAGCGCGCAGGTGTTGGACCGCCGCGTCGTGGCGCCGCCGTCACCGACCGTCACCGTCGCGCAGGCGCTGCCCAAATCGGACCGTTCCGAACTCGCGATCGAGCTGGCCACCGAAGCCGGTGCCGACGCGTTCGTGGCCTGGCAGGCCGCGCGCTGCGTCGCGCGCTGGGACGGGGCCGCCCGCGTCGACAAAGGCCTGCGCAGGTGGCAGGTGGTGGCGCGGGCCGCATCGCGGCAGTCCCGCCGCCCGCACATCCCGACCGTCGACGGCGTCGTCACGACGGCCCAGCTGGCCGCCGGGGCCGGCCCCACCACGCTGGTGCTGCACGAGTCGGCCACCACCTCGCTGACCGAACTGCCGCTGGCCGAAGCGGCGTCGCTGACCCTGGTGGTCGGTCCGGAGGGCGGCGTCGCCGAGGAGGAACTCGCCGCGCTGACCGAGGCGGGTGCCCTCGCGGTGCGGTTGGGGCCGACCGTGTTGCGGACGTCGACGGCGGCGGCGGTGGCGCTGGGCGCGCTGGGGGTGCTGACCTCGCGGTGGGACGGGGGTAGCTCACCGCCCTCCGGCTAGATAGGTTAGCCTTCCCTTCTGAGCTGATCTGTATCTCGAGGGCCGGTGGGCCAGCAGAGAAGGGACCCCCGATTCTCACCCGTTTGACCCGAGCGTGGCTGCCGCTCGTCCTGGTGATCGTGCTCGTCGTCAGCGGCTTCGCCGTCTGGCGGCTACGGAACATGTTCGCGGCCAACCCGCTGCCGACCTACAGCGGAAGCATGACCGAGGACGGCAACTCCTCCGATCCGAAGATCGTGCGCTACGAGGTCTGGGGAGAGCCGGGCGCGGTCGCCGACATCAACTACGTCGACGCCGAAGGCGATCCCAACCAGATCGTCGGTGCCGCCCTGCCCTGGTCGATCGACGTCGAGACCGACTCGCCGGCGATGTCGGGAAACGTCGTGGCGCAGGGCGACGGTGACTTCATCGGATGCCGGATCACCGCCGACGGAGAGGTCAAGGACGAACGCACCATCACCAACGTCAGCGCCTACATCTACTGCTTCACGAAGGCGGCGTGATGAACGCTGCAGGCAACCGCAGCGAAGAGCTGCGCCGGCCGAGGTTCCTCGCGCGGTGGATCCGGCGGCTGGCCGTGCCCATCATCCTCGGTTGGACGCTGCTGCTCGTGGCGCTGAACGTGCTGGTGCCCCAGCTGGAGGTCGTCGCCGCGAAGAACTCGGTCTCGATGAGCCCGAGCAATGCGCCGTCGATGCAGGCCATGTCCGACATGGGCCGGCTGTTCGAGGAGTCCGAGTCGGATTCGGTCGCGTTGATCGTGCTGGAGAGCGAGAACGAGCAGCCCCTCGGTGACGACGCCCACGGCTACTACGACCAGCTGATCGACAAGCTGGAGGCGGCACCCGAGCATGTCCGCAACATTCAGGACACCTGGGGTGACCCGCTGACCGAGGCCGCGGCGCAGAGCTCCGACGGCCGCGCGGCGTACGCGACGCTGAACCTCGCCGGCAACATGGGCGAGGCCGAGTCCAACGAGGCCGTTGCGGCCGTGCGGGACATCGTCGCCAATTCACCGCCCCCGCCCGGCGTGCGGGTGCACGTCACCGGGCCCGCGCCGATGACCGCCGACGTCAACATCGCCGGCGAGAGCAGCATGGCGCTGGTGCTGCTGGTCACCTTCTGCGTGATCATCGTGCTGCTGCTGTTCTTCTACCGCTCCATCGCCACCGTCCTGCTCCTGCTCGTGGTGGTCCTCGTCCAGCTCGGTCTGGCACGAAGCGTCGTCGCGGCAATGGCGCACTACGAGCTCATCGGGCTGTCGACGTACGCGACGAATCTGCTGATCTCGCTGGCCGTGGCAGCGGGCACCGACTACGCGATCTTCCTGGTCGGGCGCTACCAGGAAGCCCGAACCGCCGGCGCCACCCACGAAGAGGCGTACTACGAGATGTTCCACGGCACGGCACCCGTCGTGCTGGGTTCGGGTCTGACCATCGCCGGCGCGATGTTCTGCCTGTCGTTCACGCGCATGCCCTACTTCCAGAGCATGGGTGTGCCGTGCGGGGTGGGCACGCTGGCCGGTATGGCCGTCGCGCTCACCCTCGGCCCGGCGATCGTGACCGTGGGCAGCCGGTTCAATCTGCTCGAACCCAAGCGCGCCATGCGGATCCGCGCCTGGCGTCGCGTCGGCACGATGGTGGTCCGCTGGCCCGGACCCATCCTCGTCGCGTCGCTGGCGCTGTCGTTCATCGGGTTGGCTGCGCTGCCCGGCTATCAGACCAGCTACGACGACACCCGCTACGTCCCGGACTCGATTCCGGCGAACGCCGGACTGCAGGCCGCCACCGAGCACTTCTCGCTGTCCCGGATGAGCCCGGAGGTCCTGCTCGTCGAGGCGGACCACGACCTGCGTAACCCCACAGATTTCCTGGTGTTGGACCGTCTCGCGAAACGCGTGTTCGGTGTCGAGGGGGTCGCGCGGGTTCAGGCGCCGACCCGCCCGGACGGCGCCCCAATCGAGAACACCTCGATCCCGTTCCTGATCAGCATGCAGGGCGTCGGCCAGCAGCAGAACATGAAGCTGATGCAGGACCGCATGGAGGACATGCGCAGCCAGGCCGACGAGCTGGCCCGGACGATCGGGACGATGCGCACCATGTACGGCCTGATGACGCAGTTGTCGAACGTCACCACGGTGATGATCGACGACTTCAACGACATGCAGCAGACGGTGCATCAGATCCGCGACATGATCGCCAACTTCGACGACCAGTTCCGCCCCATCCGGAATTACTTCTACTGGGAACCGCACTGCTACAACATCCCGATGTGCTGGACTTTCCGGTCGCTGTTCGACTCGATGGACGGCATCAGCACCATGACCGACTCGTTCGACAAGGCGCTGGTGAACATGGAGACCATGCGGTCACTGCTGCCGCAGATGCTGGCCACGTTCCCGCCGATGATCGAAACCATGGAGAGCATGCGGCACATGATGCTCACGACCTACGCCACCATGGGCGGATTCTACGACCAGATGGACGAGATGAGCCAGAACTCCACGGCGATGGCGAAGTCGTTCGACGCGGCCAACAACGACGACTCGTTCTATCTGCCACCGGAGGTGTTCGAGAACAAGGACTTCCAGCAGGCGATGGAGAGCTTCTTCTCACCCGACGGCAAAACCGTGCGGCTGTTGGTCTCCCACCGCGGCGACCCGACCTCACCCGAGGCGCTCGCGCGGGTCGAACCGATCAAGATCGCCGCGATCGAGGCGCTCAAGGGCACGCCGCTGGAGGACGCGAAGATCCAGCTCGGCGGCACCGCGGCGACGTTCAAGGACATGTCCGACGGGTCCCGCTACGACATGATGATCGCGATCCTCGCCGCGCTGACCCTGGTCCTCATGGTCATGCTGCTGCTGACCCGCAGCCTGGTCGCCTCGCTGGTCATCGTCGGCACCGTGATCCTGTCGCTGGGGGCGTCGTTCGGCGTCTCGGTGTTGATCTGGCAGCACATCATCGGCATCGAACTGCACTGGATGGTGCTGGTGATGTCCATCATCGCGCTCATCGCCGTCGGATCCGACTACAACCTGCTGCTGGTGTCGCGGTTCAAGGAGGAGATCGGCGCCGGGATCAAGACCGGCATCATCCGCTCGATCGGGGGCACCGGCAGCGTGGTCACGCTGGCGGGCGTGGTGTTCGCCCTCACGATGGCCTCCATGGTCGTCAGCGACCTGCGGGTGATCGCGCAGGTCGGCACCACGATCGGGCTCGGATTGCTGTTCGACACCTTCGTGGTGCGGGCGTTCATGATGCCGGCGATCGCGACGCTGCTGGGCCGCTGGTTCTGGTGGCCACAGGTGGTGCGCAACCGGCCGCTTCGCACGCCCGCGGGCTCGACGGCAGGGCGCCGGTAATACGCATTGGGTGGTGACGGGGCACGGCGCTAAACTGGGCTGACCCGACCCAGAACCCAGGAAGCAGGCAGAAAACTCCACGTGACGCCCCGCGAGACGAACGCCGCCTCGGAGTCAGTCCGGAGCAGCATGACAGTTCCGCCCGATCTGGTCATGGGCCTGCTGGGGTCCTCCGACGAAAACCTGCGTGCTCTCGAGCGGCTGCTGGCCGCCGACATCCATGTCCGCGGCAACGCCGTCTCGCTGGCCGGTGAGCCCGCCGACGTCGCGCTGGCCGAGCGGGTGATCTCCGAACTCGTCGAGGTCGTCGGCAGCGGGCAGCGGCTGACGCCCGACGCCGTCGCGCACAGCGTCGCGATGCTGACCGGCGCCGCCGAAGCCTCCCCGGCCGAAGTGCTGACCCTGGACATCTTGTCGCGCCGCGGCAAGACCATCCGGCCCAAGACGCTGAACCAGAAGCACTACGTCGATGCGATCGACGCCCACACCATCGTGTTCGGCATCGGCCCCGCCGGCACCGGCAAGACGTATCTCGCGATGGCCAAGGCTGTCAGCGCGTTGCAGACCAAACAGGTCAGCCGGATCATCCTGACCCGGCCCGCGGTCGAAGCCGGTGAACGTCTGGGCTTTCTGCCCGGCACACTGAGCGAGAAGATCGACCCGTACCTGCGGCCGCTCTACGACGCCCTGCACGACATGATGGATCCCGAGCTGATCCCGAAGCTGATGAGTGCCGGGGTGATCGAGGTGGCACCGCTTGGGTACATGCGTGGCCGAGCGCAGCCATTGTCCACTCGCGTGTTGACACCCAGGGGCTTCAGGGCGATCGGGGACCTGAAGGTAGGGGATGCAGTCATCGGCTCCGACGGCCGACCAACCGAGGTTTTGGGCATCTACCTGCAAGGATTCAAAGAAATTTATCGGGTGCATACCCAGGACGGCGCCTCGACACTTGCTTCGGGCGACCACCTTTGGGCAGTGCAGACCAGGGACGGAAAGCGTCGCGGTAAGCCGATGCGAGTGCTGGAGACGAAGGAGATGATCGGCAACCTCAGGGCGGCGCATTATCACCGCTACGAGCTGCCGCTGTTGAGTGCTCCAGTCGCCTTCGAGCCCGAACCAGTGCCGATCGATCCCTACGCATTGGGGTTGTTGTTGGGCGACGGGTGCCTATCGCTGAGCACCTCGCCCAGCTTTGCGACTACCGATCCTGAACTCGCGGAGGCGCTGCAGCGGCTCGTACCCGGCATCATCGTGCGGCGGAAGTCAGAAATCGACTACGTTCTGGTCGGTCGCGGTGGACGAGGCGGGCGATCCAAGAATCCGCTGACGGAAGGTCTACGTCGGCTGTCGTTGGCAGGGACGAAGTCGGATGACAAGTTCGTGCCGTTCGAGTATCTCGCCAATGCGCCAGAGGTGCGGCTTGCCGTTCTGCAAGGGCTGTTGGACAGCGACGGCGGGCCGGTGACGCAGGAAAACCGCACCTGCCGCATCCAGTTCGGAACGGCGTCCCTCCAGCTTGCCGAGGATGTGACATTCCTGGTTCGCTCGCTGGGGGGCGTGGTCTACCGCCGCACGCGAAAGGCACTGGGACGTAAGCCCGGGCTGGCCCGCGGGCGCGAGGTGCACCACATCGCGGATGCACACATGCTCGACATTCGCCTCCCCGAAGGCGTTGTTCCGTTCCGCCTGCCGCGCAAGCTTGCCAAGTACGATGCCACCGGTGGTGGCAGACCGATGCGCTTCATCGATCGGATCGAGCCGGTTGGCACAGAGGAAGCCGTCTGCATCCGCGTCGCGGCAGCAGATTCGCTGTATGTCACCGAAGATTTCTTGCTGACCCACAACACCCTGAACGATGCGTTCATCATCCTCGACGAAGCGCAGAACACCACCGCCGAGCAGATGAAGATGTTCCTGACCCGGCTCGGTTTCGGCTCGAAAATCGTTGTGACAGGCGATATCACGCAGGTCGACCTGCCCGGTGGGGCAGCGTCGGGATTGCGTGCGGCGATGCGCATCCTCGACGGCATCGACGATATCCACTTCGCCGAGCTCACCAGCGCCGACGTGGTCCGGCACCGACTGGTCTCGGAGATCGTCGACGCCTACGCGCGCTCCGAGGAACCGACCCTGATGAACCGGGCCCAACGCCGGGCGTCGGGCCCGACCGGTCGGCCGAGGCGGTAGCGCGCACGATGAGCATTGAGGTGTCCAACGAATCGGGCATCGACGTTTCCGAAGAGGAACTGATCAGCGTCGCCCGATTCGTGATCCGCAAGATGGACGTCAACCCTGCCGCGGAGCTGTCGATGGTGCTGCTCGACAGCGCGGCGATGGCCGACCTGCACATGCGCTGGATGGACCTGCCCGGCCCGACCGACGTGATGAGCTTTCCGATGGACGAACTCGAGCCCGGTGGACGTCCCGACGCGCCGGAACCCGGGCCGGCCATGCTCGGCGACATCGTGCTTTGCCCGGAGTTCGCCGGCAAGCAGGCCGCCGACCAGGGACATTCGCTGGGCCAGGAACTGGCCCTGCTCACCGTGCACGGAGTGCTGCATCTGCTCGGGTACGACCACGCCGAACCGGACGAGGAAAAAGAGATGTTCGCGCTGCAGCGTGAGCTGCTCGAGGAATGGGTGGCCGAACAGGTGCAGGCCTATCACCTGGACCGCCAGACCGAGAAGGACCGCAGGCTGCTCGACAAGTCCCGCTATTTCGATGACATCGTCGAACGCGACCAGCTGTGAGCGGCCTGGGACAACTCATCGGCGCCATCGTGCTGGTCGCCTTCGGCGGACTGTTCGCCGCCACCGACGCGGCGCTGAGCACGGTGTCGATGGCGCGCGTCGAAGAGCTGGTGCGCGACGAGCGACCGGGCGCGGTGCGGCTGATGCGGGTGATGGGCGAACGACCCCGGTTCATCAACCTCATCGTGCTGTTGCGCATCGCCTGCGAAGTCAGTGCCACGGTGCTGCTCGCCGCCTACCTCGACGGCCACCTCGGGGTGACCTGGGGCCTGGTCGCCGCCGCGGCGATCATGGTGGTGGTCAGCTTCGTCGTCATCGGCGTCGGCCCCCGCACCGTCGGCAGGCAGAACGCCTACACCATCGCGTTGGTGACGGCGCTTCCCCTGCAGGCTTTCTCGGTGCTGCTGCTGCCGCTGAGTCGCCTGCTGGTGTTGATCGGCAACGCCGTCACTCCCGGACGCGGTTTCCGCAACGGCCCGTTCGCCTCGGAGATCGAACTGCGTGAGGTCGTCGACCTGGCCCAGCAGCGCGGCGTGGTCGCCGACGACGAACGCCGGATGATCCAGTCGGTCTTCGAACTCGGCGACACCCCGGCGCGTGAGGTCATGGTGCCCCGCACCGAGATGGTGTGGATCGAAAGTGACAAGACCGCCGGTCAAGCCACCTCCCTGGCGGTCCGCAGCGGGCACTCCCGCATCCCGGTGATCGGGGATAACGTCGACGACATCGTCGGCGTCGTCTATCTCAAGGACCTTGTGCAGCGGACGTACTACTCGACCCGCGGTGGCCGCGACACCTCGGTGGCCGAGGTCATGCGCGCACCGGTCTTCGTGCCCGACTCCAAGCCACTCGACGAACTGCTGCGCGAGATGCAGCGCGACCGAAACCACATGGCGCTGCTGGTCGACGAATACGGCGCGATCGCCGGGCTCGTGACCATCGAAGACGTGCTCGAGGAGATCGTCGGGGAGATCGCCGACGAGTACGACACCGACGAGGTCGCTCCCATCGAGGAGCTCGGCGACAACCAGTACCGGGTGTCGTCGCGGCTGTCCATCGAGGACCTCGGTGAGCTCTACGACGTCGACTTCGACGACGACCTCGACGTCGACACCGTCGGCGGCCTGCTGGCGCTCGAGCTGGGCCGGGTGCCCCTGCCCGGTGCGGAGGTGAACTGGGACGGGTTGCTCCTGCGCGCCGAAGGCGGCCCGGACCCGCGCGGCCGGGTCCGCATCGGCACGGTGCTGGTCAGCAGGGTCGAGCCCGAACCCGAGGACGACGAACAGGACAGCGAATGAGTGAGCTCGACGCCGAGGACGCCAAGCTGGTGGTGCTCGCCCGTGGCGCGATGGCCCGGGCGGAGGCGACCAGCGGGGCCGCGGTGCGCGACCTCGACGGCCGCACGTATGCGGGAGCGCCTGTCGGGCTGGCGGCGCTGCCGCTGACCGCACTGCAGGCCGCGCTCGCCGCGGCGGTGTCCAGCGGCGCGACCGGCCTGGAGGCCGCCGTGCTCGTCGGAGGTGGGGCCGACGATCCCGGTGTGGCCGCGGTGCGGGAGATGGCCCCTGCGGCTGCGGTGATCGTCACCGACCGGGCGGGCCAGCCGCTGTGACGATCACGAGTGTGCATCCGGTGCGAGAAATCGGCGCCGGCAGCATCGACGTTTCACACTCGGCGGGCCGGCGATGAGCGAATTCCGTTCCGGCTTCGTCTGTTTCGTCGGCAGGCCGAACACCGGCAAGTCCACCCTGACCAATGCCCTGGTCGGCAGCAAGGTCGCGATCACCTCCAACCGCCCGCAGACCACCCGCCACACCATCCGCGGCATCGTGCACCGCGACGATTTCCAGATCGTGCTGGTCGACACACCGGGTCTGCACCGGCCCCGGACACTGCTCGGTCAGCGGCTCAACGACCTGGTCAAGGACACCTATTCCGAGGTGGACGTGATCGGACTGTGCATCCCCGCCGACGAGAAGATCGGCCCCGGAGACCGATGGATCTACGAACAGATCCGGGCGGTGGCGCCGAGAACGACGGTGATCGCGATCGTCACCAAGATCGACAAGGTGTCCAAGGACAGGGTCGCCGAACAGTTGATGGCTGTGGCCGACCTGGTCGGGCCCGACAGCGAGATCGTGCCGGTGTCGGCGACCTCGGGTGCTCAGCTCGACGTGCTCGTCGACGTCCTGGTGGCGCAGCTTCCGCCCGGCCCGGCGTTCTACCCCGACGGTGAGCTGACCGACGAGCCCGAAGAAGTACTGATGGCCGAGCTGATCCGCGAGGCCGCACTCGAGGGTGTGCGCGACGAGCTACCACATTCGCTGGCCGTGGTCATCGACGAGGTCGAGCAGCGGCCCGGACGCCCGGAGGACGACCCGTTGATCGACGTGTACGCCATCCTCTACGTCGAGCGGGAGTCGCAGAAGGGCATCGTGATCGGCAAAGGCGGGGCGAGGTTACGCGAGGTCGGCACCGCCGCGCGCACCCAGATCGAGAAACTGTTGGGCACCAAGGTGTTCCTCGACCTGCGGGTCAAGATCGCCAAGAACTGGCAGCGCGACCCGAAACAGTTGGGCCGCCTCGGGTTCTAACCGGTACGCAGTAGCGCCGCGCGGAGGGTGCCGGCAATTGCAGTAGTCGCCTACTGAGTACCGCGGCGGCGGTCGGGGGAAGCATTCGACGTGCGGATCTGCCACGCCGGCTGCGGTGGGCATCGTTCCGTCGGACACGTCGAAGGAGGGCGCATCATGGCTACCGCAGAACACGTCAGTCGGCGAAAAGGTCGCAAGGCCCGGCGGGCGGGCGCGTCGGTCGGCGCTGCCCTTCTCGCGGCGGCCACCGTTGTGCCGACAGCAGTTCAACCAGTGTCGCCCGAGGTCAAGTTGGCCGCTGACTCCACCGCGCTGCTGGTGTGCGGAGTCACCTGCCCGAAACTGCACGACGCCGGTGTCGCGGCCGTCATGGACAGTTTTGTCACCCCGACCCACCCGGGCCGCACTTTCACGCCCATCGCTGTCGCTGCGCGGGGAGAAGCCTGGCCACTCACCGGAATCTTTCGCGTACTCGGTCTCCTGCTGGGGGATCCGAGCCTCTTCGGGCCTGGGGGGCCGGCGTGGCCCGACGAACCGTTGTGGAAGCTGTCGGGGCTCTTCGACCTCACCGGTGACCAGTCGATCGAGGCCGGCGCGGACGCGATCGAAGCGGCAATGGCGCCGCATGTCGACGGCAGCGTGGTGGTTTACGGCCTTTCTCAGGGCGCGGCTTCGGCCAACGTCGTCAAAGGGCGCTTGAGTAAGAAGTATCCGGAGGGCACCGCCGCCCCTGACATCGACTTCATTGTGCACGGAGACGTCAACACCCCCAACGGGGGCCTCCATGCGCGCTTCCCAGGCCTCTACATCCCGATCATCGATTGGACATTCAACGGTCCCGCTCCGACGGACACGCCGTTCGACACCGTCGTGATCGCTTCGCAGTACGACGGTTTCGCAGACTTTCCTCTATATCCCGTAAATCTGCTCGCCACCCTGAACGCGATCATGGGCATCCTCTACGTGCACACGTGGCCGTTCGAAGTCGCTCTTCCCGAAGACCCCACCTCGTCGCCGGCATTCCAAGGCACCTTTGGCGATTCGAGCTATTACTTCTTCGAGACGCAGAACTTGCCGCTGTTCTCCCCGCTGCGGATGCTGGGCGTGCCGGAGGCCTTGATCGATGTCGTCGAGCCGTTCGTCAGAGTGCTCGTAGAGCTCGGATATGACCGCAGTATCCCGCTGTGGGAGCCCACGCCGGCTCGGCTGTTCCCGAGAGTCGATCTGGCGACGCTCCTGGCCGACCTGGGCGAAGCAATCGCTGAGGGCATCGACAATGCTCTGGCGTTGGTGGGGTTGCCGCCCCTGCCGAAGTCGTCGGCGCCGGTGGGCGATGCAGACCCGCCTGTCGCAATCACCACGGCAGTCGTCGATAGCACTGGGCTGCCCCTTGCCGCCACGGATTCGGTATCTTCAGGAGTGGAACAGGATGCAACGCAGACTGCCGAGTCGTCGTTCCCGGCGCTGTCTTCGGAGGGCTTGCCAGAAGGTGAGGAGCCGGGCACGGAGCCCACGGAGGGCGCCGTCGAGACCCAACTCGTCGAGCAGGTCGCCTCGGATGTGACGGAGGCACCGGCCATCGACAGCACCGACACGGATCCGACGGCGTATGAGGGGTCGTCGTCGGCAGCGTGGCCTGCCGAGGGGGAGTCGGCTGAAAGTGGTACTGCCGCGGACAACTCATTCAGCGATGATGCGCCATTGTCGGAGGGGGATGCGCCAAGTAGCGGCGCGGCCCTGTCCGAGGCCGGGTCGTCCGCTGCCGGTTCGTCCGAGGAAGGTTCATCCGACGACGAGTCGTCGCGCGGCGGGACCAACTCCGATGTTGGCGACGTCTCCGGTGACCCGGACTAGTCCGGGACTTGGGCTAACGAAGATCGCTGAGGATAGAACGAGCCGAATCGATATGTCCCTCGAAGCCAAGCGATTCCGCCCTATCGAGGTAACATGGCGCAAGTTCGGCGACGGTCGACGTGTCGCCCTGGGCGCGAGCTGACAGTACCCGAATTCGCAGGAGCGCAATCTCCACCATGACCGAGTCATGTTCTTTCGCGAGATGACTCAATCGGTCGACGGCCGCCCGAGCCTCGAGTAGATCGCCCTCGGCGCGACGATCCAGAAGTGTCTCAGCCAGAACAACGTCCGCCCACACACCATAGAACGGGTAGCCTCGGTGCAACTCAACGGTGGCCTGACGCATGGCTCCGACAGCGGCATCACGATCACCGTGACGGGCGGTTTCGCGAGCGAGCCACATATCGGTGATCGGGATCAGGAAGAAGATGCCTCTACGCGACCACAACTCGCGTACCTCCGCCATCAACTCCAACCCTCGCAGTCGGTCGGCGTCGTCGTCCTGACTCAGCAGAGCAACAGCGAGCGTGTAGCCCGCTAGTCCCAGCGCACGGTCGTTGCTGGCGCACCGAGCGATCCCTACCGCTTCTTCAGCTGCGGCGCGAATGCCATGATCGGCTCGCAACACCCCATATTGCATCGCGAAACCGTAGGTCCACGCGATTGTTCCCGAAAGCGTCTCGGTGTTGCTGTGTCGGGCCATCTCCACGGCGCCATGCAGGTCGTCGCGCCATCCCGGCAACCGCAGGCACCACTTCGCCGTGCCGCGCCACCCCAATGCGACCGCGAGGGGGGATCCAATGCCATAACTGGCGCCTTTGGTCGGGTCCCCATCCGCCAAGTCGACGACGGCCTGAGACCAATGCACGATCTCGTCGAAACGCAGGACTCCGAGCCAGTTGCAGAATGCTACTGACGCCAACGCCATCAGGGGTGTCGGATCGTCGATCGATGCAAGCAGAGCCATCTGCTCAGAGGACAACTGCGACGCCTCACGTACTCGTCCCGCGAACATCAGCGCGGTCGCCGGGCCGCTCATACCGATGGCCAGCGACACCTTGTCCCCGGTAGTGCGGCACAGCCGCCGCAGCTCGGCAAATCGGTCCTCGCTCTCGTGAGCTTCGCGCGCTTGCAGGTCGGTGGCACACAGCATTGTCCGCGGTCCGATCCGCATCGAGAGAACATCGGATTCGTCATCGCTCAACTGATCGGCAAGCCGGCGTGCGCGCTCCCAACTGGCCCTTGCCGCAGCCAGGTCACGGTTGGTGAGCCAGGCGCCCGCGCGCATGTGCCAGTGATACGCGGCCGCGAAGTCGCCCGCATGCTCGACGTGCTCAGCGATCAATGCAGCGTGTTCGTCCGTCGCCCTGTCCGTACTCTGCTCGACTGCCACGGCTGCGAGTCGGTGCCACCCGGCGCGGTCAGACTTCAGCTGTGATTCGTAGGCAACGGCGCGGATGAGCGGATGCCGGAACACGTATTCTGCATCGTCCCCCGGCCCGACTCGGTCGATCAGTTCGGCATCGATCAGCTCGTCGAGCACAGGCTCGACATCCATTGCCGCGAGCAAGTCCGCACGAAAGCGGACTCCGAGGACGGCGGCGGCACGCAGTGTCCGCTTCGCCGCCGGCAGCTGCCCGTCGATTCGTGCCTCGACAGCTGCCAGCACCGTGGCGGGAACGCTGATCTCGGTGACATTCTTGTCGCAGACATGGCGACCGCGGTTTCCGGACAGTACTCCGCGCTGCACGAGTTCTCGCACCATCTCCTCGGCGAAGAATGGATTACCCGCCGCGCGTTCAGTGATCAGTCCCGTGAGGGCTCCGACGGACGGATCCGAACCGACCAGCTCGCGGACCATGGCTGCGATATCCGCATCATCCAGGGGAGCCAGAGTCAGCGTTTGGGCCCCGTTCACTCCCCTCAGCAGGCCGCGGTATTCCGGACGGTGGGTGATGAGCACCATCGATGCGGTGCTCGGAATGACGTCGAGAAACAGCGCCAGCATCGACTCGCTGACCGTGTCGATCCAGTGCACATCCTCGATGATGTAGAGGGCCGGCTTCTCTCGCCGCAGCGATGCGTTGTTGATCAGACCGGTGATCCTGCGGCGACGGACTTCCGGGTCTATCTGCGGTACCGGAACTTCTGACTCAGCGATGCCGAGGAGGTCTTCGAGCAGGAGTAAATCGTTCGAGTCGGCATCGGGCATCACCGCACGTAACTGCAGACGCGCGGCCTCGGCTCCGAGGTCGGTCAGGCGCAGGGCAGACCGAAGCAGTCGCGTCACGGCGTGAAACGCAACGTCGCTGGTGTGCGATTCACAAAACGACCAACAGACTTCGATGCCGAGACTCTCGGCACGCGTTGCGAGTTCACGTGCTGTCCGGCTCTTGCCGATGCCGGGCGGGCCCGTCAACTGCACCACAGCGCCGCTTCGGCCGATCGCGCGGTTCAGCATTGCGCCGAGTACGGAAAGCTCGCGGGACCTACCGACCAGAGCTGCTTCCGTGCGACTCCACGCGCCCTGGCGTGGCGTCACTGCCAGCAGCTGCCATGCGCGCAAGGGTTTCGCGGCGCCTTTGATGTGCTTCCATTCCGGCTCGCCCAGCGTGACCGCTGGGCCGACCAGTCGCACGGTCGATTCCGAGAGCATCACTCCACCGGGCGGCGCCACCGACTCCATCCGTTGCGCCATACCCACATGCTCACCTGTAGCCCGGTAACCCAGCGATCCGGAGCCGATCTGCCCGGCGATCACCGGGCCGGAGTTCAGTCCGACGCGGACCTGTAGCCCCACACCGTCTCGGAGTTGGACTTTGTCCGCAATGTGTCCGATCTCCTTCTGGACCGCCAGAGCCGCCACACAGGCCCGCAGCGCGTGATCCTCCAACGCGATGGGCGCGCCGAAGATCGCCATCACGCCGTCTCCGTGGTGCTCCACGGTGCCGCCGTAGCGGCGTAGCACGTCAGCAGACCGCTCCACGACGTCGGTCATGACCTCACGGAGTCGCTCCATGTCGAGTGCTGCCGCGAGGTCCATGGACCGCACGACGTCCACGAACAACAAAGTCACCTGCTTGTACTCCGCGGATGCGTCGATCCCCGTCAGACGTGCGCCGCACTCGCCGCAGAACTTGTTCGTTGGTGCAGCATCTGCGCCGCAGGACACGCAGGTGATCTTGTCCGGGGTCGATCCGCCACCAGGACGTCCGCCGGTGATCATCGAAACCGCCTACGCCCGCTGGTGGGGCAGTAGCGCGGCGAGTTCGTTCCGGCTTGTTGTCCCGGTCTTCGACATGGCCCGGTAGGTGTGGCTTTCGACCGTCCGGACCGAAAGGTGAAGACGCTCGGCGATACGTCGACTCGACATGCCCTGACCGATCAGTGTGGCGATCTCACGTTCGCGAACGGTCAGCGGCAGCGGTTCGAGAACGCCGAGCAACGCCGGAGTGGACGCACCGGTTCGCTCCGCGAGCTCCGATGCTCGCGTCGCGCAAGACAGAGCTGAGCCGCGCTTCCCGGCACGGCGAAACCCCAGCGAGGCGTACGCGGCCGTGTCCGCCGCTGCCACGAGGTCGCCCATGAGCTCGAACTCCCCGGACAGCTGCGCGAGAGCACCGACATCCATATCTCGCAACGCTTCAGCGAATCGCGCCACCAACTGCACGCGGGGCCCGTCCACGCGAGTTTCGAGTTCCTGCAGGCGGGATGCCGCTCCGCGGTAACCGAACTGGATCGCGGTCTGCAGGCACAAGACTTCAGCTGCGAACTGTCCTTTGGCGGAGGCTCGGCGTGCTGCTGACAGCAGCAAGTCGATTCCCTCGTTGACTGCGCCCTCTGCGGCCGCCACCCACGCGCGAGCGCGGCTCTGCTCGTGGTCGAGCTGCCGGAACGGTCGCGGCATGTGTTCCAGGAGAGCCAGATCGGCGGTGGCCTCGGAGAGGCTGCCTCGTACGGCGAGCGCCTCGATTCGTGGGATCAGGTATCGATAACCCCAACCCAGAGAGTGCTTTGCGCACAGGAGTGTTACCGAGTCCTGCAGGAGCGCACATGCCGAGCGCAAGTCACCAGCGGCGATGGCAGCGCGCCCGGCTACGGCGGCCCCGAGCGGACGAGCGGTGCCAGTGAAGTCCGCGGCCTGCTGACGAATCCGCGTACCGACGTCGAGGGCTTCATTGACCCGCCCGGCCAGAACCAGTGCGCTGACGTGTGAGTCGGCGATGTTGAACATCATGTGCGGAGCATCGAAAGATCTCGTTGCGGTCACATAACCGCTCTCGGCGGCGCTGACAGCCTCAGTCGTCTGACCAGCTTCTGCGTAGACAGTCGCGAGCACCCAAGCCAGTTCGGCACCGACCACCGCAGGCATGTCGTCAACGGCAAGGCCGCTCGATGCGCGTAGCGCGGCTTCGGGCTCGTCCACGGCGAACCAGTACACCGCACGAAAGGTGTCGATGTACGCCCGATGCTGAGCCGAAACGTTTTCCGCAGCCTCGTCGATGACCGCTTTGGCTGTGGCGGGATCCCCGCGACTCCAGAGCATGTTGCTGGAACGCAGGAAGCCCACGCGCGCGCGTCCATCACTCTGCAGAACGGATCGGTCGATGCGGGCGAGCGCGGCCTCGGCCTCGTCGCCGCGACCGAGCCACGAAAGCGCATGCGCCCGCGTCAGTTCAGCCTCCAGACCGCCGCCGGATCGTACAGCTGCCTCCGAAAGGCGCTCGGCTAGAGCAAGATCTGCCAGCCAAACCGCACTCTGAGCTGCCTTGGTCAGCAGTTTTTCGTCGGGCGGTCGGTCAGATTCGAGACCCAGCGTCGCACGGCGCACCAGGATGTGTGCGTCGTCGTCGGCGCCTGACGCGTCGAGTTCGCCGGCGACGAGGCCGCGCAGTCGCCTCAATTTGGTCGCCGGTGCGCATCGTCTGCGTACCTCACCGTAGAGGGGGTGGGCCAACCGGACAGCCATGCCGCGGTCGGTTGACACCACCACAACCAGGCCACTGGTCTCGGCGTCTTCGATCGCACGTTGATCGGTGATCCGCGCAAGAACGGACAGCTCGATTGGTTCGCTGACAGAAAGGGTGTCGATGACATCGCTGACGGAGGCGGGGAGGGTGCCGATGCGGGATTGAATCAGTTCGACCAGGCTCGTCGGGACCACGGGCTCCTCGACCCATTGCCAGACCTCACCCCGGTGGCGCTTCATGCGCCCATCGGCGATTTCCTGTTCGATGATGTGGCGCAAATACAAGGGGTTCCCGCGGGTCAGGTCCCAAAGCCGGCTTGCCGCGCCCTTGTCGATGTCGGCGCCCAGCGCAGTGGAGAGCAGGACGGATGTTTGTTCGGCAGACAGCGGCTCCAGCTCGAGGCGTTCGAACTGGCCCATTTTCCAGATCTCCCGCACCGCCGCAGGGGTTGGCGCATCGTCCAACAGCGTGAGGACCAGCTTTGCGGCGTTGCGCTGCATGATCTGGTTCACGACGTATGCCGAGAGGTCGTCAAGAAGGTGCACGTCGTCGACGACAATGACAACCTCGGTGCTGGGCGGGGCGTGTGTCACCGCGTCGATTACACCGGTGAGCAGGTGAACCGAGTCCGGGACCTCAGCCGCGGTCCAAGAACTGAAGGCGCCGAGTGGAATAGCCCGGCCGGAGTGCGTACCCGTGATGAGCCTGGTTTGGCATCCGCGTGCTTGCGCGGCGGTCAGCGCCTCAAGGGCGAGCCGACTCTTGCCAACACCCGCTGACCCGGAGATCACGACGCCGGAAAACTCCGTCATCAGCGCGGCATCGACCCTTCGCAGCTCCTCCGAGCGGCAAATCAACGGCCACGACGGGCGCACGGTTGAAGTGTAAAGGCGAATTCGGGGACGCGACTGCAGAACTTCAGGCTGAAACAGACGACATTGTCGGTCGGCAAGACGGCACCGAGTGCTCTCGCACATCGGCGGCCACAACGAAGCTCGACAGCGTTGCATCCGGGGCGCGGCGGTATGTACACCGCCGGCCTAAATCTGTGCACCACCAGGGCCCGCGGGGAAGAACTCAGCGACGCTGCTCGGAGAGGCTCGGGAGCAATCGTCCGGCTGGCCCGTCTGTGCCAGGGTTCTAACCGGGCTGGCCGTAGACCGCGACGACGACGGTGCGGTCCAGGCTGTTCTCCGACCACACCCCGATCTGGGTGTTGGCGCAGTTCGACATGATCGCCATGTAGTCGGGCCGGTAGTACCACTGGTTGAGGATCTCGATCCCACTGATCGCCAGCGCCGGGTTGATCGCCACCGTCTCGGCGACCGTGCCGACGAAGCCCGCGTTGCGGGCACGGTCCTGCGGCGTGGAGCCGTCGGAACCGATGTCGCCGTTGAGGGCCCGGTTGTTGAGGACATCCCTGGTGTGCCACTCCGCGGCCAGCTGCAGCTGCGGATTGATCTGGATGTCGGTCTCGCAGTCGTTGTGCTGCTGAATCGTGTAGACGTTGACCACGACGCTCTCGTTGAGGCGCCGGTTGTCGGCCTGGGCGGCGGGCGCCACGACGGCGGGAACGGCGACGGCGCACGCGAACGCCGCCGCGGCAGGCAATACCACGCGACCGGTCACGGTCGGGACATTACGCGACGACGCCCGCCACCGAGTCGGGAGCGGCAAGATTCGTGGTGTCCGGGGCCGGCTCCGGCGGGGCGATCCGGGTGTCCCACCAGTTCCGCGGTTGGTGGGTCGCCCAGCCGTTGAGCGCTTCCAGCGCCGCCGCCAGCGACACCAGCAGCGGCTCGCTGTTGGCCGGCCCCATCAGCTGCACACCGATGGGCAGACCGTCGGAGGTGAACCCGGCGGGCACGCTGATCGACGGCCAACCCAGCAGGTTCCACGGCCACGTCGCCGGGCAGGCCCGGATCATCGCGCGGTCGGTGGCCAGGCCGGAGAGCCCGTCGAAGCTGTGCACCTGCGGGGGCGGCAGCGCGGTCGTCGGCGCGATCACGACGTCGGCCAGGTTGAAGATCCAGCCGACCCGACGCTGCGTGGCCGCCTCGTTGGCGCGGGCCTTGCGCAGGATGTGCTCGGAGAGCAACCGGCCGACCCTGGCGTTGGCGCGGGTGCGTTCATCCAGTTCGACGCGGTGTCCCAGCCGATCGATCCACTGGGGGATGCCGGACGTCGACCGGGCCAGGAAATTCCATGACATGCGCAGGTCGTAGTCGGGGTCGGCGGAGGTCACGGTGTGCCCGAGCTGTTCGAGCTGGCCGGCGACGTTGTCGAGGGCTTCACGGATCTCGGGGTGCAGGCGGGGACGGAACACCGCGTAGGCGAACTTGGTCGAGATGGCCACCCGCAACGGTCCGGGCGCCTGGGACACGAAATCGGACACGGTCACCGGCGGCGGGGTGTGCAGGTCGCCGGGCGCGTTGCCGGCGACGGCGTCGAGCACCAGGGCGGCGTCGGCCACCGTGCGAGCCAGCACTCCGTTGACGGTGATGCCGTTGAACGCCTCGGGCAGCGGCCAGGTCGAGATGCGCCCGCGCTGCGGCTTGATGCCGACCAGATGCGTCCAGGCGGCCGGAATGCGCACGCTGCCGGCGCCGTCGGAGCCGATCGCCGCGGCGACCAGGCCCGCGGCCACCGCGGCGGCGCTACCGCCCGACGAGCCGCCCGGGGTGTGCTCGCGCGACCACGGGTTGCGGGTGTGCCCGAACGCCGGCCCGCTGGTGAACGGCCACTGGCCGAGCTCACAGGTGTTGGTCTTGCCGACGATCACCGCTCCCGCGGTGCGCAGCCGACGCACCATCTCGGCGTCGGTGTCGGCGGGGTGGACGGTGCCCTGCGCCCCGAAGCGGGTGGGCACGCCCGCGACGTCGACGTCGTCCTTGACCGCGATCGGGACGCCCAGCAGGGGACGATCAGCGGTGTCACGGCCCGACGCGCGCAGCCGGTCGGCAGCCGCGGCGTCCGCGAGTGCCTGGTCGGTGAGCACCACCCGGAACGCGTTGAGGGTGGACTGGCTGGCCTGGATTGCCTCCAGCGACCTGCGGACCAGGTCGACGGACGTCACGGTGCCGTTGGCGAGCTGGTAGAGCTGCTCGCCGAGGGTGGGAAAGCGGTCCCCGGGCCGGTCTCGAGGGGGAGGAACGTCAGGCATCACCTACGAGGGTATCGGCGCTGCGAAGCACATTTCGTCCCCCGGCAGTGGGAGACTGGGCCGATGCGTCTGTACCGGGACCGGGCGGTGGTGTTACGCCAGCACAAGCTCGGCGAAGCCGACCGCATCGTGACCCTGCTCACGCGTGACCACGGGCTGGTGCGGGCCGTCGCCAAGGGGGTGCGGCGTACCCGCAGCAAGTTCGGCGCGCGGCTGGAACCTTTCGCGCACATCGACGTTCAGCTGCATCCGGGCCGCAACCTGGACATCGTCACCCAGGTGGCCGCCATCGACGCGTTCGCCTCCGACATCGTCAGCGATTACGGCCGCTACACCTGTGCGTGCGCGATGCTGGAGACCGCCGAGCGGCTCGCCGGTGAGGAGCGGGCCCCGGCGCCCGCGTTGCACAGACTCACCGTCGCCGCGTTGCGGGCGGTGGCCGACGGCAGCCGCCCGCGCGAGCTGCTGCTCGACGCCTACCTGCTGCGGGCGATGGGAATCGCCGGATGGGCGCCGGCATTGACCGACTGCGCCCGCTGTGCCGCACCGGGGCCGCACCGCGCCTTCCACGTGGCGGCCGGCGGCAGTGTGTGCGTGCACTGCCGGCCCTCCGGGTCCGCCACCCCACCCCAGGCGGTGCTGGACCTGATGGCCGCGCTCTACGAGGGTGACTGGGAGCACGCGCAGACGTCGTCGGGGTCGCATCGCAGCCAGGCCAGCGGTCTGGTGGCGGCGCACCTGCAGTGGCACCTGGAACGGCAACTGCGGACGCTACCCCTCGTCGAGCGGGTGGATCGGAGCGCCGTGGCGGGCATCAGGCAGGATGTGGCGCATGGCAACGGAACGCGCCGGGCGGCGGAAGGGTCAGACCAGCTACCCTCAGCTGCCCCCGGCGCCTGACGATTATCCGATGTTCCCGGACACCTCGACGTGGCCGGTGGTGTTTCCGGATCTGCCACCCAACACCAACGGCAGATTCTCGCGTCCGCCCCAGCACACGTCCAAGGCCGCCGCGCCGCAGATCCCGGCCGGCCAGGTGCCCAACCACGTCGCGGTGGTGATGGACGGCAACGGGCGGTGGGCCACCCAGCGCGGCCTGCACCGCACCGAAGGCCACAAGATGGGTGAGGCGGTGCTCATCGACATCACCTGCGGGGCCATCGAGATCGGTATCAAACACCTGACGGTGTACGCGTTCTCCACCGAGAACTGGAAGCGCAGCACCGAGGAGGTGCGCTTCCTGATGGGCTTCAACCGGGAGGTGGTGCGTCGGCGTCGGGAGAACCTGAACGCGATGGGCGTGAACATGCGCTGGGTGGGTTCGCGCCCTCGGATGTGGCGCAGCGTCATCAAGGAGTTCGACATCGCCGAGGAGATGACCATCGGCAACGACGTCATCACGATCAACTACTGCGTCAACTATGGCGGGCGCACCGAGATCGTCGAGGCGACCCGTGCGCTGGCGCAGGAGGCGGTCGACGGCAAAGTCAAGCCGAGCCGGATCAGCGAAGCCATGTTCGCCAAGCATCTGCACCGATCCGACATTCCCGACGTGGATCTGTTCATCCGGACCTCGGGGGAGCAGCGGGCCAGCAACTTCCTGCTGTGGCAGGCGGCCTACGCCGAGTACGTCTTCCAGGACAAGCTGTGGCCCGACTACGACCGCCGCGACCTGTGGGCGGCCTGCGAGGAATACGTCAACCGCAACCGCCGCTTCGGCAGGGCCGAATGATGTGCCTGAGCGGCAGAGCCGAATGATGTGCCTGAGCGGCAGGGCCGAATGATGTGCCTGAGCGGCAGGGCCGAATGATGTGCCTGAGCAGGCGCGCCTGAATGGAGCGCATGGAGCTGTCGGAGCGGCTGGAGGTCGCGCTCACCGAGATCCTGCCGGTGCAGCGCGAGGACGACGGTGCGCTGACGGTGCGTCACGACGAGACGTTCGCCTCGTTGCGGGTGGTCACCATCGCCGAGGGACTCGAGATGGTGTCGCTGACCCAGGTGCTGGCGTGGGATCTGCCGCTCAATGCGAAGATCCGTGCCGCGGTCGCCAAGCACGCCCACGACACGCTGCTGGGGACGGTGTCGCTGGTCGAGAAGATCGGCGCCGCGAAGACCGGGTCCGGTTCGGCCAAGAAAACCGGTGACGTGCTGCTGCGGTACAACTTCCCGGCCGGCGGGTTGAGCGACGACGCGCTGCGCACCCTGGTGATGATGGTGCTCGCCACGGGCGCGGACGTGCGTCGTGCGCTGGTCATCTGATGACCGGGCCGTGTCTGCCGACGGGGCCTCGGTTGTCTGACGACCGGTCCTAGTTGTCTGACGGCAGGGCGCCGCAGCGGCTGCACAGCCCGAAGATCTCCACGGTGTGGGTGACCTCGGTGAAGCCGTGCTTACGGGCGACCTCGGCGGCCCACTTCTCCACCTGGCTGCCCTGAATCTCGACTGTGCTGCCGCAGGCCCGGCAGACCAGGTGGTGGTGATGATGATCCGAGCACAGCCGGTAGACCGATTCGCCGGTGTCGGTGCGCAGCGTGTCGACCGTTCCGGTGGCCGCCATCTGCTGCAGCGTCCGGTAGACGGTGGTCAGACCGATGCCTTCGCCCCGCTTGCGGAGTTCGTCGTGCAGTTCCTGCGCCGAGCGGAAATCGTCCAGATTTTCCAGCAGCGCCGAGATCGCGGCACGTTGGCGGGTCGCACGTACGGCGCCAGTCACTGTTCGACCTCCTCGGCACTGTGGGTCACGGCAGCCACGACGATATCGGCCAGATGATGGTCCACCAAGCGGTAGAAGACTTCCCGGCCGGATCGCTCGCCGTCGACGACCCCGGCCGCCTTGAGGATCCGCAGATGCTGGCTGACCAGGGGCTGAGGCAGGCCCAGCGCGTCGACCAGTTCGTGTACGCATCGGGCGGCTTCGCGCAGCTGCAGCACGATGGCGATGCGCACCGGCGCGGCCAGGGCTCGCAACAGCTCGCCGGCGGTGTCGAGGACGGCGCGGGGCGGCAGCTCGGGCGGCGGCGCACCTCCGTGGTCGTGTCCGGCGGGCGGGTCAGCCTTAGTGGCAATGATTTCCATTAATGACCACGATACATGCGTGGGAGCGCATGTCAATCGATCTCGGATGAGCGTCGGCCGTCGGCGTCGCTACGCTGTCAACCCGTGGCTCCGTCTTCGATCATCGACACCGTTGCGAATCTGGCCAAGCGCCGTGGACTCGTCTTCCAGTCCGGCGAGATCTATGGCGGCACCAAATCCGCCTGGGACTACGGCCCGTTGGGTGTGGAGCTCAAGGAGAACATCAAGCGGCAGTGGTGGCGCGCGGTCGTCACCGGCCGTGACGACGTCGTCGGCCTGGACAGCGCGATCATCCTGCCCCGCGAGGTCTGGGTGGCCTCGGGCCACGTCGAGGTGTTCAACGATCCGCTGGTGGAATGCCTGAACTGCCACAAGCGCCACCGGCAGGATCACATGCAGGAGGCGTACGCCGAGAAGAAGGGCTTGTCGGACCCGGACTCGGTGGCGATGACCGACATCGTGTGTCCGGACTGCGGCACCAAAGGCCAGTGGACCGAGCCACGCGACTTCAACATGATGCTGAAGACCTACCTGGGCCCGATCGAGACCGAGGAGGGGCTGCACTATCTGCGTCCCGAGACCGCGCAGGGCATCTTCGTCAACTTCGCCAACGTCGTGACGACCGCGCGCAAGAAGCCGCCGTTCGGCATCGGCCAGATCGGCAAGAGCTTCCGCAACGAGATCACCCCGGGCAACTTCATCTTCCGCACCCGCGAGTTCGAGCAGATGGAGATGGAGTTCTTCGTCGAACCCGCGACCGCGCCCGAGTGGCATCAGTACTGGATCGACACCCGGCTGCAGTGGTACGTCGACCTCGGCATCAACCGCGACAACCTGCGCCTCTACGAGCACCCGAAGGAGAAGCTGTCGCACTACTCCGATCGCACCGTCGACATCGAGTACAAGTTCGGCTTCGCGGGCAGCCCCTGGGGTGAGCTGGAGGGGGTGGCCAACCGCACCGACTTCGACTTGTCCACGCACGCCAAGCATTCCGGTGCGGACCTGTCGTTCTACGATCAAGCCACCGAGACGAGGTTCGTGCCGTACGTCATCGAACCCGCAGCCGGGTTGACCCGCTCGCTGATGGCGTTCTTGATCGACGCCTACACCGAGGACGAGGCTCCCAACGCCAAAGGCGGTGTCGACAAGCGCACCGTGCTGCGCCTGGATCCGCGGTTGGCGCCGGTCAAGGCTGCGGTGCTGCCGCTGTCACGCAACGCCGACCTGTCGCCCAAGGCTCGCGACCTGGCCGCCGAGCTGCGCACGTCGTGGAATGTGGAGTTCGACGACGCGGGGGCGATCGGGCGCCGCTACCGCCGCCAGGACGAGATCGGCACGCCGTACTGCGTCACGCTGGACTTCGACTCCCTCGAGGACCACGCCGTGACCATCCGCGAGCGGGACGCGATGACCCAGGAGCGGGTGGCGATCAGCGNNGCTGCCAGGGTCGCCGATCCGCCGCGGCGACAGCCCTGGGTGCAATGTCGGTGGGTGGGCGAGCGGCGCAACCCGGCATTTCTCGCGACGGAACGCCCCGGGAGCTAGAAGCGGCCGCCGCCGCCGCTGA
>NZ_BLTG01000007.1 GCF_017312405.1 Mycobacterium sp. PO1
ACGCCAAAATTTCGCATAAAACACGGGTCTGCCACCCGAGAGCCTAGGGGGTCGGTCACGGTCGCTTCGACGACACGGTCGGCGAGCCAGTCCGGCGTGTAGTACTCGCCCAGCCGGCGGCGCTCGGTGGGGGCGATTACCGATTCGTAGAGGATCTTCAGCACGTCGTGTTCAACCTTTGTCCAGTCGAACCGTGCGATGCGCCTGCCGAGTTCGACGACGAACTCCTGCCCGCCCTTGACTTGCACCACCCAGTCAAAAAAGTCTGCCTCGACGACGCCGTGGATTTGAGCCTGTTGAAACTCCGACCCGGATGTCAGTTGCATCGGCGACAGGCCACCGCTGGGAGATACGTCCCAGCCGACCGCTGCGTGGGCGATCAACTCAGCGGTGATCACCAGCAGTGTGTGGTTGATGAATAGGTTTGGGTCGTCGACGAAGTTCTTGCCGAACGCGGTGCGCAGCAGCTTTGCCCACAGTTCTCGCTTGAGCTTCACCTCCGGGTCGTCGACGTTAGCCTCGAAAAGCGCGGCCAGAGAAGCGTGGTCGAGCCGGTGGCCCGGGGAGTCGGCACCCAACCGGTCCTGGATCTCCTGCGGGGTTGGTTTGATCTGCTCCCGTGTCGCCATCACCGATTCCAGCCAGACAAGAAGCTGAGCGACGTCGGGTGCGCTGGGGTTCAGGACCAGCTCGGAGACGAAGACGAGAGCGTCGCCTTCCAGGTTGTAGAGCATCCAACCGGTGCCGTCGGTGAGAATGCCGACGTAGCGTGTGCCCAGCTCTTTGTGCCGCTGTTGAACGTAGCCGGCGAGCTGCTGTTCGTAGTCAGCGAGGTTGCCGACGGTGAGGTCCTTCTTCACCTCGATCACGACGTGCCCGGCCTCGATATCGATACGCCGTCGTGTGCCGTCAGCGACCTGGGATTCGATCTTCACAACGTCGTCCGGATCGAGTCCGAGACCGGCGGTGGTCAGCAGCATGTAGATGTCCGCCTGGGTCTCGGCCTCCGCGCGGATCGGCTTGCGGCGGGCGAGGCGGCCGACGGTTTCGTTCACGAGTTCGCTGGGCACGTGACGACCATATGCAGTGGTACCGACACCCGTGTTGATAGTCGACTCCCGGCGTGGCAAACCCCGGCGCGCCTTCTTTAAGCAATGCAGACTGCCGCACAGGCGGAAGGTCTGTTGCGTCGTATCTAAACCGGCCGGCAAGCAGGGAGATCCTCCCGAGGTTTGCTGTTAGCGAACACGCTGCATGTTTGCTGAAATTGACGCTACGGTGATCGAACCGCTGGGGAGGCGGGGTAAACCGTTGGCAGGGGGTCGAGTGTCTCGAATCGAGTCTGAGGTGCTGCGCACCTTTACGCAGCGCCTGAACGAGGTCGACGAGGTGGTGCCCGCGGCGGTCGCAGCACAGCTGGGCGCGTTACTCGGTGCCGACAAGTTGCCCAAGGCTGACGTACTGGTCGCGTTGTTTGCCGAAGAGACCGGCGACCGACGCGCGTGATCCAGATTAAAGCCATTCACGTTGAAGAGTTTCGCGGCATCCGGTTGCTGGATTTGCGACTAGATGGCCAGTCGTTCGTCGTTGCCGGGCCAAATGGCTCTGGCAAGAGTGGCGTCGTCGACGCGATCGACTTCGCGCTAACAGGCTCCGTTGCTCGACTGAGCGGCGCGGGCACCGGTGGAGTCAGCTTGGCCAAACACGGCCCGCACGTGCACCAACGCGACAACCCTGCCGCCGCATCGGTGGCACTGACGATCGTGGACAGCGCGAGTGGCCAGACCGGCGTGCTGACGAGGTGCGTGAAGACTGCCGCAACCTACAAGCTGGAGCCCGACACCCCCGAACTGCATTCCGCAGTGGATTGGGCTGCCCAGCATCCCGAGCTGATTTTGTCGCGGCGCGAGGTCATCAAGTATGTGTACACCGAGCCGGGTAAGCGCGCTCAGGAAGTGCAAGCGCTGCTGAAGCTCGACCGCATCGACGAGACTCGCCGGCTCTTGCGGACCGCGATGGCTAGGTCCGCCAGTGACGAAAAACAGGCGACAACCGAGGTTGGCAACGCTGAGGACGCCTTGCGCCGTCATCTCGATCTCACAACGCTGCTGGAATCGCAGGTCCTCGGCGCAGTCAATCAGCATCGTCAGGTCCTCGGGATTGCGCCGCTGGACTCGCTGCAGCCCGACACCGACTTAACCGTCGGGGCTCAGGTTGCCGGTGAGCATTCCTCCTTCAACAAAGCTTCCGCACTCCAAGATGTCAACGAGCTGAGCGCCTTCGCTACGGATCACCCAGAGTTAGATAACGCCGCCCTGGACCTGGCGCAGGCTTTGGCCGAACTGGAGGACGACCCGAGCATTCTCCACGCCCTCACCCATCGCGAGCTCATCGAGGCTGGGCTGCCCCTGGTCACCGAGGCCGCGTGCCCATTGTGCGATCAGCCATGGGAGGACGCCGAGACGCTCCGGCTGCACCTGCAGGGCAAGCTGTCGCGCTCGGAGGCGGCCAAGACGCTGGAGCGTCGGATTCTGCTTGCGGCAGCGCGGTTGAAGGGGCAGGTGCAACGGGCAGAGGCGTTGATTCGCGCCGCCCAACCCCATGCGCTGAAGGTGGGACGTAACGACGACCAAGCTGTGCTTGTCGACTGGCTAGCCGATCTGGCCGCTTTCGCCGCCGTACTGGACCATCTAACGACCATCCGTGAACAGGCGACGCGAGTCGGCGCCAACCCATTAGCCCTTCCCCCTGGGTTGACGGCCCTGCTTGCCGGGGTGCGGCAAGATATCGAGGCGCTGCCAGACCAGAGCGCCACCGCCAACGCTCGCAGTGCCCTGACAGTCGCTCATGAACGGTGGACCCGGCTGCGCCAGGCCCGGGCCACACACATCAAAGCAAGCGCAGCCCACAGCACCGCCAAGGCGGTCTACGAAATTTACAACGACGTGGCAGACACCGAGCTGACCAGGCTTTACACCACCGTGGAACACGACTTCAGTGACTATTACCGCCGCATCAACGCAGACGATGAGTCGTCGTTCAAGGCTGGTTTGGCTCCGTCGGCCGGGAAGCTGGATCTCGAAGTCGATTTCTACGGACTGGGCATGTTTCCTCCAATGGCCTATCACAGCGAGGGCCATCAAGACGGTATGGGAGTGTGTCTGTATCTGGCACTCATCAGGCAGCTACTGCACGACGACTTCCGCTTAGCCGTACTGGATGACGTAGTTACCTCCGTCGACACCAATCACCGACGCCAGTTCTGCAGTCTGCTCAAGGACGTTTTTCCGGACGTTCAGTTCATCCTGACCACCCACGACGAAGTCTGGGCCAGGCAAATGCAGTCCTCAGGGCTCATCGGGTCAAAGGCCCACGCCCGATTCCACGGCTGGACCGTCGATCGCGGTCCGGTGTATGGCCAGGGCGAAGATCTCTGGACGCAGATTGACGCTGACCTCGCTGACGATGATGTGCCCGGTGCAGCTCATAAGCTCCGCCGTAACCTCGAAGCGTCGATGGCAGATATCGTCGCCGCGCTGCAGGGCAAGGTGATCTACCGACCCGATAACAATTACGAACTTGGCGCCTTGTTTTCGGCGGCCAAGGGTCGCCATGGAGACCTGCTCAAGAAAGCTGGGAGTTCGGCCGATAAATGGAACAACCAAGCTGGCAAGCAACAAGTTGAAGACCTCAAAGCGGCCCGCCAACAGGCGATGCTTGCGCAGGATGAAGAGAATTGGGCTATCAACGCCTTGGTGCATAACAATGATTGGGCCTCGATGTCGAAGGCGGACTTCGCTCCGGTGGTCGCGGCCTGCAAAGACTTTCTGAAACTGTTCAAATGTACGAACAGCGCTTGTGGCGGGTGGCTCTACGTCAGCGGTTCACCAGGCCGTGAAGACGCTCTGCGCTGCCCGTGCGGGGCGTTGAATCTGAACCTGCGGACGAAGTAGCGGAGAACTTCCGTCTGGGGAGTCAGTTTCGCGGCGCAACGCTTCGTAGCGATGGTCTCCCCGCAACAACTTTCGCTATCCGAGCCACAGTCTTTAGCGGCCCAATTTTGGCGCGTTATTGGAGCAGGGCGAGCCCGAATGGTGTCATCACGCTCAGTTCCGCAGCCCCGCGCGCACGCGTCGAGGTGTTCGAGGTTTGGCCACCGTCGCCAAGGAAACGGAGCCTTCCAACGGCCCGCCAGGCTGCTTCGCTTCTCGGCTTCTTCCACCGAAAAGCGGCGCGTCGAGCATGAGCGTCGGAGGCTGAGCATGATTCAGACGCCAACGCCACCACCGGTTTTTGAATATGTCAGACAGCGGACGCCTTGAGGTGCACCGGCAGGTATAGAACATCGACTGCCAGTGTGCGCCTTTCGCGATGGCAAATCGAGCGTCTCCTACCAAAGATGTCTGACGTCGGGGGTCCTCGCCATCCTCGCGCCGTGGGGAGGCCGCGACGCGCCGGCTTGGCGGCGTTCCGAATATCGTCCGTCGATAACCGGCCGACTGTACCGGCGCAGGGGTCGTATTCATTCGGGGTGAATACGCCTTCACGCTGGTCGGCATGTAGCGCCGGGTATTGCTCTGTTCGCTTTTCACCTCTCCTGGACCAGCACGTGAGGTGCGTCCTTAATGCCTCCTGGGTTGGTCTGACCGGGTCGCGGGTTTGTTGCTTTGGTGGGCCACCAGCTGGCTTCGCGTAGGAGTGTGGCGATGGCGGGCACGGTGAGGGTGCGCACGAGGAAGGTGTCGAGCAGCAGCCCGAAGCCGATGATGAGGCCGGCTTGGATCATGATGGCGACTGAGCCGACCATGAGGCCGAACATGCTGGCGGCGAATATGAGGCCAGCGGAGGTGATGACGGCTCCGGTGTTTGCCACGGTGCGCAGGACGCCGACGCGGATGTTGGTTCCGGATTCTTCGCGGAGCCGTGAGACGAGCAGCATGTTGTAGTCGGCGCCGACGGCGACGAGGATGATGAACGCCAGCAGCGGTACGGGCCAGGCGATTTCGTGGCCCAGTCCCCATTGGAAGACTACGACGCCGATGCCGAGTGATGCGAGGTAGTTGAGCACGACGGTGCCTAGTAGGTAGAGCGGTGCTAGGAGTGCGCGCAGTAGTAGGACCAGGATGACGCCGACGATGATGATGGTGGCGATGGCTAGTTGTGCGAAGTCGGCCCAGAGGAGTCGTTGGATATCGGAGTTGACGGCGGGGAAGCCGGCTACGGACACGGTGGCGTCGGCGAGTGACGTGTTGGGTCGTGCGGTGTTGGCGGTGTCGGTGATGCGGCTGGCGAGGTCCATGGCTTCAACGCTGTATGGGTCGTGGCTGCTTTCGATCATGAACCGCGCTGTTTTGCCGTCCGGTGAGAGGAATTGTTCGGCGACGTCGGTGAATTGCCGGTTCTCGAATGCGTTGGCGGGCAGGTAGAAACCGCTCGAGGAGTCGGAGTCGGCCGCTGCGCGCGAGGAGTTCTGTAGTTGGGTGGCGATCTGGCTCATGCCGGACAGCATTTCGATGTTGCTGTCGGCGAGGGTGCGGACGCCGGTGGCGAGTGCTTGGGCGCCGGAGGCCAGCTGTCCGATTCCGTCCTGCAATCGGCGGAGATTTGTGGTCAGGTCGGCGGGGTCACCCAGGGCTCCGAATGCCTTGTCCAGTGAGGCGACTGCGTTCTGGACGTTGGCGAGGGTGCCACCAACGGTGGCATTGGTGGCGGGATCGTAGCGGTCCCCGAGGTCGGCGATTTGGTTGAAGAATCCGTTGTCGCGCAGAGTGACCAGGATCTGGACCTGGTTGCGGATTTGGGCGCATTGTGGGGTGGTGGCGCACCAGGGTGAGGTGTTGAGGGCGCCG
This sequence comes from Mycobacterium sp. PO1, assembly GCF_017312405.1. GTDB lineage: Bacteria > Actinomycetota > Actinomycetes > Mycobacteriales > Mycobacteriaceae > Mycobacterium. The sequence goes on from NZ_BLTG01000007.1 coordinate 5,850, forward strand.
ACGAGTGGGTCGAGTTGAGTGATTGCGTTTTGGGCTTGGTTGGCCAGCGGTCGTAGTCCTGGGCCGGATTGGATGGCTTGGTCGACGGCGGGGGCAGTGGCGGAAAGTTGTTGCAGCAGCGGCCGGAATTGGTTGACCTGAGTTCCTGCGGATTGGGCTTGGGTGAGGATTCCGGCTAGTGGTGTGAAGGCGGTGCGCACGGTGCTGTCGAGTTGGGCGAGGCCGTCGGCGAGCTGGTCGGCGCCGTCGGTGAGTTTGGTGAGGTCGTCCTTGCGGGAGTTGCCCTCGGCGACGGCGCCGGCCATTTTGTCGCCGATCTGGCCGTTCTGCCAGGCCAGTTCTGCTTGGTCGAGGCGCTCTCCGGTGGGGCGGGTGACTCCGGAAACCTTGGTGACGCCGGGGATCTGGGAGACGCGGGAGGCCATCTCGTCAAGATCGGCCAGTCCTTTGCCGGTCCGCATGTCGGTCGGATTTTCCACGACGAGGAATTCGCTGATGACGACGTCTTTGCGGAAGTGGCGGTCCAGCAGGTGGTAGCCCAGGTTGCTGGCCGTGGTGTCTGGTTGGCCCTTGCGGTCGTCGTAGCTGATTTTGATGGTTGCTGCCGCTGCCGACAGGGCGAGCAAGATGACCAGGCTGACGATGAGTAGTGGCACGGGACGGCGGACCACGGCGACGGCGACGCTGTTCCAGTAGCGGCGGGTGCGATCGGGTTTGGGTTCACCGATGCCGCGTTTGGCGGCTAGCGACAGCACCGGTGGCAGCAGGGTTACGGTGGCCAGAAATCCGAACAGTACGGCGATGGCACACGCGGGGCCAAGGGCGGCGAAGACGCTGAGCCGCGCGAAGACCATGGCCAGGAACGCGAGTGCGACGGTGGCGGCGGAGGCGAGGATGACGCGCCCGATGCTGGCGGTGGCGTGGATGACGGCCTGATCGGCGGGTACTTGGGCGCGGCGCTGTTCGTGGTATCGGCTGATCAGAAATACGGTGTAGTCGGTTCCCGCGCCGAGCAGGATCGCAGTCATGAAGGCGACGGTGAACTGGGAGACGGGCATGCCCATCTCGCCGAGGGCGGACAGCACGCCGCGCCCGACTGCCAGGCTCAACCCGATTACTAGCAGCGGTAACAGCGCGGTGAACACCGACCGGTAGACGATCAGCAGGATCAGGGCGATCACGCCCGCGGTAGCGATTGAGATCAGCAGCAGGTCGTGCTCGGCGGATGCGATCATGTCGCTGAAGGTTGCCGGTGGTCCCGTCACTTGCACAGTCGTGGTCGAGCCGGTGAAGACCTCGGCGGCGATGTTGCGCACCGCGTTTACCGATTCGGCGGCCGTGGGGTCTCCGAGGGTGCCGGTGACACCTACGGGCAGGTACCAAGCTTTGCGGTCGGCGCTGACTGCCTGGGCTTCGGTAATCGGATCGGACAGTAGGTCCTGCACCAGCAGGACGTGGTTGCCTTCGCCCTGCAACCGGCGCACGAGTTCGCCGTAGCGCTGCCGTGCAGTCGGAGTCAAGCCATTGGGGTCTTCCATGGCGACGAACACCATGGTTTTTGAGCCTTCTTCGCCGAAAGCGGCGCTCATGCGGTCAACCGTCTGCAAGGACGGCGCATCGCGAGGGATGAGGTCCACCGACTGTTGGCGCACCACGGTTTCTAGCTGGGGGAACAGCAACGCGAGGACGACCGCGGCGCCTAGCCATACCCCGATGACCAGCGCTTTGTGTCGGAGGGTGAATCGGGCTAGCGCTGCCAACCGTTCGCTGTACTCGCGGGTTTCGGCCGGGTTGGGGGATCCGTTGTCCCGCTGGCCACGGCGCGTGGCCTGGCCTGGGGAATCTGCAGTGCCGTCGGTCACTGGGCCTCCACTAGTAGCGAATCGTAGCGATACTATCGGTATCGCTACGCTACCGCATGTAGTGCAAGTGGTGGCGGGGCCGTCGTCGCCAGGCCGCGCAAAGCGCGCGGCTGGCGAAGGGGCCGGCGACCGCTATCGAGTCGGGACCGGGCCGACGGTCGCAGTGGGCAGAGGAATGATCGAACACTCAGTGGGTTTCTGGAAGCCAGGGCTGACGCTGTAAGTCGACGACACTGGCCTTGGATGCCGTTCAGGGTCTTGCTGTTGCTGTTCTCGGACGTTGGTCGTCGGGCGCACGCACGGCCACATCGCGTAGCGGGGCCGCTAGCTCTAGGTTTGCGCTTCGGTTGTGGCCGACTGGCCCGTGTTCTGCAGCAGCACGTAATTGCCTAGGCTGCCCAGGAAACCTGCGCAGTGCTGAACGAGTTCATCTGTGGTGAATTCCAGTTCTCCGTCGAGTCGGCGGCGCAAGACTTCGAATAGCCCTCCCACGCCCAAGGTCGAAGCCAAATGGGCAACCCCCACGGCAGAGTCGGCGATGTCGAGGTGAAGTCTGGCTTCGCGCAAGACAAGGTCGGTGAAACCTGCCATTAGTTCGCTGCGTAGCTCTCGGAGCAGCGGCTCGGTTGCAGATTCCACGAACAGGATCCGACCCAGCCGCGGGTCGTTGTCGATCATGCCGACCAGCCTGCGGATTGGCGCGTACGCCAATACCTCCGGTGGCTCGCCGGCATCGGGGATCGCGTCGACTATCACCTCCTGGAAGGTGGCATAGAGCTGCTGGTAGACAGCCCGCAGGAGTGCGTCTCGGTCGGAGAAGTGCTGGTAGAAGTACCGTGACGTGACACCCGATTCAGCGCAGACGGCAGTCACAGTGGCGGCGGCAACGCCGCGCGTGCCGATCAACTCCGTTGCGGCCTCGATGAGACGGGTGCGCCGGTTCCGGTGACGCTCCTCGGCGGACATTCCGCTATACACCCGCGCCGAAACCACGTGGATAGCTTGCCATCTAATTCTGACAAGGCTTAGAGTCAGATTGACCGCGCGTCCTTGGCGAATGGGAGAACAACATGAGCGACGATTCGTCCACACGGCCCACCGCACGGGTCGTCCCGAAGCCCCGCCGTGTTCGATTCGATATGCCTGCTGGGACCAGTCGGCAGCACTTCGTTGATGGCGACTTGGTGATGAGCCACTTTGTGTCCACCTTGTCGGCCACGTTCCCCGAAGGCGAAGACTTCTTTATCCGGTCAGTCCGCGAGTACCGGGACCACATCAGCGACGCTGACCTCAAGGAGGCGGTCAAGGGGTTTATCGCACAAGAGGCCACCCACCGACACCAGCATCGGCTGCTCAACGATCGGCTTCAAGCAATGGGCTATCCCACCGAGGGGATCGATCGGCATGTCAAGAAGCTGGTTGGCCGACTTGAGAAGCGTTTTTCTCCCAAGATGCGCCTGGCTGTGACGGCCGCCCTCGAGCACTACACGGCGACATTCGCCGAGATCATTCTCACCAGCGACGAAGCTCAAGAACTGATCGGCGACACCGAAGTGCGGCCTATTCTGCTCTGGCACGCACTGGAAGAATGCGAGCATAAGGCCGTTGCTTTCGATGTCTACGAGACGGTCGGTGGAAGCGAACGCACCAGGGTCTGGGGGATGCGGATCGCCAGCCTCCTCTTGTTCAGCGAGTTGGTCATCCAGACCACCCGCTCTCTGGCTGGTGACCGTTCCGCCTACAACCCGGTGCGCTTGCTGCGCAGCCTTCGAGCCTTCCGTCATAACCCGCTATTCAGCCCAGCAGCAATTGCGCGCTTTCGCTCCTACACCCGCGCCGGATTTCATCCCGACGACTGGGACAGCGCAGAAATCCTCGAACGCTGGACCAAGGAACTCTTCGACGCCGATGGTGGCCAGCAAGTGCGTAGTGGCGTCTAGCTCGACCAGAGCCCGGCACAGTTCAAAGTCGGCCTTAACCGAAGAACACTTCATGGGCTCCGCTTCGCGCGCTGTGAAGTCAAGATCGGTTCTGACTACTGGCCGATCGATGGTGCTCGACCAACGTCGCGACCTACAGGAGGTTCCGGCCGAGGAACTCGGTGACGGCGCAGCCGAAGGCGTCGTTGTCGTCGCCGGCGATCATGTGTCCGGTGCCGGATACGTCGACGGTCTCGGCGTGGGGAACCAGTTGCTTGAACTCGTCGACGGTGGCTTGGGAGACCACGTCGGACAAGAGGCCCCTTACGAGAAGTGTTGGGGCATTGACCCGTCGGGCTCCGTCGATCAGCAGGTGGCTGATTGCGTCGAATTGCTCCGTTCCCGTGGTCGATTCGTCGCGGAGAAAGTCGAAGTTGGAGTGAATGAATGCCGGGTCCCACCGCCAGATCCAGCGGCCGTCGTGACGCTGCCGTAGCACCTTGCGCAGGCCGTCGACGTTGGCCGGGCGCGAGCGATGGGGGTTGTACGCGGCGATCACCTCTGCGGCGTCAGAGAGGGTGCTAAAGCCATCGGGATGTGCGGCCATGAACGTCACCACGCGACGGGCGCCCTGGAATTCAAGTCGCGGGGTGACGTCGACCAGGACGACCGCCGCCCACGACGCCCCGGATGTCAACAGATGCGTGCCGAGCACGGTCATGCCCCCAAGGGATGCACCTACGACCGCAGGGGCGGTATAGGCGCTGAAGTGCTCGCGCACGGCGAGAAGATCGGTCGCGAGTCGCTCGATGTCGTACCTGCCGGCTGGGTCCCAGTCGCTGTCGCCGTGACCGCGGGTGTCGTAGGCGACGACTGTGTATCCGCATGCGTGGAGGCGACGCGCTGAAGTGCTCCACGCGTGCCGGTTCTGGCCGCCGCCGTGCAGGAGCAGCACGACGGGACGGGCGTCATCGTGGCCGTAGCAGTCCGCAGCCAGGGCGATCCCGTCCTGGGTTCGGACCCGATGCTGCACGGCGGAGGTCATGACACCTTCCTGGCGAGATCGTCGTCCGCCCGAAGCGTGGGCCCGGCAGCAAGCGCCTTCATAGTGCGTTGCCCGCGGCGTTCACGATCGTGACCGTGCCCTGGGCTACGCAGACGGCTTTGTCGCCGTTGCTAATGTCGATGCGCGCCACTCCACTGCGCTTGCCCAGCGACACGATGTCGGTGACGGCGACACACACACCGGTGGACACGGGTCGCAGCAGGTTTAGCTTGAATTCGGTGGTGGCGACCCATGATCCGGCCGGAATGACGGGGTAGAACACGACTCCGAGACAGTGGTCGACCATCGCCGATAGACATCCGCCGTGCAGGGTGCCGAAGGGTGTGAGCAGTTCGGCACGGGTTTCCATCTCTGCCACCAGCCGACCGGCGGCGAGTTCGGTGTGCCGAAAGCTCAGAAACCTCGACAGTCCACCTGCTGTGTTCGGCGATCTGAGCAGCTGGTCGGCGATCTGCTCATCGAAGTGCGCGAATGTCACTGCCACCACCATGCCCCTTTCTCCTGTCCGGTCATGGGTCGATCACCGTTCGAGCCCGCGAATCGTTTGAGCATGTCGCCGAATGCGCCGAGGTCGCCGTGCGCGGCGGAGTGCTCGATATCGACGGCGATGAAGAACCTGGCCGCGCGGTGATGCACACGACGCGTCGTCGAGGAGGGGCACGGGCTAGACCGGTGTGGTCCAAGTGATGGGCAGCGATGTGTAGCCGCGGATCGGTCCGGACCGCAGCCGCCGCGCCGATTCAAGATCGACCTCCCAGTCGGGCACCTTGTCCAACAGAGCATCCAGAGCGATGCGGGCCTCCATCCGCGCCAGTGCCGCGCCCAGACAGAAGTGGATGCCGCGACCGAAGGCGACCTGGTGCTCACTGGTGCGCTCGATGTCGAACACGTCAGGATCGGGGAAGGCGCGCTCGTCGCGGTTGGCCGACCCGAACAGCAGCAGCACCTTCTCACCTTGACGCATGGTCGTGTCGTGCAGTGTGACGTCGCGGGTCAGGGTTCGTGAAAGTCCCTGTGCCGGTGAGTCGTAGCGCAGCAACTCCTCAACTGCCGGCCCCAATAGTGTTCGATCGGCGGCCAGGCGTCGGCGGGTCTGCCGATGCTGGGCCAGCACGACCGCGGAGTTCCCCAGCAGATTGGTGGTGGTCTCGTAGCCCGCGACGAGCAGCAGCGCGCAGAAGCCGAGGACTTCCTCGTCGGTCAGTCTGATCCCGTCGACTGTGGCGTTCGCCAACGCCGACATCATGTCCTCGCGGGGGGTTTGGCGGCGGTCGGCGAGGAAGTCGGTGAAGTAGGCGTAGATCGAGGTGGCGGCGGTCAGTGCGTCGGTGGTTTGTCCGTGGTTGACGTCGACCTGGACCAGTTGGCTCGACCACAATCGGAACTGATCACGATCGGTGGCGGGAATGCCCAGTAGATCGGCGATCACCGCGGCGGGCAGGATCGCGGCGAAGTCGGTCACGAAGTCCGCCGAACCAGAGCCCTCGTCGAGGCGCTCGAACAACTCCGCGGCCATCTGTGTGATGGCGCCCTGCAGCCCGGCCACCCGCCGGGGAGTGAACGCCCGGCTCACCAGGGCACGCAACTGGTCGTGGCGCGGAGGGTCCATCACGATCATCATCGGCAGGAACGAGCCGATGAAGTCCGATCCCGGTGGGGTGGGGAAGATGCCGTCCACCGAGGAGTACGTGCCGTGATCCAGTGCTGCGGCCTGGACGTCGGCGTGCCGGCTCAACACCCAGGTATGGGATTCCTCGGCGCGGTACACCGGAGCCGTGTCACGCAACGACCGATACGTCGGATAGGGGTCGTTGAGAATCGAGGCGTCGAACGGGTCGTAACGAATTTGCACCGAGACCACCAAGACCTCCGACCACCAAAGTAACGACGGTTTAGACTCGCAGTCTAAACCGGCCGAACGGGACAGGGGGGCAATGCGCAAGATTCCACGTCAGATCTCTGACCGGCTTCCCGCCGCGGCGGACTTGTTCGCCGAGAAGGGGCTCAACGACTCCAAGATCGAAGACGTCGCCGCGGTGACCGGTGTGCCGAAAGCGACGCTGTACTACTACTTCGCCGGTAAAGAGGACATCCTTGCTTTCCTGCTCGAAGACCTCCTCAAGGACATCTTCGATGCTGTGACCGCGATCGTGCACACCGGCGGCACCGGTGCCGAACGCCTCGAACTCGTGATCCGCGCACAACTGCGGGCAATGGCGCAGCGGCCAGCGGTATGCCGTGCACTCATCGGCGAATTGGGACGAGCGGCCCGCATGCCGGCTATCGCCGAGATGATCAATACCGCCTACCAACAACCCGTCGAAACCCTGCTCATCGAAGGGGCCCGCGACGGATCCCTCGTCGCTCAGCCCGATGCGCGATCGACGTCGATTGCGCTGTTCGGCGCGGTCACCATCAATGCACTCATGTACCTGGTCACCGATAACCACCTCGACGAGACGGTGGTCGCCAGCACCCTCAGCGCCGTCATGTTCGACGGGCTGCGCCCGCGCACAGGAGACCAGTCATGAGCACCTACGGCCTGTCGGTTCTCGGCGCGGATCTGAAGTCACTGGCCCAGACCGCCCAGGCCGCTGATGCGGCCGGGTTCGACGCCGTATGGGCCTCGGAGTTCTATTCTCGGTCCGGATCGATCTCCATGGCCGCGATGGCCAACAGCACCCAGAACTGTCGGATCGGTTCCTCCATTCTCTACGGCGTCGGCCGAAGCCCCCTGGTGCTGGCCACCGAGGCGCGCGACCTCGACGAACTCTCCAACGGACGACTGGTACTCGGCATCGGCAACGGCACCAAACGGATGATGGGCGACTGGCACGGCGTGCCCGACACCTCCGCACCCGCCCTGCGGATGGAAGAACTCGTGATGCTGCTGCGCCGGATATGGAACCTGCATGAAGGCCCGATCCATCACGAGGGCCGTTTCTACAGAATGAATCTCACCCCGACCGGCGACGTGGGACCCTCCAGCAGGCCGATCCCGATCGTCACTGCCGGTGTCCGGCCCCGGATGTGCGAGGCGGCCGGGCGGGTGGCCGACGGCCTAGCCGGACATCCGCTGTTCACAACCACCTACGTCGAAGAGGTCGTCCGGCCCGCTATCGCCAGGGGCGCCGCGCACACCGGCCGCGACCCCAATGACGTGGAAATCATTTCCATGGTGATGTGCGCCATCCACGACGACGCCGAGGTCGCCAGGCGCGAACTGGCGCAGCAGATTGCGTTCTACTCCTCGGTCAAATCCTACGAGACGGTACTCGATGTGAACGGCTTCGCCAGCGAAGGCCGAGCCATCCGGCAAGCATTCGCCCAGCGCGATTTCCCGGCGATGTTCGCCGCTGTGTCCGAGGAGATGATCGACGCCATGGGTGTCGCCGGGACGGCGCACGAGGTCCGTGAACAATTGAGACGGTACAACGGCGTCCTCGACCACATCATGCTGTATTCACCATCGGTCGGCATCACTGCCGAACGCGTGCAACAAAACCTCGACAGCATCATCCGGGAATGCTCGCCCGCCTCGATGTCGCCAGGGCGGTCCTGTCCACGTTCAACCTGATCCACGTATTGCCGCCCAAGTCGACCCGTCGCAGTGTCCGCGGCCGGATTAGTGGGTCTGCCGCGCCGACCCCGCCGATGATTGCCTGACGCTGTTGACGATGTTGGCGTCGTCGGTGTCGGGGAGGTCATGGCGGACCACGCGTACCCGTCCTTGAGGTAGACAGGCCATGTAGCCGTGGCGCATGCCATAGAGCTCCCACGCTGTCTGTTCAGCGTCGGGATCGACATCGATGCGATGTCCGCGCGAGAAGCTCAGGTGTAGCCCTCCATCGTCGCTGGACCAGGCCTGGGTGCACAGTGCGCCGGCGAGGTTCAGCAGCGGGCGTTCGTGGGTCGCGATCCTGAGGGGGTCAATACGCACCGCCTCGATGGGGTAGGTGCCGACGGCAGGAAGCGTCAATAGTAGGGGGCAGGAGATGACGATTTCGTTGTAATCATCGAAATCCAGAACCAGGCCGCCGTGCAGCGAGAGGCGTTGTACGACAAGGTTTTCGATCCATTGGGTGTACATGGCAGTCTCTTTTCGACGCATCGTTGAGCCGTATCCCCAAAGAGTACGCCAAGTATCGCTGCGATACCAGCAGTATCGTTACCGGTAGACGGCTGGCCTAGCAGCGCTGGTCACGACGCGCCTGGTGGCTCGGTCAATGCGGTCGCGGGTGTCGGCGGCTGTCGCGCGGTGGCCGCTGAAGGCCACGAGGTTGGCCAGCCAGATGTCGGAGATGATCCCAGCCACGTGCAGATCGGTAGGAGTGGGCTCGCCGCCCCTGAGCGTGCGGGCCAGCAGGATCTGGATCTCATCGGCCGCGCGGTCGAGTTCCGCGGCGGCGCGGGTATCTGCGACTGCGAAGGCCCGTGTCATGGCCGTCGTCAGCCATGGGTCGCGCTGCCAGCGGTCATGCAGATGTGCGGTGAGCCGTTCGAGCCGTTCCAGCGGTGTGCCCTCACCACTCGCCCAGTCCCCGGCCGAGTCGAGTCGACGGAACTCGCGCGTCAGCGCTGCCACCAGCAAGTGGGTTTTCGCCGGGAAATAGCGGTAAAGCGTGCCGACGGCGATGCCGACCCGCTCGGCAACTGTCCGCATCTGAACCGCCTCGTAACCACCCGCCGCGGCCACGACCAAAGCTGCATCAAGAATGGTCTCCCGGCGCCGTGCGGACGCGCGTGAACGCGACGCGTTAGCGGCTCGCTTCTCTGCAGCGACCGAGTTCGCTTCCGAAGGCGGGGTTTTCCCGTGGCTGCGCGCCTGAGGGACAGTCATGACGGCTCCGGGTCGAGGCCGCCGCGGCGCGAGAACTGCTCCAGAAGATCGCCGAAAGCGCTGACATCGCCGTGTGCGGCGAAGTGCTCAGGGCTGACGACAATGAACACTGCACTGGCGGTGAAGCGGGCGATCCCACCCTCACCCGTGCCTGTCGCCGTGACATGCAGCGCCCGCCCTTCACGAGAGACGATGTGGGCAGTAATCCGGTGGGTCTGATGCAGCGGCACCGGCCGCAAATATTCGACCGTCAGGGTGCGGGTCACCGCCGGGGTTCCGGCGATCCACAACGTGAAGCCCAGGACGTCATCACATGCCGCGGCCACTGCCCCGCCATGGGCCAGGCCCGGGGCCCCGATATGGCGCTCATCGAACGTCACATCGGTGTACACCGCGTCGCCGCTACGATGCACCACCAACCGCAGTCCGTGGGGGTTGTCCGGGCCGCAACCCATGCATGTCGTGGTGTGCGAGGGCAGCCGCTCGGGCGGCAACAGGCTTTCGGGCACCGTCACCCTCCAATACGATCGGTTTCGCTGCGCTACCGTTAGTACCACACTGCTAGACTGCCGTGACAGCATCGCGTGAAGATCGACCGCCGAGGTGAACGAGTGAGCGACAGTCAGGCAGTGCCCGTCCCTGACGACGACGTGGACCCTCGGCTCATCCGGTCACGCACCCGGCTGCTGGATGCTGCGGCAACGCTACTGAGCACCGGTGGGGTGGAAGCGGTCACTATCGATGCCGTCACCAAAGCATCCAAAGTGGCCCGAACCACGCTGTACCGCCACTTCCACAGTTCGTCGCATTTACTGGCAGCCACGTTCGAACGCCTACTTCCACAAGTGACCACTCCGGCACCGACCAGCGGACCCCTCCGTGAGCAGCTGATCGAATTGCTCAGCCGCCAAGCCGCCCTTTTCAACGACGCACCGCTGCATGTCACGACACTCGCGTGGCTCTCATTGGGGCCCACCGGCTCCAATGCCCAAGCGGAAGACCGCCACACATCCGGGGCGCTACGGACCCGAGTTGTCGATCAATATCGTCAACCATTTGACGCCGTACTCACCAGCCCAAAAGCTCAAGCCGAACTCAACGACTTCGACCAGGAACTGGCGCTTTGCCAACTCGTCGGACCACTCGCCTTCGCCCGAATGACCGGGCTTCGCACTATCACTCACAATGACTGCGCGAACATCGTCGATGACTTTCTCGCCGCCCACCGCAACACCGACAGCGACGCCATAAAATCGAACATCGCCACCAAGAAGACGGGCCGCCCGGCGCGCTCAGCTCGCTAGGCACAACGAAATCACAATGTCGAGCCGGCTGGTCTTCGGGCCCTTTTCGCCTCTCGCAAATCGCGTCGGTGATGGCATCGAAGGACCATTCGTCGCCATCATCGGCGAGGCCGTACGCTGGTTTCCGTTCCACAGCGAGGTGCGGAGACTCGCAGCAGGGTAGTGAGCTACCCGAAGTGCAGGTCACCCGCGGTTCGGCGTCTCAGACGCTTGAGGGCGCGCAACTGCTTGAACCCGTTTCTCGATTGCTTGACTTGTGGCGAGGAGGATTGACAAAGAACAACTTTGACGAGAGCAGGCGAATCGTGGCCTCGGCGGCATGGAGTGGTTACGACATCGCTGTTGCGAGTTAGCTCCGCCTTCGATGCGGCATTGATCTGCCGCGTTCGGTGACGTAATCGGTCCAGTCGCGGGCGGCGAGTTTGGCCCAGGCGGCTGCGTTCTTGGTGGTGATCGCGAGCAGTTCGGCCAGCACGGGTGCGGGCATGTCGCTGGCGAGCTGGAAGAGGGCGGCTTTGCGATGTTCGTAGGGTTTCACCCCGACCGCGACGAGCTGGGTGCGGATGTTCTCGGTGGACAGGTGGGTGCCGGGAAGTCGGCCGGGGAACAGCCAGCCCGTATGGGATGGGGTGTAGCGGCTTTCGCATTGCTGCTCCAGATGCTCGCGGATGAGGTCGTCGAGTAGGGGAGGCATTTGGATGGGGATGGCGGCGAAGACGACATGCACGGCGTGATCGTCGGAGATCGAGATTTGGCTTGATCGCAGGGCGACGATGCGCGAAAGAGGTTGGGCGAACAACAATGTGAGCAGTCCCGCGATGCGGGTTTTGCGGCGGATTGTGTCGTCGTGCAGCAGCCGCCCGACGGCGGCCCACCGCTGGGAATCCGAGACGGTTACCGAGGGAGGTGACCGTGGCGGATCGGTGACCCTCAGTGTGGTGTTGATGCGGGATTGGCGTAGCCAGACGAGGAAGGCGTACTCGGCAGTGAGCGGCCTCCGGTGGAGCGCCTGGTAGCGCTCCAGCATCTCCTGTGTCGCTGTCGCCGGAGTGGCGTCGTGGGTGTGCAGAAACGCCATGAACTGAATCGCCACGCGGACGCGACGACGGCAGGCATCGGTCATCGATCTCGTCAGCCGGTTCTCGTGGGAGGCCTTGCGCATCTGGCGCAGTACATGCCAATGCGCGAATCGGCGAATGATGGCGGCGTCTTCGGCCGGAAGCTCGGCTACAACGTCCTCGATCCAGGGCAGCATCCGTTCGACGCGGATGTCGATCGGGCCCAGAACGCCGACCGCGACCAGGAGGCTGCGCAAGTAATCGTGGGCTCGGTCCGAGGGAAGATCGCTGAAGGTGTCGTGGCTGATTTCACGCGTTCCGCAGGCCATGTCGCGAAGGAGCTGCGGGCCGGTACCGGGCTTCTTTCGCAGCCACCAGAGCACCGTCTGTGGGCGGTCGGCGTTGATCAGTTCGTCGAACACGGGCCGTAGTCGGTGATGAATCGTGCCGCTGATCGGGTCGGTGAGCAGCTCGGTGAGGCGCTCGCGTAGGAAGCAGCGGGCGCATCGGTAGAACCCGTAGGGGTGTTCTTCGCGGCCGCATTCGCTGCAGGTGAAGATCGATGCGACACCGGCGCAGGAGGCGCACACGATGGCATCGTCGAGCTGCCACGCCAGTGGCCGCACGGTCTCACACCGCGGGCATTTCTCGGGGTGATAGTGCCGTCTGCGACGGCATGCGACACAGATGCGACGCCCGTGCGTCAGTGGGGTTAGCCGGATGGTGCTTGCACACTCCCAGCAGGCCCGCTGAGTCACTGGTTGTCGTGGGGGCGGCGGATGGTGGCGCGGATGGGTCGCAGGTCGCCGATGCCGGGTCCGCTGTCGTTGACCGCGGGCGCCTCACGGACTTGTTCGGCGACGAGCTCGAGCAGGTCGTTGGGCGTGCACGACAAGATGTCGCAGAGGGCGGCGAGCAGGTCGAGATTGATGCGCTGCGGGGGCTTGGTCGCGATCCGGTGCACCATCTGTCGGGAGATCTCCACGCCACGCTCGTGCAGCGGTGCGACAAGGTCGGTGGTGGCGAACATTCCGTTCTGGGCCATCAGCTGACGCAGGTTCCACCGCAGCACGGTCCTAGTGCTCATCTCCGCCTTCACCTGTCGTCGTGGATGATCCGTAGACGCGGCGCAGCGCCGCCTGCAGTGTTTTGGTCTTGAAGTCGTCGGACACCGAGGTATAGATCGCGGTGGTCGAGGCATACGAGTGCCCCACCTGTTCGGTGACGAACCGCTCCGGATAACCGAACTCGATCAGATGGGTGACATAGGAGTGCCGCAGGCAGTGCAAGGTGAGCTCGGCAGGCAGTCCCGCTTGCACCCGTGCGACGGCGAATCGCCTATCCATGGTCTTGGTCGCCACGCGCCGTCGACGCTCGGTCAGCCAGAGCTCTTGACGGTTCCCGGGGCTGAGGAGTGGGCGGCCGTGGTCGACCCATTGGCGCAGTCCGTCGATCACCCAGTCGAACTCCGGAACGGCGAGCACGGTGCGACGCCTGGGAGAGCTGCCGCGACGTGATTTGGCGTAGCGAACGTGGACGGCGCCGAACGTGCCCCAGGCCGGCATCCGCGAGTTCGGACGCAGGTCGGCGAGATCGAGATAGCACAGCTCGCGGCGGCGTAAACCGAAGGCGTAGGCCGTCTTGATCATCTGTGCGTCGCGCAGCGCCGCGAACGCGCCTTTGTTCCTGGACCGAGCGAGAACATCGACGCGATCATCGAGGAAATCGAACAATGTTTCCAGTTCGTCGTAGGTGAACGGGCGACGCGCGGGCTTGCCCTCGTAGTCGACCAGATGCGCGGCGGTGTTGTAGTCGTGACAGACCTGCGATGGGATCCGTCCGAACCTGTTCTCGCATTGCGCGATCCAACCGTAGCGGCTATCGAGTAGGTAGTCGCAGAACATCCGCAACGACATGTGATAGCCGCGAATGGTCGACGGTGCTTTGCGTTCCGGGCCCGACATCAAAGCGGCCGTGAAGTCTTCGACATCGCCGGCAGTCCAGTCCCACGGAGGCGCCCCGGCGAACTCTGCGAACCGCCGCACCAACGCCAGCCGCGGCTCGATCGTGGCCTCAGCAGCGAGTAGCCGAGACGCCTGTTGACGACCCCACCCAGACAGCATCGCTTCGAAGACTGCGCTGGCCTCGTCCAGGTGAACCACGCCCGAGGCAAGAACCAAGTGCGCCGACCCCGGAACGCTCACAAGAGAACCTCCATCTATCGTCAACTTAGAGTTGTCAATGACAACCGCAAGTTACCACACCTGCGAGCGAAATCCGTCTACCAGGAGGAACACGAAAGTGGTTCAATGAAGCGCATCCGGCGCTGGTCCCATGCGCCAGATATACGCGTCAACTTCAGGTTGATTCGCGACCTTCAGGCCCGGAGTGCAAGAGGTGTGTGGTCTGCGGTGGGGCGACGGAAGGGGGTCGTACGGCTGGGAGCTGAGTGGGCGGTGCGCGGTGGTGAGGGACGCGGGCTACGGGCGCGGTGGAAGTGACTGGCGGTAGACGGATGCGGTGAAGGCGAAAAAATTGGTGAGAGGCGAATGTGGCTGCGGTGGTGGCCCGGTCGCCGGTGAACCTTCTACTGTCGGCGACCATGACAGCAGCAACGTCCAAGGTGGAAGCCAGGCGCCGGGCACGCGAAGCGACCCGACGCGCCAACGAGGAACGCGCCGCGCGGGATAAGGCGAACATCGATGACGCCGCAGACTTTCTCGTCGCGGTCGGCAAGGTCGCCGAAGCCGAAACGTGGAAGACGGAGCGCTTGGCCCAGCTGCGCGCGCAGGTCGACGCAGAAGCGGCCAAGCGGGTGGCCGGCCATCGGGCCAAGGCCGGCGCGGCGGTCGCACGTATGCAGGGCCGTGGTGAGACGCTGACGACCATCGCCGCACGGACCGACGTCGGAATCGGGATCGTCCGCACCATGGCACGGCATGCTCCGAAATCCGAGAAGCGGACCGCCGGGAATGGTTCACATGCACAAGGTCTGGAGGCATTGTCCGACTCGACCGCCCAGGGGATTGCCGCCAACGCTGGCCAGCCTCCGGCGGACGCAGCCTCGGCGTGACGCACTGCGCAACGGTGCATTGAGGCCGGTGGTGCACGACGATGCGCACAGCCAGGGTGCCGGGGGTCGGCGGGTGCGTGGGCCGTCATGGAGGTGCGCCGTTACGCCGGTCGGGCCGCTGACGCACGCGCCGGTCGCGCCCCTGGTGCTGCGAACCGGCCTGTGCGTCCGACTACACCAGGTCTGCCCAACGCGGTGGGGAGCGCTCGACGTGGCAGGGGCTGCGCAGCGGTAACGGGAACACCCGGGAGCAGGGTTACAGCACCAGTGGAGCGGGCCGCGGTGGCCGCGCTGAATGTCAGTGCCGGCGAATAGGTTCAACGGCCATCTGAAGCGCGGGACAGCTGGTTGTTGATCAGCGTGTGCACGCTGCCGAGATCACGCGCCTTCACAGCCATGTCGTCTGCGGCCCAGCGGCTTCGGACTGCAACATCTGGACCGGCGCGATCGGCGCCGATGGCTACGGTCAGCTCTACCCGACCCGCGAGCGTTCAGGACTGTGCGTTCGCCCGCACCGCTACGCGTTGGCGATCGTGTCCGGTGTGGTGGCCGCTGGGGTGCTCGGGCTCCACGAATGCGACAACCGGTGTGCGTCAAGATCTCGGCGGCGACAGAACCCCATCAGCACGTCGGTCGGCCCGCAGGGTGACAACATGGAGCGGATGGCGCGGATGCGTCGCGGCGGCGGCCGATATGCGGTGCGACGCCTCGACGGTCGCGGCATTCGACGGGAACGGTCGGCGACGCTGCGTGAGGCGGTGCGCCATGGTGGGACGCGGCTGTTGTGCAGGCGGCGCTGCTCGGTCATCAGGCCACGCTGTGGTGACATACGTTAGGGCCCCTGGAGCCGGTGCGTGTGGGACCGGGTGCGGCGAGCTGGATGGTCTGGCGCGTGGTGTCGCAGTGCCGAGCTGGGGGGCTGAAAGGGTGTGCGGCGGTGGTGTCGCGCGCGGGCGCTTAGCCGCGCTGCAGGAGTACCGCGTCGCGGGACGACAGCACCGTGTTGGCGTCTAACCACACGGGCGGCGCAGAAACTCCGGCGTGCGGCCCAGCAGATGCGGTGCTGCCCGATCGGCCGTGGCCGTGGCCGGTGAGATCGACGCGCGGCGTGTCGCTCAACGCGCAAGCTCGAAAGTGACTGCTCGACGCGGCGGGCAAGAATGCCTGAGGTAAGCGAGAGTTGCCTTGCCGCGTTTGATGGGTGCGATCGCATTCTTCTGAGCTCTCGTAGCACCTGCCGTTGGCCAGAACGGTCGCGTGGTTGGCCGGGTGGCGCGGATGGTGCCTGCCGGGTGTCCTCGTCATCGCCCCTGTATCGGATGTGCCACGCCGTGCTATTCGGGGATGCTGGGCGGTTCGCTTCGAGTGGCGAGGACACAGGTCACCGGATTTCAGGGCCCGTTCCGGCCTCAGTGGATGGACCGGTTGTTTCGCAAGGCCCGGCTGGACAGCGGCTGCCTGGCCTCGTAACCTAACCGTGACCTACGTATCTAGTACGTACTTGCTTACTTTGCCGAAGGTTTTCGCTGTTGTGACTTCATCTGTGCTTGCGGTCCTGCCGCGCGCGTTGGGTAGACGGTTCGTCTGCATTTTGGTGGCTTTCGGCGTTTTTGCTGCGCTTTTGGCAACCGATGTGCGCGCTGATCCGGCGGCTGATGCGCTTGCCGAACTGACTGAATTGTCGCGTCTGGCGGAGCAGACCACCGAGCAGATTCACACGGCGCAAATCGACCTTGACGAGAAGCTCGCAGCGCAGCAGGTTGCGGAGAAGGGGGCGGATTCGGATCGCATGGCCGCGGATGCAGCGGCGGCCGATCTGGTGAGGTATCAGGCTGCAGTCGACAGGTTGGCCGCGGCTGCCTACATGGGTGGGCGCACGGATACCTTGGCGGCGGCGTTGACGGCGACGTCCCCTCAGGATCTGATCGATCAGCTGGCAGTCCAGAAGACGGTTGCGTCGGAGCTGACTGTGCAGATGGCTGCGTTCCGGTCGGCCAGTGCGCGGGCCGCGGCAACTGCAGAGCGGTCTGCGAAGTCGGCAGCCCAAGCACGGAGTGCGGCCGATGAGGCGGCGGCAGTGCGGACCGACCTGGAGGCCAAACAGCGTCGGATGGCGGAACAGATTGCTGCTGTGCAGGCCCGCTACGACTCTTTGACGCCTGATCAGCGAGCGATTCTGGCTGACCCTGGCCCCGCGCCGCCTCCTTTGCCGTCGACTCCGCCGGTGAGCGATCCGAGCATCGTTGCTATGCCGGGCCCGGCGGGCGGGGCCTCCTCGGGGAACGGTGTTGCGGTGGTCCAGGCGGCGCTGACACGGGTGGGGTCGCCTTATTCGTGGGGAGCCACCGGTCCGGATGCGTTCGACTGCTCTGGGCTGATTAAGTGGGCGTTTCTGCAGAACGGCAAGTCGTTGCCTCGGTCGAGTCAGGCGCTTGCGCAGGGCGGGCAGCCGGTGGCGCTTTCAGACGTTCAGCCCGGCGACATCGTGACCTTCTATGCTGACGTGTCTCACGCGGGGATTTACATCGGCGACGGGTTGATGGTGCACGCGTCGACGTACGGAACGCCGGTGAAAGTGGCGCCGATCTCGTCGGCACCGATTCACAACGTGCGGCGGTACTAGGCCGCCGCCGCGGCGCTGCGTCAATCGTTGAAGAAACGGCTGGTGATTTCCGTCCACTTGCGGATCTCGTCGATGGTGTGAGCGACGTGCAGCGTCGAGTCGGGGATCAGCTCAGCGAGGCGCTCGGCGGTGGAGATGGGATGCAAGGGGTCGGTGTCCCAGGCCAGCACCAAGGTGGGCTGGCGGATGGAGGTCAGCCGATTGGGGTCGGGTAGATCGGAGGAGCCGACTCCGCGCAGCGCGGCGGAGACCACATCGTCGTCGACGCCGGGTTCGAATTTGCCGTGCCGGTAGTTGGCGAAGATCGGCAGTGGGGGAGCTTCGGCCCATTGTTGTCGCCAAGCGGTTGTTCCAATGGAGTCGATGAGGTCGGCGGTGTCGAAGTACCACTGGCGCAGTTGATCGGGCCCTGTTTCCCAGGCGACGGGAGGGATCACCAGTGCCAGCCGCCTGAATCGGCGAGGAGCGTTGAGGGCGGCGTGCAGTGCTGCAGCGGCTCCGAGCGAGGATCCGGCGAAATCGATGGGTTCATCGAGGCCGGCCGCGTCCAGGACGCGCAGGAGATCGTTGGCTGCCTGCTCGAAGCGATAGTCCTCGGGTTCTGGTCGGCCCCGTGATGCGCCGTGTCCGCGTTGGTCGTAGGTGATTAGACGGCGGCCCTCGGCGATAGTGTCGATGTCGAAGATGCCCAGGCCGCGCACGATCTGCCGGCTCATGAGCACGCCGTGCCCATAGCCGACTGGCACCGTGTTGGGTGGGCCGCTGAGCTGGTAGGCGATGGTGGCGCCATCGGTGATGAGAAGGTGGTCATCCGGCATTGCGGCTCCTCAGATGCGTTGGTGCGGTATTGCGTGGGGTTTCGGGTGCCAGCCGTCTATTCCACAGCGGTGAGGACGTTCACCGTGGCACCGTTGTCGGTTGAGGTGTAGATGGCGGTATCAGTGGCGATGTAGACCTGACCGTTGCCCGCGGCGAGCAGGGCCTGGGGTTTGTTGTTGAGCGAGTGGCCCGGCTGCCAGGTCTGCCCGTCGTCGGCGCTGGTGTACAGCCGTCCTTCGAGGTCGGCGCCGAGCAGGGGACCGCGGTCGGGCCAGCTGATGAACAGCAGTGCCGGCGCACCGGTGACTGCGCTGAACGTCCTCGCCCCGTCGGTGCTTCGGAGCAGCCCTTGGCGTGCTGTCGCGAGGATCTCATCCGGGGCATCCGGTGATATTGCGAGGTCGACGGCGGGGACTTCTGCGCGCTGTTGCCAGGACCGCTGATCAAAACTAACCATCACGGTGCCGGATTGACTGTCGTGACCGTAGACCCGTCCGTGGCGGTATTTGAGCGCGTGGAAGTCGGCGCTACCGTGCAATGACAGAGGTTCCCAGGACTGGCCGGCGTCGCTGCTTTTGATCAGGCCGAGGTGGGGCGGTTGTTGGCGATCGGCGGGGTCGGGGTGGCCGCTAGCCAGGAATTCGTCGGGGCCGGCGACGGTGAAGCCCATGAAGTCCTGCGAGAGCTCACCGACTCGTTGTGGCGCCTGATCTTGCTCAACGGTGTAGAGGCCGTAATGAGTTGCGACGTAGAGCTTGTCGTCAGATGGGTTGATGCCGAGGCCGTGGATGTGCACCATGCCCGGCACGACGGCGGGTGGCGGGCTTTCAGGGGCGTTCGACGAACAGGCCGCGGCCAGAGCCCCGGTCAGGGCGATGGCGAAAAGGTTGCGGATCAGCACACGGACACCTTCCGGTCACGAGATCTACGTAGTTCAATAGTAGGTGGGCGGTGCGTGAGGTGGCTGCGCCTCGGGTGGCGCGACCGCGAGTGACAGACCGGGGGAGTCGTCTTCATCAAATCTTCATCGGATCACGAACCGACCCATACTCGGATTGCTGAGGCTGGGGTGCGGCGGCGCAAGGGCTTGCCGTGTGGACGCATGGTGTCACGAAGATGTTTGAGGAAGGATGTGCGATGCAGCACAAGCGTTTTGGATTCGGGCTTGCGGCGCTTGCGGCGTCGGCCCTGTTTGTCAGCGGCTGTTCGAATGCAACGAACGAGTCTCAGTCATCGTCGTCGAGCACCACCTCGGCAGCAGCGTCGGCGTCGGCTTCGCCCAGTGCTGCGAGCAGTGACGCTGCCCATAACGATGCTGATGTGACGTTCGCTCAGGGCATGATCCCTCATCATCAGCAGGCGATCGAGATGAGCGACATGCTGCTCGGCAAGCAGGGAGTTGATCCTGAAGTAGTGTCACTCGCCAACGAGATCAAGAACGCTCAGGGTCCTGAGATTGAACAGATGCAGGGCTGGCTGCAGGACTGGGGAGTGTCCTCGTCGACGACGGCCCCCAGCACCGCCGCAATGCCCGGTCATGACATGCCTGGCCATCAAATGCCCAGCGAAGACATGGGTGATATGCCGGGTATGAGCGGCGGCGGTATGGGCATGATGTCGGAAGCCGATATGGCTGCACTGCAGAACGCGCAGGGCGCCGAGGCTAGCCGACTCTTCTTGACCCAGATGATCGAGCATCACAAGGGCGCGATCATGATGGCGCAGCAGGAAGTTGACAACGGCCAGTTCCCGGCGGCAGTCGAGATGGCGCGCAATATCGTGTCTTCGCAGCAAGCAGAGATCGACACGATGCAGGGAATGTTGGACAAGTAGCGCGGAGAGGGCACTAGTCAGCGACGCGCTGAGTCAGCCGTCGCAGGGTGGTGTTCGCTGCGTATCGGGGTGATGGGCAGGGCGATGGTGAATGTTGCGCCGGCGCCGGGTCCAGCACTGGCTACCGAGATCGATCCGCCGTGCGCTTCGATGAGCGCTTTGGCTATGGCGAGCCCGATACCGGCGCCGCCATGCTCGCGGTCGCGGGCGGTGTCTGCCCGGTAGAACCGTTCGAACACTCGGGTGACGTGCTCGGCGGTGATCCCTTCTCCGGTGTCAGCGACAGCGATTTTTACCTGGTCGCCGTCACGAAGACAGTGAAGGTGTACCGACCCGCCGGGCGGTGTGTGCCGTAGCGCATTCTCCAGCAGGTTCCCCAACACTTGAGACAGTCGTTGTTCGTCGGCCCAAAGCGGCGGTAGCGGTTGCGGGAGGTGTACGTGCAGTCCGACCCCCTTGGCGTTATAGCGTTCTTGTGCTGCTGCGACGCACTGGCGGGTTAGGCGGTCCACGTCGAGGGAGGCGTAGGACATAGACACCGCACTTTCCTCGGCCTTCGCCAGCGCGGCGACGTCATCGGAGAATCGCACCAGCCGACGGGTTTGGTCGCGCAGCATGGCTGCTGTCTGGGGTGTCAGGGAGCGCACGCCGTCTTCGAGTGCCTCGATGTAGGCCTCGAGTACTGCCACGGGTGTGCGGATCTCGTGCGCGAGGTCTCCGAACAGTTGCTGTCGTGTCGAATCGACGGCTTGAAGCCGGGAGGCCATTTGGTTGAATGCGGTTGCGAGGGCGTCGAAGTCATCGCCGAGGCGCGGCGGTGACACGCGGATGTCGTAGTTCCCTTCAGCGACATCGGTGGCCGCGGCGGCGACTTCGGTGATGGACCGTTGGAGGCGTCGACTGACGTAGAAGCTGACCGCGAGGGCGGCCAGTGCTGACACCGCTAAAGCGCCTCCGATGGAGATCACCGTTGCGTAGCCGTAGGCCTCTTCGGCGTGGACTTCTTCCAGGGAGTCCATCGGGACACCGGCACGGTGGAGGTGTTCGCGGAACAGCGGTGGGCCGACCACGGCAGCGACCACCGCGGTCGTCGCCGCTCCGGCCGCCAGCACGATGGCTTGGGCCGCCAGGAGTCGCAGGCCGATACCGGGACGGCCCGGCCGTCGACGCCGGCGAGGGGTCGACGTAGGTGGGGGAGTCACTGTCCGGTTCCCATCCGGTATCCGACACCTCGAACCGTGGCGATGTAGCGGGGGCGTGCGGCGTCGTCGCCGAGTTTGCGTCGTAAGTGTCCGATGTGGACGTCGACGAGGTGTTCGTTGCCGACCCAGGGTTCGTCGCGGATTATTTCGAGAAGTTGTCGGCGGCTCAGCACGATTCCTGGCCGCGCGGACAGGGCTTCGAGAATGTCGAATTCGGTGCGGGTCAACAGGATTAGTTCGTCGTCGATATGTACCTCGCGGGCGGCGACGTTGATGCTCAGTGCGCCGAAGCGGCGCGGCGGGGCTGTCTCTCGTTCGGCGGGTGCGGCGGCTGTTTGCAGGATGCGGGGTCGCCGCAGCATGGCGCGGATGCGCGCGACCAGCTCGCGGGGACTGAAGGGTTTAGTGATGTAGTCGTCGGCGCCGACGGTGAGGCCGAGCACGGTATCCAGTTCGGTGTCACGGGCGGTGAGCATGACGACGTAGGCGTCGGAGAAGGTCCGCAATTGCCGGCAGACCTCGAGTCCGTCGATGCCGGGTAGGCCGAGGTCAAGGATGACGACATCGGGATCCAGGTCGCGTGCGACGGCGATTGCGTCGACACCGTTGCCGGCGACGACGGCTTCGAACTGCTCGCGTTCGAGATAGCTGGCCACCACTTCGGCCAGGGGGAGTTCGTCGTCGACGACCAGCGCGCGGTATCCCTTCGCGCTCTCAGGCGCGCCCAGGTGGTGGTGCTGCATGTCCATATGGTGCCTGCTGGTGCGCCCGTAACCAGGTATGGCTGACCGGGCGGCTCGATCTTCAGCAGATCTTCACACGACTCATACCGTTTTCCTCCTGCGGTGGGGTGAGGCTCACTGTGAGGAGGGCCTGACATGCGTTGGCTGATGGACGTGTGCCCGAACAGTCTCGGGTGGCAAGCGTGGCTGATCCTGTGTGCCGTGGTCGTGGTGCTGTGGGCGGCTGCGATCGCCGGCGCGACGGCGCTATTTAACGCCTCTCGCTGGCCGCGTCGTTCGGGGCGGCCTGACGTGCCCGAGGAGGCCGATTCGCAGGGGCCGCACCGCGGCGCACTGACCGGTCCACCTGCGCGGCATCGCGGCGACGTCAATATTCGATCAAGCGGGTGACGTAGGGCGTCATGCCGGAGGTGCGCACGGGCGAGATCTTGACGACCGACCCGGTGTAGGGGGCTTCGATCATCATGCCGTCGCCCAGATACATCGCTTCGTGCTGGCTGGCGTTGGGGCCGTAAAAGATGAGGTCACCGCGTCGCATCTGTGACGAGGGGATCTTGCGGCCTGCGTTGTATTGCGACCCGGAGTAGTGGTCGAGTTTGATGCCGACGCCGGCGAAGGCATACAGCATCAGGCCCGAACAGTCGAAACCCACGGTGTTGGCGCCCTGGTCGATGCCTCGTGACGGGCCGTTGGCGTTGCCGCCGCCCCAGGAGTAAGGCACGCCCAGTTGTGACATGGCGCGGCGAATCACGAACTCTGAGGCCTGGCGGCCGTAGAGGCGGGGGATGCGTCCGTTGGTGATGCCGGGATCTGCGGCGGCGGTGACTGGAGACAGAATGCCGAGTTTGGTGAGGAACTTGCGGCCCATGTCGGCCGTCAGCTGCGCCGAGGTCGCCATGATCTTGAGGACGGCATTGATGATGGCCACCGGGTCGCCGGCCACGTTAGCGCTGGGCACCATCGGCAGCGTGGTGTCCCACAGGCCCCCCTCGGTGGCGCCCCCCGGCGACGTGGTGCCGCGGTCCCAGGGAGCGCCGGATACCGGCACAGTGCCGGGTTGCGCCGCACTGGGCGCGGCGGCTGTCGCCGCCACCGGTCGGGCAGCTTCCAGTCGAGCTTGAGCGGAGTCGCGTTCGGTAGCGAGCCGTTCGACCTCGCGTCGCTGTGCGGTAAACGTCTGCTGGGCGTCCCGGAGTGCGGCTACCGCGTCGTCTTGCCGGCGTTGGGCGTCTGCGGCGGCGCTCTCGGCGCGCGCCCGCGCTGCCGTCGCAGCAGAAAGCTTGTTGGCCTGATCGGTCTGCCGACGCAAGAGGTCGTCGTGGACCCGCTGGAAGCTGATGGTGAGGGTCTGCTGGGTCGAGGCCCCGGCCAGGATCTCCTCGGGACTTTGTGCCAGCGGCAACGCACCCGACGGCCCGTTCATATAGGTCGACGCGGCGAAGCGGTCAAAACGGTGTTGTGCGGCCTCGATCGCGTGTTGGCTGGCGGTAAGGGCTTGGTCGCTGGCAACAACGTCGCGTCGGGCCTGCGCGAGGGTGTCGCGAGTGGCCGCGATTTCGACCAGGGCACGGTTGACGCCCTCTTGCTTGATCTGGATGTCGCTACCGACGTCGGCCATCCGCTGGTTCGCTTCGGCGACCGCCGCAACCAATGAGGGAACGTCGTCGCGGTCGGGGCTGCCGTCATGCCCGGCAACAGCGGTACCCGGGGCGCTGAGCACCAGTGCCGGCATTAATGCGAAGAGACTCAGAAAAGAAGTGAGGCGCCGCATCGAATCTCCTCAGCTGGGGTGAGCGTTGTCGAGCCGCGCATCGAAGCCGAACGGCACCCGCGGCGCTCCTACTACCGAGCTAAGTACGTAGCACGATAGTACGTAGACGGAACGTACATCACTTTGGTATCAGGAGGAACGTCTGTCACAGTCTCAGGTCGGTTACGACTGTGCGCCACGGGCGCTAGTTTCACGCGCCGCGGCCGGTAGTGCAGATGCTGGCCCTATGCGGTCGAGGTGAGGCGTATCGCGGCTTTTCCCAGCTCGGCGGCTACATTGGGGGCTGAAGAGCTCGGGGCGCGAGGAGGCCAGCTCGTCGCGGAGAGCGGGAGAGGCGCAAATGGAACAGCGAGGATTCGGCGACCTCGAAGCGGTGGTCATGGATTGCGTGTGGGATTACGCCGAGCCTGTCACGGTGCGTGAGGTTTTCGACGAGATCTCTCAACGGCGGCAGATCGCGTACACCACCGTGATGTCGACGATGGACAACCTGTACCGCAAGCGCTGGTTGCAACGTCAGCGCGATGGGAAAGCGTACGTGTATCAGGCGTCCATGAGCCGCGAGGAGCGTTCCGCGCGTTTGATGAAGGCCGCGTTCGACGCCGGCGGGGATACAGATGCGGTGCTGGCGTTCTTTGTTGAGCAGATGAACGCCGAGCAGTCCGCTCAATTGAAGGCGGCTCTGCGCAAGGGGCGTCGGTGATGACCGCCGCGCTGTGGCTGCTCCTCTACGGCAGCGCGCTGGCCTGGTGGGCGCCACCGGTCCTGAGGCGGATGACCCGTCACGGCATCAGCCCCCATATGGGAGTGGCCGCCTGGCTGGCCACCGTCGCCGCGACGCTGACGGCGTGGCTCGTCGCGCTGATCATGGTCATCGGCGCAACGACGGACAGTATTCGTACGGGCGCGGTCGTGACGCTGTGCCTGGAGCTGTTTGGCTTCTCCGAGCACACCCCCATGGCCGGACGAATCGGTTCCGTTGTTCTCATCGCGGTAGGAACCCTGACGTCAGGGTTCGTCGTAATGCGGATCGGTCGCTGCTTGTCGCGGCTGCGGGCGCGAAGTCACGAGCACGCGCGTGCCGCGCGGATCGTCGGCCGACCCACCGACCATCCCAATGTGGTGGTCGTGGAGGCCGACCGGCCTGCTGCCTACTGCGTGGTCGGACGCCCGAACGCCATCATCGTCACCTCCGCGGCGATGAAGTCGTTGAACCGATCACAGCTCAAAGCGGTTCTGGCGCATGAAAACGCGCACATCTCAGGGCGCCACCACCACATCCTCATGGCGCTCCGCGCTTTGGGGGGCACACTGCCGCGGCTTCCGCTTTTCGCGACGGCCCCTCATCGTGTGGGTGAACTGCTGGAGATGTGCGCTGACGACACCGCCGTGCGCCGCGTCGGCACGCATCCGCTGTTGGCTGGATTATCTGCTCTGGCCGGAGAACACCCGCCTGCACGGGAAGGCCTCGCCGCGGCGGGAACAGCGGTCATCGCGCGAGCGCAGCGCCTGCTCACCCCCACACGCCGGCACGTGCGATGGCGCCACCGCATCTGCCTGGCAGCCGCGATCACCGCCATGCTCGCCACACCCGCCCTCATCCAGGTGCTCTGCCACCACTAGCGCCTCAACGCCCGCCGCACGTTCCGCAGGTGGAGCCAATGCGCGTAGGCCGCCAGCAAAGGAAACACCGCTTGGCGCGCGGGCCGATAGAGCGCAAATTATCTACGTAGTAAAACCGTAGATGATCTGCGGTACAAGCAGCGCAACGATCTGTTGTATCTCCTTCGCGGAACCTCCAAAAGGGCGTTTTCGCAAGGGCATCGGGCGAAGTCGATCGTGCGACGGAACGGCCGGATGGCTCGGCGCAACGGCGGTCGCGCTCTGATCACAACCCGGCATCGGCTAGGGGGCCGAGCCTGAATTCGCCGATCCGCTGCTACAGTCGGCAACATCGTGAAGTACTTCGACGCGAACTCTGGGCAACGCCGCCGCGCCATCGTCGCGGCGTTGATCGCGTTCTGGACCGTCATCGTCGGAGCCGAGTGGGCACTGCCCGGCGTGAATGCGGCACCTACGCACGGACCGCACACCCTGGCCGCCAGTGCGGTCGGCGCGCCGATGTCTGTCGAGCTCGACCACCCCCACCTCTCCCAACCCGACGCCGAGTGCACGCCCGACACCCTGGCCGAAGCGATCCTGCCGCGGGGAACGGTCTCCCTGATCGCGCTCGCGTTGGGCCTCGTCGTGGCTGTACTTCCGCTGCTGTGGTGCCAGGCGGCGAAGGCGCCTATCCGCGGTCCACCACGGAACGCCCGCGCCCTGCGCACCGGCCGCGACGTGCTCGCCCACCTGTGTATCGCGCGCCGCTGATCGGCTAGCGTCAGGCCCCGTCGTCTTCGACGGTGGCCGGTGACCGCTACCTGCCGTCAGTCGCCGTGCTTCGTCGCGGCCTCACAGAAGCGACATTCATCGATGAATCCTGCCCTGCCAATCCGCCATGCACGCACTTCCCACACCCGATCGGCACAGCCACAACGCGGCCGCAACGAGCGGCCGGCCACCATGGTCGGCCAGACCCCTGTCTTGAGAATCGGCGCACCGTTCACGTCAGAAGAGCGGGGCTTTTGGGCCAAACTCGAAGGCTTCAACCCGGGAGGAATGAAAGACCGACCCGCGCTACACATGGTCGAACGCGCCCGCTCCCGCGGGGCACTTACCCCCGGCGCCCGCATCGTTGAATCCACCAGCGGGACGCTGGGATTGGGTCTCGCACTAGCCGGAACGGTCTACGGGCACCCCGTCACCTTGGTCACCGACCCCGGGATGGAGCCGATCATTCAGAATATGCTCGCCGCATTCGGCGCCGACATCGAATTGGTCACTGAACCGCACCCACAGGGAGGCTGGCAGCAGGCTCGCCGTGACCGCGTGCAGAAGATCTTGGCCACCGACCCGCGCGCGTGGCATCCCGATCAATACAGCAACCCCGATAACGTCGAGGCCTACCGCGGGCTCGCGTTGGAACTGAACGAACAACTCGGCGCCGTTGATGTCCTGGTGTGCTCGGTGGGCACCGGAGGCCACTCGGCCGGCGTCGCACGCGTCCTCCGAGAATTTAACCCGCAGCTGCGGCTGATCGGCGTCGACACGGTGGGCTCGACGATCTTCGGCCAGCCCGCGGCTTCTCGGCTCATGCGAGGCCTGGGATCGAGCATCTATCCCGGCAACGTCGACTACCAAGCGTTCAACGAAGTGCATTGGGTTGCCCCCGCGGAGTCGGTGTGGGCATGCCGCACCCTGGCGGCCACCCACTACGCCAGTGGCGGCTGGAGCGTCGGTGCGGTCGCCCTAGTTGCAGGCTGGGTCGCACGCAATAGCCCTGCCGGAGCCACTGTCGCAGCGATCTTCCCGGACGGCCCGCAACGCTACTTCGACACCATCTACAACGACGACTACTGCCGCGCCCACGGCCTGCTCGACGCAGCGCCCCCGAGGCATCCCGCCACCATTGAGGACCCGATGACCCAGACAGTCACGGCGTGGACGCGATGCACCACCGTTGTCGACCCCACCGAGGTGCAGTCACGATGACCCTGCTGTCAGCCTTCCGCAGCTTTGGTTGGCCCAGCCGGATGCTGATGATCAACCAATTCGGCATCAACCTGGGCTTTTACATGCTCATGCCTTACCTGGCCGGCTACCTCGCCGGCCCGTTGGGGCTGGCCGCGTGGGCCATCGGCCTGGTGCTGGGTGTACGTAACTTCTCCCAGCAAGGCATGTTTCTCATCGGCGGCACTCTGGCAGACCGGCTGGGCTACAAACCGCTCATCGTCTGCGGATGTGTCCTCCGGACAGCAGGATTCGGCCTGCTCGTCTTCGCTGAATCGCTGCCGGCGGTTCTGATCGCCTCGGCAGCAACCGGCTTCGCCGGCGCCCTGTTCAATCCTGCGGTGCGCGCCTATCTGGCGGCCGACGCGGGCCCACGGCGCGTGGAAGCCTTCGCGGTGTTCAACGTGTTCTATCAGGCGGGCATTCTGGCCGGACCCCTTGTCGGGCTGGCCTTGATGTTCGTCGATTTCCGAATGACAGCTGCCGCCGCAGCGGTCGTGTTCGCAGCGCTGACCGTGGCCCAACTCTTAGCATTGCCCCACCGCGCCGCGGGGACACCTGATGAGAAGACATCGGTGCTGCAGGACTGGCGAACAGTAGCGGCCAACCGCTCCTTTCTGCTCTTCGCGGCGGCCATGATCGGGTCGTATGTTTTGTCATTCCAGGTCTATCTGGCATTGCCGCTTCAGGCGCGAGACCTGTTTCCGCGCAACGATTCCGTTGTCACCGCCATGATCTTCGTGGTCTCGGGTCTGGTTGCTGTCCTCGGCCAGATGCGGATCACACGATGGTTCGCCCACCGCTGGGGCGCCGGCCGCTCGCTGGTGATCGGCATGCTGATCCTCGCGGCGTCGTTTTTGCCGCTGATCGTGCTGCCCGATGACACCAGGGCAGGCAGAGTCGCCGCCGCGACCGCGCTACTCGTCGCCACGGCGGTGCTGGCGGTCGGGTCGGCGGCCGTCTTCCCGTTCGAGATGGACACCGTCGTCTCATTGGCCAACAACCGTCTCATCGGAACGCACTACGGCTTCTACAACACCATCGTCGGAGTCGGCATTCTTGTTGGCAATCTGGCCACCGGCTCGCTGATGCAGGCCGCCCGAGATCTCGGGCAACCCTGGCTGCTGTGGGTTCTGCTGTCGGCAATCGGGCTGGCCTCCGCAGCGGCCTTGTTCCGGCTGGACCGACGGGGCCGACTTCAACCCGAACAGCTGACATCCTCTGGCGCGCAAACCCCCCGCTGAACACCCGAAGACGCGAACATGCCCGACACCCCATATCGCCATCTACGTAGTAGCTACGTAGATGGCGATATGCTGGTTCCAGCATCCGCGCGGACACCTTCACGCCGTGAATGGCCCACGCTGGCAAGGAGACTGCCACGACCATCGAGCCGCACCCCGCTTCGGGCAGCGTTGCCTCTCCGGCGATAGCTGCTGGGCGCATTCGCGTTCTGCTGGTTGAACCTCGGCGCATCTACGCCGACATGTTGGCCGGCACCCTGCGCGCCGAAGAGTTCGCCGTCGACGTCGCACGCTCAGATGCTGCAGCGCTCACCGCGGTGCGCGACGATGACCCCGACGTGGTGGTGGTGTGCCTGGGATCATCCGCGCACGGCGCCGTCGTCCTTGACCGTGTTCGCCAGGCCGCCCATTGCGGCGTCGTCGCGCTCGCCGACACAGAGATGGCGCCACTGATATCGCGCGTCGGAGTGGTTCCCATCGGCTCCCGCGACATACTCAACACGCGAATACGGCAGACACTCAGGCATTCTCACCAACGCAGCGAGGACGGCGGCGCCCAGCGACGCCACGTCGACGATCTGGTGATCGACGTGGGGGTCCGGCGGGTCTATCAGCGCGGCAACGTCATATCGCTGACTCGAACGGAGTTCGCGATCCTTCGGGTTTTGTCCGATGATCCAGGGGAGCCCGTGACGTGCCGACGACTTCAGGAAGTCCTTTGGGGGGCGACGCAGCCCGGCGGGCGGTCGGCACTGGGCGTGCACATCGGCAATCTACGTCGCAAGCTCGGTGACGCCCCGTCTTGTCCGCGCTATGTCCGGACGGTCCGCGGCATCGGCTACTGTCTGGCCGGCTGAACCGTTACCCGGTGCGGACAAGGCTTTTGGCGGGAGGAAGCTGTTGGCGGAAGCGTTCGGGGTCAGGTCTCGATAATCCGTATGACGTAGGGTGTCATCCCGGCGGTACGCACCGGTGAAATCTTGATGGGAACGCCGGTTTGTTGCGCCTCGATCATTTTTCCGCCGCCGAGGTAGATCGCTTCGTGTTGGCTTCCGCCGGGCCCCCAGAACAGGAGGTCACCGCGTTTAGCTTGCGCGGGAGGTACCTTGCGGCCAGCGTTGTACTGGTCGCCGGACCATCGCGGCAACAGTACTCCGACGCCGGCGAAGGCGAATCGTGTCAGTCCTGAGCAGTCGAAACCGACGGTGCCTGCGCCTTGGTCGACACCGCGACTAGGGCCGGTGAGGCTGCCCCCTCCCCAGGAGTAGGGAACGCCGATCTGCGTTCCTGCCCTGCGGATAACGTATTCGATCGCCTGGGCACCGTAGAGACGGTTGCCGCGGACGCTCGTTTGGGGGCTTGCCGCGGGACTGACGAGTCCGAGACTGCCCAGGAAGCTACGCCCCAAATCCATCGCAGTCTGGGTGGCAACGGCCGTCGCCTGCAAGGACGCGTTGGCGATGGCAACCGGATCGCCGGGCGCTCCCGCACTGGGGATCTTGGGCAGGAGTGGATCCCACGGACCGCCTGTCGGCTCGGCGGAGGCTGCTGGGGTGCACGCCAAAAGTACCGTCGCGACGACGGCAACGATCACCCCAGTCAGGCGAAAGCCGGACGCAGATACGCGGCCTTCCTCCGGGCGGGCGCATCGGGCCATCGGTTCCATATGGCGTTCTTTCTTTCGGCTGTCGGAGCGCCGGTGATTGGTTTCGCCAAAAAAGGCGAAGCAGAGCGTTCCGTACTGTGCAGCAACGATGTACGTAGCGAATACGTAGATCAGCCTAACTCACATATGCCTCATCAGTAACACCCGCAACATAATTACAGTGCTGGAATTTCGGCGGCTGGAATTGCTAATGGCTTTTGCGAATGGGTGTTTGACAGTGTCGGTCGTCGATGCCGGGACTACGAAATAGTCGGTGGTCCGGACATGTGAAAACGCCGTTACCTGAGGACGGCAAACCAAAGGTGTCGTAGCGGAAAGGGCTGCGCTACCTGTGCTGCGTGGGCCCCACGGCGCGCGATGCTCGGGTGACGCTCGGCAGTTCGCAACCCGGTTCGGTGGATGCGAGACGTCCTGCTGACACGCGTAACTGGTGCCACGAGGTGACTGGGAGGCGGCGGTTGTGAGTCTCCGCTTCTGCTCTGTGTTTCAGAGGTTGGCGTTGCCGGCTTTCCACTGATCCCAAGGGATGTTCCAGTCACCTAAACCGTCTGTCCCCGACAGCGTGGGGCCGGTGGTGTTGATGACCTCAACGATGTCGCCGCGTCGGGTGTTGTCGTAGAACCAACGGGCGTTGGCCGGATTGACGTTGAGGCATCCGTGGCTGACATTGGCGATGCCTTGGCTGCCCACCGACCACGGTGCAGAGTGCACGTAGATCCCGCTGTAGGACATCTGGGTCGCCCACTCCACCTCGGTGCGGTATCCGTCAGGAGAGTTGACCGGGACTCCGTAGGTGGACGAATCCATCACCAGAAACGAGTAACGATCTCCGATGATGTAGGCGCCGTTATCGGTCGGGGTCTTGGCTTTACCCATGGAGATGGGCATGGTCTTGACGATCTGACCATTGCGCCGCACAGTCATCGTTTTGGTGGCGTCATCGGCGGTGGCGATGACCTCGTCACCGATGGTGAACCGGGTAGTGACGTCATCCTGACCGAACAGCCCGTCACCGAAGTTGACGCCGTAGGCGTTGACCGCCACCTCTACTGTTGTTCCCGGTTTCCAGTATTCGGCTGGGCGCCAACGTACTTCGCGATTATTGAGCCAGTAGAAGGCTCCCTCGACCGGGGGGGTGGTGGTCACGTTGATCGCTTGCTGCGCCGCAATCCGGTCGGTGATGTTTTCATCGAAGCGGATCGCGATGGGTTGGCCCACGCCAACCGTCTCGCCGTCGTTGGGCAGGACGTAGGGCATCGTTAAGTTGTCGGGCGAGTGGGTTTCGAAGGTCGCTGTCGTAGTGGTCGCGCCGCCCAGTCCAAGGGCCTGGGCATGAAGGGTGTACTGCTTGTTGTAGCCCAGCGGCTCGGCAGACGACCAGGACACGCCATCGGGGCTGAGCTGTCCGTCGACGAGATCGCCGGCTTCGTTGGTCAACGAGACTTGGCCGAGAACGCCGTCACCGGCGGACACGGTAACAGGGGAGTCCACCGCGACACCGATCGCTCCGTCGGTCACCGACGCCTGCAATTTGGGCACTAGCAGGTCGGCGAACGGGGTGCCTTTATCAGTGATGACCTCGGGCTGGGGCGCGGCGGCCGGCGACGAGCTGCACGCGGCCGCGATCAGCAGCACCGCCATCGCCAGGACGGCCGTCCGCAGCCACTGCGCCGTCCTGCGAAACGGTGGGAGGCAAGTCGCCTGCGGCATCAGTGTGGTCTCCGTATCCGAATGTTGACATCGCTGATGAGCGGGCACTGCGTGCGCCGCGACAGCCGTTCGCGGGCGGCGGTGCACCGTTCACGGATATGGTTCAAGTGTGCTGATGCGTCATTTGGCTTTCTTAGTCCTTCGATGAAGATTCAGTAAAGACGCAGACTTGCGCACTGGTCTGCCCGACATGGCATCCGGCTAGCTCTGGCAGGCGCCGAACGGGCTGCCGATCCTTTGTTCGTCGATCGTCGGACCGTGGCGCGCAATAGGCCACGTAGAAGGCTATGGGTCTAGTACGCGTTCTGGGCTGATCGGGAACGCTTGAGGCAATCACGGTCCGGGAGCGCTAGACGCTGGTCCCTCTCAGCCCTGCTCCGGTGTCGGTCTCGTCGCGGTGGGGTCCTTCGTCGCGGTGGTGGACTTGAGGCTGCACCCTCCGGCGGGGGTGAAGGGGTGTATCAGCTGCCGCCCGTACGCGGTGGGGTAGTCGGGGTGTGCGGCCATGCCGAGCTGGGTGGAGTCGAATCGGCGGGTGGGGTTATAGGAGTAGGTGCGCATGAGGTGGTCCCAGACCAGGATGAACAGCCCGAAGTTGACGTCGCCGATGCCGGCCCACTTGAGGTGATGGAAGCGGTGGCCTTCGTTGAGAGCCAAGACGTGCTTGGCGGGGCCCACGCGGTAGTCGGCGTTGGAGTGCTGCAGCAGCAGCTGGATCGCCACCGCGATTGCGAGCAGGGAGGCGACGTTGACGGGCAGACCGATCAGGATGAGCGGTGCCACACCAGCGGCTCCCGCGAACGATCGCACCGTTCCGTTGGGAAGCCGTATCGTCCTACATCGACAGGCTGGCCCGCGCCAACCATATCGGCGTCTCCACACTGCGCGGCCATGTCGCCGAATCATGCGCAGCCCGGCCGCGACCGGACTGGTTGGCCGTCGTCAGCGGCCAACCTGAGCAGGTAATCCGGTCCCGTCTCTGCGGGCTTGCTGGCGACCCCACCGCGCTCAAGCAATATCTCCGCCGCCCTTTGTGTCAAAGATGTATGGCACGCAAGGGAATACACGAACCCGTCTACTGCTACCTGCCTGCACATGTCTCCGTATGCCACCGTCACCGACGCTGGATCGGTTCACCAACGCGCGTTCTTGACGACCAGGTGGATCTTCGTGACCGGCCCACGGTGCTCAGTGCCGGGCGCACGCATCGGCGCTTGGCCCGTCAGTATTCAGAGGTCGACCTTCATGACGCCTTGGGCGACGCCCGCCACATCCTGGTCTTCTGGGCTCACGCAGAGCGTCACGTGGCGGCGGGGATTCTGCAGAATGGCCTAGAAGCGCACGTGGTGGCCTACCCCGATGTGATCGCCGTAGCCGCAACATTGCTCACAGCTCGCCCTCGGGTTGAACAGCCCAGGACGCCAACGGAACCCGCCTGGCCGACGCTACTGCTCGACCGCATCAACGAACGCACCGGCGCCCACCATGCCGACGCCACCCCCGTCGAGCAATGGGCGCAGTACCGACGCCTATTCGCCACTGCCGTATTGACGACACGCTCAGACGGCGCAGAACTGGCGTGTCGCGCTTAGGGGTCGGCAGTCTTGAATGTGCCTTATCAGTAAGGCACTTGTGGTGTGCATCTGACTGTGTCCGACGGTTGTATCTATCGGCTTTCTAATCGTTAGGGACAGTGGTATCTGGCTGGGTGTATCGGCCGGTGAATCATCACCGGCGGCGCTGCTTGCCGGTGATTGGCCGGCGGTGGGTGGTCCAGCACGCGGCCACCGCGCTGACCACCACAGCGAAGGCGGCAATGACGCTGGCCGGGAGGGCGTGGTCCTGCAGCCATCCGGTCGCGGTGGCCGACCAGCCGGTGAGCAGGTTGCCGCCGCTGGCGGTGTGCCCGGTGGCCGCGGGCAGCCAGTACCACGCGAGGTAGGCGCCGGTGGCGATGAGGACAACGGCGGTGACGCGGGTCCCGTGGCGGGCGAGGATACCCAGATGCCGGGTCAGGGCCGTGCCGGCGATGGCGGTGCCGACGCTGACCAGCATCAAGATGGTGGCGGCACCGGCTGTGTATGCGGTGAACACTGCCAGCAGACCGCCCCATCCGCTGGTGGCCTGGGCCTGGGCGATCACCGCGAGCAGTACCCCGAAGGTGCAGGACAGTGACGCCAGGGCGTAGCCGATTCCGGCCGCGAGCACACCACCGGCTGTTGGGGAGTCCGGCCGATGACGCGTCCGGGCAGGCATACGCAGACCGATGGTGCGGCCGGTGAGCATGAAGCCGCCCAAGATGGCCAGGGTGAGCCCGATCGTGATCCCGAGCCAGGGAGCAGCCGTCACCAGGGTCCGGGCACCGGCACTGATCGCGATACCGGCGAGGGTGAGGGTGCCGGTGAACCCGATGGTCAGGACGGCCCCGGTGCGCAGTGCCCGGGCCAGCCGCACGAGCACCGCATCGGTGCCGCCGGTGGCGATGGTGCCGGTGATCCACGCCGGTAGCAGCGCGAACCCGCAGGGGTTGACCGGGGCGAGCATGCCAGCGGTAAACGCGAGCGCGAGCAGGTTCACCGTGCGGCGCTGCTGCCGAGGGCGGCCAGGATCTGATCCTGGGACGGGGCGTGGCCGCGGTAGCTGATCTGCCCGGACGGGTCGATGACGAGGGCGGTGGTCGGCGCGGTCACCTGGTAGCGGCTGGTCAGGGCCCCGTTAGTATCGACGACCGCGGGCAGGCTGGTGCCGCCGATCTGGTCCAGGAAGTGGCGAACATCGGCGGGTTTCTCGGTGGGGACGATGTCGACGGCTAGGAACTTGGCGCTGCCTCTGGCTTTCTCCACGGCCGCCCGAGCAGCGGCCAGGGATTTACCGCCGCCGACGCATTCGCCGCACCCGTAGGAGAAGAACAGGATCGCGGTCGGGGCGGCAGCGGGCAGTTCGACGGTTTTGCCGTCCACCGTGGTCAGTGTCGCCGCCGTCGCCTGGGTTGTGGCGTTGGCGTGTGGCGGTGAGGTCGGATTGCTGGTTGTGGCCGATTGGCCGCACGCGGTCAGCGCGCCCGCTGCCAGCATCACAGCCGTAACGCCCGCCCACCTGTGGGGTGTAAACGAACGCGTTTCAGACATTGTCGATGCTTCCTTTCGTCAGGTCGTCGAGCGTGTGCGTCGCGGGTGAATGGCTGTCGGCGGGACAGCAGTGATCGCCGCGTTGACCGCGGCGGGCGAAGGCGACCACAGCCGCCAGCAGCAGCGCGACGGCTGCCCCGATGACCCATGGATTCTCGAGCAGTCCACACACGGCGGCGAGCGCGCCGCCGGCGATCAGGACTGGCGCGGCGCAACACAGGGCCGTCACCAGCACCGCTGCCGCACCCAGCAGCACGGGATTTCTTCGTGGACGTTGATTCATTGATTTCTCCTCATCAGGTTGGGTGCGGCTGGTCAGCTGCAGCAGCCGGGGTGGGCAGTTGGCGGGGTATGGAGCTGGGTAAGGATTTGTGTGGTCAGGGCTGCGCCGAGTTGGTGGGCCTCAGCGACGCTGACGATCTGACCTTCGGGGTGCTCGGCGAGCCACGGCGCGGCGTCCTGCGCGCAGGTGAAGTAGTGCACCTGGTTGCAGAATGAGGACCGGATCGAGGTGAGGTCGTCGGGGTTGACCAGCGAGACCACCGCGGTCTCGGGCTGCACGCTGGTGACACCGTTTTCGCCGACCGAGACCCTGATCGGGTGCCCGCTGACGGGTGATTCGGATTCGATGCTGGCGGGCCGGTCCAGGATGGTGGGAAAGATGAGGGTGTCCAGGGCGCACCAGGTGTAGAGCTCTTGGCCGGCCACGGTGAATCGGTGGCGGGTCGGGCGCAGGGTCAGGCCCTGGCCGACGATGCGGCCCTGCTCGTCGTATTCGGTGTCGGGTACCGCGGCCAGACGCCGGGTCACCTCGTCAACCGGGAGGCCGACGGCCGCGGCGAGCGCCTCCACGGTGACCGGCTCGCCGGCGGCGAGCAGCCGCAGCAACGGCACCAGCATCGTCGGGTCGAGCCCGGACTCTTCCGGAATGGTCAGGCGGTCAAGGAAATTGGGCATCAGGAACCTTTCGAGTGAGCCATGCGTCAGGATGCGCAGCAGGACAGTCGGGACATATCGGCGCTGAAGGACTGGGCGGCGATTTTGATGCCTTCGGCCATGGTCAGATACGGGGCCCAGGACCCGGCGACCTGGTCGACGGTCATCGCGGCGTCGAGGATGTAGACCGCGGCGGCGGCGATCTCGCCAGCATCCTTGGCGACGGCGGTGATGCCGTGGATGCGGCCGGTGCCGGCGTCGGCGACGAGTTTGATGAAACCGCGGGTGTCTCGGTTGACCACCGCACGCGGCACATGTTTTAGCGGCAGCACCCGGCAGTCGCACCGTGTCCCGGCGGCGAGGAGCTCGGCCTCGGTCGTCCCGGCCGCACCGACCGCGGGGCTGGTGAACGTCACGCGGGGCAGATGGCGGTAGTCGACCCTGCGGCCGGCGTCGGTGAAGATGTTGTCGGCGACCATCGCGCCGTGATGGGCGGCGACGTAGACGAACTCGCGGTGCCCGGTCACGTCGCCGGCCGCCCAGATCCGTGGGTTCGACGACTGCAGCCCGTCGCTCACCACGACCTCGTTGTTCTCGCCGGTTTTGACCTGCACCGCTTCGAGATTCAGGCCGTCGGTGTTCGGACGGCGGCCGGTGGCGACGAGGACTTTCGCGGCACGGAACTGCTGCGTTCCGCCGGTGATGGTCGCGGTGACCGTGACCTGATCGTCGGCCTGCTCGACCTCGCTCACCGTGGCGCGGCGCACCACCCGGATGCCGTCGTCGGCGAACACCTCCAGCAGCGCCATGCCGACTTCCGGCTCTTCCTTCGATGCCAGCGTGGAGCGGACCAGCACCGTCACCGTTGACCCGAGCCGGGCGAACAGTTGCGCCTGCTCCAACGCGACGTAGCCGCCGCCGATCACCAGCAGCGACTCCGGGACCTCGGTGACTTCCATCGCGGTGGTCGAGGTCAGGTAGGCGACGCCCTCGAATGCGGGCGGGATGACTGGGTTCGCGCCGGTGGCGATCAGGTAGTGCTCGGCCTCGATGGTGGCATCGCCGACCTCGATGACGGGCGCGTCCGGGGTTCCGGCGAACCGCGCTTGGCCCTGAATGCGCTGCCAGCCATACGATTCGGCCACGTTGAGGTACTTCTCTGAGCGCAGCGACTCCACCAGATCGTGCGTGCCGGCGATCAGGGCCGCCATGTCCACCGGGCCGGCCGTGGTGGCGATCCCCGGGAACCGGGCAGTGTCGGCTGCGGTATGCCGGGCCTCGGCCGCTGCGATCAGGGCCTTTGACGGCACGCAGCCGGTGTTGACACACGTGCCACCGAAGATGCCGCGCTCGATCATGACGACGGACTTGCCGAGCGCGGTAGCGCGGATCGCCGCGGCCATCGCCGCGCCGCCGGAACCGATGACCGCGAGGTCCAATCCCTGACTCATGCACCCATCCTTGACCTTCAAGTAGGCTTGAAGGTCAAGTGTTCTGAGGAGACATCGTGAGAATCGGGAAGCTCGCCGAGGCGACCGGGGCCACCACCGCGACGCTGCGCTACTACGAAGACGAAGGCCTGCTCCCGCCCGCCGAACGTTCCCCGGCGGGGTATCGCGACTATGCCGCCGACACGATCGCCCGGGTCGGCTTCATCCGACGGGGACAGGCCGCCGGGTTCAGCCTCGCCCAGATTCGGCAGATCCTCGACATCCGTGACAGCGGCCACGCGCCGTGCACGCACGTGCGCGACCTGCTCGACATCCGACTGACCGACCTCGACGAGCAGATCAGCGCACTGGTGGCACTGCGCGAGACCATCGCCCGGCTGCGGCAGGGCGCCGAAAGCGTCGACCCGGAATCATGCAGCGCCGATGACGTATGTCGATACCTCTAGGAGCCACCTCCGTGGCACCGGAGGCATGTATTTCGTCAAGTCCGTTGACCCCGGCAGTCGTCATGAATTTCCGCCCCACTGGAGGTCGTTGGTGCGCGGGAGCGCGGGGCCTGCTGAGCAGTAGGCTCACCCGATGCGGTGGGATTTCACTCGAAGCTGGTCGCATTGGCCGTGCTGAGCCCAGCCACACTCGTTCAGGCGATCGCCACCTTCGCCATCACCAATATCGACGACATCGTGGTCCTCGCGGTGATGTTCGGCCAGGCGCCCGGTCATCGTGGCGCAGCCATCCGAGTGACCGCCGGTCAGTACCTCGGCTTCACCGCCATCTTGGCAGTTTCGGTCGGCGGCGCACTCCTGGGTGCCACGCTGCTTCCTCCAGCCGCACTGCCGTACTTCGGGCTGCTGCCCATCGTGTTGGGGCTGCGGGCGGCATGGCTGGCCTGGCGGGATCGCCGCACCCAACCGGCGCCGACCGATGATCCCGCAACACTGTTGACGCCTGGCACCTGGCAGGTCGCAGTCATCACCTTCGCCAACGGCGGCGACAACATCGGCGTGTACGTTCCGATCTTCGCCGTCTCAACGATCGCCACCATCGGTGTTTACATCATCGTGTTCCTCATCGGTGTGGCCATCTGGTGCGCGGCCGGCCGATATTTCGCTTCCCACCCGATCATCGCCAAAGCACTCTCACGCTGGGGCCACATCGTTCTGCCCGTTGCACTGATCACAATCGGGGCCCTCATCCTCATCAAAGGCGGAGCGTTCGCCCTCTAGCTCGGAGCAACTTCACCACTCAGGGCCAGGAGGCGCTCCTGCATCGGCATGTGTTGGCGTTCAACCACTTTGGTGATGTCCCGGCCCGTATCCGCTATGACAATCTAAAACGGGCGGTGGCCAAGGTGCTCAAAGGCCGCAGCCGGCACCCGAACTACCAACACGAGCGAGCGCACCACAGAATCATGATCGTGTGTCACGAGAGACACGATCACAGTAGTTATACCGAAGACGTACCCGAGCCAACGGAATCGACAGGAGACCATTCCGGCTACCCTGCTGCGCTCGCAGCCGGGCGCGGAAGCAGGGTAGCCCCAGATTCAATGAGAAACGTCGCGATCGAAATTCTCATCCAATCTGGGGCAATGCAGGTCAGACTAGTAAATGTGCCCCAGATTCAATGAGAACGGACATCGATCAGCTCGTCGACCACGACGGCCAACGGACGTCGGCGGGTGAACGTCAACACCGGAGCAACAGTCCAGCCGGACCGAAGCGCGCGCAGGTGCGCCGAGCGCCCTGGGGCAGACTCCGGTTCCAAGAACACTACGGTGCCCTCCGGCGCGCCGACTTCGACTCGGTGTGGCGCATCGGCGGGCACGACCACCTTGGTGCCGCGATGCTGGTTGCCGTGCTCGTCACGCATCGTGAAAGGTGTTGTTGCGGTGACAATCTGGACGGCATGGTGGGCGTGTAGATCGGTGGTGCCAATCGATCCGGTGAACGCCAACACCCCAGGTCGCAGCAGTGCAGTCCCGCCCCAGTGCGGTTCACCGGTGATACCACCGCCATCCCGCATCATCGCCACGAATCGATGCTACGGCCTTCCATTAATCGACTTACCGCGGCGCCAGCAACGGGGAACATCGAATCAGGCGTGGAGCCATCCGCCGCCACGGGTAATGCAGGATATGCGCCGTGGGCCAGTCACCCACCGCCGCGCCTAGCTCGGGCTGCCCTTGTACCGTATACCCCTCAGGGGTACCTTCGTTGTATCACCCGGGGCGGGTAGCCCGACGACTGGAAGGCGTATCGCTGGTGAGCGTACAAGAAAGATTTCGGCAGCTCGTGCAAAGCCAGACCGCACGGTCGATCGCCAAATGCATCGCTTTGTGCGCGGTGGGTCGTGTCACTAGTGGGCGCCGCTCAGGCAAGGCCGGCGAGGGAAAGTCCTGCTGCGGCTGACAGCACCGCGACAGGCTGCCCCCGAGCGGCTTGCCGCCGGAGCGTGAGGCCCCTCACTGCTGCCGCCGTCCTTAGTGCCTAGTCTTTATGGACCCGAGTGTCCCGGTCCGATGTTCTGCGAAGGAAGTTCTCGATCGCTGGGCCGAAAGCGTGTGCCATGTCCTCAGCGTTGACGAATTGGCGGGACATCGAAACTTCGGCGAGGACCCCTCGTGGAAGGACATCGGCGAGGCTGTGGGCCAAGCACTCGGGGTGACGGATGTCGTCGCCGGCGATGACGAGCGTCGCAGTGTCGATGCGCCGGAGGTCCTCGACCGTTGCAAAGGCGCGGTCATGACCGATTGACGCCGCGGCCGCCGCACTGTGGGCGTCAGCGCGCGGAATAGCCTCAGCGACCAGGTTGGCGATCAGCGGCTGAAGATCAGGAATGAACAATTCCCAGGCGGCCTGCAGACCGCGGGAACGGGCATGCTCGGCGAAACGATCCATCAGATCGGTGTCTGCGGCTTTGTCCGCATCGTCCTCTATCGCTTCAGCACTGATGACCACCGCCGACCGGGCGATACGGGGGTGCTGGAGGCACGTCCGCAAAACGATGGTGCCGCCCAGTCCGGCGCCGACAAGGTGGGCGCAGGTGTCATCGAGCGCGTGAACGATCGCAATGACGTCGCTGACGTACTGATCCCATCGGTGCAACGTCGGGTCGGGACAACGCGATGCTCCGTACCCTCGAATGTCAGGCAACGCAACGCGATACCGGCCAGCGAGCCGGTCAGCAAGCGGTCGCATGCTGTAGTGATCCGGACCCCCACCATGAAGCATGATGATCAGTTCGCCGCGCCCGACGACCTCCCCCATGAGGGGCCAGCCATCATCTCCGACGTGCAACGCGCGCACCACCAACTGATCCCTCCCGTCGTTCCGGGATAGCGCTA
Source organism: Mycobacterium sp. PO1 (assembly GCF_017312405.1). Lineage (GTDB taxonomy): Bacteria > Actinomycetota > Actinomycetes > Mycobacteriales > Mycobacteriaceae > Mycobacterium. Next base: position 47,056 of record NZ_BLTG01000007.1, read on the forward strand.
CGCGCGTCGACACCAAACCAATGACCCCGGAAAGTAACCCTTGAAGCATACCCCCAAGGGGTATATGCTCTCTTACGTATACCCGGTAGGGGTATCTACACCCGTCGAGGATAGGAGATTGGTGATGAGCACGAGCACGTACGCCGTCACAGGAATGACTTGCGGACATTGCGAGCTGTCGGTGCGCGAAGAGGTCAGCGAGGTCGCCGGAGTTGAAGACGTCGAAGTTAGCGCCAAAACCGGCACCCTGATCGTGACGTCGAGCCGTCCCGTCGACGACGCGCAGATCCTCAACGCCGTCGACGAGGCCGGCTACTCGGCGGTGCGTGTCGCATGAACGCCGCGGGACGATTGACAGCGTTTGGCGCCGGACTGGCAGTGGCGTTCACGGCTGCATACGTCACCGCCGCAGCGGTCGTCCCTGATACCGCGGCGACATCTCCCCAGACCCAAACTTCCGATGCTGCAGCGGATCACAGCGCGCCGCCGACCGAGCAGGCGTCGCCAGTCGATCCCTTCGCCGACCCGCCGGGGTTGTCGTTGGCCGAAGACGGATACGTCCTGAGCCCGGTGCGGTCCCCCAGCGCACCCAACGATCGGGGAACGATGAGCTTCACCATCGTCGACCCGGGCGGCACGCCGCTGCTGGACTACGCGACCGTGCACGACAAGCAACTGCACCTCATCGTGGTCCGTTCCGACGGCCAGCACTTCGCCCATGTACACCCAAGGCTGGACGCGGCCACCGGCACGTGGTCAACGCCGTGGACGTGGAACGCCGCCGGCACCTACCGCGTGTTCGCCGACTTCCAACCCGCAGGGGCGGGCAGCGCCAAACTCACCCTCACCCGAACCGTGCAGGTGGCCGGCGCGTTCGTCCCGGCGGTGGCGAGTGCCACACGCACCGTGGATGACATCGCCGGATACACCGTGAAACTGGACGGTGCACTCACCGCGGGCGTCTCCCACCAACTCACCGCGACAGTCACGCGCGACGGCCGGCCGGTGATGACCTTGCAGCCCTACCTGGGGGCTTACGGCCATCTCGTCGCCTTGCGTGAGGGAGACCTGGCGTATCTACATGTGCACCCTGAGGGGGCCGAGCCGGTACCGGGCGGCACCGGTGGGCCTGCGGTGTCGTTCGCGGCAACCGCACCCACAGCGGGGCGCTACCTGCTCTACCTCGACTTCAAAGTCCAGGACACCGTGCACACCGCCAGCTTCGTCGTCGACGCCGCACCCGGTGGCACCAACGAGCCCGCGCCAGAGCCATCGCGTGACGCCGGCCATGCCGGCGGGCACTGAGCTATCCCGTCCGAATCAGAAACTGAAAGGCAGTGGCTTCATGACGACATCGACACCGGTGTCTGGCCCGAGTGTGGAACTTCGCATCGGGGGAATGACCTGCGCCTCCTGCGCCAACCGCATCGAGCGCAAGCTCAACAAGCTCGACGGCGTGGCCGCGACAGTCAATTACGCGACGGAAAAGGCCACCGTCACGGTGCCTGACGGATACGATCCGGCGCTGCTGATCGCCGAGGTGGAGAAGACGGGCTACACCGCCGCGCTCCCGACACCGCGCACGCCGATGCCCTCCGACGCATCCGGTGACACCCCGCACGCCGCGGACACCGCCGACCCCGAACTGGCCTCGCTGCGGCACCGCCTGAGGGCCTCGGCCGTCCTGACGGTGCCGGTCGTCGCGATGGCGATGATCCCGGCGCTGCAGTTCACGTACTGGCAGTGGGCGTCGCTCACGCTGGCGGCCCCCGTCGTCGTGTGGGCAGCATGGCCATTCCACCGGGCCGCCTGGGCCAACCTGCGACACGGCACCGCGACCATGGATACGCTCATTTCGCTGGGCACCGTGTCAGCGTTCCTGTGGTCGCTGTATGCGCTGTTTCTGGGCAGCGCCGGCACGCCGGGTATGAAGCATCCCTTCGCGTTCACCCTGGCGCCGTCGCATGGCGCCGCCAACATCTACCTCGAAGTCGCCGCCGGCGTAACCACGTTCATCCTGGCCGGACGCTACTTCGAGAAGCGGTCCAAACGGCAGGCCGGAGCGGCACTACGAGCCCTACTCGACCTAGGCGCCAAAGACGTATCCGTCCTGCGCGACGGGACGGAAACCAAGATCGCCATCGAAGAACTCGTGGTTGGCGACGAGTTCATCGTGCGCCCGGGGGAGAAGATCGCCACCGACGGCGTGGTGGTGTCCGGTTCCTCGGCTGTCGACGCCTCGATGCTGACCGGCGAAGCGGTACCCGTGGAAGTCGCTACCGGCGACACCGTGGTCGGTGCCACCGTCAACGCCGGCGGTCGGCTGGTGGTGCAGGCCACTCGCGTCGGCTCGGACACCCAGCTCGCGCAGATGGCCCAGCTGGTCGAACGCGCCCAGACCGGCAAGGCCGAAGTGCAACGCCTGGCCGATCGCATTTCCGGCGTCTTCGTACCGATCGTCATCGCTATCGCCGTGATCACCCTCGGCGCCTGGCTGGGCGCGGGATTCTCAGTCGCCGCCGCGTTCACCGCAGCGGTCGCGGTCCTCGTCATCGCCTGCCCCTGCGCCCTCGGGCTGGCCACGCCCACCGCCCTGCTGGTGGGCACCGGTCGCGGCGCACAAATCGGCGTGCTGATCAAAGGTCCCGAGGTGCTCGAATCCACCCGCAAGGTTGACACCGTGGTGCTGGATAAGACCGGAACCGTCACCACCGGCAAAATGACGCTGGTCGATGTCATCACAGCGCCGGAAACCGAACGCGCGGAGCTGCTTCGACTGGCCGGCGCCCTGGAGAACGCCTCCGAGCACCCCATCGCCCAAGCCGTCGCCGCCGCGGCGGCCGAGGAACTCCAGGCCCTGCCCGTTCCGGAGGACTTCGCGAATGTCGAAGGTAAAGGCGTCCACGGCATCGTGGATGGACACGCCGTCATCGTTGGGCGCGAATCACTGCTGTCCGACTGGGCGCAACACCTCAGCCCGGATCTGTCCCACGCCAAGGCCCGCGCGCAAGCCCAGGGAAAGACCGTGGTAGCGGTCGGGTGGGACGGGCAGGCGCGCGGTGTACTCGTCATCGCTGACACCGTGAAATCGACGAGCGCACAGGCAATCTCGCAGATGCGTGACATTGGGCTGACCCCCGTGTTGCTCACCGGCGACAACCAAGCCGTCGCTCGACAGATCGCCGCCGAAGTCGGCATCGACGACGTCATCGCCGAAGTCATGCCCGAAGGCAAGGTTGACGTCATCGCACGCCTCCAAGCCGAAGGCAAGACGGTCGCCATGGTCGGCGACGGAGTCAACGACGCGCCCGCCCTCGCCCAAGCCGACCTCGGTCTGGCGATGGGCACCGGCACCGACGTCGCCATCGAGGCCTCCGACATCACCCTGGTGCGCGGTGATCTGCGCAGCGCCGTTGACGCGATCAGGCTGTCCCGCGAAACACTGTCGACGATCAAAACCAACCTGTTCTGGGCGTTCGCCTACAACGTCGCAGCGATCCCCGTCGCAGCACTGGGCATGCTCAATCCGATGCTGGCCGGAGCCGCAATGGCATTCTCCAGCGTCTTCGTGGTGGGCAACAGCCTGCGCCTGCGCCGCTTCAAAACCACTTCCGCCGACACCACCAGTTAAATCACCGCCACCTGTGAGGAGAACCAATGTCCGAGAATCAGAACCGCACGTCAGCCTGCTGCTGCAGCGGCGCAGCCGACAAAATCGATACCTCACCCATCGACCCTACGGCGAGGAACCTGCTTGACCTCGGATCGCAGAACGAGACCACCTGCCCCGTGATGCCCGGCACGCCGGTGAACAAGACGGTCGCCGAAGCGGCGGGACTATTCCGTGACTATCGCGGTCGGCGTTACTGGTTCTGCTGCAAGGGATGCGGACCACGTTTCGACCGCGACCCCGACAAGTATGCCTCCGCCGCATGACCGCGACCCTCGTCGCGCACTCCTCGCCGGGCACCCGAAGTTAGTCACCACCACGCACAAGGAAAGCGTCATGACCCACGCCGACAACACCAGGCACTGCCCCTCAACAGGCACCACCCACCACGGCTACATCACCGATAAAGACAAATACCTCAAGCGGTTGAAGCGCATCGAAGGCCAAGCCCGCGGCATCAGCAGAATGATCGAAGAGGAGCGGTACTGCATCGACATCCTGACCCAAACAGACGCGCTCACCAAAGCCCTCCAAGGCGTCGCGCTGGCACTGCTTGACGACCATCTTCGCCACTGCGTCCGTGACGCCGCCGCCACCGGCGGACCGGCCGCTGACGCCAAACTCACAGAAGCCTCTGAAGCCATCGCCCGCTTGGTGCGTTCCTAACACCCACATCATCAATGCGCGTCGACTGAAACGCGAAGTCCCCTAAGGAAAGAACATGACAAACCGCGATGACCACGGCGTAGCAACATCCCACCCTGGCGGGCACGCCCACCACCAATTCCCCAGCGCACACCCTGACACCCACCCACACGGCGAACACCACGGCCATGACAATCACACCGGCCACACTGGCCATAGCGGCCACGGCGGTGACCACGTGGCCCAATTCCGCAAGCTCTTCTGGATCAACCTGATCATCGCCATACCGGTCGTCGCGTTCTCGACCATGTTCGCGATGCTGCTCGGTTACGACGTCCCCGACTTCCCCGGCGCACGCTGGATCGCGCCCCTGCTCGGGACAGTGATGTACGTCGTCGGTGGCCGCCCCTTCCTCACCGGTGCGCTGAACGAGGTCCGTTCCCGCAAACCAGGAATGATGCTCCTGATCGGACTGGCGATCACCGTCGCCTTTTTCGCGTCCTGGGGCGCGAGCTTGGGCCTGCTCCACCACGAGCTGGAATTCTGGTGGGAACTCGCCCTTCTCATCGTCATCATGCTGCTCGGCCACTGGGTAGAAATGCGCTCGCTGGCCCAGACCACCTCAGCGCTGGACTCACTGGCCGCACTACTTCCCGACGAAGCCGAGAAGATCGACGGCGACCGCACCGTCACCGTCTCGCCGACCGACCTGCACGTCGGCGATGTCGTTGTAGTCCGACCCGGCGGCAGCATCCCTGCCGACGGCAAGATCGTCGACGGACGCGCCGACATGGACGAGTCCATGGTGACCGGCGAATCCCGGCCCGTTACCCGCGGCGTCGGGGATCCCGTCACAGCCGGCACCGTCGCCACCGATTCCGGGCTTCGGGTCGAGATCACCGCCACCGGCGACGACACCGCCCTAGCAGGCATCCAACGCCTAGTCACCGAAGCGCAGAATTCGTCCTCGCGTGCCCAGCGCCTTGCTGACAAGGCCGCCGGCTGGCTGTTCTGGTTCGCCCTGATCACCGCCGCGATCACCGCGGCGGCATGGACAATCGTCGGCAATCCCGATGCCTCGGTGGTAAGAGCGATCACCGTGCTGGTCATCGCCTGCCCTCATGCGCTGGGCCTGGCGATACCACTGGTCGTGTCCATCGCCACCGAACGCGCCGCCAGAGGCGGCGTCTTGATCAAAGATCGGCTGGCCCTGGAAGGTATGCGCACTGTCGACGCCGTGCTGTTCGACAAGACCGGCACCCTGACGAAAGGCGAACCCACCGTCACCGCCGTCGAGGCGACCGGAGACGACGACGGCGACATCGTGCTCGCGCTCGCCGCCGCCGCCGAGACCGACAGTGAACACCCCCTGGCGCGGGCCATCGTGAAAGCCGCCGAGGATAGGGGATTAACGGTGCCGCGCGCCAGCGGCTTCTCGTCCTCTCCTGCCGTCGGTGTGACTGCGACGGTCGACGGGCACGAAATCCGAGTGGGCGGCCCCCGACTTCTCGAAGAAGTCGGCGCCCAGGAGGTCCCCGCGGCCACCGCGTGGCGCGGCGAAGGCGCCATCATTCTGCACGTCATCCGCGACGGAGAGGTGCTCGGCGGCCTGCGCTTGGCCGACGAGATCCGCCCCGAATCCCGCGAAGCCGTCGATGCGCTTCACAAGCTTGGCGTGCAAGTCGTCATGATCACCGGCGACGCCGAAGCCGTCGCCAATAGTGTCGGCCACCAGCTGGGCATCGACCGGGTGTTCGCGGGGGTGCGCCCCGAAGACAAGGCGTCGAAAGTTGCTGCCCTGCAACACGAGGGCAAGAAGGTTGCCATGGTCGGCGATGGAGTCAACGATGCCCCCGCCTTGGCGCAGGCCGATGTCGGCATCGCCATCGGTGCCGGCACTGACGTCGCCATCGCTTCCGCCGGTGTCATCCTGGCCAGTTCCGACCCCCGCTCGGTGCTGTCGGTCATCGAGCTGTCCCGCGCCAGCTACCGCAAGATGAAACAGAATCTCTGGTGGGGCGCCGGGTACAACCTCATCTCTGTGCCCCTGGCTGCTGGTGTGCTGGCACCCATCGGCATCGTGCTGCCCATGTCGGTCGGCGCCATCCTCATGTCACTGTCAACGATCGTCGTCGCGCTCAACGCGCAACTTCTGCGCCGCCTCGATTTGACGCCCGAGGCGAGCACCCGCGCCGTTCTCAACCGTTAGGGGACGGCCCACCATGTGGAGCATCCGGCGACCATGTGAAGTTCGAATCGCCGCTCCCAACCATGTGGAGCTTCGCACGAAGAAAGCAAATGCAGTCGCCGGTCGAATTCTCAATTATCCGTCGACCGCCGGTACCTTCGGATGCGCCGTAGACGGCGTGTAGCTGAGCGACAAGCCACCCAATCGGAGCCGGGGAAGCGGAGGAAGGAGCACCAGTGACCGACCTCGCCACTGTCGAAAATTCGATTCGACGACGGTCGTTCGGCACCCTGTCGACGCTCGATAGCAGCGGCAACCCCCACGCGACGGCCGTCACGTACGCAGCGGCCGGTGAAGGCACAAACCTGACGTTGTACATCACGACCCGTACTACGAACGTCAAGGTTAAAAACATTCGACGACGCCCACAGGTAGCCTTCGTCATTCCCGTGCCGCACCGCTTTCTCCCCATGATGCCGCCGGCAGCTGTGCAGTTTGCGGGGTCGGCCACAATACTGAACCACGAAAACGCCGACGCGCGAGGGGCATTCCACGCGGACTGGTTTCTCCGTCGCATTCTCGCCGCCGAGGAGCGCATCGTCTCTCAGCGTGCTGAGCTGTGCTTCATCGCAGTCCGGCCGAGGCGATGGTTATCCACCTACGGCATCGGAATGTCGGCCCTCGACATCGTGCGTCATCCGGGCGACGCCATCGGGCGGGCAGACCTGACGGGCGGAAACTAGCCGTCAGGCCGTGGATTGGCCATACAGACGTAGGTCAATGCACATGGTCGTGGTCTTGGTGGTCGTCTAGCGGCGTCGCCGCTGGAAGCGGCTCGCTGATGGGCACGGGCGTAGCCTGCTCAGGCGCGCCGCCAGAGCCAGCGCCTGGTGCAGGAGCTTCGACTGGGCGCACGGCAGGCGGGGAAGACGTCGGCTCCAAATCGTAATTGTGATGGTCGTCGACGTGTTCTGCACCGGTTCCGTGATCATCGGAGGCGGGCTCCCCAGCGGGCGCTGCAGGGGATGGTTCAGGATGGCTGTGATGGTCGTCAGTCTGCTCTGCACCAGGTCCGTGGTGATGAGCCCCTGCTTCAGCGCCGGCTGGGGCGTGGTGGCCGTGCCGTAGACCAGAGGCAGCGCCCACTGTGGACGCCAACGTGACGATCCCAATCGCGCCCAGGAGCACCATGGCACTGCCGAAGGCGGGCACCGGTTCTCCTTGAAGGCCGCGGTGCCAGACCCAGCCAGCGCCCATGACGACATAGATCTGAAGCAGCAACGCGCATAGGTCCGCGGCTTGGATCAGTTCGGCTTGACCGGCGTGGGGCCCGAGCGGCGCTCCCGCGGTTCTCGACACGGACCAAAGCGCAATAACGGCAAGGTTGACCATGATGCCAAGAGCTAGCACCGGGGTGGTGGTACGGGTGAGTACTAGCCGCGCCCACAACAGTTGGAACAGCGCGATTGCCGTAAAAAACAGGCCCGCTGGCATCCATTCCTGCCAGTGCGTGGGAACGACGGCGAAGTGGATTACAGAAGCGCCTAGTGAGGCGAGCGCGGCAAGCCGAGCCGCTAACCGGCTGTCGGTCTTCTTCGCTGTCCTAGGCGCCACCGAACAAGGATGACAGCGCCACCCTAGACACTGGCTGCACGAGGCCACATCTCAACCCGACCGAGATTCATTCGTCATCAACTACTGCCGTCCTACGTAGATGGATCGATGCGACCCTTCGTCTGCGAGTCTCAACCACCGCCGTTTGGCGATAACCAACACCGGCTTCTCTTGAGACCTCGCCGATGCGGCAGTAGCGCACGTCGCTGTTCGCGTCCGGAACTGGCTCAGATTGTCGACGGGACTACGCGCGTCACCGTGCGGGGCGCCGAAGGACAGAGGTCACATCTGCCTCATGGCGTTGCGCTGCTTGAGCTGTTCGCGCACCACATCCTCGATACGGCCATCGGGTAGCGACAACACATAGCGCCGCATGACATCCAGCGCAAACTCCTCAATGTCGGCGTAGCTGGCACCGGCAAGCTTGTCGGCGAGGGTGCGCGGCGCCATACCGAGGTTCCCGCCGAGCCGCATACGCAGCTGCTCGAGAAAAGTCGTGGCCTGTATGCGCGACGGGGGATGCAGTGCTAACCGCACCTGAAAGCGGCGCCATGCCGCGCGGTCGAGCAGTTCGCCATGGTTGGTCGCGCAGACGGCGACGACGTGGGAGGGCAAGCGATCGATCTGTAGGAGCAGCGTCGAAACGACGCGCTTGATCTCGCCGGTTTCGTGCGCGTCGGAGCGCTCCTTGGCGATGGTGTCGAACTCGTCGAAAAAGAGCACGCAGCGCCGAGTCCTTGCGAACTCGAAAACGTGATCGATTCGACTCGTTGTCTCTCCAAGAAAGCTAGATACAACTCCCTCGTAACGCACGGCGTAGAACGGCACCATCAACTCCGCTGCCAACACTTCAGCAAGCGAGGTTTTACCGTTACCAGGCGGACCTTCCAAAAGGATGCGGTTACGCGGTTCCAGGCCGTGGCTGCGGAGAAGCTCGCTACGGTGATGCTCCTCGATGATCTCGTTCACCGCCGCCGTGACGGCAGGCGCCAGATGCACCTCTGACAATCGCCGTTTAGGCACAATTTCGGTGACCAGATCAGCGACCTGGCGGGCGGTGTCATCACGGGCGAGCAGGCTGCGAGCACCGGCAGTGGTGATCAATTCGGACAGACGATCAGCCACAAGATGGTGCTGATTGTTGCGCTCCTCGGCGATGATCGCCTCCACCAGCATGCGAAAGCGGGCGACGTCGCCACGCTGCTGCGCCTCGACCAGATCAATCACTAGGTCAGACCTCGCCATGTGGCCCCTCCTTGCGCAATGCGCTCGCTCGATCATTGCAGATGCGTTCACCACCGCGGGTTCGGCGCCGTACTGTGTCGTGCCCGCTAGCAGCGCCAACAGCGCTCAGATAGTTGTCCGAGTTCTGCCGTAGTGTTCTTCGACCGCCCTGCGGCCACTGATCGCACGGGTGGCTTGTCGCCAGCTACCCGGGAGTGTCTCAGAGGCGTATTGGTGCGCCGGGCGGTCACGCTCGTCGGCGTTGGTCTAGTTCCGGACAGCAGGCCCCGCGACGCTCTGCGTGTCGGTGAGGCGAAGCTGCGTTGGCACGGCAGCAGCGCTGAGGTGTCGAGCTGGTCGCGGCCGTGACAGGCCTTCCGGTCACCGGTTTCGTCGTGGTTCACGTCGACAAAGACGCTGATGACCGCCGACATCGACGAAAGTGCATGGAGTTTCTTCTGCCGCACTTGGCGTTGATGCCGTGCCCACCGGCGAGCCGATCTTGGAGCTGGACACTCGGTCACTTCTGAGGACGTCGACCACGCGACACAGCGCGCCGAGGAAGCGAGACAGCGCGCCGAAACGCCCACCTGTCCGCAGCCCATCTCCACGAACAGGCCGGCGACGCACATCAGCGGGCAGCCGAGGTTCACGACCAAGCACCGTCAGCAGGCGTCGGAGACGTCACTGCGCACAAGGCCAAAGCTCAACGTCATCGCAGAGCGGCCACTTCCGATCGAGAGGCCGCTTCGCGCGACTACTACGACGCCGAGCAAGAACGTCACTAGTTGACTGTCTCGTTTCTGAAAATTTGAGACCAATCAGTTCCTGTCTTGATTCATCGAGACGAAGATTAGACCCCTGTCGTCTCGAACGGGTCTCGGCTTCACCCGTTGCTTGATGGCGGCGGCGAGGTCGTCTGGGATGGGCATGGGTGTCATGAGGCCCGCGTTGACGCGGCCGGTGTTGCCGACCGGGTAGCGGCCAGTCATCGAGCCGGGGGCGGCGACGATGAGGCGCAGGACTTGGCCGATGGCTTCGCGGCGGTCGTGTTGGCGAAGTGCGAGCGCCAGCATGGCGGCGTGGTTGCAGGTGTGCAACCAGGGACTTGGTTGGGAGACGATGTGTGCCCGCTCCAAGTGTCGCCACCGGGTCGCGGGGTCTGCGGCGTGTTTCGCGGCGGTCATTTCCGCTCGGTAGACCTTGCGGGCCTGCTCACTGATTCGTGGCATTGAGTTGGCTCCTGTCGTGGGGATGAGCTTGGTGGGGCTATCGGCGGCTGGTCCGCTTGGTGGGTGCGGTCGTGCCGTTGACGGCCGGTGGAGATGCGGTGGGGGCGCAGCAGTCGCACCCGTGCTCATCCTGTGCCGGGGCTGGGGTGATCAGGGAAAGGCTGATGCTGGTGGCGGGGGTCTGCGCGGACTGTAGAGGGCTGCAGCAGGGGTCGTCGAGGACGGGTGCTGGGCCGATGTCGAGGGTGTGGGTTGTGGTTCGCGGGGTTGTCGCTGTGACGCCGGGAAGGGCGGTGATGCGGGCGGAGCGGATGGCGTTGAGGATGACGAATATTTCGGTGGTTTCGTGGATCAGGACCACGGTGGCCAGGCCCAGGACGCCGAAGGCGGCCAGCGGTATCAGGACGGCGATGATGGCCAGCGAGAACGCGATGTTCTGCACCATGATCCGGCGGGCGTGGCGCGAGTGGGCCAGCACCTGGGGTAGGTGCCGAAGGTCCTCGCCCATCAGGGCGACGTCGGCGGTTTCGATGGCGACGTCGGTGCCCATGGCGCCCATGGCGATGCCGATGTCGGCGGTGGCCAGCGCGGGGGCGTCGTTGATGCCGTCGCCGACCATGGCGATGGGTCGGCCCGTGGAGAGGGTCGGCAGCAGGGCTGCCTTGTCTTCGGGTAGCAGCTCGGAGTGCACGGTGGTGATGCCGGCGTCGGCGGCCACCGTGTCCGCGGTGCGGGTGTTGTCGCCGGTGAGCATGGCCACCGTGATGCCCATTCGCTTCAACAGACGGACGGCTTCGGCGGCTTCGGGGCGAAGTTCATCGCGCACGGCGATGGCGGCGACCGGCTGGTCGTCGCGGGCGAGCACCACCACGGTGGCGCCGGCGGCCTGCAACCGCTCCACGTCAGCGGCGAGTGGTCCGGGGGCGACCCAGGAGGGTTTCCCCAGGCGCAGCCGGTGGCCGTCGAGGTCACCGTGCAGGCCGTGGCCAGCCAGTGCGGTCACATCGCTGGCGGCCGGCGAGTCGCCGGCGGCGGTCAGGATCGCTTGAGCCAGTGGGTGTTCGCTGCGCATCTCCAGGGCCGCTGCCCACCGCAGGGCGTCGGCGTCGCTGAGGTCGTCGGTGGTGATCACCTCGACGACGCGGGGCTGGTTGCGGGTGAGCGTGCCGGTCTTGTCGAGGGCGACGACGGTGATGCGGCCAAGTTCTTCCACCGCCGCGCCACCCTTGATCAGGGCGCCGTGGCGGGTGGCGGCCCCGATGGCCGCGACCACGGTCAACGGGACCGCGATCGCCAGTGCGCACGGTGAGGCGGCCACGAGCACCACCAGTGCCCGTTCCAGCCACAGCATCGGATCACCCAACACCGCGCCCACCGCGGCGATCACCGCGGCCAACGCCATGATCGCCGGCACCAGCGGACGGGCGATCCGATCCGCCATTCGTTGCCCGGCGCCCTTGCGTTCCTGGGCTTGCTCGACGATGTGCACGATCCGCGCCAGGGAACTGTCGGCGGCCGGGGCGGTGACCTCGACCTCTATCGCTCCGCCGCCGTTGATGGCACCGGCGAACACGTCGCTGCCGGGCCCGGCTTCCACGGGCACCGATTCGCCGGTGATCGCCGACAGGTCCAGGCTCGTCTGACCGGCTCGGATGGTGCCATCGGTGGCGGCGCGTTCACCGGGACGGATCACCATGACGTCACCGATGACGAGATCCTGGGGGGCAACGGTCGTCTCGATGCCGTCCCGCAGCACCGAGGCCTTCGGCGGCACCAGCGACAACAGGGAGCGCAGCCCGCGACGGGTCCGGCTGACGGCGTAGTGCTCCAAGCCCTCGGCGATCGAGAACAGGATGCCCAGCAAGGCGGCCTCGGCGAACTGACCCAACGCGACTGCGCCGATCGCGGCGATCGTCATCAACGTGCCGACCCCGATACGGCCATGCCGCAGATTACGCACCGCATCGGGCACGAACGTGATCGCGCCGGCAGCGACTGCAGCCAGCTCGACGGCGTGTGCGATGCCCTCGTAGCCGACCCGCCCGGCAATCCAGCTCACAGCGAGCAGCACCGCGGCCAGCGCCGCGAACTGCAATTCCCGTATTTGCCAAAGCCTTTCGGGACCCGCGTCGGGTTCGACGTCGTTGCGTGGCCCGCAGCACGCATCAGACACGATTGGCTTCCTTAGCGCTAGTTGCGGCCACGCTCGGCAAAACAGCTGCGGTTAACTCGCGTCCGCGCTCGGTCAGCTGATACATGACCAACTTGCCCTGACGGCGCGACGACACCAGCGCCGCGTTCTTGAGCTGGCGCAGATGGTGGGACACCAAGCCTTGCGGCTGTCCGACCACCCAGGCCATATCGCACACGCACAATTCGTCGCCGGCCGCCAGGGCGGCCGCAATGGACAACCGGGTCGCATCGCTGAGGCCGCGCGCCGCCGCGGCGGCGGCCTGGACGGTGGCGCTGTCGGGCACCGTGGCGCGAATGGACTCCGCGTGGGGCAGGTTCAGGCAGAGCAGATCGCAGGTATCCACCGGTTCACTCATATCCATATACTAAAGTACGTCGATATGAACATGAAAGGTCTCGGAGCGATCCTGACCAACACCCGCGTTCTGCTGACCGTCTTCGTTATCGCGTTAGCAACGATCGGGACCGCGGTGTTCCTCTCGGTCCGAGGAACCGACTCGGCGCCTCCGATTCAACTTGATGGGGCAGCCGGACAGACGGTCCGAGACAACAGTCACCGGCTCAACTCGGTACCCGACAGCGACGCCTACTTCGTGGAATTCCTCGATTTCGAGTGCGAGGGCTGTCGCGCGGTGTATCCCGCCATTGAGCAGCTGCGCGCCGAGTACGGCGATCGGGTGAACTTCGTGCTGCGCTACTTCCCGCTGCGCTCGCACTTCAACGCCGAGCGCGCCGCACGCGCGGTCGAGGCCGCCGCCCAACAAGGCCAACTCGAACCCATGTACCGGAAAATGTATGAGACACAAGCAGAATGGGGCGAGCAGCAGACTCCCGCCGACGACGTATTCCGCGGCTTCGCCCAGCAACTCGGCCTGGACATGAGCGCATTCGACGACACCTACAACGACCCGGCCACCCTGGAACGCATCCAGCTCGACATCGCCGACGGCACCGCATTAGGCGTGCAAGGAACCCCGACCTTCTTCCTCAACGGCGAACGCATCCAGCCGCGCAGTTATGAAGACCTCTCCACAGCGCTTGACCAGGCTTTGGTGCGCGGATAGACGTCTGTCTCGTATCTACTGAACGGCATCGGTTGCCTCACGTGGCAAGGGCGTGGAAAGAAGACCCTTAAGAATATTCGGCCTGGTTTATCAGATCCCTGGCTCGCTTTCATCGCAACCTGGCAGACCTGCAGCGCGTGACCCATGGTTTCACCGTCTGGCCCGCCCGCCACACGGGTCGGCCGCCAGACAATGGCTGCTCGTCCCTACATCTTTCCCGCACAGCAGGGGCACGGTTCCTTCATGTTGGCGCAGCAAGGGCATGCGTCCATCGGCATCGCCATCATCGTCTCGCCGCAGCACCACATCAGTGGCCTGGCGCCACCGGCGGTGTACGTGACCGCCATGGGGTACTCGCTGGTGACGTCAAAGTAGATCTTGCCGGTGGCCGTCTGCCCTTGAGTCAAGGTGGCCGGGGAAATTCCCCGCGGGCTGGCCATCTGCCACAGCGCTGGGTAGCGGGCGCCTACAGAGGTTGCGGCGAAGTTGGGGATTACCGGTGTCGAAGTGCCCAAGATCGCCGTCACCGTCGCGGTCGCTTCCCACAGCTGGCCGGCCACCGGGAAGTCAGGCACATCACCGCTTTTCTTCAGATCCGCGACCGACCAACTCTGAATGCCACCACCGTCCGCTACCTGCTGATGCGCTCCAAAGCGGTGCAAACAGTGCTCCGCCGCCGACGCCGCCCCAGCCGAGCCCAGTCCCGCCATCGGCGCCATCACAGCCAATACCGCCATCAAACAGAACTTGAGCACATCTACTCCCTACCGTGGGGCCCGGCAAAGTAATCGCCTCGCGTCTACAACCTACGTACCGAGATAGTAGATGATGTCAGAAGCCGATCGACATGGCCTTGCCCTGGGCTCCTATGACGACGGTTGACACCCGCCGCTGAATCGGAAGAGGTCGCCACGCGGTCAAGCACCATCGCCACTTGCCGGTCAACCGTCTGCAACTCTTCCCGCCGCGCCCGAAATCAGGAGCACCTTCGCTATCTGTAATCAGCAAATGCTTCGCCGCCGACACCCAGCTCATCACTGGCGTCGTTAGTGGGCGGCGTCGCGTCGGGCCGGGTCGGTCCGGCGTCGAAGGCGGCCATTTCAACGTAAGGCCGGTTACTGTCAGCGCAACCGGAAACAAGTTTTTGACCGGAGGTATTGACGTGGCAGTGCGAGGGGAGCGAATCCTGGCTGCAGCGCTGGCAGCAGCGGGAAGTCGGCGATTCCGGAACCGGATCGCCGGGCAAGCCGCCCGCTACTGGTCGGCGCCCACAGGATCGGCCTGGGAAGCGAACTCGCACTGGCGCAACGGAATCGGCGATCAAGCCTGGCTGGAGGTTGGTGACGACCATTGGAAGATCTATGAGACCTTCGCCCGAGCCCTTAATTCGCCCAGCCCGAACACGGTGATGGAGTGGGGCGCCGGCGGCGGGGCCAACGCCGTGGCTTTCGCCCCCCATGCGCAGCGCTTCATCGCCGCCGACATCTCCGAAGAAAACCTCGACGAATGCGTCCGACAAGTCCGCGCAACTTGCACGACACCCGTCGAGACACGGCGCATCGACCTCACCTGCCCCGAACAAGCCACCGTCGGATTGGCGGGCAGCAGCGACGTCTTCCTGTGTCTATACGTGATCGAATTAACGACCGACACCGACGCGGTACGGGCCATCCTTGAAATCGCCCGCACCGTGTTGGCTCCCGAAGGCATGGCGTTGGTCCAGATCAAGTACCACACCAGCGATCGTCGGACCCGCGGCTTCGCCGGGACGGCCTACGACCGAAACCTCGCATCGACCACCACCTTCACCATTGAAGAGTTTTGGAACCTGGCGGCAGAGTGCGGACTCACCCCAAGGCTAATCACTTTGGTGCCGGAAAACCGTCTCGACAGCCGCTACGCCTACTACGCCCTCACAAATCCAGCCGCCGTGCAACCCGCGCCGCCTGACGAGCACCTGCTCGACGTCAAGTACACAGAGTTCGCCGCCACATTCAACGCTGACGTCGCCGACGCAGAGAGGCGCGCGGCGCGCGGCAACTACATAAGCCGCCGTGAGGGCGAACAACCGTCGACGACTGACGGTTAAACGGCTTGCCGCTGATTGGTGTAGTAACCGACTCTCCCTGCGTGGACGGCGCGGTGGCATCGTGGGCAGTTCGGATCATTCCGAGCAGCCAGCCCCTAGTTGCTCGCGAATTTGGCTGTGGTGGTGGACGATAGCGCGCGGCTCGTCCTACGTTTGCGTCTATGAGCGGAAGTGAGAAGTTACGGGCGCGCAAGCGTGCGGTGGAAGCGCAGCGCAGGGCGAACGAGAAACGCGCGAGCCTTGAACGTGCCAATGTAGACGATGCCGCCTCGGTTCGTGTGCTGCTCCAGCGGCTGGGCGCCGTTGACGCTTGGGAGAGTGCGCGCCTCGATCAAGTGAATGAAAACGTGCGCACGGACGCAGCCCGCAAGCGTGTGAGTCATTTCGTCAACCTGCAAACGGTTACTGGGCGGATGAGGGACCGCGGTCAGACGATCGCGTCGATCGCTACTCTCGCTGAGGTCGAGGTTCGCGACCTCCAAAATGTCCTTCGCAGAGCGCGTGCTGACGAGGGCGGCGCGCAGCGTGCAACGGAGTCTCGAAACGCCGCGGCCCTCCGCGCAAACGGCGCAAGTCTGGGGAGCCATAGCGCAGTTGGCGTTGACCATCATCAACCGATCGCAGCGGACAACTACCCGACATCAGATCCGAACCGGTGCGTCCGTTGCGACGCGGTCATGCTAGATCCCGAAGTCACTTCCCGGCGGGGGCGTCCGCGTCGCTATTGCTCTGACACGTGCCGCAGAGACGCCTCGGCCGCGCGTACAGCAGCACAGCGGCACGGAGAACCGATTCGCATCGTCGAGGTTCCTCGTGCTGCCGTCCGAAGTGCATCGGGTACACAGCAACACGGTGCCACCGCTCCGGTAATTCGTTCCGCATGCGACGCGGTAGAATTCGCGCTCCGAAACGCGGATGCCATGAAGATATTATTGTCGAGTGTGGCTGAGCGGGCACGGCGTAAAGAGTTGGACCGCAGCACATTTGAGGCCGCCCGAGAACTCGCCAAAGTGGTCTATCCAAATAGGAATTAACGCGTACCCTGGCTCGGCGCTACCCCGTCAGATGCGACGCATGTCGTGTTCCGCCTTCACTTGATGGGGCATTGCTGGCCATGCAAACAGGCGGCGGCATCAATTCCAGCGTGACTGATCCTGACATATGAGAGTTCGGCTGGAATCAAACGTTCTGGACATGACGCGGCTGCCAGTGTCCTGTTTGCTTGAAATTGCAGATCAGCCCACTGAACTGGGAGTATCCGCTAAACGAATGTGTGCTCAGCTGTGGCGAAGTGTCTGTGCGAAGCGGTACTTTATGGGTCATGGAGCGTCTAGATCTGCAGCCGGCCACCGCGTGGGGCGGAATTGCGGCAGCTGGCGTGGCCGGTTCAGACGCCGCGTCTGTTGAACCGGCCGGTCCAATCGCTAGCGGCAGTCTGTCCATCATCGACGCCGCAGCCGGCCTCGCAGACTTCACTTCTGTCGCTGCCCAGCAGGGTCACGCGGCGGGGCTCCTTCTGCGGGTTGAAGCATTAAGCACTGCAGCGGCCGCAGCAGTGAATTCCCTTGTTGTCGTTGATGAACTGAACGCGACACAGCTTCGTTCCGTGGTGGAGTGACTGTGAGCAAGCTGGCGTTCTACCTCGCGGTCGTTAGCACCGTCGTTGCCATCATGTCACTCGCTGTGAGTCTCAAGATCTTCCCAAGTGGGCAGTCTGAACACGCGATAAGGCCGTCGACCTCGTCCACGTCTGCTGCGGAGCCCTCAGAAAAGCGCGACGCAGCAATTGAGGCGTGTGTTGGCCTGAGGAACTTCAAGAGCGGTGTTGGGATTGCGCGTGGCGCCTTCATCGATCGCGTCGACCGGGCCAATGACTGGGAGTCATCACAAAGCCTGGGGGTGCAGGGCTACTACTTCAGCGCGGTGGGTGCGGAGTTGAACTATATGGCCACCCGGCTAGGTCCAGGCGTACCACGAGAAATTGTTGATGCGCTCGCTGATGTCCGGCGGTCGATCGTGGCTGTGGTCGACGCAGATTTGCGCCGTGAACCCGCATCCGTTTCCAACGACATGGTTGATCAGTACTCGAGTGCCCTGCGGGCCGCTGAAAGTGCCTGCGAAGAAACGGGGGCCGGCTAATGGCCGCTCCACCACCCGCTCGTAGCTATTCACGCTTCATCGTGGCGCCCGATGTATGGCCGGTCACCCGCGAGCAATCTGAAGGACGGGCTGCTGCTCAACGTCGTCTGGCGATGGCGACTGCGGCTGCAGTAGATGCTCACCGGGTCGCCTTGCACGGCTTGCAGGTTGTCGGTGTGGCGCAGTCAAATGGTTTCGAAGCAATGCACGCTGCCTACAGGCGTATTCAGGTTCGGGCCGACGATAAGGCCGACGCGGATAAGGCTGCCGCTGATCTGATGCAGAGTGTTGCGGCGATCCAGATGAGTGCTGAGCTGATGATTGACACGATTGATGCTGAGGCACATCAACAACTGGTACACGTGCCGAGCAGAAGTCCCACCGCTATCAACATCATCACCAGTGCTGCTGCGCGGGCGCGAGGAATCGCAGTAGGGGCAGCCGATGAGATCCGCGCTCTAACTGTGCAATTCGTCCAGGGATTTACGCCTCTGCCGGAGGGACCCCCGAATGGCGATCCGTTTAGTACCGGCGATGACGATCGGTCGACCGATAAGCGATCCGACGAATCGCCTGAGCGTCCACCCGAGGTGGCAGTGGAGACCGGTGATACGCAGCCTCGTCTTTCGGTGCCAGACCCGTCTGATGCCGAATCCAGGTCTGGTAACACTGCGCCGCGGGTCAGCACCGGGCCTACCCCTGGTCCTTCATCGCTGTCACCGCACCCCCCGGCGCAGAGCGCCAGTCCTGCGTCCGTAGCCGCGGTTGGTGACATCGGAAGCAGTGGGGTAGGCCTCGCCGGACCAGGACGTTCCTCATCCATCGGCTCGTTGGCCGCGTTCGGAAGTTCAGCATCTCCGCTATCGGGATCGGGCACTGGAGGAATGTCGCAGTCGGGTTTGGTACGGCCGGCAGTATCTGCATCGCCGTCTCCTGCTGTCGCGCTGCAAGGGGTCATGCCTGCAAGTGGTCCTGCGCCGCTGTCATCGGTCACCGGCGCTCAGACGACTAGCTTCCCTGCTGTCGTAGCCACTGCGACGCCGGCGCAGCCGGCGGCATCTCCGAGTGGAATCTGGCATCCGTTAATAGGAGCGACCACGGGTGCCGTGCCAGCGTCTATTGCCGGGCCGCAGGTAGTGTCGAGTACTAATCCCTATCCAGCGGTTTCAGCACCCTTGCTGCCCCCGGGGCCGCTGGGTCCGCCGCCTTCAGTTCCGGCCGCAATTCCACCGGCCGCCGGTGCTGTCCCATTGATTGGCGGCGCTCACACCTCAATGGCGCCTGCCGGCGCATCGGTCGCGACGGCAGCGTTGACAACTCCCGCCGCGACGCTGCCGTCCCGGGTAGCGGCCGCGGCGGCCCGGGACTTGGAACGGCGGCGCAACGAGTCGAGTGATCTACAGACGGTTAAATGGTTGGCGTGGGAACTGTTGTACGCCACCGAATCCTGCCGAACCTTCGCACTGTGGGCCGTCGGCCTGATGTATTCAGCGGCTGGCGATCGGCATGTTGTGGCGCTGACACATCACGGTGCGGGTTACGTCCCCGCGGGGATTGTGGTCCCTAAGGGCGTGCGGATGCTCTGGTCTGACCAAGCTATTGGAGAGGGCTTTCGTAGCCGATGGATCGGAAATCTCGATCCGGCTGCGACACTGATCGCCTTCGCAGAAGTCAAGGCCGCGGAGCCGGCTGGCTGGCGCTTAGCCGCTGCAGCGACCACCTGGTCGGACGTAACAGCGCTCATGACTGCCGCGCAACGCTGGGGCACTGAATGGGCCACCTGCTCCGGTATGTCCATGCCCGCCTCAATCGGAAAACGTGACGCTATCGCCAACGCGAATACTCCGCACCGATTGGAGCGGGAGTACCCCGACCTTTTCGAGCGTGTAGCGCAACTTCGTGCCAGAGGGCTTACCCAGCGAGCCGCCAAACTGGTCACGGAAGCAATCGTTTCCGACGCGCGCCTTGCGATCGTCGCCGACGGTGGCCCCCGAATTCCGCCGAACTTCGACTCGGTGTGGCCGGCTGCAGCTGACGGCAGAGTAGACGCTTCGGATCGCGCCCGTTTCGCCGAAGCGGTTCAGCAGCAATGGTTCAGCATCGGAATGGTGCAGCCGGGTTGGGAAGATGAACGCACTGACACCGTCTGTGCAGAGTACAGGGGGCAATGGCTTATTTGCCGGGCGCTTGAGGTGGTCCTGGGGTGGATAGCTGACGACAACTGCGGGGCAATGCAGGCGGACCTGCCGCTGGAAGACATGATCTACGCCGCAGCACATGCCTACCTCGACAGTCGGGGAACCGGCTGGATCACTGCAATTTTCGACGCTGCAGGCGGTTCATCCTGATAATGGATTCGCTCCCTCAGGAGGTAGATGGTGAAGCTTGGCGCGCCGAGCTCGCGCGGCAGCATACGTATCTGGCGAACGTCGTCGATCAAGCATGTGCCTGGACGCGCGAGTTCCACGTGCAAACTGGGGTTGAGCTGTGTGGCAACTACACCTCACTAAAGAGTTATCCCCTGCTGGACTACGCGAACAGGCTGAGACAGCTCAGCTCAGCACTAAAAAGAGTGTGCGCAATTGCTTCGCTACAGCCTCCGCCGCCGACCTGGGACCGCACGACCCTGCATGCGCCCCCGGCTATAGCGGTGCCCGGGCGAGACCCAGATTGGCGACGGGCCGATTACTCGGAAGGCGGTCGGTACCTGCTGATGCTTCAGCCCACTTCGCCACCCGGATACCCGGCTACCGCTCGTGAACAGTGGAGCGCTGCCCTTCGCCTTGCGAGCCCAAGCATCATCGAACGCGAAATCGGTGTGCCGCAACTAGTTGCCTACGGTTTGATGGCTCGATCGGAGTTCGACAAAGCATATCGAGTGGTGCACAGAGCGTTTCTCGACAGTGCGGCCGCCACGTTTGGTCGTGCGTGGGCTACCGGATCTTCCGAGGATGGAACTCGTTCAATGACCGTGCTGGTGAGTTGGATGAAGGCACTGACCGACCATGGGTGCTCCTTGGGTGATTGTGATTCCGTGCTTCGCGACATCGAGGTCGTAGACCCGCAAGCTGTCGCGGATTGCAGAGCAGTCCAGGAAGTTTGGTGCCCTCCCACGCCCTGACCTGCTCCGCCGGCTGATACAAGACCGACGCAAATGCCAGAGTGGCGCCTGCGGCAGTCTTTGGCCTCACGGTGCTTCACTGCTCTCGGGCATGTAACCGGTGACCTCATACTCTTGGACCAATCGTGAAGATCATTGCAATGCAGGACCTCCTAGAGAACTTCGACGAAGTGCTCTTGAGCGTCGAACGAGGGGATTCATTCGAAATCCGGGCGGAGGATGGTCACGCCATCGCCCTGCTGCTGCCGATTCAGGATGAGCTCTAGGACCCAGCCACCCCACCGAGGCGAGCTGCCACATGTCGACGCTTCGCCGGTGTTGACGCATCATCAGACCGGATGAAACGGTATGCGATCAACTATCTGGGCACCTGTTTCCCTGCACCACAGCGCACGGTCAAGACGCTGCCGCCGTGCGACCCTCGCCAGCCTTCGCGTCGGCATTCAAAACTTTCTGCTGACTCCGGTCGAAGTTCGCGTTCTCGCTGATCTGCGTAAGCGAGAGACGCGAGGGTTGCGAGGCTCGCTGAGCCACAACATCTTTGTACGGCGGATAGATTGTCCACAGCAGTACGTTCCTGCGGTTGCGCGCGCCATCATCTTCGATCACCCATCCGAGGTTGCGTAGAGCGGGTGCGTGCCTACGCAGCAGCCCAGAAACGTCGCGACCGTTCTTCGGCCAGTCCCTCGGTCGTTGCCAGTCGTCGTTGACCGGTGTGAGCAGCATCAGCAAATCACTGCCGGATTGACCAACAGCAGGTTCTAATGTCCGCGAGCGAAGCTGTTCGATAAACGGGTCGACGGACAAACTATCCTCAGACAACTGATTGGCGCGCGACATGTACCGGCGTACGCCATTAGTCGACAAGATCTCGTCCACGGCCGCCAGCGTGCGACAGAAGTCCGCCATCCTGGGCGAGTCCTCAACTGTGATGGTCTCCAACCGATGGTGAACGGAGGCAGCCAAGTCAAGTAGTCCGCCAAAAATACCTGGTAGAGCTGCTTCCCACCGCTGTCGCATCTCGGCCTCTGACTGTCGCATTCTGGGGTCGATGCGTCGCAGCTCGACGATCGCTAGCCGCTCTGCCAGATCGGGTCGGATGGCGCCGACGTCGATTCCGTTGATAATCACGCATCGACGAAACTTGATGACAGCCAGATCGGCATCGGTATATAGAGACCGTTTCACCATGGCGTCGCCTGTCGCAGCGCGGCATAACGAGTCCGACAGCCACGGCGGGATGGCCGACAGGTTGTCCAGAGCAACGACCCACGATCCAGAAGCGGCAACCGCCCATGAGTCCGCGTCCCGCGGCGCCTGACGAAAGGGGGCGGGCGAAGGATCGATGAGTTCGACCAAGCTCCGTGTCGATGTCGTTTTAGCGCTACCTTGCTCGCCAAACAGGGCTAGTACCGGATGCGGGACGTCGCACTGAACCAAAGCAGCTACTAGGAACGCGAGAAGAACTGGGCGGTCCTCAACGGCGACATTGACGAACTCCCAGAGCTTCGTCACATCCCCGCGGGGGCTTGGTGCCGGCATCGCCCCCGTCAGCTTCGTATTTCGGAGGAACCGCACCGGCGCAGTGGGAGCCATCGACCACCTTCCGTCGCAGACTTTGATTACTTGACCGTTTGGATCTCCAGTGTCGATGTAGATCGTCCCGTGGTGGTCGGCAACGCGTAGGTTCAACTTGTCGGGTGCCTGCGTGGCCGCCAGACCTTCCAAAATCAGTGTGGCGTCGGTAAGTGCTTGGCCCCCGGCGACCGCACCGGTCTCGGTGAAGTAGCGAGCGGCGAGATCTGCCCGTAGGCCAGCCCTCCCACCACGCAGGAGTATCGCGAGGTGGGGTCGACTGCGTTCGGCGCCAAATGGTTCGCCGTCCTTGGAGACTCCGAGAACATAGCGTTCCCGGGCCATATCGACTAAGCGTGCCGCGACTGACTTCTTGTCCCCCTCCCCCCTGCCGCTCAAGGGATTTCCTGCCCGTGGTGCTGTCGATTATGGGCATGCTGCGCTATTCTCATGAGGAACTTCCGTGTGGCGTGATCGGGTGGTTCGAACGAAGGCCTCGGCTAGTCCCCGAGGTCTTTTTCGTGCGCAGGCACTAAGCGGCGTCGCCGCCTCCGCGGCGGGTTGCGCTCTCTCGCTCCGATATCCAGCGCAATACCTCGGCCCTCCGATAAACGACTCGGCGTCCCAAGGTGAAACTCGCCGGCCCAATATTCGAATGCCGCCAGTACCTCAGCGTCCCCATCGGAACTCCAGTGATGTCCGAAACTTCCTTCGCTCCTAGCAAATCCATCAAATTACTCCTCAGCTATGGTCGGTTCGCCTGAGCCAACAGTGACTGGTGACTTGACGGTCTGTCCACGACCACAGCCACATTCACTTGAAGAAAAGCCTTTCAATGACTCGGGGGTCGTGACGTCTTCGGCGGGCTCATAGTCCGGCCTCCGGACAACGAAGCGGATGAGGGGAGCGGAATACTGCGGTACTTTCAGCGTATGACGACTCGGAACGAGCGAGCGGGAATTGACGACCGCTGGCACAAACGAGTCAAGGCGCCGGACGGCGCGATGCGTACGGAGCGGTCTGCGGTATACGGCAAGGTCTCGCGCTGGCGTGTCAGATGGGTCGACAGCACAGGCGCTGAACGGACCAAGAGTTTCCAACGCAAGCCGGATGCGCAGGCATACCTCAACGGCCTGACCGCCGACCTTCAGCGCGGTGAGTATGTCGATCCGAGGAAGAGTGCGGAGACGTTCGGGTCGGTGGCGGAGCAATGGTTCGCCACCAAACAGCACCGAAAGCCGAAAACCGTTGCAGGATATCGCTCGTTGCTCGACACCGTAGTCTTGCCGAAGTGGGATGGTGTTCCGCTGAAAAGGCTTGACTACGAGTCCTATTCGACGTGGCTGGGGTCGCTGTCGGTCGATGGTGGGCAACGTGGAGCCGGTTTGTCGGCAAGTCGGATCACCCAAGCGCATCAGCTGGTAGGTGCTGTCCTGAAATACGCCCAACGGACTGGCAAGGTGGCGAAGAACGTCGCGTTGGAGATCAAGCGGGACGAGGATCTTCCCGAGCAAGCCGAGCGTGAGCGGCGCTACCTGAGCCATGCCGAGTTGTTGGTGCTGGCCAAGGCTGCGGATCGGTTCGAGACGCTGACGCTGGTCCTGGGGTACTGCGGGCTGCGGTTCGGCGAAGCCGTTGCGTTGAGACGCAGGCATGTGGGGGATCGGGTGCTGACGGTGCGCTCGTCGGCAACCGCGGTCACTGGTAAGGGCATCGTGGAGTCGACGACCAAGACGAAGCGGGATCGCCACGTGCCCGTGCCCGAACCTGTCTGGAAGAAACTCAAGGCTGAGTTGCCTGCCGATCCGAACGCGCTGGTGTTTCCTAGTCGGAAGGGCGGGTTCCTGCCACTCGGTGAGTACCGCTGGGCATTCGACAACGCGTGTGAAGACGTCGGCATCGAAGGGCTGGTACCTCACGGCCTCAGGCACACCACGGCGTCACTGGCGATCAGTGCAGGCGCTAACGTCAAGGTCGTGCAGAGACTCCTGGGGCATGCAACGGCGGCCATGACGCTCGACCGTTATGGGCACCTACTCAACGACGATTTGAGCGGTGTGGCAGACGCGCTGGGTAAGGCTATAGACAGCACTGCGGTATCACTGCGGTATTCAGGACGTCAGAGGAAGGCTGATACGGCCTAAAGTACGCTCTGAGCTGCAAAGCCCCCATAGCCCAATTGGCAGAGGCAGCGGACTTAAAATCCGTTGAGACTGCGTCCACCGCGGCCGTCACTCGACATTGTCCGCAGTGGACGCAGTCTCAACGGGTTTCGGGGCGGGCGATGCCGGCGACGACATCGGCGATCGACGCGCGGACGGCGTCCTCACCCACCGGATCCAACGCCATGGCCCCCTGCAGGAACGGCCGGAACAGGTACCAGCCCAGCTGCAGTGCGCTGATGTTGGCGGCCGCCAGCCGCGCCTCGGCGTCGGTGTCGAAGTTGGGTCGGATCTCGTCGAGCAGTCGGGCCAGGGTGGGAAAGCTGGACTGCAACTCGCCCACCGGATAGCCGTCCAGGATCGCGCGTGCCACCACTTTCGCGTGGCGGATCAACGCCTCCTCGACCTCGGCGCCCGACGCCTGCGATTCGATCTGAGCGGTGATCCGCCCGGCGAGATGGTCCAGCACGGCACCGACAAGGTTGTCCTTGGCGCCGAAGTGGCGGAACACCAGACCGTGGTTGACCTTCGAGCGGGCCGCGACCTCGCGGATCGACGTCGCGGCCGGACCCTTCTCGGCGAACAGGTCGGAGGCGGCCTCCAGGACCGCCGCGGCGACCTCGTCGCGCCCGAACGGAGTTGAGGTGCGCTGCCCCGTCGACTTCGTAGCCACCCGACTACGGTAACCCGCGCGCCGTTAGATGTGTTGAGGCGATCGGCCGGCGATTAGTATCGCTGATGTGGCCGAGCAACTCGACGCCGGGCAGTTGCGCGCTCTGGCAGCGGTGGTCGAGTTCGGCAGCTTCGACGCCGCGGCCGAGTACCTGCACGTCACCCCGTCGGCGATCAGCCAGCGCATCAAAGCCCTCGAACAACGCGTCGGCCAGGTGCTGGTGCTGCGGGAAAAGCCCTGTGTGGCAACGACAGCCGGCGTTCCCTTGATCAGGCTGGCGGCCCAGACCGCATTGCTGGAAGCGGAAACCCTCGCCGAGATGCGAGGCGGATCGCCCGAGCGGCCCCGCGTCGCGGTGGCTGTCAACGCCGACTCGATGGCCACCTGGTTCACCGAAGTGTTCGCCCGCCTGCCCGACGTGCTGTTCGACGTGCGCATCGAAGATCAGGACCATTCCGCGCGGCTGCTGCGTGAAGGTGTGGTGATGGGTGCGGTGACCACCGAGCGGATCCCGGTCAGCGGGTGCCGGGTGCGACCGCTCGGGGTGATGCGCTACCTGCCGGTCGCGGCACCGCACTACCTGCAGCGCCACCTGCCCGACGGCCTGACCGCAGACGCGGCCACCGCGGCGCCGTCACTGTCCTGGAATCGCGCCGACGCTCTGCAAGATCAGCTGCTGCGCAGCGTCTTTCGCCGCTCCATTCGGCGGCCGATCCATTACATTCCCACTGCCGAGGGGTTCGGCGCCGCGGTGCGGGCCGGGTTGGGTTGGGGCATGTATCCCGAACAGCTCGTCGACGCGTCGTTCGTGCCGATCACCGATGCCCACCTCGACGTACCGCTGTACTGGCAGTCCTGGAAGCTCGACAGCGACACGGTCGCGCAGGTCACCGATGCCGTCACCGCCGCCGCGGCGGGGCTGCGTCGGCGCCGGTGAGCACGCCAGGCAGAATTGTGCGGGTGCACGCCAAGGTCAGGGTTCGGGTGCTCGGTGTGGGCATGGGACCGCAGCACGTCACCGGCGAAGTCGCCGAGGCGCTCGGCACCGTCGACTACGTGCTGGCCGCGGAGAAAACCGCCGACGACCAACTGCTCGCCCTGCGCCGCGCGATCGTTGCCGCGCACCCCGGTCCCACCGGTCCGGCGGAGGTGATCGCAGTGCCCGACCCCGAGCGCGACCGCTCCGCCGGGTTGTCCGCCGGCGGCTACGACGCCGCCGTGGCGGACTGGCACGACGCGCGCGCCGCCCAGTACGCCGCGGTGCTCACCGAGCGCGGCGGGACGGCGGCGTTCCTGGTGTGGGGCGACCCGTCGCTGTACGACTCGACGATCCGGATCCTGGACAAGATCCGCGCCCTGGGGGTCGACGCCGACTACGACGTCCTGCCAGGCATCAGCGCCCCCCAGCTGCTCGCCGCGCGGCACCGCATGGTGTTGCACGACGTGGGACGGCCGGTGCACATCACCACCGGCCGGCGGCTGCAGGACGCCGTGACCGAAGGCCAGGACAACATCCTGGCCATGCTCAACCCGCCGCCCGATCGGCTCGACTTCACCGGTCTCGAGGACTGGACGATGTGGTGGGGCGCCAACCTCGGGGCCCCCGGTGAGCAGCTGCTGACCGGTCGGCTCGCCGACGTGCTTCCGGCGCTCGCACCGGCGCGGGACGCGGCCCGCCGGGTCGACGGCTGGGTGATGGACGTGTTTCTCGTGCGGCGCACCTGATGGCGGGCCTGCTGGTCGCCGGCACCACCAGTGACGCGGGCAAGACCGCGGTCACCACCGGGTTGTGCCGCGCCCTGGCCCGTCGCGGCGTCAGCGTGGCGCCCTACAAGGCGCAGAACATGTCGAACAACTCCATGGTGTGCACGGGTCCCGACGGAGCCGGCGTGGAGATCGGCCGCGCCCAGTGGGTGCAGGCGCTGGCCGCGCAGGCCACACCCGAAGCCGCGATGAACCCCGTGCTGCTCAAACCCGGCAGCGACCAGCGCAGCCACGTGGTGCTGATGGGCCGGCCATGGGGTGAGGTGGCGTCGTCGGACTGGCTCGAGGGACGGCGGGCTCTGGCGGCGGCCGCGCACGCCGCGTTCGACGACCTGGCCGCCCGCTACGACGTCGTCATCGCCGAGGGTGCCGGCAGCCCGACCGAAATCAACCTGCGGGCAGGTGATTACGTCAACATGGGGCTGGCCCGCCACGCCGCGCTGCCCACCGTCGTGGTGGGCGACATCGATCGCGGCGGTGTGTTCGCCGCATTCCTGGGGACCGTGGCGCTTCTCTCGCCGCAGGATCAGGAGCTGATCGCCGGGTTCGTGGTGAACAAGTTCCGCGGTGACGTCGCGCTGCTGGCGCCCGGCCTGCGTGACCTCGAGCGGGTGACCGGACGGCGCGTGTACGGCACGCTGCCCTGGCACCCCGACGTCTGGTTGGACTCCGAGGATGCGCTCGACCTGCAGGGCCGGCGTGCGGCGCAGTCGGCGGCCCGCCGCGTGGCGGTCGTGCGGCTGCCGCGGATCAGCAATTTCACCGACGTCGACGCACTCGGGCTCGAGCCCGACCTCGACGTCGTGTTCGCCTCGCATCCCGCGGCGGTGGCCGACGCCGATCTCGTCGTCCTGCCCGGCACCCGATCCACGATCGCCGACCTCGCCTGGCTGCGTTCGCGTGGTCTGGACCGGGCGGTGACCGAACATGCGGCCGCAGGCAAACCGCTGCTGGGCATCTGCGGCGGGTTCCAGATGCTGGGTCGGGTCATCCGTGACCCCGAAGGCGTCGAAGGCGCGCCCGCCGAGGTCGACGGACTCGGTCTGCTCGATGTCGAGACGAACTTCGTCGCCGAGAAAGCTCTTCGGCTGCCCACCGGGCAGTGGTCGGGCGTCCCGGCCGCCGGATACGAGATCCACCACGGCCGTATCACCCGCGGCCCCGACGCCGACGAGTTCCTGGGTGGGGCGCGCACGGGCCGGGTGTTCGGCACGATGTGGCACGGCGCGTTCGAAGGTGACGCGCTGCGCGGGGCGTTCCTGCGCGAGACGCTCGGCGTCCAGGTCTCCGGGGCATCGTTCCCGCGGGCCCGCGAACACCGCCTCGAGCTGCTCGGCGATCTCGTCGAAACACACGTCGACGTCGAAGCCCTGCTCGGCGTCATGGAGCGGGGCGCCCCCGCGGGGATGCCGTTCCTGCCGCCGGGGGCGCCGTGAGAGTTCTGCTGCTCGGCGGCACCGCCGAGGCCCGGGCGCTGGCGGCGCAGCTGTGCGGCGCCGGGATCGAGGTCACGACGTCGCTGGCCGGCCGGGTCGCCGATCCGCGGCTTCCGGTGGGGGAGGTGCGGATCGGAGGCTTCGGCGGGATCGAGGGATTACGCACTGCGGCAGCCGAATTCGATGCCGTCATCGACGCCACCCATCCGTTCGCCAAGAACATCTCGGCGAATGCCGCGGCCGCCTGCACCGGCGGTGCGACCCGTCGGCCCCTGCTGCGCCTGGAACGCCCCGGCTGGGCCGACCGGTCCCGCGACAGCTGGCACTGGGTGGACACCCACGAGGACGCCGCCGCGGTCGCCGCGACACTCGGTCGCCGCCCGTTCCTGACCGTCGGACGTCAGGAGATGTTCCGCTTCTTCGCCGACCTCGGCGGGCACGCCGTGCTCGCGCGCGTCGTTCAGGCTCCCGACCAGCCGTTGCCCGAGCGCTGGAACCTGATCACCAGCCGGGGTCCCTACGCGCTGCCCGGCGAACTCGCGCTGATGGCCGGGCATCGCGCCGACGTGCTGATCACCAAAGACTCCGGCGGTGAATACACCTGGCCGAAGATGGCCGCCGCCGAACAACTCGGCGTGCCGGTCGTCCTGGTCCGGCGCCCCGCCCGCTCGCCCGACGTCCCCACCGTGCAGGACGTCGCCGCCGCGCTGGCCTGGGTACACACGATCTCTACGATGTCCGGGTGAAGATCCTGGTCACCGGCGGTGCCCGGTCGGGCAAGTCGCGCCACGCCGAAGGGCTGCTGAGCGGCGCCGATGCCGTCACCTACGTCGCCCCGGGCCGTCGGGCCGACGGCACCGACCCCGACTGGGACGCCCGGGTGGCCGAGCACCGGGCCCGGCGGCCGTCGCACTGGCGCACTGTGGAGACCAGCGACATCAGCGCTGCGGTGGCGGGGTCGACCGCACCCGTGCTGGTGGATTGCCTGAGCACGTGGCTGGTGGCGGTCCTGGACGAGGCCGGGCTCTGGGACGCCGCCGCGGCGTCGGTGCAGGCCGAGGTCGACGCCCGTCTGGACGTGCTGTGCAGCACCCTCGACAACGTCGCCGACGTGGTGCTGGTGACCAACGAGGTCGGCCTCGGCGTCGTCCCGGCGCACCGCTCCGGTGTGCTGTTCCGCGACCTGCTCGGCACCGTCAATCAGCGGGTGGCGGCGCGGTGCGACGAGGTGCATCTCGTCATCGCCGGTCGGGTTCTGACGTTGTGACCGGCGGGACGGCGACGTCGGCCTGCCAGCGGGCGCGCCGCTCCGCGTCGCTCTGCTCCCACCACGGCGGCGAGCCCCGTTCGCCGAGGGCGACTTTGGCCGCCTGCACACCCGCGCGTGCCACCGGCTCGGCGTCGGTGCCGCGGGTGCGGCGGACTTCCCGGCGCCATGCCATCAGGATCCGGGTGAGCTCGGCACGGCGCGGCTCCGGGATGGCCGGATCGGTCGCGCGCCAGCGGCGCCCGTCGATCACGACGTAGTGCCCGTCGGCGCTGTGCTCGGTCACGACCGGTAGCGCTCCTCGTGCAGCACCGCCGCCAGCGACGACCGGGACCGCCAGCCATAGCGCTCCAGGTCCGGGGTGTCGGGCAGCTCGGCGACCGTGCCGAGGCACAGCCACGCCACCGGCCGCACGTGGTCGGGCATGCCGACCAGCTCGCGCAGGAAGTCCTCCCGGTAGAACGACACCCACCCCACTCCCAGCCCCTCGGCGGTGGCCGCCAGCCACAGGTTCTGGATCGCACAGACCACCGAGTACAGCCCGGCGTCGGCAATGGCGTGCCGGCCCAGGACCTGCCGGCCGCCGCGGGTCGGGTCATAGCCGACGACGACGCCGAGGCCCGACTCACAGATGCCCTCGATCTTGATCCGGGCGAACACGTCGGCGCGTTCACCGGTCAGCCCGGCCGCGAACACCTCCCGCTCGTCGGCCACATGGTCCCGGAAAGCGTCGAGAGTCTGAGGTGAGCGGACGAGCACGAAATCCCACGGTTGCGACATCCCGACCGACGGTGCGGCGTGGGCGGCCAGCAGCACCCGCTCCAGCACCTCGGGGCGCACCGGCTCCCCGGTGAACTCCCGCCGGGTGTCGCGGCGGCGGTGGATGACGTCGTAGAGCGAATCCAAGGCGGTCATGAGCTTCGGCCCCTCACGCGGCACGTCGCGCTCATCGTCTGTCTGCTCTTCGCGCAAGCGCTCATCGTCGCCCACCCATTCGCTTGGCCGCGCGGTCCCGGGCCGGGTCGTAGAGGTGGCTCTCGCCGGCCTGCGGGTCGGGACGGTCCGCCAATGCGCGGCCGACCAGCACGACCGCTGCCTGGCGCAGATCAGCGGCCTCCACCGCGTCGGCGATGTCGGCGACGGTGCCGCGCAGCACCCGCTCGGCCGGCTGCGAGGCCCGGTACACCACGACGACCGGACAGTCCGCCCCGTAATGCGGTGCCAGTTCGGTCATCAACTCGCGAACACGGGTGATCGCCAGGTGTAGCACCAGCGTGGCCCGGGTCGCGGCGAACGCCGACAGCTGCTCGGTCTCCGGCATCGCCGTGGACCTCTGCTGTGTGCGGGTCAGCACCACCGACTGTGCGACCAGCGGCACCGTGAGCTCGCGTCCGACGCGGGCTGCGGCCGCCGCATAGGCCGGCACCCCGGGGGTGATCGCCCACGGCACGCCGGCGCCGTCCAAGCGGCGGGTCTGCTCGGAGACCGCCGAGTACACCGACGGATCACCGGACACCAGGCGCACGACGCGGTGGCCGGCCCGGTGCGCCTCGACCAGGCGAGCGACGATGGCGTCGAGGTCCATGTCCCCGGTGTCGACCAGCTCCGCGTCCGGTGAGCAGTGCGCCAGCACCTCGGCGTCGAGATAGCTCCCCGGGTACAGCACCACCTCGGCGTCGGCGAGCATGCGGGCTGCGCGCACGGTGAGCAGGTCGGCCGCGCCGGGTCCGGCGCCGACGAACTGCACCGCCCGGGGATCGTCGTTCATCGACCGAGAGTCTAGGGGTGCGCAGGTTGCACGCGCGTAGCGCTCAGGCGGTGCTCAGCGCCGGCGGACTGGCCGCGCTCGAATCGGGGTTGGCCAGAGGCAATCCCATGAATCGTCGGGCATTGTCGCCCATGAAGTCGTAGGTGCGGCGGACGTCCATGCCCTCGGCGTACTTCCAGAAGCCGCGCGGCTCGGCCAGCCCCTCGGGGTGAGGGTAGTCCGAACCGAACATCACCTTGTCCCAGCCGACGGTGTTGACGACGTCGGAGACGCAGCCCTCCCAGAACGGGCTGACCCAGATGTTGCGGCGGAACACGTCGAGGGGGTGCTCGGGGAAATTCTGCGGCATCTTCTTGACCAGTTCATCGAAGTCGTTGAACAGCGGGAAGATCCAGCTGCTGCCGTTCTCGACGCTGGCGATGCGCAGCTTCGGGAACCGCGTCAACGTGCCGTGACAGATCAGGCTGGTGATCATGTCGGCGATTTCACGGTGACCCAGGACCATCCAGCGGAACGCACTCATCGCCATGAAGTTCTGGGTGTGCGGCGGTTCCCACCGGCCGACGTACTCGTCGAGCGGAGGGTAGCTGGC
The DNA here is from genome assembly GCF_017312405.1 of Mycobacterium sp. PO1. Classification (GTDB taxonomy): domain Bacteria; phylum Actinomycetota; class Actinomycetes; order Mycobacteriales; family Mycobacteriaceae; genus Mycobacterium. The sequence goes on from NZ_BLTG01000007.1 coordinate 79,472, forward strand.
GTGCAGCACGATCGGCAGCCCGGCTGCCTCGACATCACGCCAGAACGGGTCGAATTCGGGCAGCGCTGGCGACCGCCAGCCGTGCAACCCGTTGACCGGACCGGGCTTGACCAGCGCCACCTTGGCGCCGTGAGCCAGGATGAACTCCAGCTCACGCTGCGCGGCGTCGACCTCGGACAGGTTCAGGATCGGGGTGGAGAACAGCCGGCCCCGGTAGTTGTAGGTCCAGTGTTCGGCCATCCACTGGTTGAGCGCATGGATGATCGCCAGCGTCAACTCCGGGTCGTCCGCCGACGAATGCTCGACGAGGCTGGCCAGCGTGGGGTAGCTGATGGCCTCGCGCACGCCTTGGCGGTCGAGCTCGGCGATGCGGTCGGCCGGGCCGCGCGTTGCCGGGGGCGCCTCGATCGCCTGACCCTGCATCTCCCGCAGGGTCAGGCCGTCGGAGTTCTCCCCGGCGAAGAACTTCTCGTGTGCGCCGGGTGCAGCCACCCGTTCGAACGTCGGGTTGGGGATGAAGTCCGACACCCGGTTGTTGATGACGATGCGCGTGTGCTTGCCGAACTGCGCGAACTGCACCGCCCGTGAATACCGTTGTGGCAGAAACTTGGTCAACGCCTCCGGGGTTTCATACATGTGCTGGTCGGCGTCGAAGATCGGCGCGTCGCGAAACTGTGCCGGCGTGGAGGACATGCGACTACTGTAATGCCAACAGTAAGGATTGCGCCAGAGCGGCTCGGCTCAGCCGCTCAGGCTCTTGTCGAGTGTGTCGAGCGCCTGCAGGAATGCCGCGCCGGGCGTCGGTGCGTCATCGGACACGGCCATGTACACCCCGATGATCGCGCCGGCGGTCACCTGCAACTGTTCGTCGGGTTCAGGGCGGTTCAGCCGCTGGGCGATCGCCTGAGTGAGCAGCCGGATGGCTTTGACATGCTCGACCCACAATGCGCCCTTGGCCTCGGGCAGCGAGTACAGAAGTCGCTGGCGTGCGATCACGTAATCGAACTCGGGCCCGGCCATCGAGGTGAACACCTCGGCGGCCGCATGCCGGTAGGCGGCGACGGTCGACAGCTCCGCCGGCGCGGCCAGGAACGCCTCGATGATCGGCGCCAGCAGGTCGTCGGAGAACAGCACGGACTCCTTGGTGGGGAAGTAGCGGAAGAACGTCCGTGGCGAGACATCCGCAGCCTCCGCGATCTGGTCGACGGTGGTCTGCGCGTAACCGTTCGACTCGAAGAGCCGGAAAGCTTCGCGCCGGACCGTCTCCCGGGTGCGGAGCTTCTTGCGTTCGCGCAGCCCAGGCTCGTCGCCGGTGTTCACGTGCCGGCGACCTGGTTGCGGCCGAGGCTCTTCGCCAGGTACAGGGCTTTGTCGGCACGAGCCAGGGTGTCGGCCAGCGGCTCCGGACCGCGGTAGTCGGTGTAGCCGATGGAACAGGTCTGGCCCGCGGGCACACAACCGCGGATCCGGTCGAGGATCTCGCGGGACTGGTCGACGGTGGTCTGCGGGAGGGCGATGAGAAATTCCTCTCCGCCCCATCGGGCGAAGACGTCGGTGTGACGCAGCGACGACACGGCCACCGTGGTGAACGCCTGCAGCAGAGCATCACCGGCCTCGTGCCCGTGACTGTCGTTGTAGAGCTTGAAGTTGTCGAGGTCGACGACGGCGATGATCAACAGCGCACCGGCGTGCTGAGCGTCGTCGAGGATGGCGCGCATCCGGTCGTCCCACGCGCGCCTGTTCAGCACGCCCGTGAGTGGGTCGGTGTAGGCCGAATGCCTCAGCTCGTCATAAGTCTTGGCCAACGCCGTCATGTCGCGGAACTCGAACTGCACGATGCGCAGACCGCCCTGGTCGACAGCACGGGCGTTGAGCTCGATCGTGATGATCTCGCCGTCCAGCCGCCGCAGCGTCCCCCGATGCGCTCGGAGCTCGAGCTTGCCGGCCAAGATGTCGGTGACCATGATCTGCGCCGCGCCGCGATCCCCGGAGGGGATGAATTGATCCATGGGTCGGGACAGGACCTCGCTCACGTTCGGGGACCCGAACAGCAGCGCGGCCTCGGTGTTGGCGAACACGATGACGCCGTCGGCGTCGACCATGGTGACGGCGATCGGTGATTGCTCGATCAAGGCCCGCCAGTGGTGCTCAGCCTCGGCGTGCGCGGCCCTGGCGGCGGTCAACTCCGTGACGTCGGTGGACACCCCGCCCACCCCGAGGACCTCACCGGCTTCATCGATCAACGGGAACTTCGTCGATCGATAGGTGTGCACCGTCCCATCTGGATGGACGACCTCTTCGCTGAAGACCTGCGATTCCCGGGCGCCCATGATGCGGGCGTCGTTGCGGCGATAGTCATCAGCGGTCTGCTGGTCGAAAAGGTCGTGGTCGGTCAGGCCCAGCAACGACGAATGCGCGGGTGCGATCTGCTCCAGCGCCCGGTTGCTCATCACGAAGCGCCCCTCGATGTCTTTGGCGTAGATCAGTACGTCGGTGTGCTCGAGGACCCCGTTGAGCATCCGCTGTTGCTCCCGCAGCGCGGCGTCGGCCACCAGTCGGGCGCGGGCCTCGGCGGCGAACCGGCGGGCCTGCCGCCGCAGCTCGAGCTGGCTGACGACCTGACGCGCCAGCGCCGCCAGATGACGGCGCTGCCGCTCGGTCAGCGACAGCGGCTCGGGTCCGAATACGCACAGCGTGCCCAGCACGGTGCCGTCGGCGAGCACGAGGGGAGCCCCGGCGTAGAACCGGACATGGGGCGCGCCCACGACCATCGGGTGATCGGCGAACCGGGGATCGACGCGCGCGTCGTACACCTCGACCACCGAGGCGTCGCTGGGCTTGATGCGTTCGCAGAACGACAGCTCGCGAGACGTCTCGGTCAGGTCGAAGCCGTGGCGCGACTTGAACCATTGCCGGTCGGTGTCGACGAGGCTCACCGCCGACGCGGGCGCTCCGCACAGATCCGCGGCCAGCGCCGTCAGATCGTCGAATGCCGGTTCCGGCGGCGTGTCGAGGATCGTGAAGGACTCGAGCGTCAGCAAGCGCTCCGTCTCGTCGGCGACGGAGCGGTCATCAGCGGCCTGGGTGCTCAAGCCGAGTGCCTCTTCGGGCGAGCAACGTTGAATTCCGACAACCCCCGGCAGAAAATAGACTTACGCGCTGGTCAATGCTACACAGACCGGGTCCTCCATGACCCCGGCGCGCAGCAGTGGAGTGGTACCGCGGATCCGAGCGTGTTCTTCGCCGCAACCGACCCCGTGACGTCTCGCTATCGACCTCGAGGTCGTAGTGGCTGACGTCGGAAACACCGTTCACTGCCCAGGCTCGGACTGTGGCGGCGACCCGGGACGACTACAGTTGACAGCTGTCGAGACCAGACGGAAACCCAACGCCGAGCAGCGGCGGCGTCAACTGTGTGACGCCGCCATCGCCTTGCTGGCCGAAGAAGGTGGGCGCGGGCTGTCCCACCAGAAGGTGGACCGCCGCGCACAGGTACCCGACGGCACCACCTCGTTCTACTACCGCACCCGCTCAGCGTTGCTGCGCGGTGTCGCCGACCAGATCGTGTACTACGACATCGAATTCTTCACCGGCGCCTTCGCCGACGAGGCCGGCGCCGAAACCCTGTTGAGCATCCTCGCGGAGCAGATGTTGCTGCTGCGCGAGGAGCCGCATCTGGCGCGCACCCGTGCCCGGCTGGAGTTGACCATGCTGGCCCGACGCGACAGCGAGCTGGCGTCCGGCTTCCAGGATGTGTTCCAGAGCTACCGGGCGCTGGCCGAGCGGCTCGTCATCGGTCTGCAGTCCGGCGGGTCCCCGCCCGACCCGGAGCTGGTCGGCGAGCAGGCCGCCGTGCTGCTGACCTACCTGAGTGGGCTGGTGTTCGGCTTCGCCAACGGGGCGAGCGAACCGGCCACCCGCATCCACATCGAGTGTCAGCTCAGGTCGGTGATCACCGGGGTGGCCGTCGAGTGGGGAAACGCTCACGCGCCGATCAGCGACTCCACCGGTGTACGGGCGAAGTAGACGGCGAACCCGGCCGCGACGACCCACAGCAGCGGGCTGACGTCACGCGCGCGGCCCGTCGCCGTGCGCATCACGACCCAGGAGATGAACCCGACGCCGATGCCGTTGGCGATCGAGAAGCTGAACGGCATGACGGTGACGGTCAGCACCACCGGCAGCGCCACGGTGAACTCCGAGAGATCGATGTGGCGCAACTGCGCGGCCATCAGCACCCCGACGATCACCAGCGCCGCCGCCGCCACCTCGGTCGGGACGATCGACGCCAGCGGTGAGACGAACATCGCCGCCAGGAACAGCACGCCGGTCACCAGGTTGGCCAACCCGGTGCGGGCGCCCTCCTCTACGCCGGCACCGGACTCGATGAACACGGTGTTCGACGACGACGAGGTGGCGCCACCGACCACCGCCCCGGCACCCTCGACGAGCAGCGCGGAGCGCAGCCGCGGGAACGTGCCCCGCTCGTCGGCCAGCCCGGCCTCCCGGGACAGGCCGGTCAGGGTGCCCATCGCGTCGAAGAAGTTGGTGAACACCAGCGTGAACACCAGCATCACCGCCGACAGCACCCCGATGCGCGCGAAACTGTCCATGCTGAACGCCCCGACCAGTGACAGGTCGGGCAGCGCGAACGGCGACCCGGACAGCGTGGGCACCGACAGGCTCCACCCACCGGGCTTCTCGGTGGCCGGCCCCAGATGCCAGATCGCCTCGATGACGGCCGCCAGCACCGTGCCGCTTACCAGCCCGATGAGGATGCCGCCGCGCACTCTCCGCGCGACCAGGACAGCGGTGAACAGCAGCGTTACGACGAAGACCACCGTCGGGATCGTGCTGATGGAACCGAGCCCTTCGCTGCCGAGGCCGACCGGCGGCGACGGCAGCCCCGTCGAGCTGATGAAGCCGGCGTCGACGAGACCGATGAACAGGATGAACAGCCCGATGCCCGCGGTGATCGCCAGTTTGAGCTGCATCGGCACCGCGTCGAAGACCAAGCGCCGCAGACCCGTCACTGCCAGCAGCACGATGATCAGGCCGTTGATGACCACCAAGCCCATCGCTTCGGCCCACGTGACCGAGCCGACGACGGTGGTGGCCAGGAACGAGTTGATGCCCAGGCCGGCGGCGAACGCGAACGGCAACCGCGCGATGAGCCCGAACAGGATGGTCATCACACCCGCAGCCAGCGACGTCGTCGCCGACACCTGCGCGAAATCGAGTCGACTGCCGGTGACGTCGGCCGAGCCCGACAAGATGATCGGGTTCAGCACGATGATGTAGGCCATCGCGATGAACGTGACGACACCGCCGCGGACCTCGGTTCCGAGCGTGGATCCGCGCGCTGTGATCTCGAAGAAGCGATCCAGCGGTTTCACAGAGGCGGCCTAACCCCGCGGTGCGGGCGGTGGCGGGGGCACCGGCATGCACAGACCGGTGCTGGTGTCGAGGTATTTGCCCGGCACGCAGAACGGCGCGCAGCCGTAGATCACCCCGGTCTCACCGGGCGGGCACCCCGCGATCGACGTCGCCGGGGCGGCGTGAATCGCCAGCGGCACGGCGGCGGCCGCGACGGTGAGCGCAGTGGCTATCAGATAGCGCATGAGTTGTCCTCTCCTGCAGGTCATGTCGGAACGCCGGTGGCGACGCGGGGCGGGTTCTTCTCGGGCGGGCCGTCGAGCACGGAAGCCGCGATCCGGTCGCGGTGCTGCTCGGCACCGCCCAGCAGCACGGCGTCGGTGTAGGCACGCTTGTAGTAGAGGTGAGCCTGGTGCTCCCAGGTGAAGCCGATGCCGCCGTGCACCTGGATGGTGTCGGTGGCGATCCGGGTGAGTGCGTCCGAACAGGTGGCCGCGGCGATAACGACCGCGAGACCGGGATCGTCGCTGCCGTCGGTCAACGCCCAGATCGCATGGTAGGCGGTCGACTTGGCGTGTTCGAGAGCGATGAGGTCGTCCGCCAGGCGATGCTTGACCGTCTGGAACGAGCCGATCGGCCTGCCGAACTGCAAGCGGCTCTTCGCGTACTGGACAGTGAGGTCCAGCAGATGCGCGGCCGCGCCGACCTGCTCGACCGCCAGTAACGCCGAACCGACATGCAGGGCGTGGCCGATGACCCGCCCGGCCTCTTCGGGGCCGGCGACCAGTCGGGCGGGCGCGTCACGCAGCTCGACGTCGGCCTGCGGACGGGTGAGGTCCAGCGTGCTCCGCACGGTGCGCCGCACTCCGGCGGTGTCGGCATCCACCGCGAACAGACCGAGACCGTCGGGGCCGTTGGCCGCGACGAGCAGGATGTCCGCAGCACCGGCGTCGACGACACGCTCGACGGTGCCGGTCAGAGCCCACTCCTGGGGTGTGCGTGCGGCTTCGACCTGCACGGCCGCCGGATCGAACGCACCGGCGGTGTCGGTGACGGCGAACGCCGCGGTGCGCGAGCCGTCCGTCAGCGGCTCCAGCAGCGCGGTGTTCTCCGGGCTCTCCGACGCTGCGACCAGCGCCGGGATGGCGAGGTAGACCGTCCCGAACAGCGGGCCACAGGCGAGCGCCGCCCCCAACTGCTCGACAGCGACGGCCTGGTCGATCAACGAGCCGCCGACGCCGCCCCGCGATTCCGGCACCGACAGTCCCAGCACGCCCAGCTCAGAACCCAGCCGCGCCCACACCTTCGCGTCGAACGGCGGATCGGATTCCATCTGAGCGCGGACGGCGCTCTCGTCGATGTGTTCGGCGCAGAACGCGGCGACGGCGTCGCGCAGCTGCCCCTGCTCCTCGCTGAACGCGTACTCGGCGCTGCTCATGCCCGCAAGCTCCTCAGCTGTGCTTTTGGGCTGATCCGCAAGCTCCTCAGCTGTGCCTTTGGGCTGATCCGCAAGCTCCTCAGCTGTCTTGTCGGGCTGATCCGCAAGCTCCTCAGCTGTCTTGTCGGGCTGATCCGCAAGCTCCTCAGCTGTCTTGTCGGGCTGATCCGCAAGCTCCTCAGCCACGCGGCACCTCCTTCCACGGCATACCCGCGTCCGCCCGCAGGTCACCGGGCAGCCCCAGCACCCGCTCGGCGAGGATGTTGCGCATCACCTCGGACGTGCCTCCTTCGATGGTGTTGGCGCGGCTGCGCAGGAAGCGCTGCTGAATCGGGCCGCGCCAGTCCTCGGCGTCGGCGTCGCCGCTCGTCCCATAGCCGTCATAGAGGATGCCCTCGGGCCCGAGCAGATCCATGCAGAACTCGTAGATGTGCTGGTTCAACTCGGCGCCGACCAGCTTGCCGACCGACCCCTCGGGGCCGGGGCCGCCGACGCTGGCCGACACCCGGGAACGCTCCGAGGTCAGCCGTTGCGCCTCGGCGCGCAGCCACAGACTGGTCAGCCGGTCCCGCAGCACGGGTGTCTGCAGGTCCGGCCGGGAGGCCCACAACGCGACCGCGTCGCCGATCGTGCCGGCGCCGCGCCGGTTGCCGCTGCCGCCGAGCGCGCTGCGTTCGTTCATCAACGTCGTCATCGCCACCCGCCAGCCGTCCCCGACCCCGCCGAGGCGGAAGGTGTCGGGGATGCGGGCATCGGTGATGTAGACCTCGTTGAACTCGGCGTGGCCGGTCATCTGCCGCAACGGACGGGTCTGGACACCGGGACCGTGCATGTCGAGCACGAAGTACGTCAGTCCCTTGTGCTTGGGGACGTCCGGGTTGGTGCGGGCCAACAGCAGACCCCAGCGGGCGCGGTGCGCCAGGCTGGTCCACACCTTCTGGCCGTTGACCACCCACTCGTCGCCGTCCTGGACAGCCGAGGTGGCCAGGCCGGCCAGATCCGAGCCGGCACCGGGTTCGGAGAACAGCTGGCACCAGATGTCCTCGGTGGTGGCCAGCGGCCGCAGCAACTGATGCCGCACGTCGTCGGTCTGGGCGTGCTCGCGCACCGTGGGCGCGGCCATGCCGTAACCCATCGGATTCAGCGACAGCGGCACCGGGCCGCCGGCATTCTGCAGGATGCGGTCCGCCACCACTTGGAGGCCGCGCGATACACCCAGGCCGCCGAATCCGGCGGGAAAGTGCACCCACGACAGGCCGGCGTCGAAACAGGCGCCGAGAAACTCGGGGATCGAAACGGAACGGGGGTCGTGCTCGGCGACGACCCGCTCGGCGGCGTCGGCGACGAGATCAACGTCGGCTGCGGTGCCCATAGGAGCACCTTAGCCAGGTCGGAATGAAGTCGGCTGGGGTATCAGCCTGCGGTCAGCGCGAGGTGGTCCAGGTCGGCCCTGTGGCGACGCTGAAGCAGGAACCGGAGCCACCGAACATCGATTAACACAGCAGTCCTTTACGCGGTCTTGGTGAGGAGGGGGAGGAGTTGGCGCCGGGCAACCATCACGTCGGCGAAGTGGTTGAGCGCCTCGGGGACCGATCCGGAGGTGGTGAACTCGACATCGTGCTCACGTAGCACCTGCTCGACGGCGCGGCTGGCGACCAGTGACCACTCCAGGCCGGCGGCATCACACAGGTCGTCGATGCGGAACAGCAGTGAAACCGCTTCCCGGGTAAAGGAAGTGACGCCGCTGAGATCGAGGATGAACGGCTTCTCGGGAATGATGAAGCGTTCGGTGTGGTCGCCGGCGCATTCGACGTTGGTGTCGCGCAACTGGCCGGTGATCGTCACGACGGTGGCCAATTGGCGGCAGTGCGCCCGGATGCCGGCGCCGTCGCAGTCGAACGTCGGATTGCCGTACATTGCAGCCTCCCTCGATCCCGTGCTTGCTCGGCCGCTGTCGGCCCTTACACCAATGAAAGGTAGCCAGGCAATCTAAGGCCGCTGGGTGTAATGACTAAAACATCGCTAAGAACTGGGATCAGGCCCGGTCAGCAAACTCGCCGGTAACTTGACGCCGACGCTCAGTCCCGCCGCTGCTGTTGGGCACCGGTGTAATTGGCCCACGGGTTGTAGTCGGCCAGCAGCGGCTCTTGCGCGGGGCGCGCGTCCTCGTCGACATGCTGAAGATTGATCCGGATGCGGTACCAGATCGAGCTCGGCCCCCGCATCCCGTCGACGAGAACGTCTGCGGGCTCGAGCTTTTCGGCCACCTGAGGATATTTGTCCTGCCACTGGTGCAGCGCGGCCATCGCCTCGTCCTTGGTCTTGGTCCGGGCGATCTCGATCAGCGGCATGCTGGAAACGCGGGAACCCTTGGCTCCCTCGGTGGAGCGGCGCGCCCCCTTGGGCGCCTTCTCCGCCGGACCCAGCCGCTCGGCGAGTTCGAGCAGCGAATCGAGAGATCCGGCCGTGTCCGCCATGCCCTCCCACGGGTCACCGAGTTCGGCGACGCGCTCCGGCACGGTGGAGACCGTGAACGTCTCGGGCCGGCAGTCGGCGACCTCGTCCCAGAACAGCGGTGTGGACACCCGCGCGTCCGGGGTCGCCCGCACCGAGTAGGCCGAGGCCACCGTGCGGTCCTTGGCGTTCTGGTTGAAGTCGACGAAGACGCCGTGCCGCTCTTCCTTCCACCAGCGCGCCGTCGCCGATTCGGGCGCGCGGCGCTCGACCTCGCGGGCGACCGCTTCGGCGGCGGTTCGAACGATCTTGAACGGCCACCGGGGCTGGATGGCGGCATAGATGTGGAAGCCGCGTGAGCCGGAGGTCTTGGGCCAGGCCACCAGGCCGTGATCTTCGAGCACGTCGCGTGCGACGAACGCGACGTCGAGGATCTGCCGCCAGCCGACCCCGGGCATCGGGTCCAGGTCGACGCGCAACTCGTCGGGGTGGTCGAGGTCGTCGGCCCGCACCGGGTGCGGGTTGAGGTCCACGCAGCCCAGGTTCACCGCCCAGATCAACCCGGCGGCGTCGTGCAGCACCGCCTCCTTGGCCGACGTGCCCGACGCGTACTTGAGTTCGGCAACGGAGACGAAGTCGGGCCGGTTCGCCGGCGCGCGTTTCTGGAAGATGGCCTCCTGTCCGATGCCCTTGACGAATCGCTTGAGGATCATGGGTCGGTCCCGCACACCGCGCAGCGCCCCGTCGGCCACCGCCGCGTAGTACTGCATCAGGTCCAGCTTGGTCAGCCCGATCTCGTCGAAGACCACCTTGTCGGGGTGGGTGATGGGCACCTGCGCTCCACCGATCTCGAACGTCTCGCGAGCAGGCATTCCTTCATCGTATGTTCCAGACCGCGGTGCGACCGTCGTCACATAGGGTGGGCGCATGTCGAAGCTCAGCGATATCTCCGCGCAGGCCGCCGCCAAGGCCCAGCAAACGGTCGGCAAATACCTCGAGCGTGGTTCGGCCGAGTTGCACTACGCCCGCAAGATGTTCTCCGCCGGCGCGCTGAAACTGGAGCCCCCGCAAGACATCGCGGCCTTCGTCGCCGATATCCGCCGGTGGGGCGAGTTCGGGATGATCCCGGCCCTCAATGCACGACGGACACCCAACGCGGCCGCGGTGATCGACGACTTCGGTGAGATGACGTTCAAGGAACTCGACGACGCCGCCAACGCCGTGGCCAACGGCCTGCTCGCCAAGGGGATCAAGGGTGGTGACGGCGTGGCGATCCTGGCCCGCAACCACCGGTGGTTCCTGGTGTCGGTGTACGGCGCCGCCAAGACCGGCGCCCGCATCATCCTGCTCAACAGCGAGTTCTCCGGCCCGCAGATCAAGGAGGTGTCCGAGCGCGAGGGCGGCAAACTCATCATCTATGACGACGAGTACACCAAGGCGGTGCAGGCCGCCGAGCCCGAACTCGGCAAGCTGCGCGCGCTCGGCATCAACCCGGACAAGCCCGACGAACCGTCCGGTACCGACGAGACCCTCGAGGACCTGATCGCGCGCACCGGCAGTGCGCCGCCACCCAAGGCCTCCAAGCACTCGTCGATCATCATCTTGACCAGCGGCACGACCGGTACCCCCAAGGGCGCCAATCGCAGCGCGCCCCCGTCACTGGCGCCGATCGGCGGCGTGCTGTCGGCGGTGCCGTTCAAAGCCAACGAGGTGACCTCGCTGCCGGCGCCGATGTTCCACGCGCTGGGCTTCCTGCACGCCACCATCGCGATGATGCTCGGGTCGACGCTGGTGCTGCGCCGGCGGTTCAAGCCGGCCACGGTGCTGGCCGACATCGAGAAGCACCGGGCCACCGCGATCGTGGTCGTGCCGGTGATGCTCTCGCGCATGCTCGACGAACTCGACAAGACCAGCCCCAAGCCCGACCTGTCGTCGCTGCGCATCGTGTTCGTCTCCGGATCGCAGCTCGGCGCCGAACTGGCCACCAGGGCGCTCAAGGAGCTGGGCCCGGTCGTCTACAACCTGTACGGCTCGACCGAAGTGGCGTACGCGACGATCGCACGGCCACAGGATCTTTCGAAGAATCCCGCCACGGTCGGGCCCGTCGTCAAGGGGATGAAGGTCAAGATCCTCGACGACAACGGCAACGAGCTGCCGCAGGGTGAGGTGGGCCGGATCTTCGTCGGCAACTTCTTCCCGTTCCAGGGTTACACCGGTGGCGGCGGCAAGCAGATCATCGACGGCCTGCTGTCGTCCGGCGATGTGGGCTACTTCGACGAGGACGGCTTGCTCTACGTCAGTGGCCGTGACGACGAGATGATCGTCTCCGGCGGCGAGAACGTGTTCCCCGCCGAGATCGAGGATCTGGTCAGCGGTCACCCCGAGGTCGTCGAGGCGACCGCACTCGGCGTCGAGGACAAGGAGTGGGGCCATCGGCTGCGCTGTTTCGTGGTGAAGGTGGAGGGCTCCTCGATCGACGAGGACACCATCAAGACCTACGTCCGGGAGAACCTGGCGCGCTACAAGGTCCCACGTGAAGTGGTCTTCATCGAGGAGTTGCCCCGTAATCCGACCGGCAAGATCCTCAAGCGCGAGCTGCGCGAGATGGACATCGAACAGCCCGAGTAGCCAGCGCCGTGCACCGCGAGCGGGGTGTCTGCACCGAGACACCCCGCGCGCGGGCCGACCACGCGCGCTCGCCTTCGGTGAGGGTGCGCTGCCGCACGTGACCCGCCGCGCGCGGGCGTGCAGCCACCGGCGCTCCTCGGAGAGGTGGTGTTACTTGACGGCGTCGGCCATCATCGCCGCCCCCGGGATGGCCAGCGAGATGAGCATCACCAGCATCAGAAACCACCCGGAGCCTTGCCAGGCGGCCCAACCACCCCCGGCCTTCCACACGCGGTAGGTCTGGATGAAAGCGCCCACACCCCCGACGAACAGGAACACCGGCACCAGCGAAGCGGCGTACACCGAGTCGCGGGCCCCGAACGCGTGGAAGGCGAGCGCCAACCCGGCCACCGCAATGACCACCAGCGTGTACAGAGCCGCCGGCCGGAAGGACCCGGGCTTGTCCAAGCGCTTCTCAGCGAAGTCGCGGTCAGTACTCATACCGCACGGATACCCCCGATCGGGAGCTCGAATCTGCGGTCAGATCGCGATTCTTCAGGAAACCACGATCTGACCGCACGCTCGGCGCCCGAGGGCCCGCAGGCTCGGCGCCCGAGACCCCCGCTCTAGGGATCGCGCGGCAGCCCGAGCAGGCGTTCGGCGATGATGTTGAGCTGCACCTCGGAGGTGCCGCCGTAGATCGTCGTCGCGCGACCCGCGAGCAGGTATTCGGCCCACTTGCCCGACGGCTGGCTCTGGTCACCCACGGCGGCATCGGTGCCGAACGACGACACGCCGAACTCGGCGTAGCCCTGGCCGGTCTTCATCGACAACAGCTTGGAGATGGCGGCGGCGGGCATCGGGTCACCGCCGGCGAGCGTCAGCAGCGTCGAGCGCATGTTGAGCAGCTTGGCGGCGTGCCCCTCGGCGATCAGCCGGCCGGCCTCGTTCTGCTCGATCTGGTCGAAGTGGCCGTCGCGGACGAACTCGACGAACTGGTCGAGGCTGGCCAGGAACGGCGGCTCGCTGCTGCCGATCGACACGCGCTCGTTGGTCAGCGTGTTGCGGCTGACCTCCCACCCGCGGTCCACCTCGCCGAGCACCATGTCGTCGGGGACGAACACGTCGTCGATGAAGACGGTGTTGAACATCGCGTTGCCGGTGAGCTCCCGCAGCGGTTTGACCTCGACTCCCTCGGCCTTCATGTCGAGCAGGAAGTAGGTGATGCCCTGATGTTTGGGTGCGCTCGGGTCGGTGCGGGCCAGCAGCGCACCCCATTGCGAGAACTGCGCGCCGGTGGTCCAGATCTTCTGACCGGTGATGCGCCACCCGCCGTCGACCTTGGTGGCCTTGGTGGTCAGGCTGGCCAGGTCCGAGCCCGCGCCCGGCTCGGAAAACAGCTGACACCAGATCATCTCGCCACGGAACGTCGGCGGCAGGAACTGCTGCTGCTGAGCTTCGGTGCCGTAGGCGACGATCGACGGGATGATCCACGCCGCGATGCCCATCTGGGGTCGCTTGACCCGCCCGGTGGAGAACTCCTGGGCGATGATGATCTGCTCGATCGGGGTGGCGGCCCGTCCCCACGGTGCGGGCAGGTGCGGTTGCACCCAGCCCCCCTCGGCGATGGCAGCGTTGCGTTCTTCTCTCGGAATCTCTTTCAGTGCCGCCACCTCGGCGCGGATCTCCTCGCGCAGCTTGAGCGTGTCGGGGTCCAGGTCGATGTCGATGGAGCGCATGCCGGTCGCCGTGGCGGTGTCGACCACCTGCTGGGGGTAGTCGGCGGCGCGGCCGAACGCCGCCGCCAGCACGATGGCGCGCCGGTAGTACACGTTGGTGTCGTGCTCCCAGGTGAAACCGATGCCGCCGTGGACCTGGATGCAGTCCTGGGCGCAGTGCTGGGCGGCGACGGGGGCGAGGGTCGCGGCGACGGCGGCGGCGAACTCGAAGGCGCTGGCCTTCGCATCGTCGTCCTGACTGCCCGCGCGTTCCTCGTCGATGGCGCGGGCGGCGTCCCACACCGCGGCGGTGGCGCGCTCGGTTTCGGCGATCATGTTGGCGCACTTGTGCTTGATGGCCTGGAACTGGCCGATCGGGCGACCGAATTGTTCCCGGATCTTGGCGTAGGCCGCGGCGGTGTCGGTGGCCCACCGCGCGACGCCGATGCACTCGGCCGACAGCAACGTCGTGATCAGGGCCCGGGCCAGCGTCTGCGGCAGGTTGGCCAGCACGCGGTCGTCGGTGACTTCGACGCCGTTGGCGCGCACGTGCGCGACGGGGCGCAGCGGGTCGACGGAGGCGACCGGCTCGATCTCGAGCTGGTCGGCGTCGAGGACCACCCACTCCTCGCCCGATTCGATCGCGACCGGCAGAACCAGCACCGAGGCCTGCGCGGCGGCGGGCACCGAGCGGGCTTCGCCGCGGATCACCAGGCCTTCTCCGTGCCGCGTCGCGGTCAGCGCCGAGCTGATCGCGTAGGTGGCGATCGTCTCGCCGGAGGCCAGGCCGTTGAGTACGGCGGCGTCGGGATCGTCGGCTGCGATCAGTGCGCTGGCGATGGCCGACGGCACGAACGGACCGGGCACGGCGCCGTAGCCGAACTCGGCGGCGACGATGGCCAGTTCCAGGATGCCGAAGCCCTGCCCGCCGACCGATTCGGCGAGATGGACGCCCTGCAGGCCTTGTTCGGCCGCCGACTTCCAGTAGGGCGGCGGGTTGGGGATCGGGCTCTCGAGGGCTTCGTGCAGAACCTCCGAGGGTGCGACGCGTGCGACGTACGAGCGCACGGAGTCGGCCAGGTCGTTGTGCTCTTCCAGGATGGCGATGGGCATGCGTAACCCTCCGTTGGGCTGACTAACCGGTCGGTTGGGGCCGAGACTACCCCGCCACCTGGTTCACCACGTTGGCGAGGTCGCGACCGTCACGAAGCCGCACGCAGTTGTCGACGGCCAGCTCCAGGTAGCGGCGCATCGTGTCGGCGGTGTACCAGGTGACGTGCGGGGTGAGCACGACGTTGGGCAGGTTCAGCAGCGGATTGTTCTCGGGCACCGGTTCCACGGCGAACACGTCCAGGCCGGCGGCCGCCAACCGGCCCGACCGCAGGGCGTCGGTCAGGGCTTCCTCGTCGACGATCGGTCCGCGCGCGGTGTTCACCAGCACCGCGCCCGGCTTGAGCCGGCGCAACGCCTCACGTCCGAGCAACCCGGTGGTGGCCTCGGTCAGTGGCAGATGCAGCGACACGATGTCGCTCTCGGCGAGCAGGTCGGGCAGGCTGCGCCACCCCGGCGTGCCGTCGTCTCTGGTGCTGGTGTGCAGCACCCGGGCGCCCATGGCGACGACGATCCGCTCGACCCGTCGGGCGATGTTGCCGTAGCCGATCAGTCCGACGGTGCAGGAGCCGATGTCGCGGACGGTCTCACCGAGGGTGGGGTCCGACGGCCAGCCCGACCCGGTGCGGGTGGCGTGATCGAGGGCGGGCAGGCGGCGCAGTGCGGCGAGCATCAGCAACACCGTTCCCTCGGCGACCGACGGCGCGTTCGCGCCGGGCATGTTGGCCACCGCGATTCCGCGGGCGGAGGCGGCCGCGACGTCGATGGTGTTCACGCCCGCGCCGAGTTTGTGCACCAGCCGCAGGTGTGGCGCCCGGGCCAGGTCCGCACCCGACACCGGCCGCAGCACGTGCCACAGCACCTCGGCGTCGGACAGCTCGCGGTAGAACGTGTCGTCGTCGTCTTCGGCGCAGAAGCGCACGTCGAGCCAATCACGCTGGGCGGACAGGAAATCGGTGACCTTCTCGCCGGCCACGAAGTGGGCGAGCACCCTCACCATCGCGCGGTGATCCACTCGGCGATGGTGTCGGCCTGCTGGGTACGGGCGCCAGGTGTCGTGAAGTAGTGGTCGGTGTCGATGCTGCAGGCGGTCTTGTCGGTGCTGGCGAGCGCATCGTGGATGCGCTCGGCGTCGGAGGGGAACACGCCGGTGTCCTGCTCGGCGTTGATCACCAGTGCCGGGCAGGCGATGCGGCTGAGGTGGGGTTCGGCCCGGGTCTGAGCATGGCGCAGGCTCCACATGCCCAGCCAGTTACGCAACGTGCATGCCGATGCGATGCCGTAGGTGGACCGGTTCGCCCGTGCCGGGACCCCGGCGTAACACATGTTGGGTTGCCGGTTGGTCGGCTCCAGCGTGGCATCGACCATCCGCGGGTCGGCCCAGGTGCGCATCACCGTGAAGGGCCGGTCGGAGAAGCCGGCGGCGCGGATCCGGGCGAGCTCGGCCAGCGCCCAGTCGGTGATGGCTTCGTTGCGCGCGACCTGAGCGGCACGGTAGCGGGCGACGAAGTCGGCCGAGTACGGCGGTGCGTTGCGTTCGTCGAACAGATCCAGGTCGGGATCTGTTGCAACCGCGTCGTTCTCGTCGGTGACCGAGGCGTCCATCCACGCCGTGAGCACGTCGGGCCTGCCGGGATGCGCGGCCGTGGCGACATAGCCGTCCGCTGGCGGCAGGTCGTCGAGCCCGGCCGCGGGGCGCATACCTTCCAGCGGGGTGACGTGGTGTGCGACAGCGTGCGCCTGATAGGCGGCCATCAGCGATCCGCCGCCCGAATTGCCCAGCAGGACAATGGTGTCGACGCCCTGCTCTTCACGCAGCCAGCGCACCCCGACACCGATGTCGACCAGCGCGTGATCGAGCAGGAAGCTGCTTTCGAATCCGCGGAAACGGGTGTTCCACCCGAGGAAGCCGAACCCGCGGTCGGCCAGGTACTCGGCGAGATAGTGCTCGGAGAAGTCGATCTGGTAATGCGTCGCGATCATCGCCACGGTGGGACGGTGTCCCTCGGGGCGGTAGTAGAGCCCCTGGCAGGGATGTCCACCCGACCCGGCTCGGTGCGCCGTCGTCGAGTCCAGCCCGACGAATTCGCGGGTGACAGCCGTGGATGTGGTCATGGTCCTCCCGACTCCCGATGGTAGATCGTCCGGTAGAAGATTTCGGCGAGTGTCGTGATGCAGGCGTCGTCGTCGACGCTGGCCTCGTCACGGTTGCCGGACAGTTGGGAATAACAGAACTGGTTGAACATCGACACCAGTGCCACGGCGATCAACTGGGGGTCACTGCCCGTGCAGTAGCCCTGTCCCTGAACCTGTTTGACCAGTGACGCGATCAATTCGGTGGGAAATGCGCAGATCTCGCTCCAGTACTCGGCGAAGTCGGGGCTGATCATCGCCATCTGGGACACGCTGATGATCTCTGCGAGCCGGTTGCGGTAGGTGTGCCAGTGCGCCGCCGCGGCCTGGCGGGAGCGTTCCCGGTTGCTCAGCCCGGGTGCCGCCGCGGCCCGCGCGCGTTCGCGGGCTTCGTCGCGAAAGCGCAGTGCCCACTCGCGGACCATCGCTTCCTTGGAGTCGTAGTAGTTGTAGAACGACGCCGTGGAGCGGCCGGCCTCGCCGGCGATGTCGGCGACCGTGGCCGCCAGGATGCCCTTGCGGGCGATGACCCTGCGCGCAGCGTCGTCGATCGCCGCCTGGGTCTGGCGGCCGCGCGCTGTCGGCAACGGAGACCGCGCCACCGTGCCCATGTATCTAGCGCTCCTCGTTGATCGGCAACTGAATCTGATGTTAGATTCAGTTTTCCGCGGTGGCTACCCCGCGGGGACCCGGGACGGGGAGGCGACGGCGTGATCAAGCCGCACAACACCAACACCGAATTCGACCTCGGCGGCATCAACCACGTCGCGCTGGTGTGCTCGGACATGCAGAAGACGGTGGACTTCTACAGCAACGTGCTGGGCATGCCGCTGATCAAGTCCCTCGACCTGCCCGGCGGCATGGGGCAGCACTTCTTCTTCGACGCCGGCAACGGTGACTGCGTGGCGTTCTTCTGGTTCGCCGACGCCCCCGACCGCGTGCCCGGTATCTCCTCACCGGAGGCCATCCCCGGCATCGGCGACATCGTCAGCGCCGTGAGCACGATGAACCACCTGGCCTTCCATGTCCCGGCCGAGAAGTTCGACGAGTACCGGCAGCGGCTCAAGGCCAAGGGAGTCCGGGTCGGCCCGATCCTCAACCACGACGAAAGTCCCGCCCAGGTCTCACCGACCGTCCATCCGGGGGTGTACGTGCGGTCTTTCTACTTCCTGGACCCGGACGGCATCACCCTCGAGTTCGCGTGCTGGACCAAGCAGTTCGGCGACGCCGACACCACCACCGAGCCGAAGACCGCCGCCGATCGCCGGGCGCCGACGCGCGCCTAAGCGTCGCGGTAGAGTGCCGGGTCGCCGAGCCGGTCGATCAGCATGCCGAGTTGGTCGGCGAGCTGCTCGGGCGTGAAATCGAGGTCACCGGCCAACCACGCGCTCAGGGTCTGAGCCACGCCGCCGACGACGAAGTGACTGGCCGCCTTGATCCGCTCGTTGGCGGTCACGTGTAGCGCCGCCTCGGCATGCTGCCCGGACAGCAGCGCGAACAGCGCGCCGGACTCCGCACGCTTGCGCACCACCACCGGGTTGGCCAGGCGATCGCTGAACAGCAGCCGGCCCACCCGCGCGTCGTCGGAGATGGTGCGCACCAGGTTGGTCATGCCGGCCCGGCTCTGCTCGCGAGCCGGTGCCGCGGCCACCGCGGCCTGCGTGGTGGCCGCGATGTCAGCGACCACCCAGTCGAACACCGCGCTGACGAAGGCGTCCTTGTCGGTGAAGTTCTCGTAGAAGTAGCGCGCCGCCAGACCGGACTGCGCACAGATCGCGCGCACCGTGAGGTCGCCGGGGGTCGGCGCGGCGCCGAGCAGGTCCAGGCCCGCAGTCAACAACCGGCGTCTGCGCTCGGCGATGCGCTGGCCGGCCTCGATTCCCCGGTACGGACGAATCTGGGCCATCACCCCATATTGACACCCGCCGCGCGGGGGGAGCAATATCAGGAAACGCGTGTTCGCACATTTGGTGACGGCACCGCCGAGAGGAGTGTGTCCAGTGACGGTGAGCGAGCCTGTTCGACAGGTCGATTCCCCTGCCGGCAGCCCCGAGGCCGCCGCCCGCGGAGGACGGGGCGGAGCCGACGACGGCATGCTCGGGCTGGGCCTGCTGGCCGGACCGGCGAATGTGATCATGCAGCTGGCGCGTCCCGGGGTCGGTTACGGAGTGCTGGAGAGCCGCGTCGAAAGCGGCCGCATCGACCGGCATCCGATCAAGCGCGCCCGCACCACCTTCACCTATCTCGCGGTGTCCACCAGCGGAACGGCTGAGCAGAAGGCCGCCTTCCGGCGCGCGGTCAACGGGGCGCACGCGCAGGTGTTCTCCACCGACGAAAGCCCGGTGAAGTACCACGCCTTCGACAAGGACCTGCAGTTGTGGGTGGGCGCGTGCCTGTACAAGGGCGTCGTCGACGTGCACCGGATCTTCGGCGGAGAACCTGACGAGGACACCGCCGACCGGCTGTACCTGCAGGGGCGCGCGCTGGCCACGATGTTGCAGGTGCCCGAGTCGATGTGGCCCGCCGATCGCGCCGCGTTCGACCGCTACTGGCAGAAGTCCCTCGACGAGGTCCACATCGACGACACCGTCCGGGAGTTCCTCCATCCGATCGCACTCTCGCGTCTTCAGGGGCTCACCCTGCCCGGCCCGCTCCGGCGTCATACCGAAGGGCTGGCCCTGCTCATCACCACCGGATTCCTGCCGCAGCGTTTCCGCGACGAGATGCGGCTGAGCTGGGGGCCCGAGCAGCAACGCCGGTTCGACCGGCTGATGACGGTGCTGCGTACGGTGAACCGGATCTCGCCGCGAGTCGTGCGGGAATTCCCGTTCAACGTGCTGCTCAAGGACCTGGACTGGCGCATCCGCACGGGCCGTCCGCTGGTGTGACACCGCACCGCGCCGGTGATCTGGTTCACCGTGCGGTGCTACCCGGTGAGTCTCGACAGTGAGCTTATGCAATGCTAACTTCAGCAAAAGTTAGCTTAGCCATACATAAGTACGCGACGAGGGAGACTGCGGGCCCGGGGGACTGTCAGCCGGCACCGCGAATCACACACGCATGGACATTGGAAGTGACACCGTCGCGACGGTCGCCGGTCACCCGCACCGGATAGACCGCGACGTCATCAGCCGGTTCGCGACCTGCTGTCGCGCGCTCGGGTTGTCGGTGCACGACCGGCAGCGACCGGCGGATCTGGCCGCTGCCCGATCCGGGTTCGGCGCGCTGACCCGCGTCGCCGCCGACCAGTGCGACGCATGGACCGGCCTGGCCGCCGCCGGAGACGTGACACCGCAGGTGGTCGAGCAGATCTGGCAAACATCGGCCACCGCGGGCGCGCTGCAGCGTCAGATCGAGCTGGCGCCCGGCGCGCTCGGCTTCGGCTACGACACCGGTCTCTACCTGCGTTTCCGTGCCACCGCCCCGGCGGACTTCTCCCTTGCCTATGCGGTGTCCCTTTGCGAGGCAGCAGATTTCGGGACTGCTGAGCGCCTGGTCGGTGAGCTGCTGGAACACCGGCCCGGGTGGCTGCAGGCCCGCTGGGTGCGCGCGGCGATCCACTACCGGGCCGAGCGTTGGTCCGACGTGGTGCGGATGCTGACGCCGATGGTCGGTGACCGGTCCCTCGACGACGCGAGCGCTCACGCCGCCCGGGTGACCCTCGGCATCGCGCTGGCACGGCTGGGCATGTTCGCACCCGCGCTTTCGCACCTCGAACAACCCGACGGCCCACTGACCGTCGCCGCGACCGACGGTGCGCTGGCCAAGGCGCTGGCCCTGCGCGCCCAGGGCGAGGACGACGACGCACGCGAGCTGCTGCAGGAGCTCTACGCCGCGAATCCCGAGAACGCGCAGATCGAAGAGGCCCTGTCCGACGCCACATTCGGGTTCGCGACCACCACGGCGGCGCGCATCGAGGCGCGCACCGATCCGTGGGATCCCGGCACCGAGCCCGGGGAATCGGACTTCGTCGACCCCGGGGCCAAGGACCGCAAGGCGCACCTGCTGGTGGAGGCCGAGGCCGAGCTCGCCGAGTTCATCGGCCTCGAGGAGGTCAAATACCAGGTCGCCCGGCTGAAAAGCTCGGTGGCGATGGCGATCCGGCGCCAGGAGCGGGGGCTGGCCGTCGCCCAGCGCACCAATCACCTGGTGTTCGCCGGGCCGCCCGGAACGGGCAAGACCACCATCGCGCGGGTGGTCGCCAAGATCTATTGCGGACTGGGCCTGTTGAAGAAGGAGACCGTCCGCGAGGTGCACCGCGCCGATCTGATCGGCCAGCACATCGGTGAGACGGAGGCCAAGACCAACGCCATCATCGACAGCGCGCTCGACGGTGTGCTGTTCCTCGACGAGGCCTACGCGCTCGTGTCCACCGGGGCCAAGAACGACTTCGGACTCGTCGCCATCGACACGCTGCTCGCGCGGATGGAGAACGACCGTGACCGTCTGGTCGTCATCGTCGCCGGCTACCGCAAAGACCTCGACACCTTCCTCGACACCAACGAGGGTCTGCGCTCCCGCTTCACCCGCAGCATCGACTTCCCGTCCTACTCGTCTAAGGAGCTCGCCGAAATCGCCACTCGCATGGCCGAGAAGCGGGACTCGCGCTTCGACCAGGCCGCCCGCGCCGACATGGAACGGCTCTTCGCCCACCTCGCGGAGTCCTCCACCCCCGACGCCGCGGGCGTGCAGCGACGCAGCCTCGACATCGCCGGCAACGGGCGTTTCGTGCGTAACCTCGTCGAGCGTTCCGAGGAGGAGCGCGAGTATCGCCTCGACCACACGCCGCGCACCGACGACGCCGGGGACTTCACCGACGACGAGCTGATGACCATCACCGCCGCCGACGTCGCCAACTCGGCGGCACCGCTGCTGCGCGGGCTCGGTCTGTCGGTGCCCGACCAACAGCCGGGCCGGTCGTGACCGCGCCCGACGGGGACCGGCGTTCGTTCAGCTCGCGGACACCGGCCAACGAGAACCCCGACCGCGTCAGCTACCGCCGCGGGTTCGTGACCCGGCATCAGGTGACCGGGTGGCGATTCGTCATGCGCCGCATCGCCTCCGGTGTCGCGCTGCACGACACGAGAATGCTGGTCGACCCGCTCCGCACCCAGTCGCGGGCCGTGCTCGTCGGCGCGCTGGTTCTCGTCACCGGCATCGTCGGCTGCTTCCTGTTCTCGCTGATCCGGCCCTCGGGGTCGGCGGGCGACGACGCGATCCTCGCCGACCGGGACACCGCAGCGCTGTACGTGCGTCTCGGCGAACAGCTGCACCCGGTCCTGAACCTGGCCTCCGCGCGGCTCATCACCGGCCGGCCGGACAACCCGGCGCTGGTGAAGAGCAGCGAGCTCGACCAGTTCCCCCGCGGCAACATGCTCGGCATCCCCGGTGCCCCGGAACGCATGGTGGCCAACCAGACCCGCGACGCCTTCTGGACGGTCTGCGACGCGGCGACCGGATCCCAGGCCGGGGTCACGGTCATCGCCGGGCCGCCCGCCACCGACGGCGAGCGCGCCGGCGCCCTGCCCGCCGATCAGGCCGTGCTGGCCGAGAACGGCGACATCACGTGGCTGCTGTGGAACGGTCGCCGCAGCGCGGTCGACCTCGCCGACCGTGCCGTGGTCGACGGCCTCGGCATCGGCGCCGAGATCGCCGGGCGAGGGCCACAGCCGATCGCCGACGGCCTGTTCAACGCGATACCCGAAGGGCCGGCGCTGGTCTCACCGCTGATCCCGGGAGCCGGCACACCCGCACAGGTGCCGCTGCCGGTCGATGCGCCGGTCGGGACGGTCCTGGTGGCCTACGAGGCGGACAACACGTTGCGCCATTACGTGGTGCTGCCCGACGGTCTGCAGCCCATCCCGGTGGTGCTGGCCTCGATCCTGCGCAACACCAACTCTTACGGTTTCGCCGCGCCCCCGCGGATCGGTGCCGACGAGGTGGCGCGGGTCCCGGTCGCCGACGGCATCGACACCTCGGTGTATCCGGCGCAGCCGCTCGACCTCGTCGACCCCACCGCCGACCCCGTCACCTGCGTCGTCTGGGCGAAACCGGAGGGTGCGCAGGAGAACTCGTTGACCTTGCTGTCCGGCTCCACGCTTCCCGCCCCGGCCGGACTGCATACCGTCGATCTGGTGAGTTCGGGCGGCCCGGGTGGACCGGCCACCCGCGTAGCCCTGACCCCGGGCACCGGATACTTCGTCGACAGTCGCGGATCGCTGTTCTGGGTCAGCGACACCGGCGTGCGCTACGGCATCGACACCGGCCAGAGCGGCTCCGGTGAAGCCGGATTCGACTCCGTCGAGGCGCTCGGCTTGACCTCGGCTCCGCTGCCGATCCCGTGGTCGGTGCTGTCCCAGTTCGCCGCCGGTCCGACGCTGTCACGCGCCGACGCGCTCCTGGCGCACGACACGCTGGCTCCCGCCGCGGCGCCGGCCCGGTTGGAGAACCTCACGAGTATGGAAAACCCATGAGCAGGCTGATCTTCGAGCACCGCAAGCGGATCCAGCCGCCGGCGACCCGTCAAGGCACCATCACCATCGAGCCGCCGCCGGAGCTGCCCCGGGTGGTGCCGCCGTCACTGCTGCGCCGCGTCCTGCCGTACCTGATCGTCATCCTGATCGTCGGGATGATCGTCGCACTGGTCGCCACCGGTCTGAGGTTGATCTCGCCGACAACCCTGTTCTTCCCGTTCGTGCTGCTCCTGGCCGCGACCGCGCTGTACCGGGGCTCGGACAACAAGCTCCGCACCGAAGAGGTCGATGCCGAACGCGCCGACTACCTGCGCTACCTGTCGGTGATCCGCGACAACGTCCGCGCCCACGCCGACGAACAACGCGCCGGCCTGGAGTGGTCACATCCGGACCCGGTGGCACTGGCCGGTGTGCCGGGCACCCGCCGGCAGTGGGAGCGCGACCCCCGCGACCGCGACTTCCTGGTGCTGCGCGCCGGCCTGCACGACCAGGCCCTCGACGCGGCACTGCGGGTCAAGGACACCGCCGAGGAGATCGACCTGGAACCGGTGTCGCACACGACGTTGCGCGGCCTGCTCGACACCCAGCGGACCCTGCATGACGCTCCGGCCGGTATCGACCTGACCAAGGTCGCGCGGATCACCGTGGTGGGCGACGCCGACGAGGTCGATGGTGCTGTGCGCGCCTGGCTGGCCCAGGCGATGACCTGGCACGACCCCTCGGTGCTCGGAATCGGCTACGCAGGGCCGACATTGGACGACGACGACTGGTCGTGGCTGAAGTGGTTGCCCCATGTCGATGTGCCCGGCCAGGTCGACGGGGTCGGTCCCGCGCGTTATCTGACGGCCGACGCCACTGCGCTGCGCCGGCTGCTGGCCCCCGCCCTCGCCGATCGGGGACCGTTCACCGGTGACGGCAGCGAAAACGTCAAGCACCTGCTGCTCGTGCTCGACGACCCCGACGCCGACCCCGACGAGCTGACCGGGGGAGTCGATCCCGCCGGCGTCACGGTCATCCATCGGACCGTCGCCGAACCGCACCGCGAGCAGTACCCGGATCCCGAGCGGCCCATCCTGCGGATCTCCGACGGCCGGATCCAGCGGTGGCAGACCGGCGGCTGGGCCCCCTACATCGACACTGCCGACCGGCTCGACGCGGCCGACGCGGGGCACCTCGCCCGCCGGCTCTCGCGCTGGGATTCCAATCCCAGCCACGGCCGCTCGGCCGCCACCGGTGGAGCGGCCTTCACCACGTTGCTCGGCATCCCGGACGCCTCGGCGCTGGACGTGGCCGCGCTGTGGGCCCCCCGCAACCGCGACGACGAGCTGCGGGTGCCGATCGGCGTCACCGCCACCGGCGAACCGCTGTACTTCGACCTCAAGGACGAAGCCGAGGGCGGAATGGGTCCCCACGGGTTGATGATCGGGATGACCGGCTCGGGCAAGTCCCAGACCCTGATGGCGATCCTGCTGTCGTTGCTGACCACCCACCCGGCCGACCGGCTCATCGTCATCTACGCCGACTTCAAGGGTGAGGCCGGGGCGGACATCTTCCGCAACTTCCCGCAGGTCGTCGCCGTCATCTCCAACATGGCCGAGAAGCGTTCGCTGGCAGACCGGTTCGCCGACACCCTGCGCGGCGAGGTCGCCCGGCGCGAGCAGCTGCTCAAAGAGGCCGGCCGCCGGGTGCAGGGCAGCGCGTTCAACTCGGTCACCGAATACGAGAACGCCGTGGCCGAGGGACACGACCTGCCACCCATCCCGACGCTGTTCGTGGTGGCCGACGAGTTCACCCTCATGCTCGCCGATCATCCCGAGTACGCCGACCTGTTCGACTATGTCGCCCGCAAGGGCCGCTCGTTCCGCATCCACCTGCTCTTCGCGTCCCAGACGCTCGACGTGGGCCGGATCAAGGACATCGACAAGAACACGTCCTACCGGATCGGTCTGAAAGTGGCCAGCCCCAGCGTGTCCCGGCAGATCATCGGGGTGGAGGACGCGTACCACATCGAGTCGGGCCGGGAGCACAAAGGCGTGGGGTTCCTCGTCCCGGCGCCGGGCGCACTGCCGGTCAAGTTCCGCAGCACCTACGTCGACGGCATCTACGAGCCGCCACGCGTGGACCGGTCGATCGTCGTGCACGCCATCCCCAAGCCGCAGGCGTTCCCCGCCGGCTGGGTGGACCCGGAACCGGACACCGTCATCGTCGACGACGGCGCCGACGTCGAGGTGCTGCCGCCGCGCAAGCTGATCGCCACCATCGGCGACCAGCTGGCCCACTACGGACCGCGCGCACCGCAATTGTGGCTGCCGCCACTGGACGAGCCGATCGCGCTCGACGACGTACTGACCCGCTCGGGAATCGCGGCCGGGCAGTGGCGTTGGCCGCTCGGCGAGATCGACCGCCCCTTCGACATGCGGCGCGACACACTGGTTTTCGATGCCACCTCGGCCTCGTCGAACCTGGTGATCCACGGTGGCCCGAAGTCGGGCAAGTCCACCGCCCTGCAGACGTTCGTGCTCTCCGCGGCTGCCCTGCACGCGCCGGGTGACGTGACGTTCTACTGTCTGGACTACGGCGGCGGGCAGCTGCGGGCTCTGGACGGCCTCGCACACGTCGGTGGGGTGGCCTCCCCGCTGGAGTCGGAGAAGATCCGCCGCACCTTCGGCGAACTCGACCAGTTGCTGCGCGCCCGCCAGCAGGCCGGCGGGGCCAACGGCGGCGACTACCGCGACGGCTACGGCGAGGTGTTCCTGCTCATCGACAACCTGTACGCGTTCAGCCGGGACAACACCGACACGTTCAACACCCGTAACCCACTGCTGGCCAAGGTGACCGAGCTGGTGAACACCGGCATGGCCTACGGCATCCACGTCGTGATCACGACCCCGAACTGGCTCGAGGTGCCGCTGGGGATGCGCGACGGGCTCGGGCTGCGCCTGGAACTGCGGCTGCACGACCCCCGCGACAGCAACGTGCGGGTCACCGGAGCGCTGCGCCGCCCCGCCGAGGCGGTGCCGGTCGACCAGCCCGGCCGCGGCCTGACCATGGCGGCGGAGCATTTCCTGTTCGCCCGCCCCTCCCTGGAATCGATTCCCGCGCTCAACGCCCGGCACCCCGACCGCAGCGCGCCGCCGGTGCGGCTGCTGCCGACCAACCTGTCACCCGATCGGCTGGGCCCGCTGTACCCGGCAGCGGAGCGGGTGGTCATCGGGCAGCGCGAGACCGACCTGGCGCCGGTCGGCGTCGACTTCACCGACAACCCGCTGATGATGGTGTTCGGCGACGCCAAGACCGGTAAGACGACGCTGCTGCGGCACCTGATCCGGACCATCCGGGAGAACTCGCGCCCGGACCAGGTGGCGTTCACGGTGCTCGACCGCCGGCTGCACCTGGTCGACGAGCCGCTGTTCCCGGACAACGAGTACACCCCGAACATCGACCGGATCCTGCCGGCGATGCTGGGCCTGTCCGCGCTGATCGAGCAGCGCCGCCCACCCGCCGGCCTGAGCCCGCAGGAGCTCAGCCGCTGGGACTACCGCACCGTGGCCCGCGACAGCCACACCCACTACCTGATCATCGACGACGTCGACCAGATCCCCGACGGCCCCGCCACCAGCGGCCCGTTCGCGGGACAGCGTCCGTGGACCCCGCTGCTCGGATTGCTCTCGCAGGCTTCCGATCTGGGGTTGCGGGTGATCGTCACCGCCCGGGCGGCAGGCTCGGCGCATGCGGTGATGACGGCACCGCTGCTGCGTCGGCTCAACGACCTGCAGGCGACCCTGCTGATGCTGTCGGGTAACCCGCAGGACAGCGGCAAGATCCGCGGGCACCGGTTCAGCCGGCTGCCGGTCGGGCGGGGCATGCTGCTCGACGCCACCGACACCCCGAGCTTCGTTCAACTCGTCAACCCGTTGGCTGAAGCCGCCATCGCCCACCGCGGCGGAGAGGAGAACCACCGATGACCCTGCGTGTCGTCCCCGAAGGGCTCACCGCCGCCAGCGCGGCGGTGGAGGCACTCACCGCGCGCATGGCCGCCGCCCAGGCCGCCGCCGCGCCGGTCGTCGGCGCCGTCGTTCCGCCGGCGGTCGACCCGGTGTCCCTGCAGACCGCCGCGGCGTTCAGCGCCGCTGCGGCCGAACACCAGACGGTGGCGGCCCAGGGCGTCGAAGAACTCGGCCGCTCCGGTGTCGGGGTCGGCGAGTCCGCCGCCAGCTACGCCAGCGGTGACGCGATGGGCGCCACCGCCTACCTGATCGCCCGAGGCTGAGCGGTATGACGGCCCCCGTCTGGATGGCGTTGCCACCCGAGGTGCACTCGGCGTCGCTGAGCAGCGGCCCCGGTCCGGGGCCTCTGCTGGCAGCCGCAGGCACGTGGCACTCGCTGAGCGCCGAATATGCGACCGCAGCAGCCGAACTGACCGCCATCCTGGCCGACGTGCAGGCCGGAGCGTGGGAGGGGCCCAGCGCCGAACAGTACGTCGCGGCGCACGCCCCCTACCTGGCTTGGCTGACTCAGCAGAGCGCCGTCAGCACGGCGACCGCGGCGCAGCACGAGACCGCGGCCGCGGCCTACTCGAGCGCGCTGGCGGCGATGCCCACCCTGCCGGAGCTCGCCCTCAACCACACCACCCACGCGGTGCTGGTGGCCACCAACTTCCTTGGCATCAACACCATCCCGATCGCGCTCAACGAAGCCGACTACGTGCGGATGTGGATCCAGGCCGCCACCACCATGGGTACCTACCAGGCGGTCTCGGGCGCGGCCGTCGCCGCGACTCCGACGTCCACCCCGGCGCCGTTCATCCTGATGCCGGGGGTCGGCGAAGCCGGGCGCGCCGCCGCGGACACGATGGCCGCCGCCGCTCAGCTGCAGGCGGCCGAAGCAGGCAGCTCCTTCGATCTCGGCGACATCATCGCCGACCTGATCCGGTTCTACGGCGAGATCCTGCGGTTCCTGTTCGAGCCCATCATCGACTTCCTGCGCAACCCGATCGGCAACACGATCCAGCTGATCACCGACTTCCTCACCAACCCGGCGCAGGCACTGATCACGTGGGGGCCGTTCCTGTTCGCGGTGGCCTACCAGGCGGTTTCCTGGATCGGCGCCTCGATCCTGTACCCGTCGCTGCTGCTGGCCCCGCTGGTGGGCGCGGCGCTGGGCATCGTGCTGGGGATCGGCGCCTACCTGCTCGACCGGCTGCCCGAACAGCCTCCGGCCGAGGAACCCGTTGAGGAGACCGCGCCGGCCGCCCAAGGGCAGTCACCGACGCGCAGCGACCAGGGCCTGCCGGCCGCCCCGCTCTCGACGCCCGCGCCGGGAAGCGCTGCGCCCGCGGTCAACACCGTCTCCGCCGGATCGGCCCCCGGCGCGGCGGCACCGGCCTCGGCCGCAGCCCCCCTGGCGCCGTATGCGGTGGTGGGCCGCGACCCCGACGGCGGACTGTCACCCACCGTCCGTGACTCCACCGGGGCGAAGGCTCCTTCGGCGACGATCCCCGCAGCCGCATCGGGCATCGCCGCCTCGGCCGCCGAACGACGTCGACGGCGCCGCAGGCAGAAAGAAGACATCAAAGGGCGCGGCTACGCCGACGCCGTCATGGACTACGAGGACGAACCGGACGCCGACCCGACCGCGCCAGAGCCGGGTGTGAGCGCCTCGGCCCGCGGGGCCGGACCGATGGGGTTCTCCGGCACCGTCAGCACAGGCACCGAGCAGGCGGGCGGTTTGACCACGCTGGCCGGAGACTCGTTCGGCGGCGGGCCCAAGAGTCCGATGCTGCCGGGCAGCTGGGACCCCGACACCCCCACAGACGCAGACGACAACCACCACAGAGAGGAAAACCCATGAGCCTTCTCGATGCTCATATCCCGCAGCTGGTCGCCTCGGAGAGCGCGTTCGGCGCCAAGGCAGCCCTGATGCGCAGCACCATCGCCCAGGCGGAACAGGCCGCGCAGTCCGCGCAGGCGTTCCACATGGGCGAGTCGTCAGCGGCCTTCCAGGCCGCCCATGCGCGCTTCGTCGAGGTCTCGGCGAAGATCAACGCGCTGCTCGACCTCGCGCAGGCCAACGTCGGTGACGCTGCCGCCTCCTACGTCGCCGAGGACGCCGCCGCCGCCAGCACCTACACCGGCATCTGATCCGGTCCCAACCCGACCATCTACTAAGGACTTTCGATGTCACAGATCATGTACAACTACCCGGCGATGCTCTCGCACGCCGGTGAGATGTCCAGCTACGCGGGCGCGTTGCACGCTGTCGGCGCCGAGGTGGCCGCCGAGCAGGCCGCGCTGCGGGGTGCCTGGCAGGGTGACACCGGCATGACATATCAGGCCTGGCAGGCGCAATGGAACACCGCGCTCGAGGAGCTGGTCCGCGCCTACCGGGCGATGGCCGGCACCCACGAGATGAACACCACGTCGATGGCCGCCCGTGACCAGGCCGAAGGCGCCAAGTGGGGCTGATCGGCTTCCGTGCGAGCTAATGCTGTCGAGCTGACCGCGGAGTCGGCCTGGTTCCTCGCCGAGAAGCTCGGCGCCGGGACGTTTCCGTGGGTGCTGGCCATCACCCCGCCCTACGGCGACGAGGCGCAGCGGGCGCACTTCGAGCGCGACCGTATCTCGGAGCTCACCCGGCTGGGCGTGATGAACGCCGACGGGTACGTCGATCCTTCAGTCGCGCAATGGATCCGGTTGGTGTGCCGGCCCGCGCGGTGGCTCGAGCTCCGATTCGTCGCCGGCCGCGGCGAGATGTTGCGCGGCTTCGTGGCCCGCGGCGGGGCGGGCACGGTGGTCGCGTTGCGCAGCGCAGCACTGGTCACGTTCACGGCGATGGAGATCGACCACCCCGAGGCGCTGGTGCCGGTGCTGACGGTCGGACTGTCCGATCAGCGGCCCGCGCGTTTCGAGGAGTTCTCGTTGCCTGCGCACACCGGCGCCAAGGCCGACGAGCGGATCCGCAACGGCGCCTCGGTGCACGACATGCTCGACTACCTCGGTATACCCGCGTCCGCGCGTCCCGTGGTGGTGGCCGCGTTCGACGGGGACCGCAGCTACGTCGAGATCGTGGCCGGCCAGCACCGCGACGGTCACCGCGTCACCACCGACGTCGGCGTCAGCGTCGTCGACACCACGGTCGGCCGGGTGCTGGTCAGCCCGACCAGAGCATTCGACGGCCAGTGGGTGTCCACCTTCGCCGCCGGCCACCCCGCCGCGGTCGCCGCCGCCGTGGAACGCCTGAACGCCGAATTGCCCGACGGCCCCTGGTTTCCCCGCCGCGGTGGCACCCGAGACTTCGACGTCCCCATCCGTGAAAGAGAAGAGCAATGTCAAACCCGGTCGTAGACGGAACCAACGGCTCGACGCTGTCGACCGCGTCGCCCGAGAGCATGAGGATGCCGATCGTGCGGATCGCGGTGTTCGGCAGTGGCCGGATCACCGAGGTCGCTCTGCCCGCCGACCTGCCGCTGCGCGAGATCATCCCGGCGGTGCAGCGCCTCGTGTCGCCGAACGACGACACCACCGACACGGTGGCCCAGCAACTGAGCCTGGCCCCGATCGGCGGCGCCCCGTTCAGCCGCGACGCGACGCTGAACACGGTCGGTGTGGTCGACGGCGACCTCCTTGCGCTGCAGCCGGTTCCACCCGGCCCGTCCGCACCTCGGCTGGTCGAGGACATCGCCGACGCCGCGATGATCTTCTCGGCGGCGCGGGAACGGCCGTGGGGGGTGGACCACATCAGGCGTGCCGCGGCGCTGGCGGTCATCGCGCTGATCGTCGTCGCCACGGGTGTCTCGATCGTGCACCGGGTCGTCACCGGAACGGCCTACGGTGTGTTCGCCGTCAGCGCGGTCGCGGTGGTCGCGGTGCTCGGCACGTTGTTGAGCAGAACCGGCTCACCGCGGTTGGCGACCGCCCTGTCCGTGGCCGCGCTGCCCCCGATCGCCGCTGCGTTCGCGCTGGCGGTGCCGGGTGACTTCGGCGCCGCGCAGGTGTTGCTCGCCGCCGCCGGGGTGGCGGCGTGGTCGGTCATCAGCATCACCGTGGGACAACGCGCCATCGCCGTGTTCACCGCCGCCGCCGCGACGGCGCTGACGGTGGCCGCGGCGGCCGCGGCGGTATCGCTGTGGACGCTGTCGCCGGTGGCCGTGGGGTGCGGGCTGATCCTGATCGCGCTGGTGATCACCGTGCAGGCCGCGCAACTGTCCGCGATGTGCGCCCGGCTGCCGGTCCCCGTCATCCCCGCTCCCGGAGACCCCACGCCGTCGGCGCTGCCGCTGCGGGTGCTCGAAGACCTGCCCCGCCGCATCCGGGTCGGTGACTCCCACCAGACAGGGTTCATCGCCGCCGGCGTGCTGCTGGCCGTGACGGGTTCGCTGGCGGTGCTGTGGCCGGCCGTCACCGGAGAGGGCGCGGTGTCACCGTGGGCGTGGTACCTCGTGGTGGCCAGCGCCGGGGCCGCCGCACTGCGGGCCCGGGTATGGGACTCTGCGCCGTGCAAGGCGTGGCTGCTCGGCCACCCCTACCTGATCACCACCGCGCTGGTGGTGGGGTTCACCGCCGCCGGGGAGTACACCGCGATGTGGTGGTCGCTGGCGGTCCTGGTGGACCTGGCGGTGGCCTGGGTGGTGGTCGCGCTGAACCCCGGTATCGCCGAACCGGCAACCTATTCGCTGCCGATGCGCCGTCTGCTCGGTTTCCTCGCGTCCGCTCTCGACGCCTCGGTGATCCCGGTGATGGCCTACCTGGTGGGGCTGTTCACCTGGGCGCTCAACGGGTTCTGAGCGATGAACGCCCTCTCAGCACCCACCCGGGTAGGCGTGGTTGCGGCCGCCTTGGCGCTGCTCGCGGTCGGCGGCGTACCCGCCGGGGCGGTTGCGCCGCCGCAGGTCGACCCGCAGGCCACCCCGCCGGCGGGTAGCGCGGGCCCGGTCGAACCGATGGCCCAGCGCAGTGACTGCACAGCCACCGGCGTGCTGCCCGGTACCGACCCCGGTGCGGTCACCGCGAGTCAGGCGTCGTTGGGCCTGCCCGAGGCGTGGCAACACAGCCGCGGTGACGGACAGCTGGTCGCGGTCCTCGACACCGGCGTCACCCCCGGGCCGCGGCTGCCCGTCGTCGAGGCGGGTGGTGACTTCGTCGCCGACACCGACGGCCTGACCGACTGCGACGGGCACGGCACCCTCGTCGCGGGCCTGATCGCGGGCCGGCCCGGTCCCGACGGATTCGCGGGTGTCGCGCCCGGCGCGCGCCTGCTGTCCATCCGGCAGAGCTCGGCGCACTACGCGCCGCGGAGTCTCGGCGACGATCCCGCGCTCGCGCAGGCGGTGGTGGCGGTCGACACGCTGGCGCGCGCGGTGGTGCGCGCCGCGGACCAGGGGGCACGGGTCATCACCATCTCGGTCGCGACGTGTATCCCGGCCGGCGCCGACGTCGATCAGAGCGCGCTGGGTGCCGCGCTGCGCTACGCCGCCGTCGACAAGGACGCGGTGATCGTGGCAGCCGCCGGTGACACCTCACGCGGAATGTCCACTGGCGCAGCGTGTGACAGCAATCCGCTCGGCGACGCCGCGCGGCCGGGCGACCCCCGGAACTGGGACAGCGTCACGACGCTGTCGGTGCCGTCGTGGTGGCAGCCCTACGTGCTCTCGGTGGGCGCCGTGGGACCGGGCGGACAGGCCACGCCGTTCACGATGGCCGGACCCTGGGTTGGGGTCGCGGCACCCGGTGAGGGCATCACCTCGGTCAGCAACGCCGAAGGCGGCGGGCTGGCCAACGGTATGCCGGACAATCAGAAGGGGCTGGCGCCGATCAGCGGCACGGGCTACGCCGCCGCGTACGCCTCCGGTGTCGCGGCGTTGGTGCGCAGCCGATTTCCCGATCTGAGCGCCCGGCAGGTCATCGACCGGATCACGGCCACCGCGCACGGGGCCGCCCGCGCCCCGTCCAATCTGGTCGGAGCGGGCAGCATCGATCCTGTCGCAGCGCTGACCTGGAATGTGCCCGCCGCTGCGGACACCGATCCCGCGGCAGTCCGGGAGATCGCGGCGCCGCTACCACCGCCACCGCCCGACCCCACCCCACGAATCATCGCCTTCACCGGAGCGGGCGTGCTCGCGCTGCTGGTGATCGTCACCGTCGTGATGAACAGAAAACGGAAGGACACGACGCCATGATCGTCCGGCTCAGTCTTGCGCTGCTGGTGGGGATCCCCGCCGCGATGGCCTACCCGTGGGATTCGGTCGGTGACCGCTGGCTCCTCGGGATCGCGGTCGGAGTCGTCATCATCGTGTTCGCCTGGTGGCGAGGGAATTTCGCGACGACGCTGATCGCGCGCCGCGTCGCGATGTGGCGCCGCCGCGGTGGACGCGCCGAGGGCACCCATCATTCCTCGGAGTACACCACGGTGACCCTCGAGGTCGCCGAGCGCGAGCACCAGCATCTGCCGATCGACCTGATCGCCGGCTACCTCGATCGGTACGGCCTGCGCTTCGACAAGGTCCGCGTCACCGCGCGCGACCGCGACGGCGTGCGCATCACCTGGGTGGGGCTGACCCTCGGCGCCGCAGACAACGTCGCCGCGTTGTCGGCGCGCTCATCGCGAATCCCGCTGCAGGACACGGCCGAGGTCGCCGCGCGCAGACTCGCCGACCATCTACGGGAGTCGGGATTCGAGGTCAGCACCGCCGACACCGTCCAACCCGTCACCGCCGCACAGGCGAAAGAGACGTGGCGCGCCATCGCCGACGAGCGGGGACATTTAGCGGCCTATCGGATCACCGTCGACGAGGCGCTGACCGACACGCTGCAGGCCGTCTGGTCGCTCGGGGCGGCCGAGACGTGGACGGTCCTGGAGTTCAGCGGCAGCAGAGCCGATCCCGCGCTCGTGGCGGCGTGCGTCCTGCGCACCACCGATCAGCCGGCCGCACAAGCGCCGATGAGCGGACTGACCGCGGAGAACGGGCTGCACGGCGTCGTGATCGCAGCGTTGTCGCCGGCCTCCGATCGCAGTCTGCCCGGCCGCCCGGTCAGGGTCTCGGCGCACACCCTCTCGACGCTGGGCTGGCCGGCGGGCGCCCAGCTCAGTCGAACATGAACTCGGCGAGGAATCGCGTCATCCGGCGCAGGTAGTCCGGCTGGCTCACATGCAGCACGTGGTTGCCGGGGAACCAGTGGAACGCGCAGTGATCCCAGTGTTTCCAGAGCATCTCGGCCTGCTCGGGCGGTGCGAGCCGGTCACCCAGACCGGCGATGATCAGCCGCCGGTCCTTGGCGGGTATCGGGCGGTAGTTCAGCGGTGAGGAGTACATCGTCGCCGCGTCGACCAGCGCTGAGTCGGTGCCGGCGAGCCGGTCGCGCAACGCGACCACCTTGTCAACAGGTCGTGCTGGACCGGTTGCTGGACTGGATGATGGTATGCACGCTGCGCGAATGGTTCGACCGGCCCGGTGGTCACCCGCCGGCGTGGTGGGCCGCCCAGCGCGATTCTGTCGTCGGCCGCGCACTGCAGTTGCTGCACGCCGAGCCGGCGGCCCCGTGGACCGTCGCCACGCTGGCCGACCGCGTCGGGGTGTCGCGCGCGACGCTGGCCAAGCGGTTCACGACGCTGGTCGGTGAGCCGCCGCTGACCTATCTGACCCGCTGGCGGATGACGTTGGCGGCTGATCTGCTCGTCGAGCAGCCCAGTTCGACCGTCGCCGACGTCGCCGCAGCGGTCGGATACTCCGACCCGTTCGGGTTCAGCGCCGCGTTCAAACGGGTTCGCCGGGTCAACCCGAGCGAGTTCCGCCGGTCGTCGGCGGCGTCGGACGATCGTGGCCGGGACGCGGCGGCGTCGGACGGTCGCCGAGGGTGAACCCTCTGCGAAAAATCGGCTCGGGATTCGCAGAGGATTCACGTTCGTTGACGGATCGCTGCGGGTGACGGTGGGCGACCGGGCCGTTCGTCGACGGTGGCCGGGACTCGGTGGCGGCGGACCGTCGCCGAGGGTGAACCTTCTGCGAAAAATCGGCCTGGGATTCGCAGAGGATTCACGTTCGGCGGATGGTGACCGGGGGAGTATGGAGCGCGACGCTGCGCGACGGCGGTGGCCGGGCAACGGCGCGCCGGCAACGGTGGCTGCGCGCGCCGGCAACGGTGGCCGGGCGACGGCGCGACGGTGCGCGCGACGGCGACGGCCGGCCGCTAGGGGTGGTAGGCGACCCCCACGGCGCGGAACACGAATTCCGGTGGTGCGTCGAACGCCAGCGAGGTGCGGGGCAGTCGATCGATGACGTCGCTGGGGATGTCGGTCTTGTAGTGCATCGACAGCTCGCCGGACCAATGTTCGTCGATCTCGGCGACGTCCACGTCGAGCGTCAGGCCGGAGGTCGACAGCTCGGCCTTGACCGCGCCGGCCTGCGGCTCGTCCCAGCGCAGGTCGATGGTGCGGCCGGCCAGCTTCGGCACCGACGACAGCGTGCCCAGTACCCGTTCCTCGGTGAGCACGAGAGCGCCGGCGTAGCTGGCGATGCTGCCCGACGAGCGAAGGCCGGGCACCGCACCGTGAAAGCGGCGCGTGACCGGGACATATTCGTCGAAGAACAGGATCCCTTCGGGTTCGAGTTCGGCCCGTAACGCGCCGGGAAGCCTGCCGATGCGGAGCAGCCTGCGGAGGATGACGGCCATGGGTGCACGGTAGCTCAGCCGGCTGAGTGGTAGTGATGGTCAGATGACGGTGAACCGGCGTCTGCTGGGCGCGACCGCACTGGCGGCCGTCGGCGTCCATCTGCTGATGTGGGTCGGGTTCACCTGGCAGTGGGGCTGGTTGGCCGACGTGGATGCCTGGGCGCTGCAGCCCACCGCGCGCTTCGGGCAGGCGCATCCGGGCTGGGTGACGGGCTGGGACGTGTTCTGCACCGCCCTGGGTCCGTTCGCGTTCCGGTTCGCCACGTTGGTCGTGATCGTCGTCGCGTTCGTGCGGCGCCGGGTCAGGGTCGCGGTGTTTCTGATCGTCGCTGTGGAGTTGAGCGGGGTGGTCACCGAGATCGCCAAAGCGCTGGCCGAGCGCCCGCGGCCGGACACCGCGTTCGTCGATGCGTACGGGTTGTCGTTCCCCTCCGGCCACGCGTTGGGGGTGACGGCCGCGGTGCTCGCGCTGTACGTGGTGGCGAGTCCTCTGCTGGGACCGCGGTGGCGGCCCTGGACCCTCGGCGCCGGGGTGGTGCTCATCGTCGTCATGGGCATCGGCCGGGTGGTGCTCAACGTGCACCACCCCTCAGACGTCCTGGCGGGCTGGGCGCTGGGCTATGCGTACTTCGCGGCGTGCCTGCTGGCGGTGCCGCCGTACCGTCCGCGCGTCACGGAAGTGGACGAAACACCGGCAGTGTCCGGTACTGCGCCGTGAAGCTCGCTTCGGTGACCTCGGTGCCGACCTCCCCGTCGAGCGCCAGCACGGTGGGTCCGTCCACCGAGCGGAACGCGAACTGCGGCACCCGCAGTTCGTGATAGAGCGGGCTGCGTTCCAGCCGGCCCAGTGCCAGCCCTGCCAGGATGCGCAGCCGGGACAGCGGGCGCCCGGTTTCCAGGATCCGCACGTCGATGAGCCCGTCGTCCATGCGGGTCCGCCGCGACGGCGCGAAACCTGATGGCAGGTACGTGGAGTTGCCCAGGAAGAACAGCGACGTCCGCAGCGTCTTGTTGTCGTAGGAGATGCGCACGGACTCGTCGCGGCGCAGCGTGTGGAACATCGCGTAGAGACCGGCCAGCGGCTTGCCGATCTTGTGTTCGAGCTTCTCCCGGGTCTGCACGAACCGTGGGTAGGCGCCGATGCTCGCGGTGTTGATCACCATCTGCTGCTCGTTGAGACACACCAGGTCGACGTAGGAGGCCTGGCCTTCGCGGATCGCGGCGATGGTCTTCGCGATGGTGTCACAACCGATGTCCTTGGCGAAATGGTTGAACGTGCCGGCCGGGAACACCGCCAACGGCACGCCCTCGCTGATCGCCACCTTCGCGGCGGCGGCCACCGTGCCGTCGCCGCCGGCCACCGCCAGCACCGCGCATCGGCGCCCGGCCTCGCGCAGTGCGTCGGCGAAATCGTCGTCCGCGCCCAACTCCACGATCTCGGTGCCGGGCAGCGCGTCACGCACTTCGTCGATCACCCGCGCGCCCGTCCCGCTGCCTGAGGCCGGGTTGACGACCAGCGTGACGCCGGCGCCGTCCGGCCGGGCCCGGGTCTCGAACCGCAGCGGATCGGCGGCGGGCACGCTGGTCGGGACAACGGGCGGCACGATCCGGGCGCCGAGAACCGCGATGCCCGCGCCGATGCCGAAGCCGGCGAGCACGTCACCCGGGTAGTGCGCGCCCACCGCGACCCGGGACATGCCGACGAGTCCGGCGAGCATCGCCAATCCCAGGCCGACCGGCGGAGTCTCCAGACCGACGCCGACGGCGAATGCGGCGGCGCTGGCCGAATGGCCCGACGGCAGCGAGTACGACGTCGGCAGTTTGCGGATCTGCCTGGTCAGCGGGACCAGGATCGGGCTGGGCCGCTCACGACGCCACACCCGCTTGGCGACTTGGTTGGTGACGAGGCTGGTCACCCCCAGCGTGGCCAGCCCCCGTACGGCGCCGCGCTTCAGCGACGGGCTGCCGAATGCACCCAGGCCCGCGGCGATGGCGAACCACAACTTCGAGTGGTCGGCGGCCCTGGTCAGCCGGGGCATCACCGAGTCGATCAGCGGACTGGGTGACTCGGCGACCGCCTCGAACACCTCGCGGTCCAAGCTGCCCAGCCCGCGGGTGATCTGACGGATTCCGCGCCCACGTCGGCGCATCGGAAGAAAGTCCACACCGCTCAAGTTATCCGGCGGCCCCGTGAGGTAAACGCGACCGGATCGTGTCCGTCCCTTGACACGGCGGGCGGGCGCAGGCGGCGATGATGAAGTGATGCGCCGACTGCCGACCCTGCTGTGCGCGGCGGCGGTCGCTCTGCTGGCTTTCGGGCCGACCGCCGCACCGGCCGCAGCGCAGTTCACGCCGTGGTTCGCCCAACAGGTGGGCGCGGCCACGCAGGTGCTGTCGGTGACCGCCGGCGGCGGCTCGGACGCCAAGCTGGACGTCTGGCAGCGCACAGCGGCGGGGTGGCAACCCGTCGACGGCGGCGTCGGTGTCCCGGCGAAGATCGGCGCAAAGGGCATGTCCCCGAACCACTTCGAGGGCTCGATGATGACGCCGCAGGGGGTGTACTCCTTGGACTTCGCGTTCGGCACCCAGCCCGACCCCGGCAGCGGACTGCCGTACGTCGAGGTCGGCCCCCGCCACTGGTGGGACGGCGATTCCAACAGCCCGACCTACAACACCATGCAGGTGTGCGAGCCGGAAGCGTGTGCCTTCGCGACCTCGGGGACCGGTACCGAGAACCTCGACATCCCGCAGTATGCGCACGCCGTCGTGATGGGCGTCAACAAGCAACGCGTGCCCGGCAAGGGCAGCGCCTTCTTCGTGCACAGCACCGATGGCGGAGCCACCGCCGGGTGCGTCGCGATCGACGACGCCACCCTCGTCAAGATCATGCGCTGGCTGCGGCCCGGCGCGATGATCGCGCTCAGTCCTGCGGCAGGTTCAGCGCGCGTCCCGGTTTGACCTTGAAGTTCAACGCTTCCAACGACATCGACGCGTCGTAGGTGCGGTCGTAGCCTGTCTCGCAGATCTTCCAGCCGTCGGCGGTGCGGCGGTAGCGGTCGTGGTAGAAGCCCGCCCCGATGAGCATGAAGTTGAACGCCGGCGCGATCACCCGGTCCTGCAGGTACCAGGTCGCGGTGGCTTCGTCGCCGTCCAGACTGATCTCGGGGTGGTTCACGCGATGCTCGGTGAGCACCTCCGCGCCGCCCAGCGAGTTGCGCATGAAGCCCACCAGTTCGTCGCGCGTGGTGAAGTGGTGCTCCTCGCCGATGGACTCGCCGTAGCGACCGATGACGTCCTCGGTCAGGGTGTCGGCGAACTCGTCCCAGTTCTTGGTGTCGAGCGCTCGGAGGTAGCGATACTTGACCTGCTTGATCTCGTCGATGTCGGGCATGGCCGCAATTGCAGCACACCGGCGGGCGCGAACCTAGGCTCACCTCCGAACTCGGCTGACGCAGCCGTCAGACAATCCGTGGCAGTCCCGGCCCCTGGGGTGTCAGCACCGGGTGAGCGCCGCGGCCCGCTATCGTGGCGGGGATCATGAGCGATCCGTTGGGGATGTCCATCGGGACGACCAACGTCGTCGCGGTGGGCATCGGACATCAACCCGTGCTCAGGCGGGCCGCGCTGACGCGTTCCGGCACGGTCCTGACCGGTTTCGTCGAGCGCGTCGGCGATCCGGTCCCGCTGGTTGCCGCTGACGGCACCAGCTACCCGGCAGAGCAACTGCTCGTCGCGGTCCTCGACGAGGCGGCCGCCGCGGCGATGCCCACGCCGCCGTCGGGGGTGGCGATCGCCACCCCGTCGTACTGGAACCCCTCGGCGACGGCTGCGCTCGCGTCGGCCTTGGCGGGTAGCCGGTTGACGGCCGCGACAGGTGCCGTTCCGCGGCTGGTCCCCGACGCCGTCGCGGCGCTGACCGCGCTCAACGCCAACCCCGGCTTCGACCGGTCGGGTGTGGTGGCAGTGCTGGACTTCGGCGGCGGCGGCACGAGCATCACGCTCGCCGACGGCGCGTCGGCGTTCGCGATGATCGGCGGCACCGAACGCTACGCCGAGTTCGCCGGCGACCAGGTCGATCAGGCCCTGCTCGCATATGTCCTCGACCGTCTCGGCGGCGACCACGGCGCCGA
Source organism: Mycobacterium sp. PO1 (assembly GCF_017312405.1). Taxonomy (GTDB): domain Bacteria; phylum Actinomycetota; class Actinomycetes; order Mycobacteriales; family Mycobacteriaceae; genus Mycobacterium. The sequence continues at coordinate 119,576 of NZ_BLTG01000007.1, forward strand.
TCCCGCCCAGACCGCCGCGGTCGGCTCGCTGGCGCGGCTGCGGGAGGAGTGCCGCGCGGCCAAGGAGAGGTTGTCGTCCGACACCGCCACCACGCTGCCCGTCGACCTGCCCGACCTGCAGACCGAGATGCGGCTGACCCGCGCCGAACTCGAGGAGCTCATCGCCCGTCCGCTGGCAGGCGTGAGTGCTGCGCTGGAGAACACGCTGACCGCCAACGGCGTCGGCTGGAGCAACCTGTCCTCGGTGGTGCTCGTCGGCGGTGGTGCGAGCATTCCCCTGATCACCCAGCAGATCTCCGAACGCTCGCGGGTTCCGGTGGTCAAGACACCGCAACCGGCCCTCGACGCGGCGGTCGGCGCGGCGATGATCGCCGCCTACGGGCGTTCGGCGGAGACCGCCACCTGGGTCGCCCCCGCCCCGCCGGTCGCTGCGCCGCCGGTCGACGAGGCTGCCTCGTCGACGATGCGCGCTCTCGCCTGGTCGCAGGCCGACGACGGGGACGACGACGTCGTGCCCTACGCCGGTGAGGACCCCTACCAGGCGCCCAACCCGTACGGCTCGCTGCAGACCGGTTCGCCCGACGACACCGAACAGCCCGAACCCGCCGACGACGTCGCACCGTGGCAACGGGTGCCCCTGCCGGTGGCAGGCCTGCTGGCGGTGATCGCGCTCGTGGTCGTCGGTGGGTTGGCGATCGCCCTGACCAGTTTCGACTCCCCGGACCGGCCTCAGCCGAAGCCGGGGACGAACCCGCTGAGCAGCGCGCTGACGCCGTCCGGGCAGGTCACGGTCACCGACGCGCCGCCGCCACCGGACGAGCCGGTGCCCGCGCAGCCGCCGCCGAGCCCGGCTTTCACGCCGACGACCCAGCCCACGCGCACGTCCACGACGACACCCACCACCACCACGACGACCACGACCACGACCACGACGACCACCACCACGACCACGACGACGACCACCACGACCACCACGACGACGACTACGCCGCCGACGACCACGACGCCGCCCACCACCACGACACCACCGACGACGGCGCCGACCACCACCCGCACCCCGGCCCCGACGACCGCACCGCCGACCACGGTCGACGAGCCCGACCCGCCGGAACCGGATCCGATCACCACGACGAATCTGGAGGTGCCGTTCGTTCCGGTGCCCATCCCGATCCCGGTGCCTGCGGGACCCTGACGCCGACGAGCGATCCCCCGAGAAAGAACTAGGGAATTCCCCGATTCCCCCCGCAGGCCGACCCACTTAAAGTTTGAGCGTCGGTTCGATCGGCTGCGGAGGGGACAGCCGATCGGGCCGATTCGGGGATTCAGCGGGGCGAGGACCGCGATTCAGCGGGGCGCCGACCGCCGGGCGAACGCCGGTGCATGCTCGGGCAGTACGCCGACACCCACCACATACGCCGGCACCACCGCCAGCCACGGCATCCGCTCGAACAGGCGAATCAGCGCGGGGGGCGGACCCGAAATGTCTTCTTCCCGCACCACCGGTCCGAACAGCCGCTTGTCGAACTGCCGTTGGAAAGCCTGGGTCAGCGCGGTGGGCACGACCCGGCGCCGGCGCACCGCCCCCAGTTCCCGATCGCTCGGCCGGCCCCGGCGCAGCGGCTCGGCCAGCAGCCGCGCCGCCGCCACCCCGTCCTGGACGGCCATGTTGATGCCCACCCCGCCTGCGGGTGACATCGCGTGGGCGGCGTCCCCGATACACAGCAGTCCGTCGGTGTGCCAGCGGCGCAGCCGGTTCAGCCGCACGTCCAGGTGCTTGACGTCGTCGAGCGAGCCGATCGCCTCGACGCTGTCACCGGCCTCGGGTAACAGCTCGAGGACATCGGCGTGGAAGGCGGCCAGGCCGCGGGCCCGCAGGCGGGCGTCGGCACCCTTCGGGATCAGCAACGCGATCTGCAGGTAATCCGTGCGCGGGATGACGATCAGCGCCTTGCCCGAGGCGATGCGCGGAAACAACGTGAAGATCTCGTCATCGGCGGGGTGGGGCAGCCGGAACCACCACACGTCGAAGCTCACCGGCCACTCCGTGACCTGCAGTCCGGCGTCCTGGCGGACGACGGACGTGCGCCCGTCGCAGCCCACCGTCAGGTCCGCGCGCAGTTCGCCCGGCCCGTCGTCGCTCTGATACCTGACCCCGACGACGCGGCCGCCCTCCCGCAGCAGTTCGGTGACCTCGGTGTCCATCCGCAGCGTGAACGTGGGCTCGGCCTGGGCGGCCTCGGCGAGCAGATTCAGCAGGTCCCACTGCGGGACCATGGCGATGTACGGGTGAGGTTGGCGCAACCGCTCGAAGCTGACCATGGTCACCGGATTTCCGGGGCGGGCATCGAACGTGACGTTGCGGACGCGGCTCTGCGGCAGCTCGGTGAACTTCGGCCACAGGCCGAGCTCGTCGAGCAGCCGCAACGTGGTGGGGTGCACGGTGTCACCGCGAAAGTCGCGCAGGAAGTCACCGTGTTTCTCCAGCACGGTGACGTCGACCCCGGCCCGGGCGAGCAGCAGGCCGAACACCATGCCGGCTGGGCCTCCACCGACGACGGCGCAGGTGGTCTTCGCAGTCACCCAATCACGCTAGCCGCCCGCCGGCGCCTCGGGAAACCTTTCGGTGATCCATCGTCTGCCCTGCTTGGCCGCGCGGGCCAAGGCGCCGCACTCGCCGAAGTACGAGGCCACCGCCCCGACACCGGGAAGCATCCCCAGGTACCGGAAGGGGGCGCGCGGCTGGGGACGTTTGGCGAGTTCATCGCCCACCGCCTCGAACACGCCGGGCAGCCGCCACACCGCCGTGCGCAGGCTCGACGGGGTCGACCGGGCGGGCTCATCGGCCTCGTCGGTGTCGCGGCTGCACAACACCTCGGCCAGCATCCGGGCCTGTTCGCGCGGCTCGGTCACCCCCAATTCCCTTGCCAACGCGCACAATACGAGCGCCTGGTTGACGAATCCGAGCAGATCCTGCACCGGCAACAGCCGGCCCACGATGCCGAGAACTCCGGGATAGGCCACCGCGACGGTGTTCAGCGCGCCGATCCGCCACACCCACCACCGGATGCGGGCGTCGGTGCCCATGCCGTCCCACGCGACCGTGCCGGGCAGATCGGCGGCATTGAGCGCGCGGGCGATCCCGTCGGCGACCAGATCGATCGGCCCGCCATCCGGCCCACTCTCCGGCGATGAGGAAGGCACCCGCCGCTTGAGTTTCAGCGGGTCGGTCGCGCCCACCACGTCCAGTACCGGATTGAGCATCCGTACGGTGCGGTACAACGCGTCCTCGACGTCGTCGTCGGTGATCGTCACGTCGGTCGTCGGCCACATCGGCATGGCTGGAACATGTCCTGTTCGCGCCGACCTCAAACGCGACGCCACGTTTGTCTGCCGCCCGCCGACCACCGGTGCGATAGTTGTCCGGTGGGGGTGGATCGGGTGATGGGGGGGTCGCGTCTCGCACGGTCGGCGTCCCAGGGTCCTGTGTTCGTCGTGCTGTGTCTTCTCGCGGTCGCGGTGATCAGCTGGTTTTCCCTGGTGACGCAGCCGGCGGCGCTGGCCACCACGGCATGGTGGCCGGCTGCGGGTGTCGCGCTCGGCCTCGGTCTCCGCCTGCCCCGTCGGTGGGTGTGGCTGCTGGCCACAGCGGTCGCCGCCATCACGATTCCCCTCGCGCTGTGGGCCGGCCGACCCGCGCTCCTGGCGACAGGACTCTCGGTTGCCGCTGGTCTCGAGTTGGTCGTGGGAACGCTGATCATGCGGGGCCGGCGCGATGAGCTTCCCGCCCTGTCCACCCCACGCGACATCGGACGGTTGGTGGTGGCGGTCTTCGCCTCCGCCGCCACCTTCGACGTGCTCTCGGTGCTGGTGTCGCTCGCCGTCGGGGACACCGCCGGCGCCTGGACGCGCTTCGTCACCGGTGCTCCCCGGCATGCCGCCGGCATGATCCTGCTGGCACCGCTGTTCATGAGCCATCCCCGCCGACCGCGCGTAGCCCAACCGGTGGAGATAGCCGCGCAGATCGTGGTGACATTGGCGGTCGCCGTCTTCGTCTTCGTGCTCAACGACCTTCTGCCGCTGGCGTTCCTGCCGTTCCTTCCGCTGGTCTGGGCCGCGATGCGGTTGACCACCCGGATGATGCTCGTCGAGATGCTGGCGGTGGCGCTCGTGGCGTCCGTGGGCAGTGCCGGTGGACGTGGGCCCTTCTCGTTCGACCGCCTCACCCCCGAGACCGGCAGCATCGTCCTGCAGATCTTCGAGGTGTCCATCGTCATCGTGTTTCTCGCGCTGTCCCTGGCGGTGGGCCAGGAACGGGAGACGGCGCGGCGTCTCAACATCAGCGAGGAACTGTTCCGCCGGAACTTCGAGGCCTCGGTCGCTGGGAGCCTGATCGTCGCCCGCGACGGCGACGGTTGGTCGGTTCGGCGCAGCAACCTGTCTGCCGAGGAGATCCTGCCCGGCCTGAGCGCAGGCCGCACGCGGCTCGATGATCTGTTGGGCGCACAAGCGAGCGAGGCGCTTTCGCGTCACGCCGACAGTGTTTCCGACGGGTACCGGGAAGTCCGGGTGACCACCGACGCGGGCCGCATCCTGCATTTCAGCATCGTCGCGATCTCCGCGGAGCGGGCCGATTCTCTTCTCGCGCTGCAATTTCGCGACATCACCGAGATCAGCCGCGCGCGCCGGCTGGAACGGGAAGAAATAGCCCGTGCCGCCGAGGTGCAACGCGCGTTGCTGCCGTGGAGCCTGCCGACTGTGGCCGGATGGCAGGCGGCGGCGAAATCGGTTCCAGCCAAACAGGTTGGCGGCGACTTCTACGATCTGCGTCTGCACGACGGGCAGGTGGTGCTGAGCCTGGGCGATGTGATGGGTAAGGGCATGGGGGCGGGCATGCTCGCTGCGGCGTCGCGCGCGGCGCTGCGGACCAACCCCCTGGACCTGCCGCCCGCCGCAGCGGTGCGCAATGCTGCGGCCGCCCTCGACGGCGACCTGCATCGCACCGGCGCCTTCGTCACCGTCGCCTACGTCCACGTCGACCTGGCATCCGGTGAGTACCGATTCGCCGACGCCGGCCATGGACTGCACTTCGTGGTGCGTGACTGTGGAGACACCGTCGAGCACGTCACCTCCGGGGACCTGCCGATCGGTCTCGGCAGCGACTGGCACGAACGCCGCGGGAAACTCGATCCCGGCGACGCCGTGCTGCTGGTCAGCGACGGTGTCATGGACGTGTGGGGAGGCACGGTCGAGGACCTCCACCACGCGGTCACCGACATCGCACGCCGACACTGCGGCGACGCCCGCGCGCTGATCGACGCCTTGTGTGCCGGTGCAGCCAAGGTCAGTGACGTCGACGACGTCACCGCGCTGATCTTCGGTCGTGAGCCGATACCCGCGGGGTCGAGCGGGCCGGACCATGTGGTGGCCGGCGAGCCGTCCGCATCGAGCTGACGGCCCGCCGCGGACCGCTCAGCCCTGGCGGGCCACGATCACCGGGATGCGGGCGCTGTGCACCACCTTGCTGCTGACCGAGCCGAGCAGCATGCCGGCGAAGCCGCCTCGACCGTGGCTGCCGACGACGATCAACTGCGCTTTCTCGGCCTGTTCGAGAAGCTGATGTGCCGGCTTGTCGCAGGTCACCACTGGACGCACCTCGACGTCGGGATAGCGTTCGTGCCATCCCGCGAGTCGTTCACCCAGCACCTCTTCGCCCAGGCCCTGCATGATCTCGTAGGTCACGCCCGGATACTCGATGGCGGTGGCGTCGCTCCACGCGTGAACCGCCACCAGCGGAACGCCATGGCGCGCGGCCGCGTCGAAGGCGATCGCGGTGGCGGCCTCCGAAGCCGGCGATCCGTCGATACCCACCACCACCGGCGCGCCGGCCAGTTGGTCGGCGGGAGTGTCGTCATGGATCACCGCGACCGGGCACCGCGAATGGTGCACCATCGCCGAGCTCACCGATCCCATGACGGCGCGGCTCACGGCGCCCTGTCCGCGGCAGCCGACCACGATCAACTCGGCGTCCTTGGACAGGTCGATCAATGTGCCCATGATCGTCTCGGAGTGCAGCTCACTGGTGATCGTCACCCCGCCGAGCGATTGTGCGAGTCCCTCGGCCCGCGTCGTTGCCTCGTCCAGCACGGCGCGACCGTGGTCTTCCAGGGATTCCCCGTAGGCGGGCCCCGGTGGCATCTCCGGCCAGGCGACGACCATGGGGGGCCGTACGACGTGCACCACCGTCAGCGTTGTCTTGCGGGATGCGGCCTCCCGCACCGCCCACTCGAGTGCCGTGTCGGAGGGCGCGGAACCGTCGACCGCCACGACGATCCCGCGAGCGTTCGGTTGTGCATTGCGGTGTTCACTGTGGGCAGTCATCGTCCGTCTCCCTTCTGCCCGGGTTCCGGTGGGTACACCTCCACGCTAGGACGTGACGCAACCCCATCGCACGGGTCGAAAGTCCCCGATCGGGCTCAGAACTTCAGATAGCCGCCGTCGATGCGCAGCACGTCACCTGTCTGGTAGCGGCTCGCCGGGCTGGCGAGATAGGCCGCGACGCCGGCGACGTCCTCCGGTCCTCCCCAGCGCCGGGCCGGTACGCGAGGCAGCACCCGGGAACTGAACCGCTCGTCGGCCAGACCCGCGGAGGTCATGTCGGTGTCGAACCACCCCGGTTGAATGGTGTTCGCACGGATACCGTGTCGAGCGAGTTCGACGGCCATACTGTCGATCAGCGCGGTCACCCCGGCTTTCGACGCGGCGTAGGCGGGCTGACGGGGCATGCCCTGCAACGCACCCAGGCTGGACACCCCCACCAGGCTGCCGCCCCGTCCGGCGGCAACCATCTGCCTGGCCGCTTCCCGCAGGGTGAGGAACACGCCGTCGAGATCGACGGCGGTGGTCGCCCGGAACTCGGCCAGCGAGGTGTCCAACACCGGGGTGAAAGTGCCGCGCACCCCGGCGTTGGCGAAACATGAGTCGAGACTGCCGAATTCAGCACGCACGCGGGCCATCGTGTCGGTCACGGCCTGCTCGTCGGTCACGTCACAGGTCAGAGCCAACACCGGACTGCCCTGGGTGCGCAGTTGCGCCGCGGCGTCCTCGAGACGATGCGGGTTGCGTCCGATGACGACCACCGATGCCCCCGCGCGGGACAGCCCGGTCGCCATACCGAGACCGATCCCGGAGCCGCCTCCGGTGATGACGGCGACATGGCCGGTCAGGTCGAACGGATCGGTGCGCGCGGCATCGTCGGTCACGGGTCGACCTTACGTGGACCCGTCCCGGGTGACTCGATCCGGATCCGCACGCGAAGTCGCGCTCGGTAGCCCGTGCGGAGGCGCGCAGAGATGACCGTGCCACGTCACGCTTGGATGTCATTGTGGCCGAAAGCCTCACGACGTGATCCGGTAGTGGTTAATCTCCGAAACGAGGTGGGGGCCAGCAAAAATCATGTTTGACGACATAGAGATTGGCAATAAGTAGATTTATGGGCTTTGTCGAGTTCGTACGGGACCGTTGGACGGTCTTGTCGTTTCTCGCCTATCAGCACATGAGCCTCGTCGTACAGACCCTGGTGGTCGCCACCGTGATTGCACTGCTCATCGGGATACTCATCTACCGTTCGCCCTGGGGTGTGGCACTGGGTAACACCGTCACCGCGGTGGGACTGACCATTCCGTCCTACGCACTGCTCGGTGTGCTCGTCGGCATCGTCGGACTCGGCGTGCTGCCGTCGGTGATCATGTTGTCGTTCTTCGGGGTGTTCCCGATCCTGCGCAATGTCGTGGTCGGCTTGTCGGGAGTGGACAAGACGCTCGTCGAGTCGGCACGGGGGATGGGCATGGGGCGGCTCACCACGCTCGTACGACTCGAGTTACCGCTGGCATGGCCGGTGATCATGACCGGTGTGCGGGTATCGGCGCAGATGCTGATGGGCATCGCGGCGATCGCGGCGTTCGCGCTGGGGCCCGGTCTGGGCGGATACATCTTCTCCGGCATCTCGCGGATGGGTGGGGCCAACGCCACCAACTCGATCGTCGCCGCCACCATCGGCATCCTCATTCTCGCCGTGATCCTCGACAGCGTTCTCAACGTCCTCACCCGTCTCACCACCCCGAGGGGGATTCGTGTCTGACTCGGCTCGCACCGGGGGTGCCCGCATCCTGCTCGACGGGGTGACCAAACGTTACGGCGAGGGGTCGGCGCCGGCGGTCGACAACATCTCGATGGAGATTCCCGCCGGTGAGATCGTGATGCTCGTCGGACCGTCCGGGTGCGGCAAGACCACCACGATGAAGATGATCAACCGCCTGATCGAACCAACCAGCGGGCGGATCCTGATCGGCGACGACGACGTCACCAAGCGTGATCCCGACGAGTTGCGTCGCCACATCGGCTACGTCATCCAGGGTGCGGGGCTGTTCCCGCACTTCACGGTCGGCGACAACATCGCGATCGTGCCCAAACTGCTCAAATGGGACAAGGACCGCATCGCCGCGCGGGTCGACGAACTTCTCGACCTGGTCAGCCTGGATCCCGAGCAGTACCGTGATCGCTACCCCCGCGAACTCTCCGGTGGTCAGCAGCAGCGCGTCGGCGTCGCCCGGGCGCTGGCCGCCGATCCGCCGGTGTTGTTGATGGACGAGCCGTTCGGCGCCGTCGACCCGATCACCCGTCAGCGGCTGCAGGACGAACTGTTGCGTCTGCAGGAGGATTTGCGCAAGACGATCGTGTTCGTCACCCACGATTTCGACGAAGCGGTCAAGCTGGGCGACCGGATCGCGATCCTGCAGGCAGGCTCGAAGATCGTGCAGTACGACACGCCGGAGCAGATCCTCACCAATCCGGCCGACGACTTCGTCCGGACCTTTGTGGGCGCCGGGGCCGCGCTGAAGCAGCTGACGCTGACCAGGATTCGGGACGTCGGCCTGCACGAGGCCGCCGTGGCTCACATCGGTGACGATCCCGGCGACGCTGTGCGCACCGCGCGAGCGATCGAGCGCGAGCATGTCATCGTGCTCGACGCCCAGGACCGGCCGCAGCGCTGGTTGTCGCTGGAGGATCTGGCCGACCCGCGCTCGCTGGAGCACGTGTCGCGCGACGAAGACCTCGAGTGCGTCAGCCTGGCCTCGACGCTCAACGACGCTCTCGACGAGATGCTGACGTCCTCGCACGGCGTGGTGGTGGTGACGGGCCGCCGCAACACCTATCAGGGCGTGGTGCGGGTCGAGACCATCATGGACGCGATGTCCGGGGTGCGCTCGGCGGCGAATACGGCAGGGCGCGCACCGTGACCGCCGCCGTCACCGACGAAGAGCCCGCCGAAACCCCGGACGACACCGAGTCGGGCGGTGCAGGAAGCCCTTTCGGTTTCGTGCGCTGGTTTCTGCAACCGCTCGTGTGCGTCGCAGCGGTGGCCGGTTGTCTGATCTACGTGAAGCTCGCTGATGTCACGCCGTCGGAACAACGCTCGCTGGGTGTGCCGAACCTGCTGGAGCTGCTGGGCCAGCACATGTCGGTGAGCTTGGCGGCCACGCTGCTGACCTGCGCCATCGGCATTCCCCTCGGTGTCGCACTGACGCGGGGGCAGATGCGCCGCTACTCCAAGCCCATCATCACCGTGGCCGGTTTCGGGCAGGCGGCCCCCGCGATCGGCCTGATCGCGCTCGGGGCAGTCATCTTCGGCATCGGCGAGGTGGGCGCGATCGTCGCGTTGACCGTCTATGGCGCGCTGCCCATCGTCGCCAACACTGTCACCGGCCTCGACGGCGTGGATGCGCGCCTGGTCGAGGCCGGGCGAGGGATGGGGATGTCCGGCACCGCGACCTTGATGCGGGTGGAGCTGCCGTTGGCGTTGCCGGTCATCGTAGCCGGAGTCCGCACCGCGCTGGTCCTCATCGTCGGCACCGCCGCGCTCGCAGCGTTCACCGGGGCCGGCGGCCTCGGGCAACTGATCACGACCGGAATCAAGCTGCAGCAGACCGTCACACTCGTGGTGGGCGCCATCCTGGTAGCCGCGCTGGCCCTGTTCATCGACTGGCTGGCCCGCGTCGTCGAGATGGTCGCGTCTCCGAAAGGACTGTGAACACCATGGGCGCGCGCGCTGTCGCACTGATCACGGCGATCGTGGTGGCGAGCGTGACCAGCTGCGGTCTGCAGTCGGCGAGCGGCACCGTCCTGGACGCGGCGCCGGGGACGATCCAGCATTACGACTCATTGGAAGGCGTCCCGGTGACGGTGGCCGCCAAGGACTTCACCGAGCAGTTGATTCTCGGCAACATGCTGTCGATCATTCTCGCCACTGCCGGGGCCGACGTCACCAACATGACCAACACCCCGGGCAGTTTCGGCGTGCGCCAGGCCATGCTGTCCGGTGATGCGAACATCTCGCCGGAGTACACCGGCACGGGTTGGATCAACTACCTGGGCAACGAAGACCCGATCAAGGACCCCACGGCGCAATGGCAGGCCGTGAACGAGGCTGATCAGGCCAACGGTTTGACCTGGCTTCCGCCGGCGCCGATGAACAACACCTACGCGTTCGCCATCCGGGAGTCCGAGGCGCAGCGTCTCGGGGTCACCAAACTGTCGGATCTGGCCACGCTGGACCGCTCGGAGCTGACGTTCTGCGTGGAAAGCGAATTCGCCAGCCGCAACGACGGTTTCGTGCCGATGCTGCAGACCTACGACCTGTCCAGAGACCAGCTGGGTCAGGTCATCACGCTCGACACCGGAGTCATCTACACCGCGACCGCCAACGGCGACTGCAACTTCGGCGAGGTCTTCACCACTGACGGTCGCATCCCGGCACTGGATCTGCGGGTGCTCGAGGACGACCGGCAGTTCTTTCCGCTGTACAACCTCACCGAGGTCATCGACACCGCGTTGTTGGAGGCGCACCCGGAGCTGGCGGAGATCTTCGGACAACTCAACCCGCGCCTGACCAACGAGGTCATGCTGACGTTGAACGCCGAGGTGGACAACGAGGGCCGGGATCCGGCGCTGGTCGCCCGGGACTGGTTGATCGAAGAAGGTCTGCTCTCAGCGCCCTCGTGAGGGGCCGTTCAGAGTGCTTTCCACCAGCTGACTGTCGGTGACGTGTCGGACCAGTACTGCTGCGGGCTCGGACAGCGCGGCGCACCCCAGTCGCGAAGCGCTGTGCGCAGGCGTTGGATCAGCGGCGCCACCGTGTGCGCCGACAGGACCGGGATGTTCTCCGATAGCGACACTTTGCCCTCCCTCAACCCTCCCGAAGTGACGCGGGAGATACCCCTCCTGCAGAGCATTCAAACATCCCGTTCAAGCACAACGAAGCCCGGTGCGAGGCAATTCGCACCGGGCCCGTGTCGGAAGATCAGCTGATGCCGACGACTTCCTGAGCGATGGCGGCCAACCGCGTCTGCGCGGCCGACACCACACGCTGACGGTTCTTGTGCGCCTCCTCGTAGGCGACGATGGCGCGGATGTCAGCGGCGTCCGTCAACTCCTTGGCAGCGTTGGCGGCCTCGTTGACGTTGAGGTCGTCGTAGTCCGAGATCGGCAACTCGGCAGCATCGAGGATGCCGGTGTTGCCGCGCACCGAATGGATCGCGTCGGCGGCGTCGTCGGCGCCCTCCTGACGGGTGATCCGCTCTGCGGCGTCCAACGCGGAGTCGCGAGCACCGGTCAGCGTCTTCGTCACGACCTCGGTGCTGCGTGAACCACGCTCGACCAGATCGGCGAATGCAGGTCGCACCGAGCGCACGGCCTCGGCCACCCGCTCGGCTCCGCGGGTCGACCACGTGAACGGCAGGTTGGCGAACTTGACGGCCAAGCCGGTCGCCGCCTGCAACGGGGTCCGACGCAGGGCTGCCGGACCGCCGAGGGCGTCCTCGGCGAGCACCGTGGTCAGCCACTCGACGGTGGCGGTGTGGGCCGTGATCAGCCGAGCGGCGAGCTCCTCGACATCGGAATTCTTCGCCGACACGGCCAGGGCCTTCACGTAGCGGGCACGGTCGAGCAACTGGCCCTCGAGCGCGAGATCACCGAGAAGGGCCTCGTCGAACGGTTCGGCCTGCTCGGTCAACGCCTTGACCGCCGCGGCCGCACGGCCCAGGAACGGACCGATCACATCGGGGAAGCCGCCGAGGTCGCGGATCGCCTGCTCGATGGCGATGGCGCGGGTCCGGCCGTTCTCGGCGTTCTGGGTGAGCTCGCGGCGTACCGCGTCGGTGCGCGCCTGCGCGATGCGGGTCTCGGCGACCTGGATCTCAGTGTGGGTCAGGTCCAGCACCGTACGAAGCTGGGCGATGAGCGTGGCGGTGGTCGATTCGATCGACACGGCGGTGGGAGTCGTCATTGTCTCGTGCACTCCTTCTCTCGAGTAGACGGATGAAGCGTTCTGGCGCCAGTGGCGCTCACGCAGTCGCATACCCGATGGCCCGACAGCTCATCGCGGATTCATCAGCTGTGAGATATGCGGCAATCACGTGAGGCCTGAGGCGAATCGGGTAGTGCCGGTGTCTGCTCGGGGCGGGGCGGACGTGATTGGCTCGGCTACCAGCGGGGTAACTACTTGCTCGTGTTTTCGACGTTTGTTCAGCCCACCCTCCCTGCCCCTCGCGGTCCGATTTCGATGTCCGTGGTGGAGCTGCTGGCTGAGCGCGCGCCGTTACGGTCCTTCAACCGGGTGGAGACCTCGCTGGCCGACGCGGATCCCGCGGGCTTGGACGTCCAGTTGGCGCTGTACCTGTGCTACGAGCTGCACTATCGCGGATTCGCCGGCGTGGACGCCGGATGGGAGTGGAATCCCGGTCTGCTGTATCTGCGGGGCCGACTCGAAGATGTGTTCCTCGATGACATCCGTCGTGCGGTCGGCGACCTCGAACCCGGCGTCGGCGCCCTCACCGAGCTCGACGAGCTGTGCATCGAACCGGTGGACGGCAGCGGACTGTCGTACTTTCTGCGCGACGAAGGCTCGTGGGAGCAGATGCGTGAGTATTTCGCGCACCGCTCCCTCTACCACCTCAAAGAAGGGGACCCGCACGCGTGGGCGATTCCGCGCCTCAGCGGGCAGGCCAAGGCCTCGTTCGTGGCCGTGGAATTCGACGAGTTCGGCGCGGGCCGGGGTGCGCGGTTGCACCAACAGCTGTTCGCCGACCTGCTCGACGCGGCCGATCTCGATTCGGCCTATCTGGGCTATCTGGACGATGTGCCCGCTGCGACTCTGGCGGTGGTGAACCTGATGTCGTTGTTCGGCTTGCACAGGCGCCTGCGGGGCGCCGCGGTCGGGCACTTCGCCGCCACGGAAGTCACCTCCCCGCCCGGTTCGCGACGGATGGTGCAGGCACTCGAGCGGCTCGACGCTCCTGAACCGTGCCGTGCGTTCTACGCCGAGCATGTCGAGGCCGACGCCGTGCACGAACAGGTGGTGCGCACCGACGTGGTCGGCGACCTGGTGGCCCGTGAACCCGAACTCGACGCCGACGTCGTGTTCGGCATCCGGGCGTTCGACGTGGTGGAGACGCGGCTGGCCGATCACCTGATGGAATGCTGGCAGACCGGGACGCCGTCACTGCGTCGAGAGATCGCCTGAGTCAGTCGTCGTGGTGCGGCGCCGTTTTCGTGCGGCGCCGGTGGCTGGTGTCGCACAGCGGATAGGTTTTGGACCTGCGGCAGGCACAGATCGCCACCATGAAACGGTCAGATTCGACCACGTTCCCGTCGGGCATCTCGATGCGGACCGGACCCTCGACCATCACCGGCCCGCCCGGCACCACGCGTACCGTCCGAGGCGGTTGCTCGGTCACGGGGCGTCCGCGCGGACGACCACGATGCGTTCCTGTCGACTGCCGCGAGGCAGCAGACCGCTCTGCATCAGCCACGGGGCGCGGGCTGAGAGCACAGGACCGAACGGAATCAGTTGCTGAGCAACGACTTCAGCGTGCATACCCTGCGCCCGCAGTGCGCGCAGGGTGCTCATGACGTTCGAGCATTCCGACTGGACCACCAGCATGGTGCCACCCTCATCCAGCAGAAGTGGGGCGGCGGCGCACATCGGGTCGAGGACCATTCGTCCGTCGGCGCCGGCATCCCAGGCGCGCGACGGGCCGGCGGTTGCCGGGATCGAACACGGGTCTCCATCGGGCGCCTGCGGGACATAGGGCGGATTGGCGACCACGAGGTCGAACGGGGCGAATTCCACCGCCCTGGCCCAGGATCCGCGATGCACGTCCATGCGGGTGCCCGCGGTGAGGGCTGCCTCCCTGGCCTGTCGTACGGCGCTGGGGCAGATATCGAACGCCGTCACCTGGCTGGCTCCGGCGGTGGCCGCCGCCATGGCGATCACCCCGCTGCCGGTGCACAGGTCCGCCACCCGGGCGCCGGGGACCAGCCCGGTCTCGATCATGGCGTCGATCAGCAGAAGCGAATCTTCTTGAGGGGGATAGACCTCGACCGTCGTGTCTGCCGAACCGAACCCGGTGTATGCACTCGTCACCCAGCATCTATGCCCGTTCCTGCACTGCCGAAACGTGTGTCACACGCCGGTAAGGTCTGCGCAGGCACGCTCCGGACTAGACCGTGACGGTGTCCGCCGCCGGTTGGCGGGTCGGAGTGATCCGTCCCTTGACGCCCTTGACCGACGCCCGGTTGAGCAGTTCCTGGTAGAAGTCGTCGGAGACGGTCCGGGTACGGGTCAACAGGAATCCGCTCAACCCGGTGAAGTCGGTGACGATGGCCCACTGGTAATCGGGGTCGAGGTCGACGATCCAGTAGTTGCCGGGCGGGTTGGTCGAGGGGCTGCCGAAGAAGAATGCGACGTTGAGCTTGTTCTCCGAGCCCTCGACCGGCAGCGCCGCACCGACGATGCGGGATTCGGGGCCGTTGTTGACGAAGTAGTTGCCCGAGTTCTCCACCCTGATGGACCCGTCGGGGTTGAGGCTGTACTGCGCGGTGGTGTTGACCAGCCCGATGGAGAAGAACTGCTTGACGCTGCCCACCTCGTACCAGGTGCCCAGGTAGCGGTTCAGGTCGACGACGGGCGGCGGAGCCAGGACCACCGCCGCGGTGTCGCCCATCACGATGTACTGGTCCGGGGCTCCGTAGATGCCGGCGCCGTCGGCGGGGCCCAGGCCCTGGTAGAGGTCGTTGATCCACCCCGTGGCCAGCGTGTACACCGCCTCGGTGTTGCCGGCAGGGGAGAACCGGGTCACCAGTTGGGCGAAGAAGTCGATGATCGGGTTGCTGCCCAGCATCGAGTCGACGTGCGAGCCGTTGGCCAGGGTCACGCCCACGAACTGGCCGGGGCGAGCGGCCACCAACTCGGCGGTGGTCGCGCCGTTGGAGTTGAAGGGCTGCGGCGGCGCGGCGATCTGATAGACGGGGATGTAGGGGTTGTCCAGGCGTTGCAGCGCGTCGGTGACCACTCCGCTGAACGAGAACCCGTCGAACATCACCACCCCGCGCAGATTGCCTCCGCTGCCGGGATCTGCGGCGTAGTAGCCGCCCGCGGCGGTGGCGAAGCCCCCGCCGGCGGAGTGGCCGGAGAGCACGAAGCTGGTCGGCAGGGTGCCCACCAATCCTGCCGCGGTGGCGCTCGTGTTCAGCGAGTCCTCGCCACCGACGAACATCGCGGCGACGCCCTGCTGCAGCGCTGCGCCGTTGATCCAGCATCCGCCGCAGCGCAGCGACGGGAAGGACGGAAGGTTCGCGGCCACCACCACGCTGTTGGTCTGCTGAGCCAGGGTCTTGGCGAGCGCGGAGTACGCCGATTTGGTGCCGAGGAAGCCGTGCTGCAGCCAGATGACGCCGGTCGCGGCGACCGAACCGTCGGCTTGGGTGGGGAAGTACCAGTCGGCCCGCGTCCGGAACTCGTCGTCATCGAGGGGAATGGTCAGCGTTGCGCGCCCGGTCTGAACACCGGTCACGGGGCCGGCCGCGGCGGCCTGCAGGACCGCAGGCGCGGCGTTTCCGCTGTCGGAATCGGCCGTTCCCGATGTCGCGACGTCGGCCTCCGCGGCCTCGTCAGCGACGGCCGCTGCTCTGCCGCTGGGCTGGGTGGCCGCCGCGTCGGAGGCGGCCTCTGCGGCCTCGGGATCCGTGGACGGGGTGACCGGTTCGGTGTCGGAGGACGCTGAAAGCTCGGATTCGGTGGCGTCAGTGATCCCGGCGTCGGTGGTCTCGGCATCCGTGATCTCGACGTCGGTGCCGTCGATGTCCGGGTCGGTGCTCTCGAGGTCGATGCCCTCGGTGGCGTCGGTGTCCTCTTCGCCCGCCGAGGCGAGGTCGTCGATCTCGAGCTCAATCGCGTCCGCCAGGGCCGCGTCAGCCTGCGCCTCGTCATCCGCGTCGTCGTCCGCCGAGCGTTTGATCGACGCGGGGATCGTTGCCGGGTCGGCGGTAGTACCGGAACCCTCGGTGGTACCGCCGTCGGGGGAGTTCTGCGAGGCCGCCGACGAGTCCTGCTCAGTCGACGAGCTGGCCGAGTCTGCACTGTCAGACTCGGTGTCGGCGGCCGCTACACCGGTCGCCGCGGCGAGCGTGAGGCACCCGCCGGCCCCGATGGCCCCAACCCAGATCAACAGTCTTCTCGAGGTCACGGACCGGAATCTAGCCGCGGCACCCTGCGTCGCACAGCGAATTGTCTCGAACGTCAGATTGTTGTCACGCCACGCGACAGAGCAACCAGCAAATTTGCTCCACAGTGACACGACTACGTATAGCCTTAGCCGCGATCACTGACCAGGGGGGAAATTGTGGCGTTGACAAGCAGTGATGGCGGGGATTCGCGACGCCCAGCGGTGCGGCGCCGGGCAGAAGACTTCCCGGTGCGGCAATGGCTGAAGCTGGGTGCGGCGTCGGCCGGTCTGGGTGCGGCCCTGTTGGGGTTCTCGTTGCTGGGGCCCGACGCCGCGACCGCGGCCGCGGATAGCGGTGCGGAGTCGTCGGTGTCGCAGCACAGCGATTCGGCCGAGACGTCCGGCAATCACACCGGGGCGGCGCAGTCGGACGCCGACGACGCCTCGAACGCTGATGACACCGCCGACGCCGCGGAGACAGAGGACGCCGCAGCGCTCGACGACGGCGACGCCCTCGACGACAGCGACGCGGACGAGAACGGCTCCGCCGAGACCGATGGCTCCGACGAGAACGATGGCATCGACGAGGACGGCGACATCGACGAGGACGCCGGCACCGTCGAGGACGGCAGCGACTCTGTCGACGAAGGCAGCGACTCCGTCGACCAGGTCGAGACTCTCGCCACCGATGACGACACGCCGGGCGCCCCCGTTGAGGTGGCCCTCGACCACTCCTCGCCCGCGTCGACCACTGATGACGGGATCGAGGAGGACGCCACTCTCGTGGCGGCGGCCGCGGTGGAGACGCCGGCGGTCGCGGACGAACCCGCAGCCGAACCGGTACCGGCCCCGCCGTGGTTGGCGCCCCGGCGCACCTGGAGCGACGTCGTCGCCGACACCATCGACGCCTGGACGAACAGCACGCAGGCCTGGATCGACTCGCTGTCGGTCAGCGAAGAGCGCAAAGCCGAACTGACAGAATCGTTCTGGAATCTGCGTCGCACCTTCTTCAACCAGGCACCCACCGTGGCGCCGGTGCAGATCAGCGGTCTGATCACGGGTCCGATCGACGGAACGATCGGTGCCGTGGATGCCGACGGAGACGAGATCGTCTACCGGCTGGTGCGCGGACCCCGGCAGGGAACGGTCGAGATCAACGCCGACGGCTCCTATGTCTACACGCCCGATGCAGATTTCGACGGAGTCGACACGTTCCGTGTGATCGCCATCGATCGTGGCTTCCATGTCAACCTGCTCAGCCTGCTGCGCCCTATCGGCACGCGAGCCACCTCCCTGATCAACCAGGGCGCCATCACGTTCGCCTTCAACTACCTCGACGACGGCGCCGGCTGGACCGAGGAACGGCGGCAGGCCCTGGAAGACGTTGCAAATCAGCTGCTCTGGTACTTTCGGGTCGATCAGCCGGTCACCCTGACCTACGACGTGGGTCTCGAGGACGACGAGTTCCTCGCCTCCGCGGGCAGCGATCCGATTTCAGAGCGTGCGGGCTTCTGGCGCACGGTGGTGCAGAACAAGCTGCAGACCGGAGTCGACTCCAACGGCGACAAAGCCGACGGGGAGATCTTCTGGAATTTCACCGAATTCGAGTGGGGCCTGGCCGACACCGTGGGCAGCGGCGAATACGACTTCGCGTCCACCGTCATCCATGAACTGATGCATTCCTTCGGTTTTCTGTCCGCTGTCGATGCGCCCGGAAAGAACAACGATCGCGACTGGGTGACGTTCGACAGATTCGTCGTCACCTCGGCGGGTGCCCGGCCGATCAGTCCGTTCTACCGGTGGCGCAACCGCTTCGATCCGTTGCTGACCGACGAAGAGGACGGACTGTACTTCGGGGGCGCCAACGCGATCGCCGCGTACGGCGGGCTGGTGCCGCTGTACACGCCGAATCCGTGGCAGCCGGGAAGCGCGATGAGCCACCTCGACGACTTCACCTTCACCGGCGTGAATCAGAAGATCATGAATGCCGCGACCGCCAGCGGGCTGAGTGTGCGGGTCCTCAGCCCGGTAGAACTGGCTATCCTCACCGACCTCGGCTATCACGTGGTGATGCCGGATTCACCGCCGTACGCGGCGGCGGCCCTCGGGTTCGTGCTGCTGGGTGGGCGCCGCCGGAAGTCGAAGGCGGCGCCACGCTGAGTTCTGGCCGAATAGCGAAACGGGCCGATCCGTTCGGTCATGTTCCGGCAGGTGAACGCGGTGCCTGCCTATAGTGCAACTGTGCCTGAGATGAATCGCCGCGGTGCCATGCTCATGATGGGCTTGGGGATGGCCGCTGCGGCTACCCCGATACGGTCCGCTCACGCTCAGCCGCCCGCGGCGGAGACCGGCCCGCAGATGTTGTGGCAGGACGAGTTCAACGGCCCCGCGGGAGCACCACCCGACCCCGCGAAGTGGTTCATCGTGCCCGCCCGCGAGACGATCCGGAACCCGCACGAGTGGGACAAGCCGTTCAACATGGGCCGCTACGTGACCGACCAGGAGCACGTGTTCCAGGACGGCACCGGAAACCTCGTCATCCGCGCCACCCGCGGTGAAGGCGCCAACATCCAGGAGAAGTACGCCAGCGCCAAGATCATGGGGCTGTGGCGCGGCGGTATCGGGACCACCTGGGAAGCACGGGTCAAACTCGACTGCCTCACCGACGGCGCCTGGCCGGCGTTCTGGCTCGTCAACGAGAACCCGGTCCGCGGCGGTGAGGTCGATCTGGTCGAGTGGTACGGCAACAACGACTGGCCGTCGGGAACCACGGTGCATGCCCGGCTGGACGGCACCTCCTTCGCGACCGACCGTCATCCCGTCGACAACGCCTGGCACACATGGCGGATGACCTGGCAGACCAGCGGAATGTACTTCTGGAAGGACTACCAGCCGGGCATGGAGCCCTTCTTCACGGTGCCGGCGAACTCGCTGCAGGACTGGCCGTTCAACGATCCGGGCTTCACGATGGTCCCCGTGTTCAACATCGCCGTGGGCGGCTCCGGCGGGCGTGAACCTGCCGGCGGCACCTATCCCGCCGAGATGCGCGTCGACTGGATCCGCGTCTTCAGCAGCTAGCGGGTGTCGACGGGACTCCGTCGAGCGCGTTTCCGGCCGTACGCCCGTGCGCGTACTTCTGTACCCCTAAGGGGGGGATTCTCGTTTCCCAGCGTTGACCGCACCTGTTTGACCGACGCAGCATCAGCAGCGCGATGCCCTCCGCCTCGCCCGCGCGAACCAGCGGAGTCGTTCATTCACAGGAGGTCAGTGATGTCCCTCGTCGATGCCCACGGGAAGGCGCAGACGCGCCACCGGAACGAGTCGGTGCAACGGTTCGTCCGTCGGTTCGTGCCGGCCACCGGGACGCACCCACCGTCCTACGACTCGGTTGTCATCGCAGGAAACGGTATCGGTGCTCAAGCGTTCGCGGCCCAGCTGGCCCAGCATCCCCGGTTCGAGGGGAAGGTCACCTTGGTCTCACCACCAGCTCAGGAGTCACGCCGACTCATCAACGGGGTCAGCCTGCGCGGGGTTGCGGCTGATTTCCTGAGCTCGGCCGTCGGTGTCGATCATGCGACGCTCCTTCAGGCGGCGACGGGCACCAGCCTCCCCGGACCTGTGGCCCACCGCCAGACCGCCGCGATGGCCGTCGACCGCCATGGTGAGTGGACATTCAGCGATTCCGGTCCCTGGCAGGGCGGAAACAAGGGCAATGCGGCCCCGCTCGTCTACGGCATGCGCAACAGCCGCCTGGTTGCGGGGCTGCGCGAACTGCTGGCCGAGCATCCTGTCGAGTACGTCGACGACATGGTGGAATCCGCCGCGCACCTGCGGAGTCACGCTGCCGGGACACGGCCGCTGTTGGTGAATGCGACCACCAAACCCACACTGCTGGGTGGTGACTCCAGCCGGCCGCAGCGGCTCGTCCTGGCTGTGCAAGCCCCGATGTTCGAAGCGGATTCGGGAATTTCGTACCCCCTGCAACGAGATACCACCTTCGCCCCGCTGATTCGGCGCAACGGCATCATCGACGTCGGGTACTTCACCCCGTTCGCCGACCCGCTGTCGCCACGCTCGACGTGGTACGGCATCTTCGCCCGAGTCGTCGGCGCGGATTCCGGCTTCGACAAGGACGCCGAACTGGCGACCATGACCGCCGAACTGTACGGAGTCGCCAACGCGCTGGGGCTGGTGGTCGACGACGCAGCAGAGACCCTGGCCGGTGCACTGGTCCCGGCGTCGTCGTGGGGCAAGGTGGCACCCTCCAAACCAGGAACCTTGGAGCTCAAGCGGATGTACTCCGGGGGCGCGCCCTGCTACTACGCAGACGGCATGGTCTCCGCGGCGATCGGTGGTGTCATCGGCGCAGAAGCCGTGGTGCACGGTCAGGATCCCGATACTGCGATCCGGCGCGCGTTGCGCCCCTGGCGTCGACACAATTTTCTGTGGTGGCTGGAGACCAACAAGATCTCCGTGCTGACAGACAGGTTTCTTCGCGTCAATGTTCAAGCCTCCATGGCCTATCCACACAGTGCGGGTCTGAGGATGTGGAAGTCCGCGGCGTGAACAGCCTCACGCGAAGCGCGATCGGCGCCGACGAGTTCCGGACGGCCATGCGTCGCCTCGCTGCCGGAGTGAGCATCATCTCGGCGCCGAGTCCGAAAGGCCCCCTGGGTATTACGGCCACCGCGGTCACGTCACTGACCGCAGAGCCTCCCAGCCTGCTCTGCTGTGTCAACAAGAATCTGGTCGTCGGTGAAGCCATCAAGTCGATGGGTCGGTACGCGGTCAACGTCCTCAGCCAGGAACACTGCACGCTGGCCAGGCGCTTCGCCGGCATGGACGGTGCCCGGGGCGCCGAGAAATTCACGGCGGGCGATTGGGAGTACACGCCAGATGGCGTTCCCCGGCTCGCCGACAGCCTGGTGTCATTGACGTGCGACGTCGACCGCGTCGTGGCGGCCGGCACGCACGACATCCTGATCGGGGTCATCACCGACATCCGGACCGGCAGCCAGGGTGAGCCGCTCATCTACTGTGACGGATCGTTCTCCGGGGTACTGGCCTTGTGACGGTATCGCTTGTCCAGCAGCGTATTTCATGCCTCCGCTGCCGTCGAACGCAGGGCTGACCCGTCGACCGGGCCAGTCAGCCGCTCGCCGCGGGTCGCGCTTCGTAATCCTGGGCCCCGCGATGCGAGTCAGAGGTGGCCCCTGTTCTGCATCACGGTGGTGTAGTGCGCGACAGCTTGCCCTCGGTTGCCGACGTTGAGCTTCCGCAGAATCCGCTTGACGTGCGTCTTGATGGTGCCCTCGGCGAGGAACAACTGTGCCGCAATGTCGGCGTTGGTCGCCCCGGTGCTCATCAGTTGCAGAACTTCGAGCTCGCGGCGGGTCAGATTGCGCACCAATCTCAGCGAGCGTGCCGCCCGGTTTTCTCCGGTGGCCGGCTCGTGCACCAGATCGGGCTGCACAGTCAGGTGGCTCATGGCCACGTTGGTCAATTCACCTGAGCCGACGATGGTGCGGAGCTGCGCCTCGGTCTGGCACGTCAGAGTCTCCAGGACGGCGCGCTGCCGCATGAGCTGCTGCAGCGTCAGGACACGCTCGAGTGCCTGGCCGATGGAGAAAGCCAACTCGGCGGCGATGTCGCGGTCGAAGGCGTCGAGTTCTCGTCCGCTGTCGTAGGCGTCGAGGTGCAACGTGGCCTCGATCTGTCCGTTGACGAAGATCGGTGAGGCCACATATGCCTGGGTGCGGAGCATCCCCACGATCGGCTGGTAGGCCTGCGGCTCCTGCTGTGCGTCGGACACCAGCGCTGGCATCCGGCGCCGGACGACCTCGGCCTCCAGCACTCCGGGCACCAGCGGTATCGCGATCTGCTCAGCGCGGGTCTGGCAGTCTGCGGCCCACTCTTGGTTGGACGAGAAGTACGTGGACGTGGCGTGCAGCCGGCCACTGTCGATTTTGAACACCATCGCGCGATCCAGACCGGATGCCCTGCACGCTGCCTCTGCAGCAGCCCTGAGCAGGCTGGCCGGGTCGTTGTGCCCGGCGAACCGCATCCGTTGGCGCATGCTGCCGAGTGAGCGGATGCGGTCCTCGACCAATATCTGCTGCTGTTTGGCAGCGAGCTGTTGCAACGTCAGGGCGACCTCGCAGATCGTCGCCATCCGGGTCGGATCGTTGGCGGCGAAGTGCATCTGCCGGCGCAACTCGGCGATCACGTGTTCGACATGCTGCCCGAGTTCGCCGCATTCAGCCTCGTCCACGGAGGGTGACCACGGCGGGACGTCCACGAGGGTACGTGCACGCTCGAGTGCCTCGGTCAGTAGCGCAGAGAGGGATCGGCCATCGTGGCCGCGGTTGTTACGCCCGCCTCCTGACGAGGTCCGCGTCGGGGCGAACTTGATCGGCATATGGCCTCCCGCACGGTCGAGGACATCTCCGCAGCATGCCCGCTGCGGAGATCGCCGCGCAACGGAATGCGCCCGATGTACCCCGAACTGGGTACTCCTTGACCTGCGCCGCGCAGTCGCCGCGTTCTGTCTCCGCGCAGACGAGCCACCCCAGAGGTGCCGACGTCCACGCGGGTACTGCGCAATTCGATTCTCGGGCGAGAGCTTTCCCCGCGGTTCAGTAACGTGCCGGACTGTGGACACACCTGCGGAGCAAAGAAAAAGCCGGTGGGCGGGTGCAGCGTGCGCTGGCGGACATTCGTGGAGCCGATGACGGGAATCGAACCCGCGTATTCAGCTTGGGAAGCTGATGTTCTGCCATTGAACTACATCGGCCTGGTCGAACAGAAAGGCTAGCACCCCCGCCCCGTCAGCTTGCGCCGGTCAGGCCTTCCACGTCGATCACCTCGCCGCGGTTGATGCTGACCCAGTCCCGCCCGTCGAGATACGGGCGCAGGGACTGCCCGATCAGTTCGGCGTCGGCGGCGGTCTTGGGTCGTTGCAGCTCGTAGACGTGCGGCAGCGCGGCCATGCCGGTCACCACGTCCCACAGCCGCAGCGCGTCGGCCCCGCTCGGCGGATCCACCAGCACCGGCCCGAACAGGCACTGCCCGTCGAGGAACAGCGTCGGCACCCCGTAGCCCCCGGCGTCGAGCACCCTCTGATGATCGGCGCGCACGTCGTCATGCGTGGACGGATCCGCCAGCGCCTCATCCAGCAGCCCGGCGTCGACACCGATGTCGGTCAGCAGCCGCCGCGCCACCTCGGGATCGTGGGGCTTGCCGCCCAGCGTGTGCAGTTCATGGCCGATCACGGCGTACCACCGGTCCAGCAGGCCCGGGTCGCGGCGGCCCAGCAGCACCCCGATGCGCATCAGCGACCAGCCGTAGGACCACTCCCGCTCCCACGGGTGTTTCTTGCCCTCGACCCGGTTGACCTCTTCGAGGGAAAAGAATCGCCAGGTCACCTCCAGGCCGGTCTGGGCCCGGACGTCGCGGATCCACAGTGAGGTCTGGTAGGCGAACGGGCACATGGGGTCGAAGTGGAAATCGACGCTGGTGGTCATGGTTCGAGCATCCCACTCGGCGGCTACGCTCGTGCCGTGCTGCTCTCAGACCGCGACATCCGGGCCGAGATCGACGCCGGCAGGCTCGGCATCGACCCGTTCGACGACAGCCTGATCCAGCCGTCCAGCGTCGACGTCCGGCTGGACAACCTGTTCCGGGTCTTCAACAACACCCGCTACACCCACATCGACCCGGCGCAGCGCCAAGACGACCTGACCTCGCTGGTGGAGCCCAAGGAGGGTGAGCCGTTCGTGCTGCACCCGGGCGAGTTCGTGCTCGGCGCGACGCTGGAGCGGTGCACGCTGCCCGACGACCTGGCCGGCCGCCTGGAGGGCAAGTCGTCGCTGGGGCGGCTGGGTCTGCTCACCCACTCCACCGCCGGGTTCATCGACCCCGGCTTCTCCGGGCACATCACCCTCGAACTGTCCAACGTCGCCAACCTGCCCATCACGTTGTGGCCGGGCATGAAGATCGGTCAGCTCTGCCTGCTGCGGCTGACCAGCCCCGCCGAGCACCCGTACGGCAGCGACCGGGTGGGCTCGAAATATCAGGGCCAGCGCGGCCCGACCCCGTCGCGGTCGTATCAGAACTTCATCAAGACCAGCTGACGAACACGTCACAGCCGGGACTCGGCTGCCGCTTGTAGAGTCGGTGCCACCGGAGCGCCGGGCCATACTTGCGTCGCCGTCAGCTAACACGCCGACGGTGTAACGCAGCGGCTGGTCACGGCGATGAAGTACTAGTTGCGGGCTCGCCGTGCGCGGCGCGACCGGAACTTCCAGGCACAGGCAGCAAACAATATTGGAGGGCCGGTGGACATCGTATTAGGTGTGTCGATGACACCTACGACGGTCCGCATGGTGCTGGTCGAGGGCGAGAACGCCGACGGGGTCACCGTCGACCACGACGTCTTCGACGTTGCATCGGCAGACGACTCGGCAAACGCCGCCGAGCAGGTGGTCTCGGCGGTGCTGGGCACCCGGGAGAGCGCGGAGACCGGCGGACATCACCTGCGCTCGATCGGCGTCACGTGGAGTGACCACACCGCGGCGACCGCGCTGCGCGACGCCCTGGCCCGGCACGGCATCGACGACGTCATGCTCGTCTCGGAGGGCCATGCCGCCGCCTCGCTGGCGCAGGCCGTGGGCCGGGCGGTCGGATACGAGAAGACCGCGCTGCTGTTCGTCGACCGCGACACCGCCACGCTGTCGGTGGTGCAGACCGACGACGGCTCGGTCGTCAAGGTGCTCAGTCGCAGCCTGCACAGCGCCGACGCGATGGCGGTGCTCACCGAGCTCGCCGGCGCGGTCACCGCTCAGCAGTCTGCGCCGCAGGCCATGTTCGTCGTCGGATCCGGTGTCGACATCGCCGCGGTGAAGGCGCACCTCGAGCATCTGGTCTCCATTCCCGTCAACGCGCCCGAGGACGCGGAGCTGGCGCTGGCCCGTGGCGCGGCGTTGGCCAGTGCGTCGGCGCCGGCGTTCGAAGCCACCACCGTGGGCCTGGCCTACTCGCAGGACCCGGACGGTCCGACCGCGGGATCGGTGTACGCCGCTGCGGCCGCCGACACCCAACTGGCGCCGGCAACGGGCGAGCCAGACGAGGTCGACGAGGTCGACGAGGTCGACGAGAGGTCGACGAGGTCGACGAGTATGCCCCGACCGCGGCCCGCGCCGTCGAGGACGACCGCAAGCCGTTCCTGCTGGTGGGCAGTGCCTTGACGTCGATCTTCGTCGTCGGTGTCGTCGCACTGGCGATCTCGCTGGCGGTCAGCATCCGCCCGACCGCCGATCAGCGGCCCAGCCCGGCCCAGAGCGCCATTGTGCCGAGCAGCCAGGTCCCCGCTCCCGCGCCGGTCGAGGAAGCTGTGCAGCTGCCACCCGAGCAACCGTCGGCCGAGACGATCAAGCCGCCGGTGCCCGTCGTGCAGGAGGCGCCGCAGCAGGCGCCGCGGACCGTCTACGTCGAACGCCAACCCGCGCCTGCGCCGGCCGCCCCGCCGCCGGCACCCGC